>CAJOIF010000011.1 GCA_905234765.1 uncultured Bacteroidales bacterium
GCCTACCGTCATCCTCGCCAAGGTGCCGAACTACGAGAGCATGGTGGAAGAGATCTTCGGACCCATCATCACCATCTACGTCTACGACGACAACAAGTTCGAGGAGATGTTAGACGTGTGCGACCAGAGCTCGCCTTACGCCCTCACTGGTGCCTTCTTCGGCAACTGTCTGAAGGCCCAGAAGATTGCCAACGACAAGCTGCGCCACGCAGCCGGCAACTACTACGTGAACGACAAGCCCACGGGAGCTGTGGTCGGCATGCAGCCCTTCGGCGGCGCCCGCGCCAGCGGCACCAACGACAAGGCCGGCGGCCTGTGGAACCTCATCCGCTGGACCAGCCCGCGCGCCATCAAGAACACCTTCGTTCCTGCTGCCGCCTACGGGTATCCGTTCTTGGCGAAGGATTAAGAATCTACGACCATAAAAATGAAGGAAAATGTGTCAAAATTTTGGCACATTTTCTTTTTTATTTTATTTTTGCCGTTTGAGATATAACCCATACCGCCATGAAACGTTTGATTCTACTATTCAGCCTCGTGCTCACGTTTGCCTTACTGAAAGCTCAGGAGACCTATCGTTTCCATACCGACGCACCCCAAGGGTTCAGCGTAACGAGCAGCACTACTTCGCATCTTTCACTGCATTACTCTATTCAAGAGTTAGGCATTGCCAACATTGAGAATGGCGAGGTAAAAGGACAAGAGATTGTATTGAAGGGACAGTTCGCCCCCAACGCTGAGGGACACCCCAACCTGCCTGTGGTCAATCGATTTGTCGCCATCCCACGAGGTGCCACCGTCAGCCTGCAAGTCAAAGAAAACGCAAGCACCGCACTGACCGACATCGACCTGCTCCCGGCGATGCCTGCCCGCTGCGACTTGGCCGAAGGAGAACTTCAATTGCGTTGGGATGCCGACATCTTCGGGAAGGATGCCAATTTCCCAGCGGAAAACATCGTGCTTTCGACGCCCACGCAGATACGCAGCCTTGACGTAGTTCTTCTCAGCGTGACGCCCTTCCGTTACAATCCCATGCGAAAGACGTTGGAAGTGATATACGACATCGACATCGACATCCGTTTCGAAGGTGGCAACGGACAATTTGGCGAAAGCCGTTATTTCAACCCGGACTGGGCACACATCCTCCGAGGTCTCGTTATCAACGGAGACATGATTCCTACGACAGACTACTACCACTTAACTAAAGATGCTCGTGAAAACGATGGCGATGGTTGGGAATACCTCATCATATCACCCGACGATCCAAATATCCTGAGTTGGGCAGACACACTGAAAGCCTTCCGAACAAAGCAAGGCATCTCAACTAAGATAGCCACACTCACGGAATGTGGAGGCAACAATGCAGACAGCATTCGCAACTATATCCTCAATGCCTATAACAATTGGGAGATACCCCCTGCGGCTGTGCTCATTTTTGGCGGCTACTACAACGGCTATGGCATCAAGCCTTACTACCATGTCACAGTTGCCGACTCCTCCTACAACGCAACAACCTATCCCACCGACTATCCTTATTGCGACATGAACGGCGACAGCCTGGCTGACATGGCTGTTAGCCGCATAACCGCCAGAACTGTAAATGAATACCGAATCTTTGTAGAAAAGACCATCCAATATGAAAGCAATCCACCCGCTGACGCCGAGTATTATGACCGCCCCATTATCTCATCGGGGCATGAAGCCAACAAATGGTTCCTAATCAGTTCACAGAGCGTCGATGGCTTCTATCGCGACAAGCTTGGAAAGCATCCCACCAACCTTTACATGGTCAACTCGGGTTCCATTCCCACTTCCACTTGGTCAACAGGCTATAATGCCGCAGTCGTATTGGACTATTTCGGTCCCAATGGGCAAAACTACGTCCAAGAGACCCCTGCTTATTTAGACGATTGGAGGAGCAAGAACGACTCGATACTATTGTATAATGCGCTCAATGAAGGTTCTTTTTTGACCATGTACCGTGACCACTCCAACTATAACGCATGGTGGTGTCCGAAATTCAAATCCATGTTTATCAACTCCATGCTATACGGGCCACCCACCTTCGTGTTATCCATCAGTTGCAGCACCACAAAATTCGACGCATCGGGCAGATGTCTCATCGACGCCTTCTGCATCAAAGAGAACAGTGGTGCCGTGGGTGGCATTGGCGCGAACACCCTCACTCATTCCTATTTCAATGACATCCTCGCGTGGGGCATTTACGACTGCATCTGGCCAGATTTCCTGCCCGACATGGGTAACGCCACGCCACCTGAATTCGTCAGGCCCTCATTCGTGTTGTCCGAAGCAAAAGCTTATTACGTCTATCATGTTTTCCTGCCTGGTTGGTGGCCTGAAGTCGATCTTTCGCAAATGAACATTTTCTGCTATACAGGCGATACCTATCTCAACCTTTTCACCGAAGTGCCACAGCAGATGGAAATCACTCATGAACTGTACTGCACGGTGGACGAAAACGAGTTCACCTTAACCGCAGAAGAAGGCGCTATCGTATGTCTCTCAAAAGGCGGTGAAATCATCGAAGTAACCCGAAGCAACGGGCAACCTCACACTTTCGCATTGCCACAAATGGAAGTGGGCGACCACTTTACCGTTACCGCCACCAAGCAGAACCATTTCCGTTACGAGCATAAGGTGTATGTCATTCCAAGCAGCGGCCCATACGTAGCCATTGAAAGGAACGGATTGTTGGTCGAGAATGATTTCGGAGTCTTCCACAACGGCGAAAACGCACACATCGGCCTCAAACTTCACAACTATGGCAACGACATGGCCTCAAACGTCACAATCAACCTTTCTTGCGATTCTCCTTACATCGAGATCACACAAGGCACCTGCCAACTCCAGAACATTGCTTCGGATCACACCGTCACCATCAACGATGCTTTCCGTTTCGACATTGCCGACGACATCCCCGACATGACCGAAGTGACCTTCACCTTCCATATCAACGATGGCGGCAGCGACAAGGAATTCAATATCGCGCAGACCATTGCTGCGCCCTTGTTCGTCATCAAGCCCGACATCACCTATAAGAACGAGAATCAGGAGTCGGTTCTCCAATTCGTCAAAAACGGCATCACTGACGTCCATGTCCAAATCGCCAACGAAGGCCATTTCAACAGTGGTCCCTCCCTCGTGCAATTTGAGATACAGGCACCCTTCATCACCATCGACGCGCCTTCTATTACTATCGATGCCCTCGAAAAAGGCTGTACCAACGAGATAGTCTTCAGGGTGCATTCACAACAAAGCCTATGCGAGGAAGCTTGGCTAAACACAAGCATTCAAGTCAGTGATGGCATCCGTCAGACCGCCATGGGCACCCTTCTCCCTTACGGCGGATTCAACGAAAGTTTCGACCCAAACTCCTTCAACATGCACGATTGGCAGATGTCGGGAGATGGACCTTGGATGGTGACAAATGAAGTATTCCATACGGAAGGATACAGTGCCAGATCTGGAGAGATCACCCACAACCAATCCAGTTCCATGTCTATCACCCAGACAGTCCTAGGAAACGAAATCAGTTTCTTCAAGAAAGTGTCGTCAGAGACCAACTACGACTTTTTGCATTTTTACATTGACGAAGAAGACATGGGCGCATGGTCGGGCGACTATCAATGGGGCGAAGAGAGATTCCCGGTGTCACAAGGCACCCACACTTTCAAATGGTCCTACGTCAAAGACTATTCAGTGAATTCGGGACATGACTGCGCATGGATTGACGATATCAGCATTTGGCCGGCACACTCTACCATCGCCTATTCAGGCGGCACCATGACATCCTGCGCGGATACAAGCGTCCCCATCACCTGCAACTATGCCTACGATTATCAAGTTTTGGAATGGTTCACGGAGGGTGATGGCAGTTTCGATGACGTTACAGCCTTACATCCCGTTTACACTCCAGGTCCCAACGACATAGCCAATGGAGGTACTGTGTTACGGTTCCATGTTGATAATATCCTCAGTACCTTGCAGCTCATCCTGACCGACGAAATCCATTTGGGTAATGAAATCATCGGCGACGATATGATTAATCCCGACAAACCCATTAGCCACTATTCCATCGCAGGAGCCAATGGCCTGTCTTACCTCTGGCAATTGGAACCGACAGAGGCAGGTTTCATCATCAACCACGGTAACGCCATCGACATTGTTTGGGACTTCAGACACGATATCACTGAAGCCACCCTCAATGTCTCCTCCGATGCCAGTTGCAGCCACGAGACGCTCAGCAAAACCATCCAAATCAGCCTTGTTTCCCTTTCGGAGGAAAGCCCATCAAGTTTCAGTCTTTACCCCAACCCAACCGATGGCAAAGTCTATCTCATCCCAGGGCAAGACTTCCAAAGCAAGTCGGTCGTCGAAGTGTATAATATGATGGGCACCCGTTTGACAGCCAACACCCACCGTAACTTGTCCAAAGGCCAAAGCATTGAAATAGACCTACAACATTACGCACCGGGCATTTACATCATCAAACTATGCAACGACGAAGGCTGTTGGAGTCAGAAAGTAAGTGTCAGATAACATCAAATCGAGAACTATAACTATGAAGAAAGCATTGTTTTTCGTCCTTGCCATCATAGCAAGCATCACAATACAAGCCCAAGAATACCGCTTCAACGGTGAGCCTAACGGCTTCCGCATCACTAGCAGAAACAGCAACCAACTGACCTTCAGGCATAACCTTGGAGCTGTCACCATTGAGAGTGTCAACCGTGCCGAAGTACAGGGACAAGTCATCACTCTTTCGGGCATTTACCTGCCCAATGTGGCCGGTGCCCCCGATTTGCCGAGCAGCAGCACCTACGTCGCCATCCCCAATGGCTCAACAGCCTCACTGAAGATGATCTCTTCCAAAACTAAAACCATCAACAATGTCGACCTCATCCCAGCGGCTGTGCCCCAACTCGACAACGACGACTCCCCTGCCGTATACCAAAAAGACATGAGCATCTACGGACGCAATGCCTTTTATCCCGAATCTCCGTTCATTCTGTCAGAAGTCACCGAAATCCGTGGTGTGCAGGTAGTTCAGGTGGACGTGATGCCTTTCCAATACAATCCAGTCAC
Source organism: uncultured Bacteroidales bacterium (assembly GCA_905234765.1). The sequence goes on from CAJOIF010000011.1 coordinate 5,107, forward strand.
CAAGGAGTTGGTCGTCTACAGTGACATAGAGTTCCAGCTTGACGTGGAAGGCGGCAACGGCACCATCGGCGACCTTCGCTATCGCACTCCAGAATGGGACCAAATCCTTCAAGATGTGATCCTCAACCGCGAAGATTTGCCCGAGGTGGACTATGGAGAGTGCCTCCGCAAACACTATGAAAACCGCGAGACAGGCTGCGAATACATAATCATTACTCCCAATGACGACAAAATCGTCTCATTGGCCGACAGTATCAAGCAGTTCAGGACCGAACAAGGCATTCCCACTGAAGTCTATACCGTATCACAATGCGGTGGCAACAACCAGACCTCTATCAGGAACTTCATACGCAACGCCTACAACAACTGGGACATGCCACCTGCGGCCGTTCTTTTCCTTGGCGACCACAACTCGGACGGTACTAAAGGCATTGTGTCCTATACCATGAACAACCATCCTGGAGGCAACGGATACAATCCTTACATCTCCGACCACGCCTATGCGGTCATGGGCAACAACCACATGCCTCAGATCATTGTTGGCCGCATCACGGGTCGCGACTACGATGAGATGTACCACATGATCAAAAAAGACCTCGACTACGAGCGCAGGCCACCCACCAATCCCGATTTCTACGACCACCCCATCACCGCCATGGGATTCCAGTTGGAGCGTTGGTTCCAGTTGTGTTCGGAAGTAGTGAACGGTTTCTGGGAGCACAGCCTTGAGAAACACCCTGTCCGTCAGAACGCCATCTACCAAGGCACGCCCGGCAGCCTTTGGTCAACATACGACCACACGAACACCGTGCTCAACTATTTCGGGCCTAACGGTTGCGGCTACATTCCGCAAACCATGTCGCACCTCAACGATTGGAGTGCGAACGGCAACAGCGTGAACGAAGCCATCAACAGCGGTGCTTTCATCATCCAGCACCGCGACCATGGTGCCGAGGAAGTCTGGGGCGAGCCCAGTTACGGACTCGGTTATATCAGGCGTCTGACCAACCAAGACCTCACCTACGTCATGTCGAACAACTGTCTCACAGGTCGGTTCAACTACTCGGGCACCAACGGCGACGGATGCTTTGCCGAGGTTTTCCACCGCCATCAGCACGGCGCCTTGGGCCTCATTGCCGCCACACAGGTGTCCTATTCTTTTGTCAACGACGTTTACGTTTGGGGTGTTTATGACAACATGTGGCCCGACTTTATGCCCACCTACGGCACACAACATGCCACCAATTTCCTCCGTCCCGCCTTTGGCAATGCAGCCGGAAAATTCTTCCTCAAGCAATCCTCGTGGACCGATGACGGTGTCAAGGAAATCACCTTTTACCTTTTCCACCAACACGGTGACGCCTTTATGAACCTTTACAGCGAAGTGCCGCAAAAACTCGCCGTTGAGATGCTACCCGTACTCCCAGCCGGAAGCGAGCAATACCAAGTGAAGGCCGATGAAGGCGCCGTCATCTGTTTGACTGCCAACGGACAAATCATAGGCTTTGACAATGCCACAGGTGACACTCAATACGTAGCCATCACGCCTCAAGAAGCCGGCACCAAAGTGAAGCTCACCATTACCAAACAAAACTACTACCGTTACGAGCATTCCATCAAAACGATACCCAACGAAGGACCGTATCTGATTTTCAATGCAATCGCCATCAACGACGAGGAAGGCAATGGAAACCAAGCCCCTGACTACAATGAGACCTGCCATTTCGACATCCGACTTCACAATGTGGGATTTGCTACCATGGACGGTTTCAGCGCCACGCTCTCCTGCACCCATCCCGCCGTTGAAATCATCCAAAACACTTCTTCTTTCAGCAGCATGAACATTGACGAGACACAATTCCAAAGCAATGCTTTCACTGTGCACTTTGGAGATGCTTTGGCCAACCAGGAAAAAGTGAAGTTTTACATAAGGATGGAAAATGAAGGCTACGTCTTCAATGACAGCGTGACGGTCACAGTCAACGCCCCCATCCTGAAATACGGGAACATGGTCATCACCGATCTTGAAGGCATAGAGATGGACCGCTTGATGAAAGGGACTGCCGCCAATCTAACCTTTGATATTGAAAACCAAGGAGATAGCAAGTCATTAGAAATCAGCAACACAATCCATGTTTTAGCTCCTTTCATCCAAGTCGCGGAAAATGAAGTCACCATCCCGTCCATAGATGCCGGAGCCAACGGGCAGGTCACTTTCCGTGTCGACGTGGACGAAGATGCCGATGAAACCATCATCAACTACACTTTGCAAGCCGAAAGCGGATCCCACACTGATTGGATTGAACGCCACACCTCCATCGGCTATACCTCCGAGGACTTTGAGGGCGAGACCTTAAATGGTGACCTTCAATGGCAATTAGGCTCTGGCATCAAAAAGTGGACTGTCGTAGAAGACATCACTGCCCATGGTGGCCATTGCTTGCGGTCGCCGTCCATCAACAACAGCAATTCTTCCAACCTATATATTGGCATCAACACCGACGCTGACGACATGTTCTCGTTCTATTACAGGACTTCCACCGAGGATGGCGACGAACTTCAGCTCTGTCTCAATGGCATCATTGTGGGTAGATGGAGCGGCATTTCGAGCTGGGAACGCTTCGAACATCCTTTGCCTGCTGGAGAAAACCTGCTTCAGTTTACCTTCAAGAAAAACGCGCAAGGCAGTGCCGGCGAAGACGCTGTCATGGTCGACCATTTCAGTTTCCCACCTTTCGCCAAGTTGGTGCTTTATGCCGGCGATGACACTGAAGCGTGTTCCAATTCGACTTTCACTCCCAACGGCTATATCTACAACCAAAGAACGATCGCATGGACGACCAATGGTGACGGCACTTTCGATGATGCCACATTAGAACACCCAGCATATACCTTTGGTGAAAACGACAAGACCGAAGGACAAGTCGCGCTAACCCTCATCGGCACCTCACTGTTGGATGGAAGCCAACAAAACAGCACCGTTGTCGTGAGCATTTCGTCTGGCCTTGATCCTAACTACAGTCCCGAGGCGCCGTCAGGAGAGACCCTTATCGACCTGCGTTTAATCAGCCAAAGCGAGTACATGGCTGAAGAAATCGAGGATGTCATCTACACTTGGAGCATTGAACCAGAAACGGCGGGCGCCATCGTTGGCGAAAGTTCTCACGCCCTCGTGGAATGGGACAGCGACTATCGCGGTGAGGCCAAAGTCATGTATGTTTACGAGAATGCTTGCGGTGCCACTTCCCTTTCAGAGCCTCTCACGGTCAACATATTCAATTCTACTGGAATCCATGAGCAACAAAGCGCTGCTGTTGAGGTTTATCCGAATCCTGCAAACGGCGTCCTTTACGTAAAATCCAACCTTAAAGGTGAAGCTATCTTGCGTGTCATTGACCCATTAGGAAGAGTGGTTTATGAATGCAGAATGATGAATAATGAATGCAGAATGGAGTCTTCCAAGTTGGGCGGCGATGGCATTTACACGTTGCAAATCATCCAAAACGATGTCGTGACAAGTGTCAAAGTCGTCGTAATGCCTTAATGGGATAAAATTCCCACTCCCTTGAAAAAAATGTGTCAAAACACTTGACACATTTTTTTATTTTTGTACTTTTGTCGCATGAAACAAACTTTTTTAGTTATGAAACGCCTATTTTTACTATTAACCATCATTTTAGCCTTCGGCATTATGAACGCTCAGGAGACCTTCAGTTTCCGCACCAATCATCCGCAAGGCTTCAGTATTGAAAGCAGCACCACAGAAAGCCTTTCGATACACTATTCCATTTCTGAAATCGGTATTGCCGATATCGACAACGGCGAGGCAAAAGGGCATGAAATCATACTGAAAGGCAATTTCGGATCCTATGCCGAGGGTCTGCCCAACTTGCCTTTTGAGAACCGTTACATCGCCGTTCCGAGAGGCGCGAAGGTCAGCGTAAAAGTCAAGGAAAAGGCATCACAAACCTTCAACGGCATCGACCTGCTTCCTGCGGCAGCGGTACAGCTGGACACCGCCGTGGGGTTGCCCAAGTTGCGGAAAGACATGGACGTTTTCGGCAAGGATGCCAACTTTCCATCTGAGAATGTCGTCATTGCCCAAACCACCCAAATCCGTGGCTTGGACGTAGTGCTACTCAGCGTGACGCCCTTCCGTTACAACCCCGTGAGGAAGACCTTAGAAGTTATCTACGACATGGACATCGAAGTCCGTTTTGAAGGCGGAAACGGCCAATTTGGAGAAGCACGTTACCGTAACCCAGCTTGGGACGACATCCTTCGCGACCTGGTCATCAACAGCGACATGCTCCCCGAAGCACATTATTACGAACTTCTCAACGAAGCCATCCAAAATCGCGAGGAAGGATGCGAATATCTCATCATCGCACCTGACGATGAAGACATTTTGGCCTACGCCGACACCTTGAGGCAATTCCGCACCAAACAAGGCGTACTTAGCAAAGTGGTTTCAACCACGGAATGTGGCGGCAACACCGCCGACCAAATCAAAAGCTACATTCATAATGCCTATGTGCACTGGGCCATTCCCCCAGCGGCCGTGATGATCTTTAGCGCCATAGACACGTTAGAAGTAGGCAGCAACTTCTATTGGACTTCTTCAGGTATTCCAGGATTCGGACTCCTTTTTAAGGGCTACGACACTGGTACCGTTCTATTAGACTACCATTATAGTTCCGACAACCCCTACGCCGACATGAATGGCGACAGCATTCCAGATTTGGCACTAAGCCGCCTGCCTGCCATAACCTTGGATGAATACCGCACGCAGGTGAACAAGCTCATCCAATACGAAACCAACCCTCCCTCCCAATCAAATTATTACGACCGACCCATCGTCACATCCAGCTACGAAAACAACAAATGGTTTCTGATCACCTCCCAAAGCGTCAACGGATTCTATCGCAACAAACTTGGCCGACACCCCCATAATTTTTATATGGTATACGCTCAATCCGAACCCATATTCCCCGACACGGCTTGGTCAACAGGCTACAATACCGATGCAGTAGTCAACTATTTCGGGCCTAACGGACAAAACTACATTGCTCAGAGTCCTGACACACTCAATGATTGGCGCGACCCAATGGATTATTCTTATCTCCTAGAAGCACTCAACCAGAGCTCATTCTTGACTTTGTATCGTGACCATTCCTCTTTTGATTTATGGTGCAGTCCATGGATGGAATCCAGTGAAATCCAACACTTAACGAACCAAGACCCCACTTTCGTCCTTTCTATTGGTTGCGATGCTGCATTATACTCAAAAGTATTTTTCTATGAGTTTTCTGATTCATATTGGTCTATTGGAAAAAATCCCATGATTTACGAGTTCTGCAAAGCCAAAGGCGGTGCCCTTGGAGGCATTGGGGCGACAACGGTCACCTGTTCGCATTTCAATGACATCCTTACATGGGGTGTCCTCGACAATTTCTGGTCCGACTTTATGCCTGATTTAGGCACGGCGACACAACCAGAGTTTACGAGGCCCGCCTATGCCCTTGTCGCAGGCAAGCTGTTTCTCAACCAACATGTCTTCATGCCCAATTGGTGGCCACAAAAAGTCACCACCACGATGAACGTATTCCATTATTTGGGAGACACCTATCTCAACCTTTATACCGAAGCGCCGCAACAGATGAACGTTGATGCAGGTCCTTGCACCAACAGCCAATCGCAATATACTTTCACTGCGGAAGAAGGAGCTCTGGTTTGCCTGTCACATGGAAACGACATCATCAGATTAGTTCATGCCACTGGACGGCCTCAAAGCATTGTTTTGCCAAATCTTCCCATTGGCGACCGCTTTTTCTTCACCGTGACCAAACAAAACAGAATTCGTTTCGAGCAACAAGTCACCGTCATTTCACCCAGCCAACCCTATGTCTACACAAAAGACTTCATCGTCAATGGCCAATGCAACTCTGGAGAATTGGTTGACTTCGACATTGTCCTGCGCAACAACGGCCAAATCACATCGGACAACGGGGAAATCACGCTCGTTTGCGAATCACCTTACGTTGAAATTGTACAAAACTCAGCCAGTTACCAACATATCAGCCCATACGCCAGCGTCACACTGGAAAGAGCCTTCAGTGTCAGGTTAACGAGCGACATACCCGACCAAGCGATTCTCCATTTCACGATTCGGTTTAACGAAAACGAAAACACGCACGAAGACGTTTTCCACATCACCGCCAACGCACCCATTATCCAAATCAGCCCCGAGTTCGCCATAACAACGGAAAACGGAGAGCCTTCCACCCATATCGACACAGAAGGCACGAGCACGGTTACCTTCTCGCTCAGCAACATCGGGCACTCAACCACCTGCCCCATCAGTGCCGACTTGGGCATCAAAGCACCTTTTGTCAGCAGCGAAGCTTCACAATTATTAGAGACGCTCCGTCCCGAAGAAACCACCACTTTTTCCATCGCCCTGAACGCCACGCCAAACGACATCGAAGCAGGATGGCTGCAAGCCCAACTTCTCATCCAATATGGTGCATACCAAGCCCGTTTTGACACCATCATGCAGTATGGCGGCATCTTTGAAAACTTCGAAAGCGACACGCTGAACCCATTCTTCAACTGGACCAACAGTGGAAGCCACCCGTGGGAATACTGCACCGACGATGTGTTTGAGGGCGAGCGGTGCTTCATTTCGACCGCCAATACCGCCACCCATTCACAATTGAGAGCCAAACTGAGGTCACAACTCCTTGAGCACGACGGCAAGATTTCGTTCCATTACAAAACCAGCCCCGACGAGACATTGGTGTTTTATTCTAGATCCATCAACGAAAGCACCGAGTTTACAAGCCCTGAATGGCAGTATGGCGAAGTGAGGATTTCTTCTAGAGACATTCAGTTCATCTGGAATTTTGAAAAGGAAAACGCCGAAAGCCAACAGACCAAAATTGACAACATCTGCTTCCCGCCTAAGCATACCGTCATCGCATACGCCGGCGACGACATGATACTCTGCAATGCGACCTCAGTGACGCTTAATGACGCCTACGCATACGACTACCAATCCGTTTTTTGGACTTCCGACAGCGACGGGCAGTTTGAAGACGAAACAGCCATTAACGCCACCTATCACTTTGGGGAACAAGACATTATCAACGGCAACATTGACTTAACCCTGCACGCCTCCAGCTCAACCGACACCATCAGCAGCACGATACAACTCACCCTGCTCAGCGACTTCAGTTGGGCAGGTCGCATCGAAGGCGACAGCATTGTGAACAAATACGAAACCGCGACCAGCCATTACTCCATTGAGCATCAAGAAGGCATTCGTTACCGCTGGCAAATCGAGCCAGCCGAGGCCGGTTACATTTATGGGCAAGGCAACGCCATCGACATTGCATGGAACCTGTGCGAAGGCGATGCAGAAGTCACGCTTTCGGTAATAACAGAAAACGGCTGCGATACGGATCCTATCACAAAGACCATCAGCCTCATCGGAACAAACGTATTTGAACAATCCAAGAGCGATTTCATCGTCTTCCCCAACCCAACTGACGGGAAAGTCAACCTTGTTGTAGGAGAGAATCTACATGGCAAGGCTATCATTGAAGTATACAACTTATTGGGTGAAAGAGTCCTCGTTCAAGAAGTCAGCCAATTACACCAAGGCACGACCATTTCCATCGACTTGAGCAGAATGGCTTCTGGACTGTATATCATCAAGTTAAGTACTGCAAACGGTAGCTGTTCCAAGAAAGTGAGCGTCAGATGATGAGTGTTTGAAACAAATCACTATTTTTGCGCTGATATTTGCCCCCCCCAGCCCCGTAGGGGCGGTAGGACATTAAGCAGGCGACGTAAGTCCCTGCGTAAACAAGACATACAATCAACAAACACAATCAATATGGTAAGCTACAAAGAATTAGGGCTCGTGAACACCCGTAAAATGTTCGCCAAAGCGGTCGATGGCGGCTATGCCATCCCAGCTTTCAACTTCAACAACATGGAACAGATGCAGGCCATCATCATGGCAGCCGTTGAGACCAAGTCGCCCGTCATCCTGCAAGTGTCGAAAGGCGCGCGCAACTATGCCAACCAGACGCTGCTGCGCTACATGGCCCAAGGCGCTGTGGAATACGCCAAGGAGCTGGGCTGCGCCCATCCTGAAATCGTCCTCCACCTCGACCACGGCGACAGTTTCGAGCTCTGCAAGTCGTGCATTGACATGGGCTTCTCGTCCGTGATGATCGACGGCTCCGCCCTGCCCTACGACGAAAATGTGGCTCTCACCCGCAAGGTTGTGGACTACGCACATCAGTATGATGTGACCGTGGAAGGCGAACTCGGTGTGTTGGCTGGCGTGGAAGACGAAGTGGCCGCCGAAGAAAGCCACTACACCAAACCCGAGGAAGTCATCGATTTTGTCACCAAGACCGGCGTGGACAGCCTCGCCATCAGCATCGGTACCTCGCATGGCGCCTATAAGTTCACTCCCGAGCAGTGCACCGTTGACCCCGCCACGGGTCGCCTCGTGCCGCCTCCCTTGGCTTTCGACGTACTCGAAGCCATCGAGAAGAAACTGCCAGGCTTCCCCATCGTACTGCACGGCTCATCATCGGTGCCACAAGACGAGGTCGACACCATTAATAAATATGGTGGTGCGCTGAAGGCCGCCGTCGGAATCCCCGAGGAGCAGCTGCGCAAGGCCGCCAAGAGCGCCGTCTGCAAGATCAACATCGACAGCGACAGCCGCTTGGCCATGACCGCCGCCATCCGCAAGACCTTCGCCGAAAAGCCCGCCGAATTTGATCCGCGCAAGTACCTCGGCCCTGCCAGAGACAACATGAAGAAGCTTTATGTACATAAAATCATCAATGTCTTGGGTTCGAACGATAAACTTGAGAATGCTTAAAGCATGAGAAAACTGAAAGACACTCACATCTTCAGCAACGAGGAGGGAGCCATTGCGAAGTTCTTCGTAACTGCGGTTACATACGCAGCAGCCATATATGCCTCGAACATTCTCACATCGCTAATCGAGAAAGAACCTTTCAAATGGGGAGAAAGCCTTTTGGTGATTTTAATCATTGTTGCTCTAATAACAGCGGTTTATTTCATCACGAGATTTCTCGCCTATCGAACCAAAATCTTCCCAAAAACCGAGAACCGTGAAGGCATCCATGGTGTGAGCTTTATCTTTCTTATGATTCTCGCCATTATTTTGCTTTTGATTTTCGCTTAAAGCAAAGCAGTTTTTTCAGACTAAACCGAAAAAGTATCGCAAAATGTCTTATTTTTGCGATACTTTTCATTTAACGACATACCATGAACTTAAATCCCTTAACCGCCATATCGCCCATCGATGGGCGCTACCGTTCCAAGACCGCAGAGTTGGACGACTTTTTCAGTGAATTTGCCCTCATCCGCTACCGTGTGATGGTCGAGGTGGAGTATTACATCGCCTTGTGCGAACTGCCCTTGCCCCAACTCGAAGCCTTCGACGGCGACTACGACGACCTGCGTGCTCTGTACGAGGAGTTCCAACTCGAAGACGCACTGGAAATCAAGGAAATCGAGAAAGAGACCAACCACGACGTGAAGGCCGTGGAATACTTCCTAAAACGCCGCTTCGACGAGCTCGGCCTGACCGAGTTCAAGGAGTTCCTGCACTTCGGCCTCACCTCGCAGGACATCAACAACACTGCCGTGCCGCTCTCGATGATGGAGGCGCACAAACTGCTCATCAAGCCCGCCTTGGAAGACCTCATCGAGAAACTAAATGACATGGCCAAGGAATGGAAGAACATCCCGATGCTGGCCAAGACCCACGGCCAGCCCGCCAGCCCGACGCACCTAGGCAAGGAGATCTACGTCTTCGTGGAGCGCCTCAACGACCAGATGAAGATGTTGAACAGTGTGCCCTTCACGGCCAAGTTCGGCGGCGCCACAGGCAATATGAACGCCCACAAGGTGGCCTACCCCGATATCGACTGGCCGGCCTTCGCGAAGAAGTTCGTGGAGAAGAGCCTGAAACTCAAGCGTCAGCAGACCACCACGCAGATCGAGCACTACGACTACATGGCCGCCTACTTCGATGCCCTGCGCCGCGTGAACACCATCCTGATCGACCTCTCGCGCGACATCTGGCTCTACGTCTCGATGGAATACTTCAAACAGAAGATCAAGGCTGGCGAGGTCGGCTCGTCGGCAATGCCCCACAAGGTGAACCCCATCGACTTCGAGAACGCCGAAGGCAACCTCGGCATGGCCAACGCCGTGCTCACCTTCTTGAGCACCAAGCTGCCCATCAGCCGCCTGCAACGCGACCTCACCGACTCCACCGTCACCCGCAACATCGGTGTGCCGCTGGCCCACACACTCATCGCCATCAAGTCACTGATGAAGGGTTTGGACAAACTTTTGCTCAACGAGGACAAGATCCGCCAAGACCTGCAACAGAACTACGCCGTGGTGGCCGAAGCCATCCAGACCATCCTCCGACGCGAGCAGATTGAAGGCGCCTACGAGCTACTGAAAGGTCTCACCCGCACCAACAAACACATCGACAAGGCCGCCATTGATGAGTTCATCAAGGGTCTGCCCGTAAGCAAGGAGATCAAGATGGAGTTGGCTGCCATCACGCCGGAGAATTACACGGGGTACAATTTTTAAAGGTTTTTCGCGTTTGCGAATAGAGCAATGCCGATGCCTATGGCCAAGAAAAAAAGCTTTTCCCGCGTCCTGAATTACGTCAAGCCCTATTGGGGCAGCATCGTCCTGAATCTGGTCTTCAACCTGATGACCATTTTCTTTTCGTTGTTCTCCTTCGCCTTGGTCGGGCCGTTCCTCACCTTATTATTCAAGGAAGGTGCGGTGGAAGTCATGGCCAAGCCCGAGTTTGCCTTCACGTCAGACTACCTGATGGGTTATCTCAACTGGTTCATGAGCAGCCTCATCGCCGATGGAGGCAAATACCATGCTTTGGTGTTCATGTGTCTGCTACTGCTGGTGGCCTTCTTCTTCCGCAACCTCGGGCGTTTCTTCGCCTGCTACTTTATGGCCAACGTGCGCGTGGGAGCCGTCCACGACCTGCGCCGCGACGTTTACAACAAGATCCTCATCCTGCCCCTCTCGTTCTACCACAGCCGGCAGAAAGGCGACACCATCGCGCGCATCACCACTGATGTGCAAGAGGTGGAAGTCTCGATTTTGAACTACTTGGAGATGCTCATCAAAGACCCGTTGACTATCTTGTTTTTTTTCCTTTTCATGGTAACACTCAGTCCTAAACTCACCCTTTTCGTACTGATTGTCTTGCCTTTAGCAGGACTCCTTATCGGCAAGGTCGGCAAAATGCTAAAGAAAGAGTCGAAGGAAGGTCAAACCAAGCTAGCAGGCATCATCTCCACCGTGGAAGAGACCATCTCGGGTCTGCGTATCATCAAGGCCTTCAACGCCATACGTTATTCAGAAGACAAGTTTGAGGAACAAAACGCCGACTATACCAAGGTACTGCGTGGCATCCACCGCAAGCGCGACATGAGTTCCCCAATGAGTGAGTTCCTCTCCTCGGCTGTGGTAATTCTCGTGTTGTGGTTTGGCGGCAAACTGATCCTTGGTGGTGGCGGCGGTATCGATGCGGGCAGTTTCATCAGTTACATTGTCGTTTTCTCACAGATTATCTCCCCTGCCAAGTCGTTCTCGCAAGGCTACTACAACGTGCAGAAAGGTATCGCCTCGGCGGAACGTATCTTCGAGATTTTGGATGCAGAAGAAGTGATTACCGAGAAAGAAAATGCATTGGAAATCAAAGACTTCAGCGACAGCATCGAATACAAGAACGTGCATTTCAGCTATGGCAAAGACGAAGTCCTGAAAGGCATCGACCTAAAGATTCCGAAAGGTAAGTTCGTCGCTCTCGTCGGTGAGAGTGGCGGCGGCAAATCTACCATGGCCGACCTTTTGCCACGCTTCTATGAAGTCGGAGAAGGCTGTGTCCGCATCGACGGCCACGACATACGCGACTGCAAAATCGGCGATTTGCGCGGCTTGATGGGTGTGGTGTCGCAAGAGACCATCCTTTTCAACGACACTGTATTCAATAATATCGCTTTCGGCATGGAGGATGTCTCGAAAGAGAAGGTCGTCGAAGCGGCCAAGATTGCCAACGCACATGAGTTCATCATGGAACTGGAACACGGCTACGACACCCTCATCGGCGACCGTGGCATGAACCTCAGTGGTGGTCAGCGGCAACGTCTGAGCATCGCCCGCGCCGTGCTAAAAAACCCGCCCATACTCATTTTGGACGAAGCCACTTCTTCCTTAGACACCGAAAGCGAGCGTCTGGTACAAGATGCCTTGGCCAAGGTGATGAGCCAACGCACTTCCATCGTCATTGCCCACCGTTTGTCCACCATCCAATACGCCGACGAAATCGTGGTCCTGCAAAAAGGCCAAATCATCGAGCGTGGCAGGCACGACGACCTCATCGCCCTTGGCGGCATCTACAAGAAACTCACGGATTTGCAGTCTATTGGATAAATCTCAATGCTGAATGGCCATCAGCCTGATGTATTTGAGTACCATGTCACACCAAACGGAATCGCCGGGGTATTGGTAACGGGCATTGCCTTTTGGATCAGGAGTAAAGAGCGTTTCTCCATTGGGAGTGAGTGTAACCCAACCGCGTTCAGAAAGCTTATAAAACCCATCACCTTCCACTGCGTGAAGTACCGCTTGTGGATCCCACATCTTCTGCCCAGTATCGCAGTTGAGGAATTGATAAATCCACTTGATAGGATGTGTATCGGTCCAATTCATGTCGGCAATAACGGTTTCAGGACGGTAATCTAGCGGATCGCCCACCTCGCCAGGCGAAAAGAGGATGTCGACCTCCTTGGGAAGCAACTCGAAGAATTTCAAGGAGAAATCAATGGCGGCCTTGAAGTTGTAGTCGGGTTCGACAGCCTCGCCAAACACGCCTCCCATAGCGTAAATCTCCTTCACCTTGGTGCGAACCAATTCTACGCCATTCAATGGAGAGAACTCATCGGGGCCCGATTCCAGCAAGCGTGCCAATGAAGTCACGAACCCGATGGAAGCAATAGTCACCGAATGGTCAGGCTGCTCGCTGAGGAGCTTACGATAGAGCTTATAGCCTTCCATATAGGTGCCATCGTCGCCCACGCTGCGCTTGAACATCGGTTCAGCATCAGTGGTACGGGCATATGGGGCATTATGGTATGTAATGAAGACATGCGGGGTCTCAACACCCTTCGTTTCCAACCCGATAGGAATATCAGGATAGCCATAGAAGTTGTTCATCATATCGACAATATCGGCATTGGCCTTGCCCATACGGTCCACCACTACGCCAATCAGCGAGCAGCGTTTCATATCCATGTATCGATACAACATCATAAGTGCAAACAGGTCATCGGTAGAACTACCCATATCGCAGTCGAGGATAATGCGGATGTCTTTCTGTTCATAGTTAGACCATACATTGATGCCTTTCGAGGTCACATACACCGTATGCTGGCCGTTCTCACGGGCGAAAGCCACGGCAGCAGCCAAACTGTCTTCAGGAAATGCGCGGTTGCTATCGAAGTAATATCTGCCGTTTTTGGGATTATACCATCCACCTACCAGATTATTATGTGCACGAGCATGTTTGATCACAGAGGGAAGACTTTTGCGGTCAAAACTGTTTTGTGTTGCCTTGTAGGAAACAATCAATCCTTCAGTGGGTTGACGCATTGTGTTGAGGTCAAGAGTGAATCCATCGGGATACATCTGTCCCATGGCATAAATGACATTTACGAGTTCTTTGTCTGACAACTTCTCCTGAGCAAAACCGGGCAAAGCCAAAACAAGGAACAGCACGAGTAGGGTATTTACTTTTTTCATGACAAATGATTTTAGTTAATACAATGATGGTTTTCGAATTACAAAAATAGGGAAAATATATAAGCGACAAGAATATCCCGTATCTTTGCCTCGATTTTTGGATTAAAACACACCCATCAGTGACCATGAAAATTTGCCTAAATCATTATACAATGAGAACACCTATAAAACAAATAGCCATCATCCCCGCGCTCTGCGCCATAATCTTGACCCTTATGATCTCCTGCAACAAAAAAACGCCCGTGGACCTCATCGTTCACAACGCCAACATTTACACTATTGACAATGCTTTCTCCAAAGCTCAGGCCTTCGCTGTGAAAGATGGGAAGTTCGTTGCCGTCGGCGATGAAGGAACCATCATGCGCCAATACGCTGCCAAAGAAACCATCAACGCCCAAGGCGACGCGGTGTATCCGGGCTTCATGGACGGACACTGCCACTTCACGGGCTACGGCGAGAATCTCGTCCGCTGGGCCGATCTGAAAGGCTGCCAGTCCTTCGAAGAGGTCATTGAACGCCTCAAGGTACACGACAGCCTCTACCCCGCCGAATGGCTCTTAGGTCGCGGCTGGGACCAAAACCTTTGGGATGTGGCCGAGTTCCCTGACAACACGAAACTGGCTGAGGTCTTCCCCAACAAAAAAGTCCTACTAACTCGTGTGGACGGTCATGCGGTGCTGGTCTCCAAGGAAGTGCTTGATCTGGCTGGCATTAACGAAAGCACAAAGATGGACGGTGGCATGGCCATCATCAAGGATAGTCGCTGCACGGGTGTTCTGTTGGACAATCTTGCCGATGCCGCCAAGGCTTTGGTGCCTAAGATGGAGACGGCGTTGCGCGTTCAAGTCTTCTTAAAGGCACAAGAAAACTGCATGTCCGTTGGCCTGACCAGCGTCACTGACGCAGGATTGGACATTGCCTCTATTGAACTGATTGACAGCCTACAACAAGCTGGACAACTCAAGATGCACGTCAATGCGATGGTCAATCCCGACGACGAGACGATGGACCACTTCATGCGTCAAGGCGTTATCGACAAGGCAAGACTCACCGTCAGGAGCGTGAAAATCTATGCTGATGGTGCTTTAGGCTCACGCGGGGCAAAACTGCTTGAGCCTTACACAGATGACCCGTCGAATACTGGATTAATGGTAGAAAGCGACAACTTCTACCACCATGTCTGCCAAAAAGCCTTTGATGCCGGCTACCAAGTTTGCTGCCATGCCATCGGCGATGGCGGCGTACGACATATCTTAGACATTTACTCAGAATATCTGAAAGGCCAAAACGACCTCCGTTGGCGCATCGAGCACTCGCAGGTGGTGAATGAAGCCGACTTCCAGCGTTATGGTGAGTTGTCCGTCATCCCTTCCATCCAGACCACGCACTGCACCTCCGACATGGACTGGGCAGGTGAACGCCTCGGCGAACGCATCAAAAACGCCTACGCCTACCAACGGCTGCTGCAACAGAACGGCTGGGTGGTCAATGGGACGGATTTCCCCATTGAGGACATCAGCCCTATCTATACCTTCTATGCCGCTGTCGCCCGCAAGCACTTGGACGGCACCCCTATTGAAGGCTTCCAGATGGAGAACGCCCTGAGTCGCGAACAAGCCCTGCGTTCCATCACCATTTGGGTGGCAAAAGGCTGTTTTTTAGAAAACCGTAAAGGCAGCATCGAAGTCGGGAAAGACGCTGATTTCGTGATCCTTGACCGCGACTTAATGACGGTAGCGGAAAATGAAATCCCAGAGGCCAAGGTGAAGATGTGCCATATTTTTTGATCCTCAATACGCTATCTTGAAGATATCCACACAATTGCCGCCTTCTTTATCTCGACCCTGCGAAGTGGTATAAACGTATTTCCCATCCTTGGATATATCCAAACCAACGGGATATGAGTCGGCTGGAATGGTAACGACCGTTTTCATGGTCAAGGCATCGACCACAGTAAGGCAACTCCCAAAATTGCAAGCCGCCACTACATAACGGCCATCAGGAGTGATTTCAATGGTCCGAGTGCCCGCCCCGACCTTGCAATTCTCCCATTCCGTATATTTCGCCTTTTTATCCGCCATGGAAGCGACCGTATCCATAAACGCACCCAAAGAAGCGCGTTGCACATAACCGCTTTTGTTGATACTCAGGTAGAGATAGTCGTTTCTGATGATTAAATGCCGAAGATTGGGCTTCATACCGTAGACCATACCAAGATACTCGGATTTAGCGACATCTATCACCGCAATACCGCCCTTACCACCCATACATCCAACCAGAAGATAATGACTATCTGGGGTAAACACCGTCCCACGAAGACATAATCCGCTATTAATGTCGCGATTGACGGGAGTCTCAAGATCAAAATCCAACGTCAGCTTTTTGTCCACTTCCACACATGACACATAACGCCATTCAGAAGGAGACTCACTACTGATATCGATAAAACCCACGGTGTTGTTTCCCCAATGGGTAACGGCGACATACCTGTTATCGGGCGAAACGGCAATCATTTTGGGCAACGGTCCCGTTTCCATCAAGCGGATGATGCTATCCATCTCTGTATCAATGACCGCCACCGCTGAGGGATCTTGGGCGTTGAGGTCGTAGCTGCGACGGTAATACGGCACCCAAAGATACCGACCCTCATGCGAAAACGTACTTTCTACAGGTTTGCCGTAGAAAGTATTTAGCGAAGTCGTATAATGCGTGAACTCAAACAATCCAGAAGGTTTGCTCCACAAAGCTGAATCCGCTTCGTTGAACTTATGGCTGATGACCTTTAGCTTTTTGTTCGTTTTCGCATCATAAACCACCGTCCTGGCACCTTCCAACGAATTGACATAGTATTTGGTCCCATCAGGATGGATATTGACCGACTTGGGCGAACGGATGTCCCTGTCCAAAGTCAAGGTGTCCGAAGAAGCATAATACTGTTTTTTCGACACCAAAGTGATGGTAAACGATCCATCGGCAGATTTTGCCGAACTACCCAAAGTGGGATGCACCACGTTTTGGGCATCCGCTAAGAGTGAGAATACAAAAAGCAGGGTTATAAGGCAAAACGGGCTCTTTTTCATTTCAAACTCAAGATTCAGGAAGGATACGGCAAGCGGTAATGTAACGCTTGGCATAATAGGTTTCGGTTGAGGTAGAAACGGTCACGCCCAATTTCACCGTAGCATGAATGAACGTAAAACGATGGTTGACAATATCGTTATCAACTACAATGGCAACATGACCTATCTGTTTGGTTTTCTTGCGACCGCCATAAAACACCAAATCGCCTCTTTTCAAGTCCTCCGGTTTCTTGATCTCCATCCAGCCGTCCTTCAGTTGACCGTCTGCCGTCCGTTTCAATTCATATCCAAAATGTCCGAAAACATAGGAAGTAAAACCTGAACAATCAAACTTGTTAGGACCTTTCCCGGAAGGCACATACGGCACCTTCAGGAAACGCATGGCATAGTCAATAATGCTATCCGCCACGTTATGACTATAGCCAAAACCAAATTTGAACGGATTCAATGGTTCAAACATAGAAGAATCCCACGCCAGCAAAACTCTATCAAAGCGCAAGGCTTGCAGTTCCTCCACAGGATGAAGAGTATCTTTCCTAAATGCCACACTGTCGCTTCCACGTACCGATTTCGAAAACGTTGTGCATCCTTCTACAAAAACGAGTGAAAGCAATACGGAAAGAAACGACACGATAGAAACCAATGTCCTCTTTTCTTTTCTCATGGGACGGCAAAAATAATATTTTTTACCTTTGCAACGCAAAAAAAAGAGCCATGTCCGACATTTATGACCCGATCCTCATCAAGGACGCCACCGAGAACAACCTGAAACACGTCACCGTTGAAATCCCAAAACGACAAATCACAGTAGTGACAGGCGTGTCAGGCTCGGGCAAGTCCTCGTTGGTGCTCGACACCATCGCCGCCAAGTCGCGCCGCGAGCTAAATGACACCTTTCCTTCCTTTACACAGCAATACCTACCCAAATACGGTCGTCCCCATGTCGGCGACATCGAGAACTTGCCCATAGCTATCGTCATTGAGCAAAGGAAGCCGACTTCCAACTCACGCTCCACAGTAGGCACATACACAGATATTTACGCCTTGTTGCGTCTGCTGTTTTCGCGTATCGGGCAGCCTTTTGTGGGCTATTCCGACGCCTTCTCGTTCAACCACCCTTCGGGCAGTTGTCCGCGTTGCGCCGGTTTGGGTGAAATCCGCGAGTTGGACATTCATAAACTGGTCGACTTCGACAAGTCTCTCAACGATGAAGACACTATCCATTACATAGCCTTCGGCAAGGGTGGCTGGCGTTGGATCCGTTACGCCCACAGCGGCCTCTTCGACCTCGACAAGAAAATCAAGGACTACTCGCCCGAGGAACTCGATTTGTTCCTCAACTCACCACAAATCAGGCTGAAAAACCCACCCTCGAACTGGCCAAAAAGTGCTAAGTACGAAGGACTTATCCCGCGCATGTACCGCAGTATCATCAACTCGGAGGAAGGGTTGCTCCACGCCGCCGTCCTCAACCCGATGCTGACCATGGGCACTTGTCCCGACTGCGGCGGTACGCGCCTCAACGAGAAGATACGCTCATGCAAAATCAAGGGTGTGAACATCGCCGAAGTGACTGCCTTGAGCATCACCGATTGCCGCCAGTGGATGGAAACCATCGACAACCCGCTGGCTGAGGACATCAAGCACGCCACCATCGAGCGTTTGGCTGCCTTGGAGGAAATCGGACTTGGTTATCTCACTTTGGATCGCGCCATCGGAACACTTTCGGGCGGCGAAGCACAACGCTGCAAGATCGCCAAGTACATCAACTCGCCGCTCTCCGACGTGATGTATATCCTCGACGAGCCCAGCGTGGGCCTGCACAACCACGACATCCTGCTCATGCAGAAGTCGGTGCAAAAGCTGAAAAACCACGGCAACACCGTCATCCTTGTCGAGCACCACAAGGACATGATCAAAATCGCCGACCACATCATCGACATGGGTCCAGGTGCAGGCATGAAAGGCGGCGAAATCGTTTTTGAAGGCTCTTATCATGAACTACTTCACAGTCAGACTCTTACAGGAATCTCGCTCAGCGCAACGAGTGAAATCAAGGAAATTGCTCGCCAACCCAAATCGTTCTTCCATTTGGAAAGTGCCACTTTACACAACCTCAAAAACCTCATTGTCGACCTGCCTTTGGGCGTGATGTGTGGCATTGCAGGCGTGGCCGGTTCGGGCAAGAGTTCACTGATGGAGTGTTTCCGCAAGGCCTACCCGCAGCCTGAAGAAATCGTCTACATCAGCCAAAAGAACATCGGCATCAGCCTGCGCTCTACCCCTGCCACTTATTTGGAAGTCGCCGACGATATCCGCAAACTCTTCGCCAAGGTGAACAAGACCAAAGCCGACCTGTTTTCTTTCAATGGCAAAGGTGGCTGTCCTGTTTGTCAAGGCAAGGGCGTGATTGTCAGCGATATGGCCTTTATGGATGCCATTGAGACCACTTGCGAGGCTTGTGGCGGACTGCGTTACAGCAACGAAGTACTGGCATATAAGGTCAACGATATGAACATCGCTGAAGTGATGAACCTCACGGCCAACAAAGCCTCCGAACTCTTTGCTGGCACCGTCATTGCCGAGAAACTGGAGCCGCTGCGCAAAGTCGGGCTGGGCTATCTGCATCTGAACCAGTCGCTTTCGACGCTCTCGGGGGGTGAACTGCAGCGCATCAAGTTGGCCTCCTACCTCCGTGATGCGGGCAAAATCTTCATCATGGACGAGCCTTCCGACGGCCTGCACCTCAACGACATCAAGCGTATCCTTGACCTCTTTGACAACATGGTCGAGGCAGGCAACACCATCTTCCTCATCGAGCACAACCTGGAAATGCTAAAGGCCTGCGACTACCTCATCGAACTCGGTCCTGGTGGTGGCAACATGGGCGGCAAACTCATTTTCCATGGCACACCGAAAGAAATGATGGATTGTAAAAACTCTGTCACGGGACCCTATTTGGGCAATTATTAAAAAATTGCCATCGCTGTTTAGATTTTTTTCTATTTTTGCAATTTTGTATTTCTAATCAAAATCAATTTATAATGAAACGTTTATTCCGACACGGATTGCTGCTCGCAACCCTGATATTAGGGTCGATTTTCCAACTTGCAGCGCAATCCACCCAGATGACCATCTATATGAACGATGGCACCGAACACACCTATAACATGGCAGAGAACGACCGGTTCTATTTTGAAGACAATGAACGACTTGTGGTAGAAATCCAAGCCAATTCCAAATCAGAAAGGTATAATTTGGCTGACATCCGTAAAATCATGTGCAATGAGACGGAAGGCATCGAAGAAGCCTCTAGCACTTCTATTTGCCTTTCTCCCAACCCCGTCCACGATGCTTTCATGCTCCGCAACCTTGAAGGCATCCAAAACATCTTCATTTATTCCCTTGACGGACAGCTAATGAAATCGTTAGAAGTTACTGGAGACCAACTCATTGACATCGTCGACTTCCCTGTCGGCATCTATCTTGTGAAGACCCAGTCATCCACCCATAAAATAATCAAGCTATGAAAAAGACCTTATTTGTTTTGGCCTTTTTGCTTGGTTGCATGGGCCTCAACGCACAAAATTACCATATCAACCTATACCAATCAGGTACAGTGATGTTTGACAACGATGTGAACACCATCGAAGACATCCGTTTCCAAGGCAGTCAACCCGCCAACATGGTAATCAATGGGGAAAGCATTTTCACCTTCCCCATCACTGCTTTCGACAGCATCGTTTTCGTGATGAAAGAAGAGCCGCCGCAACCCCCAACAGGCGACACGGTTTTCATTGTCTATAACGGCAACTCGGTCAGCGTATCCAACCCATTCTCCAACAATGGTGTTGAAATCAGCACAAGCGGTGCCGACATCACCGTCAATTCCATCATGGCCAATGTACCTTATGTTGTTTCAGGTTCTTCAACCAATGGCTCGCTGACGATGTACAGCACATCAACTTTTTATCTAGCGCTCAGTTCATTGAACCTGACCAGCAACAGCACGGCAGCCATCAATTTGGCTTCCAACGTTGAGGTGGCCCTAGCATTGAGAGGCACCTCTTCCCTCGTTGACAACGCCAATAGCGCCATCAACGGAGCCTTGTATGCGGCAGGAAGCCTCACCATCGGCGGCAATGGCTTGATGAACGTGACTGGCAATGGCAAGCATGGTATTATGGTAGAAGGCGCCATGACGATGAACTCGGGCACCATCCACATCATCGACACCGATAGTGACGGCATCCACGGCAGCAGCAACCTGACTTGGAACGGCGGCACACTCGACATCGTTTCAGCTGGTTCCGATGGCTTGGACTTTTCAGGCAATGTGACCATCCAAAACGGCGACCTCAGCATCAACACAACGGCAGAAGGCCAAAGAGGCATCAAAGTGTCAGGCATCTTCACCATGAACAACGGCTCACTCGACATCAACACGAGCGGCATCGACAGCAAAGGCATCAAAGCTGACAGTCTGGTATATATCAACGGCGGCAGTCTCCATATCGAAAACTCTGGCGACACCTCAAAAGGCATCGCAGCCGATGGCGACATCAACATCAGCGGCGGAATCATTGTCATCAACTCGAGCGGTGACACTGTCGTGACGAATAACGATCCAGCATACTGCACCGCCATCAAGGGCGACGCCAACGTCATCATCAGTGGAGGCAACATCACCATCACACTCCCGACCTCCAACCACGGCGGCAAGGGCATCTCGTGTGCCGGCAACATGACCATAAATGGCAACAATACCATCAATATCGAAACCCACGGCGACGGTGCCACCTATCCTACCTCTTCGCCCACCGACACCTATTCTAGTTCTTGCCTCCGCGCAGAAGGCAATATGGAAATTCTGAGCGGCAACATTACCCTCAGCAGCACCGGCAAAGGCGGCAAGGGCATCAAAGTGGGTACTAAGACGGGTAACACCTATACCGGCACCTACACACAAGGCAACAGCGACGGCACTGGTCCCACCCTTACCATCACCACAACGGGTGCGCAAGTAGGTGGCGGCGGCGGTGGCGGCTGGCCACCCGGTCCTGGCGGTGGTGGCAATTCGGTAAAAGCCTCTGCAAAAGCCATCAAAGTGGGTGGCGTGGCGACCATTTACGGAGGCACCACCACCATTAATACCTCGGCGAACGGTGCAGAAGGCCTAGAGTCAAAGACAGCCATTAACATTGAAGGTGGACAGCACTATTTGCATTGCTATGATGACTGCATCAGCTCGTCAGGCAACATTACCTTCAACGGTGGTGTGACAGTATGCTTCAGCAACGGCAACGACGCCGTCGACTCGAATGCAGGCCACGCTGGTGCCATCACCATCGGCAACGGCGTCGCCTTCGCCTACACCACCAAAGGCAGCCCAGAGGAAGGCTTCGACTGCGACAACAACAACTACATCCGTATCACAGGTACCGGCATCGGTCTCAGCGCTGGCGGCTCGCAAGGCGGCGGCTGGGGAGGAGGTGGCGGTGGAGGCACCATCACCAATCCGGCACAAGGTTACAAATTCTACACCACCAGCTATACTTTCCAAACTGGACGATACTACACGTTGTCGAACACCAGCGGATCGGGGGGCACCAATATGGTGACGTTCAGCTTCGAAGCCAACTGCAACAGCACCCTCGCCCTTATCACGGCGACAGGCATGGTAAGCGGAAGCACCTATTATGTGAATTACGGCACACAGGCACCCACCAACCCGACAACAGCTTTCCATGGGCTCTACCTCGGGGGAACCTCGTCGGCATCAACGCAAGCATTTAGCTTTACCGCACAGTAACAAGGCAAAATAACAATTATTAAGTAGGGCTGCCATACCTCCCCCTTCCAAAGGGGGTAAGGGGGATTTGACAGCCCTACGTTATAAGACGATGACACAGCAGAAAATAAAGACTTATATTGAGCGAGAAATCCTACCACAATACGACCATTTTGACGCAGCTCACCAACGCAACCACGCCGAGGAAGTCATCGCCCGCAGTCTAGCCTTAGCCGTGCATTACGAGGTAAATGAAGACATGGTCTACACCATCGCCGCCTACCATGATACGGGGCTATGCGAAGGCCGCGACACACATCATCTCGTTTCGGGACGCATCATCCGAGAAGACCAAGAATTACGGAAATGGTTCGACGAAAGCCAAATCGAGATGATGGCTCAGGCCGTCGAAGACCACCGTGCCTCATCGGGACATGAGCCACGCAGCATCTACGGCAAAATCGTTGCTGAAGCCGACCGCCTCATCATGCCCGAGAAGGTCATCCGCCGCACCATTCAGTTCGGTTTAGACCATTACCCGGAGTTAGACAAGGAAGGTCAATACCAGCGTTTCAAGGCGCATCTGCTTGAAAAATACTCCGACTCAGGCTACCTCAAACTTTGGCTGCCCGAGTCGGAGAACGCACCACGATTGGAAGAGCTTCGGAAAACCATTCGTGACGAAAAACTGATGCGAGAGGCATTTGAGAAAAACTATGACAATATCCAATTCAACAAATAACATCAATTCAATACATTATGAAAAGAACATGCATTTTACTTTTAATCCTTATGGCAAGCATTACCCAACTACTTGCCCAAGAATCCAACGAAACAGTGTTTAAGATGACGTTGGGCGACACCATTGTTTGGAAGCCCTTCAACAATTGTGACATGATTGGATACAAAATCAGCGGCTCAAAAATCATCAGTTACAAGCCTATCAAATATGGAGACCGCATCCAAGTCATCGCCCAGCAGACAGGCGACTGCAGCATCGTGGCAACATGTAGCGACAACGACACAAAAGCTGTCGCCCACATTACGGTAGAAAAGCCAGCCGAAGCCCCCGTCATCGGGAAGATCGAAAAACCTGAAACGCAGCCTTTCACAGCCAACTATTCCTTCACCCCCCCGACTGACCATTTCTTCATCACCGTCACCGACCCAGGCAATCACTGCAACGAGACCTTTGTGAAAGTAGGCGACAACGAAGCCTACAACGACGGCCACGGCCTCGACCGTTTTTGGAACATCAAGACTGGCAAGAACTGGTACTACCGTCCCGACGCCCAAGGCTGGACTGACGACGTTGATTGGGAGTTTGAGGCCTTTGGCGAAAGTTTCTCCCCAATCAACAGTTTTGCCAACGAAGTAAACAAAGACGACTTGTCCCAATACTATGTCGGCATGGAGAAAGTGCTTGACATCAATTGTTGGAAGTTTTTCGTCAATTTCGATGACGGTACGGTCATCCAATATTGGGTTGACCCCGCCAATGGCTGTACCTTAAAACGTCAACTAAACGCTGACGAGCCCCGCGTGGTCACCGTTTACGATTTGAAATACACCAAACTTTATTTTGGCCCGAGCTTCAAGAAATCGCTGCATGATACGACAAGATAAAGTAATTTTCCCTATTTTTGCGGCGCAAAACACAACAACAAATATAAACAACACAAATACAATGGAAAACATCGAATTGAAAAAGACCCCTTACAACCAAATCCATCACGATTTGGGAGCCAAGATGGCTGAATTTGCCGGTTACGACATGCCGATCCAATACACTGGCCTCGTCGAAGAGCACAACAACGTCCGCAACAACGTCGGCGTGTTCGACGTAAGCCACATGGGCGAGTTCCGCGCCAAAGGCCCCTTGGCCAAGCAGTTCATGCAATATTGCACCGTCAACGACGTGGGCGCTCTGAGCGACGGCAAGGTGCAATACACCTGCCTGCCGAATGGCAAGGGCGGCATCGTGGACGACATGCTCGTCTACCGCATCGCCGACGACCATTACTTCATGGTGCCCAACGCCGCCAACATCGACAAGGACTGGGCTTGGATGAGCCAGATTGCAGAGAAGTTTGGCATGACCCTTGGCGAAGACTTCAAGAACGAGAGCGAAGAATGGGCACAGCTTGCCGTGCAAGGCCCCAACGCCCTGAAAGCCATGCAGAAGCTCACCAAGGCCAATGTGGTGGATATGGAATACTACACATTCCAGATCATCAACTTCGCCGGCGTCGACAACATCATCTTCTCAACCACAGGTTACACTGGTTCAGGCGGCTGCGAGATCTACATCCCCGTTGCACATGCCAAGAAGGTGTGGGACGCTGTCTTTGAGGCTGGCAAGGAGTACGGCATCATGCCCGCAGGTCTGGGCTGCCGCGACACCCTCCGTCTTGAGAAGGGCTTCTGCCTCTATGGTCACGAAATCGACGACACCATCAGCCCCATCGAGGCTGGCTTGGGCTGGATCACCAAGTTCGTCGACGGCAACGACTTCCTCAACCGCGAAATCTTCGCCGCACAAAAGGCCAACGGCGTGAGCCAGAAGATTGTGGGCTTCGAGATGATTGACCGTGGCATTCCGCGCAACGGCTACGAAGTATGCGACGCAGAAGGCAACGTCATCGGCATGGTGCGTTCGGGCAGCCCGTCGCCCTCGACTGGCAAAAACATCGGCACCGCTTTGGTGAAGAAGGCCTTCAGCAAGAAGGACACTGAAATCTTCATCAAGATCCGCAACAAACTCATCAAGGCCATCGTCGTCAAGATGCCGTTCCTGCCGTGAACCGAATCCGTCCCCTCCTGAACGCAGTTTTGTTGCTGTGTCTTGTTTCAGCAAGAGCACAAGAGGTGGTTTTTTCGACTCCAGGCGGCTTTTATGACAAAGCCTTCAAACTGACCTTGTCGTGCGATCAGCACGACAAGGTCATTCATTATACGACCAACGGGAACACACCCACCGCCGATGACCCAGTTTATTATGAGCCGTTGCTTATTGACAAGGACCTCTTCTCTCGTTCCAACATCTACACCATACAAAACTGTCCTGACGAGCTTTGGTTTCAGTTTCAACCTGAATCCGTTCAAAAGTGCATTGTCATCCGGGCGGCAGCTTTTAACGAATCTGGAGACAGAATCAGTGAAACAGAAACAAACACCTATCTTATCAAGTCGTTAGGTTGTAACACGCATGGACTGCCCGTGGTCTCAATTTGCGCCGACTCATTGGATTTGTTTGATTACGAACGTGGTATCTTTGTCCCAGGGGCCGCATTTGACCCGTCAAATCCTGGCAGAACAGGGAATTACTATTTTTCTGGAAGAGAATGGGAAAGGAAAATAAATTTCGAGTTTATTGAATTGAACAACACAGGTGTCAACCAACAAGCAGGATTAAGGACCCATGGTGGAAACGGGCGAAAACTTCCGCAAAAAAGCATGAAAATCTATGCTCGAGATGAATATGGGAAAAAACGGTTCAAGCACAGATTTTTTGAATCCATCGCTGACAGTAGCTTCAAGCACTTGGTATTCAAGCCTTTCACTGCATCATGGTTTATTGCGGGAGCAAACGACCATGTAAGCAACCAAATTGCCGCCCAATTGAATCTGGAAACTTTGGCCTCCCGACCTGTTGCACTCTATCTCAATGGAGAGTATTGGGGCATTTACTACATTCACGAAAAGCCAGACGAGCGTTATTTGGAGGATCATTGCCATGCTAACATTGCGGCAATCAACCTCATTGAAAATTGGTACGGGAAATGCGAAGCGGGAAACAACGATAGTTTCTTAGAACTTTTCGATTACATCGCCAATAGCGACCTGGCTGATCCAGAGGCATATACTTACGTAACATGCCACATTGACATCGATAATTTCATTGATTACCAAATATTTGAAATCTTCACCGCCAATCTCGACTGGCCTGCCAATAATATGAGCTGCTGGCAAGAAAGTGACGGGCCATGGCGTTGGATTTTCTTCGACGGCGACATTTGCCTGATACAAAAGACATTTGATGCCTTCGACAACGCCACCTATGACGGGCCCAACGGATATCCTGCCAGTCGAGCCTCTACTCTATTCCTCAGGAAACTACTTGAAAATGAATCGTTCAAAGTAAAGTTCCTAAACCGTTTCGACCAACTTCTACACTCAGCATTTGCTTACGAAACAACAAAAGTATTCAACGATCAGGCTCTTGAGACGCTGAAAGGAGAGATTCCCAATCAAGTGGCGCGTTTCAATATCCCGAATAGTTTGTCGGACTGGGAAAACCATATGGCAGGCATTGATGCATTTTTGGCGGAAAGGAAAAACTTTGTTCTTGAACAGATACAAAACCACTATCTTTCTAGCGACTTCAACCTTACCATTGACGCCTTGTACCCTTCACCCGCACAAAACGAGATACACATTCGGACAAATTTTGACAAAACAGCTCAGACTGCCCTTCAAGTTTTTGACCTTACCGGAAGACTTCGTTATTGCAAGAATTTGGTTTTTGGATCGGAGGAATCAGAGTTTACCTTGCCCATCCATTTACCGTCGGGCGTGTATGTCCTAAGAATTGGTGAGGAAACCAAGAAATTTATTGTTATTAACTGATTGAATTCAAGACTGGATAACAAGCATATAGGAGAACGTCATGAGAAACTCGAACAAAATCCGCAATAGCTTAATAGCAGCCTTTCTAGGACTGACATTCACCCTATGTGCTCAAGAAGTATCTTTCTCAACTCCAGGCGGCTTTTATGACAAAGCCTTCAAACTGGCCTTGGCGTGCGACCAGCACGACAAAGTCATTCATTATACGACCAACGGGAATGCTCCAACGGCCGATGATCCTGTTTATACTGCACCTTTGTCCATGAGTCCACTTTTGTATTCCCGCTCCAATATTTATAAGATCCGGAATTGTCCGCTCGATGCTTGGTATGTTCCCAACAATGTACAAAGATGCATCGTCATCCGCGCAGCCGCTTTTGATGCCGAAGGTCAACGCATCGGTACCGTGGCGACCAACAGCTATTTCATCAGCACCTTGGGCTGCGACACGCACGACTTGCCCGTCATGTCACTTTGCGTCGACTCTCTGGACTTGTTCGACTACAATACTGGCATTTTTGTTCCCGGCGTCCATTATGACCCGTCCGATCCAGACTTTTCCGGCAACTATTTCCAAACTGGCTCAGAATGGGAAAAACCTTGCAATGTAGAATTCTACGAAAGTGACAACCGAGGCATTAACCAGCAAGCCGGAGTGAGAACACAAGGCCTCAGCACACGACGCTATTCCCAAAAGGGCCTTAAAATCTATGCCCGGGAAGAGTATGGAAAGAAGAGATTCAAATACAAATTCTTTAGCGATACCGATATCAATAGTTTCAAACATCTGAAAGTCAAACCTTTCCAAGGTGGATGGCATGGTATCGGTTGTCAAGATTACATTAGCGGATGCATCGCAAGAAGGCTCAATCTAGACTGTCTTGCATCACGTCCTATGGTACTATATCTCAACGGAGAGTATTGGGGCATATACTACCTCCAAGAAAAACCAGACGAACGCTACCTTGAAGATCACTATGACATCGACCTTGACGACATCAACATCATTGAATCATGGAACGGAACGCATTGCGAATACGGTTCAGGACAGTCCATGACAGACTTGCACAGATGGATAGCCTCCCACGACCTCGAAGACGACGAGAACTATCAATATGTGACAGAACAAATTGACATCCATAATTTCATCGACTATGAGATTTTTGAAATCTTCAGTGCCAATCAAGACTGGCCGGCAAACAATATGCGTTGCTGGCAAACTGAGGGAGGGCTGTGGCGATGGATTTTTTATGACGGCGACGCTTGCGTCTACAGGAAAATGCCGGATTTTAACCCTTTCGGCAATGCCACATACGACGGAGATCGATTATATCCGTCCAGCAAAACCGCAACCCTATTGTTCAGGGAACTGATGCAAAATGAGAGTTTCAAGCATGAATTCCTCAACCGCTTCGACCAACTACTCAAATCCGAATTCACCTACACAAACACAAAGCCTATCTTTGACAAGGCCTATTCCGACATTGTTGAAGAAATCGAGCCCCAAATTGCCCGTTTCAACAATCCCGAAAGTTATAAGAAGTGGCAAAAAAGAATAAATAGGGTGGACGATTTCCTGTCAGGTAGAACAACTGAAATGTACGACAAACTGCGCGAGCTTTATTCAGCCAACGCTTCTGACATCTCTCTTGAAGCCGTGTACCAAGCACCTTCAAGGAATGAAATCGTCGCTATCATCCAAAACAAAAAAGCATCCTTGGCCGACATCATGCTCTTCGACCTTTCAGGACGACAACTCGTCCATTCGACCCTAGCCATCGCAGTCGGAGAAGAGCGAATCACCCTGCCTGCAAATTATTCATCTGGGATTTATATTGTCTACATAGGCGGTCAAGCGAAGAAAATCATGATTGTCAACTAAGGCACAAAAATACTGACATAATTTCCGCATCTGACAGCGGAACAATTCTTGATGAACGCGTAAGACATGGACAACAAAGCGGATAGAAAAAAGTTTCTGGGCAGCCTCATCGTCCCACTCATCATTGTTGCCTTGATGTGGACCGTGAAAATCATCGAGACATCATTGGGTTACGCCTTTAGTCTCTTTGGACTCATTCCACAGAGGGTGGAAGGATTGCTCGGCATTTTCACTTTACCTTTTCTGCACGGCAACTGGGAACATTTGATGGCCAACAGTGTGCCCGTCATCGTTCTAGGTACGGCACTCTATTACTTCTACCCCTCCCTTGCCAATCGTGTCATGCTTATCACCTATCTCGGCAGCGGACTGCTCACATGGTGCCTTGGCAACCCCAACACAACTCACGTCGGAGCCAGTGCCTTGATTTATGGTCTCAACCTGTTTCTCATCATAAGTGGATTCATACGCGGCAACCGGCAACTTATCGTCATCTCGCTCATCATGGTGTTCCTTTACGGCAGCTTCATCTGGGGCATGATTCCCTCGTTGGCCATACCGCAAAACATCTCATGGGAAGGTCACTTGAGCGGTGCCATCGTCGGCATCGTTTTAGCACTGTTGCTGCGCAAGGAAGGACCTCAAAAAGAGGTTCACCATTGGGAAGAAGACGATGGAGAGAAAGATGATTCACAAAACGAAGATTCAGAAAGCGGTGAGAAACCCTATTGGGACGTGCCTACCCCTTCTGATGACGAGTTAACGGTACAATATCGTTTCAGACACTGAATCTCTATTCTATAATGACCAATTCTGTTCTACGGTTCATAGCTCGGTTACCATCGCTGTCATTGGGTACCAACGGCTTGGTGGAGCCATAACCTTTCGCCGTCAAGCGGTTTGCCTCAATGCCTTTGTCAATCAAGGCTTGGCGCACGATTTCGGCGCGGTCTGACGAAAGCTTCTGGTTGTATGCCTCACTGCCCACATCATCCGTATGACCTGCCAGTTCCACCCGCAACTCAGGATTGCGGCTCAGGAAGTCAGCCAATACCTGTATTCCGATATAGGAGTCTTCGGTCAGCGCGGAGCTATTGAACTCAAAATTCAGGTCGCGCAGCATGAATTTATCGCCCGGGTACAATTCAGTCACATCCACACCAGAGAAAAAGTTGGCCGAATCGGAGCGGATTTCCTCGGGCAGTTCAAAGGTATAGATGTCGTAACCGCCATTGCCGCCCTCACGTTGTGAAGAAATGAATGCCGTCTTGCCATCAGCCGCTACGAAGAAATTGATTTCATCGCCTTTGGTATTGATAGGAAAGCCCAGATTGACAGGCTCTTGCCATTGGCCATCAGTGCCACGTCTGCTCATAAACAGGTCGAAGCCGCCCATGCCGATGTGCTTGTCAGAAGAAAAATACAAAGTCTTGCCGTCGGGATGCAGGAATGGAGCCATCTCCGAACCTTTGGTATTGATAGGTGCTCCAAGATTCTGCGGCTCGCCCCAACTGCGGTCGGCGTTGCGCCGGCTACAATAGATGTCGGCATTACCGTTACGCCTCGAAACGAAATACAATTCCTTTCCATCGGCACTCACGCAAGGCTGCGACTCCCAACTCGACGTATTGACACTGCCTTTCAGCTTCCTAGGCATCGACCATTGGTTGTCGCTCCATTCCGATACATACAGATCGCAGCTGCCATTGCGCGACCATCCGCAGCCCGTCAGATAGAGTTTTCGTCCGTCAGCGGAAATGAAGGCCGCCCCCGGGTCAACCTCATCCGGGAAGCCTGCAAAGGCAAGTTGACTAGGTGTTATCCACTGTTCATCAATGTTTTGCGACACAAATAGAAACTCTTTTTTTATTCCGTTTCCCAGGTCCATCTTTCGGGTAAACAACAGCTGCAAACCATCAAAAGACAGCATATTGACATATTCATCGTCAGCTGTATTAACCTCATTACCAATTCTTTCCGGATTAAAATTAACAGGATGATGCAGGGCCTCATCGCGAAACACGGCCAAATCGAGCATTTCTGCCACCGTTGCATCATTGAAAGCATTGCCCGAAGCCATTTTCTGATACCAACGCAACAGGGGAATCTCTCGCTTGTATTGTCCTTCCTGATCATACAACTTGGCTAACGTGATGGCGGCTGGCGGGAATAGCATCGAATCGGCTCGAAGCGCATTTTCATAACCCAAAATGGCCATGTCGTAGTCCTTGTTCTCCATCCCGATTTCGCCTTCCATGAGCCATGCTTCGGCATAATTGGGATCTTCGACCACCGCCTTAAGCAACTGGGCATGAGCTTTTGTATAGTCACGCTTCATAAAATGCTCACGCGCAGACTCGAAGGCCTTCTCTGCTTTCTTGGGGTGCTGCGCAAAACACGTCATGGCGAGTGTTGTGCAAATGGCAAGAACAAAAAACTTATTACACATACCTTATCTATTTCTTGCCGCAAAAATAAACATAATAATCGAAAGTGTCAATAGCCGTAGCTGGAGCCATCGAAACAATGCGTGCACAAGTCGCACTTTGGCAGGCCGATGGCTTTGACAACACTGTCCAACGTGTTAAACTTCAATGAATCTACTCCGACATGCTTACGCAGCATTTCAATCAAGTTGGCATATTCGGGTGTCGTCGGGTCGCAATATTTGTCGATGTTGCGGTTATCGTCACCTTCCATCTCCTCCACGCAACGGCGCGTGATGAGTTCCATGATGTTCTTCGAAGCGGAGAAGTTGAGGAAAGGACAGCCATACATCAAGGGCGGGCAGCTGATGCGCACATGTACCTCCTTGGCACCGTAGTCATACAGCATCTTGACATTGTCGCGCAGTTGGGTACCACGAACAATGCTATCATCACAAAAAGCCACCTTCTTTCCCTGAAGCAACGCCCGATTAGGAATGAGTTTCATCTTGGCCACATGCTCCCTTTGGCTCTGATTCACAGGCATAAAACTCCGAGACCAGGTGGGAGTATACTTCACCACACCACGCAGATACGGGATTTTGCGCACGTTGGAATAGCCCAAAGCCATTCCGATGCCAGAATCGGGAATGGCAGACACATAGTCGATATCGACATAATCCTGCTTGCCCATTTCGCGGCCTTCATTGTAACGGGCTTCTTCCACATTGACACCTTCGTAGTCCGAAACGGGATAACCATAATAGATCCAAAGGAAGGAACAAATCTGTTTCTTGGGATTGGGAGCCAGAAGTTGCTGCACACCATCATGAGTCACTTTCACAATCTCACCTGGGCCCACATTGTAACAAGTCGTATAATCAAGATTGATGTAGCTGTGACTCTCTGAAGCAAGCACATACCCATCTTCGTTTTTGCCTATCACGATAGGTGTACGACCGTAGTAGTCGCGGGCTGCGATGATGCCGTCCTCCGTGAGGATGAGCATTGAACACGAGCCCTTCACCTTATTATAAACGTTCTTGATGCCATCGACAAAGTCCTCGCCTTGCGTGATGAGCAATGCCACCAACTCTGTTGGGTTGGTAAAGCCCATGCTCAACTCAGCAAAGTGCTGCTTGTTGGCGAGGCAATGATCAACTAACTCATCAATGTTGTTGATTTTAGCCACCGTGACGATGGCAAACTTGCCAAGATGCGAGTTGACAATGATGGGCTGCGCATCCGTATCGCTGATGACGGCCACACCAAGGTTGCCCGTGAACTTGTCCAACTCATCACTGAACTTTGTCCTAAAATAGGTGTTCTCAATGTCGTGAATCGAGCGGTGAAACAGTGAACCGTCGTGGGTCACTATGCCAGCACGTTTAGTGCCCAGATGTGAGTGATAATCAACACCATAGAACAAATCCTGAACACAAGATTTTTTTAATACGGTACCGAAAAAGCCTCCCATAGTTTTGTTGCATTTAAGGTGATAAAACAAAAACCATCCACAAGAACTGTCCTGTAGATGGACTGCAAAAATAGGAGTTTTTCCATTCGGTTCACAACTTTTTGTTTATTTTTGCGCGATTTTTTGCAAGTCTATGATACTCAAACTCTATCCAACGAATCCGAACCCGCGCTACGTCAAGATGATCTTGGAATGCTTGTCCGACGGCGGCACTATCATCTTCCCTACCGACACCCTTTACGGTCTTGGAGGTTGCATCAACAACCCGCGCACTTTCGAGCGCATCTGCCAAATCAAGGGCATACGCAAGGAAAAGGCCAACTTCTCCTTCATCTTCCACGACCTCAGCATGTTGAGTGAGTTCACCAAGCCCATCAACAACGATGTCTTCAAGATGATGAAGCGCAATCTGCCAGGGCCATTCACCTTCATTTTGGAAGCCAACAACAACATCCCACGCATCTTCCAAAGTAAGAAGAAGACCATCGGCATCCGCATCCCCGACCAGCCTATCATTACCAACCTTGTTAGGGAGTTCGGTTCGCCTATTATGACCACATCATTGGCCGACGAGGAAGACGAAATCAACCCCTACCTCACCGACCCCGAGGAGATTTACGATCGTTACAAGGATTTGGTGGACATCATCATCGACGGTGGTGCGGGCGAAAACGAAGAGAGTACTGTCGTGGATTGCACTGATAATGAGATTATTATCGTCCGACAAGGCAAGGGTTTGCTCGACGAATGAAAAAAAAATGGGGCTAAAAGTCCACGATAACGAAAAAAGTAGTACTTTTGCAGCCGCAAAAAAAAGGATGACTCGGTAGCTCAGCAGGTAGAGCACAACACTTTTAATGTTGGGGTCCTGGGTTCGAGCCCCAGCCGGGTCACCAAAAAAGATGCCGTGAGAACGGCATTTTTTGTTTATCTTTGCCAATACAATTTTCCAGCAATGATTGACCTACTAAAAGACCTTAACGAGCCTCAAAGAGAGGCCGTTACCACCATAGAAGGCCCCGTGATGGTGATTGCGGGAGCAGGCTCGGGAAAGACCCGCGCCCTCACCTACCGCGTCGCCTACATGATACAGGAGGGCGTCGACCCCTTCAGCATCATGGCCCTCACCTTCACCAACAAGGCCGCCCGCGAGATGAAGGAACGCACCATGCAGCTCGTCAACGCCAGCGATGCGCGCAATGTCTGGATGGGCACCTTCCACTCCATCTTTGCCAGAATTTTGCGCATCGAAGCGGAGAAAATCGGCTTCACGTCCAACTTTTCCATCTATGACACCGATGACTCGAAAGCACTCATTACACAGATACTCAAAGACTTGCAGTTAGACACCAAAGTCTATCCGCCAAAGCAAGTTCTATCGCGCATCTCGGCGGCCAAGTCGAGCCTCTACTCGCCTGAAGACTACGCCAACAATCCCGACATCCAAGAAACCGACCGCAAGTCGAACAAGCCGCTCATCGCCCAACTGTTCAAGCTATACAACGAGCGTCTGCACCGTGCCAACGCTATGGATTTCGATGATATCCTGTACTTTACGAATATCTTGCTGCGCGACAACCCCGATGTGCTTTACAAATACCAAAATCACTTCAAATTCATTCTCGTTGACGAGTATCAAGACACCAATTATGCCCAGTACCTCATCGTGAAACGTATCGCGGCATTGTTTGAGAACATCTGCGTGGTAGGCGACGACGCCCAAAGCATCTACGCTTTTCGTGGCGCCAACATTCAAAACATCCTCAACTTCAAAAACGATTACCCTGACTATAAACTGATTAGACTGGAACAAAACTACCGTTCCACCCAAAATATCGTCAATGCGTCGAACAGCATCATCGCCCACAACAAAGACCAGATCAAGAAAAAGGTGTGGAGCGACAAGGAGAGAGGCGAACTCATAGGCCTCATCCACGCCAACAGCGACACCGAGGAAGGCACCCTAGTGGCAAACAGCATCTTCCGCTACAAAATGGAGCGTCACCTCGCCAACAAGGACTTCGCCATCCTCTACCGCACCAACGCCCAGAGCCGCTCGATGGAAGAAGCCCTGCGCAAGCAGAACATACCTTATAAAATATACGGCGGCCTCTCGTTCTACGACCGCAAGGAAATCAAGGACCTGCTGGCCTATTTCCGTGTCGTCATCAACCCCGAGGACGAACAGGCTTTGTTACGCATCATCAACTACCCTGCCCGAGGTATTGGCAAGACCAGCATCGAGCGTATGATGGTCGTCGCCAACGAACATCGCACAAGCATCTGGAAGTGCATGGAAAACAACGTGTTCCCACAAGACTTCAACATGGGTACCCTCAACAAATTCCGCGACTTCATGGTGATGATCAAGAGTTTCCAGACGCTGCAGGAGAAGATGAACGCTTTCGAGTTGGCTAAACACATCACCAATACCATCGGTCTCATCAAGGTGCTGAAGGAAGACGACACACCCGAGGGTGTCTCAAGGGTCGAGAACGTAGAGGAACTGCTCAACGCCATCATGGAGTTCAGCGACCGCCAAGTGGACGAGACCACTGGCGAAACCGCCCGCGTCGACTTGGTGCAGTTCATGGAAGACGTGGCCCTGCTCACCGACAGCGAGATGAAGAAAGACGACGGCGACGACGATTACGTCAGCCTGATGACCATCCACAGCGCTAAGGGTTTGGAATTCCCCTACGTCTATGTCGTGGGCATGGAAGAGAACCTTTTCCCCGGTATTTTGAGCCTCAGCACAAGAGAGGAATTGGAAGAAGAACGCCGTCTGTTCTACGTGGCCGTCACACGTGCCATGACCAAATTGACCTTAAGCTATGCCGAGCAACGCTACCGTTACGGCAATCTCACTTTGAGCGAGCGTTCCCGCTTCGTTGACGAGATTGATGCCACCCTGATTGAGCAAACACAAAAGGCCTCATTCAGAGGGACGACTCCGATGGGTGGCAAATCGTTCGGACGCTTCAGCGAACACGGTTTCCGTAAGTTAGAAGAAACGCCTTCGTTTACAAAGCCGAGTTTCAGCCAACCTACTGTGCCTCAAAACCTTGAGCCTTCCAACCCCGACCTTTTGCAAGAAGGCATGAGGGTAATGCACCAGAAATTTGGCGCAGGTACCATTTTAAGCATTGAAGGTGCAGGCGCGAACAAGAAAGCCAGTGTCAGTTTTGACCATGCCGGAGTGAAAATGCTGATGTTGAAGTTTGCGAAGTTAGCCATCTTAAAAGAATAATCTCTATCTTTGCACCCAAATTACTTAATAATGGAAAGAATCGGACTAACCTACAATACAGAAAAAGAGCAAATCGTCATCTCGGAATATGGCCGCTGCGTTCAGGAAATGATCAAGAAACTGCCTGACATCGAAGACCGTGGAGAACGCACCGAAGCCGCCAAATACATCATCAGCGTCATGGTGCAGATGAACCCGAGCATCAAACAGTCAAGCGACTACGAACACAAGCTTTGGGATCATCTCTACATGATTTCGGGGTACAACCTTGACGTGGACAGCCCTTTTGCTCCACCGACACCCATTGAGCAGCAAAGAAAGCCACAACACATTGGTTATCAGAACAATCATATCAAATACGGTCATTATGGCCTATATCTCATCAAGATGATTGAAGCCGCTTCGCAAGAGGAAAACGACGAGATTCGCGAAGCCCTCGCCTACTCCTTGGCCGCCCAGATGAAACGTAATTACCTGGAATGGAACAAGAGTGTCGTCAACGACCAAGTCATCATCGATGACCTGAAAGCCATCAGCGGTGGAAGACTGGTCATCACGGACGAAGCCACGCTGAATTCAACAGGGGAAACATATGGCAAGTTCCAGCAACAAGGCAAGCAACAGCAAGCCCAACAAGGCAAAAAGAAGAAAAAGAAAGTGCCGAACCTGAAGGCCAACATGAACAACCCGAACAACCCCGCATACAAAAAGCGGATGCAAGAACTGGGAAAACTTTAATCTGACACGAGACTGCGAGACTACGGGACTGCGAGACGAGCCAAGCCCCGAAGTCCCGAAGTCCCGAAGTCCCGAAGTCAAAAAAATATGGCATCACTGAAGATAAAAGGCGGCTGCAAGCTGCAAGGCGAAATCGTCCCGCAAGGCGCGAAAAACGAGGCCATGCAGATTCTGTGTGCCTGCCTGCTCACCGACGAGAAAGTCACCATCCACAACCTGCCCGACATCCTCGACATCAACAACCTGATTGCCCTCTTGGAAGGCATGGGTGTTATGATTGAGCGGCCCACACGGCACGACATCACGCTGCAAGCCAAGGAAATCAACTTCAACTATTTCCACCTGACCGCCTACCAAAACACTGCATCAAAACTCCGTGGCAGCGTGATGATGACCGGCCCGATGCTGGCCCGTTTCGGCAAGGCCTACATGCCCAAGCCTGGTGGCGACAAAATCGGTCGACGCAGGCTCGACACCCACGTCATCGGTTTGCAGAAACTCGGTGCCATCTTTGATTTCGACACTTACCAAGTTGGGGTGCAACATGGCGGGCTGAAAGGCTGCTACATGCTCCTCGATGAGGCTTCCGTCACGGGTACCGCCAACATCGTCATGGCCGCAGTGTTGGCCCAAGGCACCACCACCATCTTCAACGCCGCTTGCGAGCCTTATCTCGTCCAGCTCTGTACCATGCTCAACAACATGGGTGCCGACATCAAAGGCGTTGGCTCCAATCTCTTGACCATCAACGGCGTAAGCCGTTTGCACGGCACCGAGCACACTCTTTTGGTCGACATGATCGAGGTGGGTAGTTTCATCGGCATGGCCGCTATGACGGGCAGCGAGATTACTATCAAGAATGCTGGCATACAGCAACTTGGCATCATTCCCGATGTATTCCGCAAACTCGGCATCCAGATGGATTTCCGTGACGATGATATCTTCATTCCCGCGCAAGACCACTATGAGGTGCAGACTTTTATGGATGGCAGCATCCTCACCGTGGCCGACGCGCC
The DNA here is from genome assembly GCA_905234765.1 of uncultured Bacteroidales bacterium. The sequence goes on from CAJOIF010000011.1 coordinate 43,304, forward strand.
CTGGCCTGGCTTCACGCCCGACCTCATTAGTATCGTGCTAGTGGTGGCCACGCAAGCCAAAGGTACCGTGCTCGTGCACCAGAAGATGTTTGAGAGCCGCTTGTTCTTCGTCGATAAGCTCATCGACATGGGTGCGCAGATCATCCTCTGCGACCCGCACCGCGCCAACGTCATCGGCCTCGACCACGCACACAACCTCCGTGGCATCCGCATGGCCTCTCCCGACATCCGCGCCGGCGTTGCCCTGCTCATCGCCGCCCTCTCCGCCGACGGCACCAGCATCATCGACAACAGCGACCAAATCGAGCGTGGGTATCAGTATATTGACAAGCGACTGAATGCTTTGGGAGCGGAGATCGAGAGACTGTAAAAAAACTACCCTTCTATTATGGCGTTTCAATAGTTTAATCCAAAATGCCACAAGGGGATAATTATGCCCTGCCCAAACTCGATTTCATCCCTTACGACAATGCCTTTCGGAATGTCCTGAATTTGCTTCTTTCCCTTCTTTCGTCCACCGACCTCGAAAGTATAATCTCCGACTACAAAATCCGATTCCCGTGATGAAAAAACTTTATTCATCACTCGCATTTGGTTATAGAAAAAAGTCTCGCGCAAATTGCCTATCTCGGGTCGACCATTCGCCAATACTGTCATCAAACTCGGATTATCCACATAGACCTTTTCCACTTTCCCCAAGCCTCTCATCCCGCCCGTATCATCGCGCAACTGGCCAATCATACCAGCCTTTTCAAGATAAGTCAAATAATCGGGGACATTGTTTTTGCTTACATGCAGTTCCGAAGCCAAACTATCCGCATTGGGCTTGTAAGGTGCCAATTCGGCAATTACAGCCAGCATCTGCTTCAACTTCCGTGCTGTAGAAGCCCGCATATCGGCAAATTGCGGAATATCAGATTCAATTGTCTGTGAAACGACCTGTTCCATTCTGATAGCAAAACCGTTTTCTTGGGCAAAAGGATAATAGCCCGAACGAAGGTATTCCCTGAACAAAGGCAACGGATGCTCCACTTGCAGCAATTCTACCGTATGTGCAAGAATCTCCTCCAACGAATAAGTTCGCATCTTCACCGAATGGAAAAGTTCAAGATACTCACGAAACGACAAGCCCTGCATTTGATACATCAAGGCACGACGACTCAAATCAGCCTCACCTTTAGTAATATCAAGTATCGACGACCCTGTAAACACCACGCGCAAATCAGGATGCACATCGTAAATCTGTTTCAGTTCGCGGGACCAGTTGGCGTATTTATGCACCTCATCAATATAAAGATGTGTGCCACCTTCTTTCACGAAATCATCAGCCAAGTCCACCAAACTATGATTGGCAAAATAAGTGTGGTCAGCCGAAACGTAAAGCCACATCCCTTCATTGCGATGGGCTTTCACTTGTTGCAACAGCAAAGTAGATTTCCCCACGCCACGCGGCCCAACGATACCGACCAAACGGCTGTCCCAATCGATACGCTGCGCCATATAACGCTCAAAATCCATAGGCGCGCGGCGCAACTGCTCTTCCATATAAGCATACAATGTTACTTCTATCATGGCTTTTCGGTTTATTTTGCCGCAAAAATACAAAAAATCCCTCATTAAGGGAGTTTTTTATAAAAAAAAGCACTGTTTGAGGGTAATATTATTGAAATTTAGCACTATTTGAGGGATTTTTAAGCAAGAGCGAAAGCGCTTCACGAATAAAAATAGAATGAAATTCAAAAAAACACTGCCAAATCGAAAATACGACGAAGACTCACAAAAAAAGCAAAATCCCCTGCCATTTTGTCAATCCAACTCCATTTGGCAAAAGATTTGATAAAATATGCCGCAAAATGAAAAAAAAGTAAAAACAAATATATCATGAAAGAAAACGAAAACGTTAACAATCAAGACGATGCCATGAAAGACACCGTCAGTGCTGACATGGAGAACAGCCAAGAGCCCGTCGAAGAACAGCCGAAACAAGAAACCAAAGCGACTCAAGATGACAAGGTTTCAGACAAAAAGTCAAGGAGGTTCAAGATGCGTCATGCGCAGGAGAAAGCTTTGGAAGAAGAAAGAGCCAAATACGCCGAGCTAAACGACAAGTACTTGCGTCTGTTCTCGGAGTTCGACAACTTCCGCAAGCGCACCGCCAAGGAAAAGCTGGACTTGACCGTAACGGCTTCGGAGAGTGTCATCAAAGACATCCTGCCCGTGCTGGACGACTTCGAGCGCGCCCTGCAAAACATGGAAAAGAACGGCAACGAGGCCGACATGCAAGGCGTCACCTTGATTTTCAACAAGTTGAAAGACACTTTGAAGAAGAAAGGCTTGGAGGAAATCGAGGCGATGGATGTCGAGTTCAACACCGACGAGCATGAGGCGCTCACCCTTATCCCCGCCCCTGACGAGAGCAAGAAGGGCAAGGTTTTGGATGTGATTCAAAAGGGTTATAAGCTGAACGGCAAGGTGATACGGTTTGCGAGAGTGGTTGTTGGGAATTGAACACGCTTCGCGTCATTGCGAGGTACGAAGCCCCGCCTAAAACGTCATTGCGGGCTTGACCCGCAATCTCCAAAGCAGAAGGATACGTCTTCGCGCATAGGAGATGGCGGATGTTCCTCCGCCATGACGGTTAAAGCGTTCGGATAGTGTTCCTCGCAATGACGTAAAACGGCAGTAAAACAAGCAGATAGAAAGGAAAACAAGATAATGGCAGACAAACAAAAACGTGATTACTACGAGGTGCTGGGCGTCAGCAAGACCTCCACACCCGACGAGATAAAGAGTGCCTACCGTAAGGCCGCGCTCAAATGGCACCCCGACAAGTGGGTGAACGGCACCGATGCCGAGAAGAAGACCGCCGAGGAGAACTTCAAGGAAGCCTCGGAGGCCTATTCGGTGTTGAGCGACGAAAACAAGAAAGCCCGCTATGACCATTACGGTTTCGCCGGCATGGACGGCGGCTCGGCCAGCGGTGGTGCTGGAGGCTTCAGCGGTTTCGGCGACTTCGACCTGAACGACATCCTGAACAGCGTGTTTGGCCGCGGCTTCGACTTTGGGGGATTCGGCGGCGGCTTTAGCGGTTTTGGTGGCAGCAGTCGCGGCGGCACCGTCCGTCAGCGCGGCTCCAACCTCCGCGTGAAGGTGAAACTCAATCTACAGGAGATTGCTCATGGCACGAAGAAGAAAATCAAGGTCAGCAAGTACGTGAGCTGTACCCACTGCCACGGCAGCGGCTCCGAAGATGGCTCCACCGAGACCTGCCCGACCTGCCACGGTCGCGGCCAGGTGGTGCAAACCGTCAACAGCTTCTTCGGGCAGATGCAGACCGCCTCAGTGTGTCCCACCTGCGGTGGACAAGGCACCGTCATCAAGAAGAAATGCAGCCACTGCGGTGGCGAAGGCATCGTGAAAGGCGATGAAATCATCGAGATCGACATCCCTGCCGGCGTGGGCGAAGGCATGCAACTCACCGTGCGCGGCAAGGGCAACGCCGGACCGCACAACGGCGTGAACGGCGACCTGCTCGTCCTCATCGAAGAAGAAGCCCATCCCGACTTCGAACGAGACGAAAGCAATCTGATCTACAACCTGTTCATCACGATCCCTGAAGCCATCATGGGCACCCAAGCAGAAGTGCCAACCGTCGACGGCAAGGTGAGAGTGAAGATCGCCCCTGGCACGCAGAGCGGCAAGGTGCTGAGACTGAGGGGGAAAGGCTTGCCCATCCTCAATGGTTATGGCAGTGGCGACATGCTCGTCAACGTGAATGTATGGATTCCGAAAAAGATCAACAAAAAAGAGGAAGAACTGCTTCAACAACTCGGCCAGTCGGAGAACTTCAAGCCCAACCCGACGGCGGAGGAGAAGAGTTTTTTCAGCAAGATCAAGGATTACTTTAATTGACTTCGGGACTTCGGGACTTCGAGACTTCTTGGGGTAACCCAACGACTCACAGTCCCGTAGTCACGTAGTCTCGCAGTCTAATAAAATATGACAAAAATATCCATTAACGAGGTCACGAAAAAATTCGCCGACCACACCGCATTAGACCGTATGTGCATTGACATTCCAAAACAATGCATATACGGCCTTTTAGGTCCCAACGGAGCTGGCAAGACCACCCTCATCCGTATCCTCAACCAAATCACCGCGCCCGATACAGGTCAAGTGCTGATTGATGGAGAACCTCTTTGCCAAAAGCACATCACCCACATCGGTTATTTGCCCGAGGAACGCGGCTTGTACAAAAAGATGAAAGTCGGCGAACAGGCCGTATATTTGGCTGAACTCAAAGGCATTAAGAAAGCCGAAGCGCAAAAACGGTTGAAAGAATGGTTCGACAAATTTGAAATTGGAGGCTGGTGGGACAAGAAAGTCGAGGAACTCTCGAAAGGCATGCAGCAGAAAGTGCAGTTCATCACCACCGTCATCCATGAGCCCGACATCCTCATCTTCGACGAGCCTTTCAGCGGCTTCGATCCTATCAACGCAAACCTCTTGAAAGAGTCCATACTCGGACTGCGCGACAAAGGTGCGACCATTCTTCTTTCCACCCATAACATGGCCTCCGTTGAGGAGCTTTGCGACAGCATCACCTTGATTAACAATGGCAAAAGCATCCTACAAGGCAAAGTCACTGACATCAAACGGCAGCACGACACCCACCAAAGGGAGCTCATCGTCCGCTGCGACGATTTCAGCAAAGTGATGGCCGTTGCCGACACCTATAATAATATAAAGGTGGAACACACCGACCTCCCCGATGAGACCAAACTGACCCTATTCAGCGATTCGCCGAATGAACTCATTGGCAAACTGCTGGAAATCGGTCAACTCGTTTCCTTCAAGGAAGTGCTGCCTTCCATGAACGACATCTTCATCCAAGAAGTGCTATCTCAAAACCAAGCCTCATGAACAAGATCGGACTCATCATCAAGCGAGAATACCTGACGCGCGTTCGCAAGCGCAGTTTCCTCATCATGACTTTCTTGGGGCCCGTCTTATTGGCCGCCATATACATCATTCCCATCATGCTTGCCTTGCACAGCGGCAACGACCATATGCGCATCGCTGTCGTTGACGAGAGCCATTGGTTTGAAGACCGTTTCAACGACACCAAGGAGCACACATTCATCCTCATGACCGGCCAACCCATCGACTCGGTGAAGGATATGGTGAAAGACGGCGTGTTTGATATGGCGCTTTATGTCCCGCCCACCCAACTCAACATTCCATCCAATGCTGTCGTGTATAGCATCCGCCAAGTACCGATTGAGATTGAGACCTACATCAGCAACGTGATGGAAAAGGAAATCGAAGACCAGAAGCTGATGGCCAACGGCGTCGACCCTGAAATCGTCAATGCCGTCAAGACCAACGTCAACCTACAAATCATGCGCATGGACGAGAAAGGCAACGAGAAGGAGACTTTCACCAAAGTACAGTTCCTGCTCGGCATCATCTTGGCCGGCCTGGTTTACATGTTCATCATCTTCTTTGGCGGACAGGTCATGCAAGGCGTGGCAGAAGAAAAGACCAACAGAATCATCGAAGTCATCATCAGTTCGGTGAAACCTTTCCAACTGATGATGGGCAAAATCATCGGTGTTTCGCTGGTTGCCCTCACTCAGTTCGTGATGTGGATTTTGCTCACTGGAGTACTGTATCTCGGCTTTTCGGCCTTCTTGGGCCTCAGCAACCCCGAAATGCTCTCAGCGGGCACTGTGATGAGTCAGGAAATCACTGCCAACGATGTTATGAGCAACGAAAGCGTCCAGAACATCCTGCAAATCGTCCATTCCATCGACTTTAGCACCATCATCATCACCTTCATCCTCTTCTTCATATTGGGTTACCTGCTCTATGCCACCCTTTATGCCGCCATAGGTTCTTTGGTCGACAACAACACTGATTCACAACAATTTGCATTACCCATCACCGTGCCACTCATCATTGCCATCATCAGTTCGTTCTACATCATCAACAATCCAGACAGTTCGCTTTCCGTCTGGCTTTCAATGATTCCCTTCACATCCCCCATTGCCATGATGGTCAGGATTCCGTTTGGTGTTCCGATATGGCAAGTAGTGCTGTCAGTAGTCCTTTTGGCAGGAACTTTCGTTTTGATGACCTGGCTTGCCGCAAAAATCTATCGCACAGGCATCCTCATGTACGGCAAAAAACTTTCCTACAAGGAAATTTTCAAATGGTTGAAATATAAATAGAAATATTTCGTATTTTTGCAGGCTCGTAATTGAGTAAAAAGGATCTTTTAGAAATTTAACAAATTAAAAGTCAAATAATTAAATCGTTTTTACAATGCAAAACAAAGGAGCAATTAGGACGTTAGCCATTATCTTTGCGCTGATTTTCCTCTATCAGCTTTCGTTCACTTTGGTAACGAAACGCGTGGAAAACAAGGCTGTGAAGTATGCCGAGGCAGAGGCTAGCAAACTTGCAAACGCAGGCGAGTCAGAGTACAACCTCATCAAAGACCAAAAAGAGACGTACTATCTGGACTCGATCAGCAACGTGAATGTGTACAACCTTTTGGTTAAGAAGTACACCTACCGCGATGCGAAGGAAAGAGAAATCAATTTAGGTCTGGACTTGAAGGGCGGTATGAACGTCACCCTTGAAGTCTCGGTGAAAGACATCGTCAACGCCCTGTCGGGCCACTCGCAAGACCCCGTTTTCTTGCAGGCCATGCAGGAAGCGACCATCGGTCAGGAGAAGAGCGAAGGCGACTTCGTGACGCTGTTTGGCGAGGCTTTCGAAAAGATTGACCCCAATGCAAGACTTGCTTCGATTTTCTTATATGAATTCAAAGACAAAGGCATCACGGTCAACTCCTCCAACAACGAGGTGCTGAAGGTGTTGCGCAACGAGAGTGAGGACGCCATCAACCGTTCCTACCAAATCCTGCGCACCCGTATCGACCGTTTCGGTGTGGCACAGCCCAACATCCAGAAGATGGAAAACTCGGGCCGTATCCTCGTCGAACTGCCTGGTATCAAGGACCCGAAGCGTGTTCGTAAACTCCTCCAAGGCACGGCACAACTCGAATTCTGGGAGACCTACAACTTCTCCGAAATCTATCGCTATTTCGATGAAGCCAACGCTGAACTGGCCAAGACCAGAAAGGCCCAAAAGGCTCTCGCCGAGACCGAGACCGTCGAAAAGACTCCTGAAGCCGTTGAGGAACCTGCTGCCGTTGAAGGTGAAGAGGTGGCTTTGAATGAAGAGACTCCCGAAGTGGTGGCCGACAGTACCGAAGCCAACCTGCTTGACGAGCTGGCAGAAAATGCCGACACCACGAATGAGGTGCTCAGCGAAGACGAACAACTGAACCAATATCAGGAAAACAACCCGCTGTTTGCTTACCTCCAGCCTTCCTACTATCAGAACGAGGCTGGTCAGGTGGTGGCTGGCGAAACCGCACGCGTGGGTATCGCCCAGGTGAAAGACACAGCCATCATCAATCAGATGTTGGCTGAAGTCAAGGCAAAGAGCATCTTCCCGCGCAACCTGAAGTTCGCTTGGACGGTGAAGCCAGAAATCACGCAAGGCGAAGCCGAATACCTCGAACTCGTCGCCCTGAAGATGTCGCGCGACAACAAGTGCGCCCTCGGCGGTGAAGTCATCACCGACGCTCGCCAGGACTACGGTCAAGGCAACCAAGTGGAAGTCACCATCCAGATGAACGCTGAAGGTGCCAAGGCTTGGAAACGCCTCACCGGTGAGAACATCGGCAAGCAGATTGCCATCGTCCTCGACGACTACGTCTACAGCTTCCCCGTCGTCAACCAAGAAATCGGTGGCGGTCGTTCACAAATCTCTGGTGGCGGCATGACCATTGAAGAGGCACAAGACTTGGCCAACATCCTGAAGGCCGGTAAACTGCCCGCTCCTGCAAGAATCCTTGAGGAACAGGTGGTTGGTCCTTCACTCGGTAAGGAAGCCGTGCAAAAAGGTATGTGGAGTATGGTGTTCGCCTTCATCCTCGTGCTGGTCTACATGGTGTTCTTCTACAACAAGGCTGGTATCGTGTCCGATATCGCTCTTATCGTCAACGTGTTCTTCCTGTTTGGTGTGCTGGCTTGCCTCGGCTCCGTGCTGACGCTGCCTGGTATCGCAGGTATCGTGTTGACCTTGGGTATGGCTGTTGACTCGAACGTGATTATCTTCGAGCGTATCAAGGAAGAAGTGAAGGCTGGCAAGGGTCTGAAACTCGCCATCGCCGACGGTTATAAGAACGCTTACTCCGCCATCATCGACGGTAACGTCACCACCTTGATCACCGGTGTCATTCTGATTGTCTTGGGTACGGGTCCTGTCCACAGCTTCGCCGTCACCCTCTGCATCGGTATCCTGACTTCGTTGGCCACATCCATCTTCGTCTCGCGTTTGATCTTCGAACGTATGCTGGACAAGGAAAGAAACATCAGCTTCTCGACCAACATGACCCGCAACTTCTTGCAGGACAAGCACTACGACTTCATCAGCATCCGCAAGACCTCCTTCATCATCTGCATCTGCTTCCTCGTCGTCAGCTTGGGTTCGCTCGGCATCCGTGGCCTGAACCTCGGTATCGACTTCAAGGGTGGTCGCAACTACGTTGTCCAATTCGACAACCCGAACATGAAGGTCGAGCAAGTGCGTGAGGTCTTGTCTGACGTCAACATCGACAAGGCTGCCATCCACAGTGCCCTCGAAATGAGAGAAGACCAAGAGGTAGAAGACTGGTCAACTCCTGAAGTGAAGACCTATGGCACCAATGGTCAGGTGAAGATCACGACCAAGTTCTTGATCAAGAACGACAGCCCTGCTGTTGATAGCGTCATCCAAGTCATCCTCTACGACGGCTTGAAGGGCCTCTACAACAACGACCTCACTATGGATCAGTTCTCTTCGGAGGATGAGACCGTGGGTATCTTGAGTACGCAGAAGGTCGGTGCCACCATCGCCAGCGACGTTACGCGTAAGTCCATCATCGCCATCATCGTGGCTTTGGCTTTGATGTTCTGCTACATCGCCATTCGATTCAAGAAGTGGCAGTATGGTGTGGCCTCCATCATGGCTTTGGCACAAGACACCATCATCGTGTTGGGTATGTACTCGTTGTTCTACAATGTGTTGCCCTTCACCATGGAAGTCGACCAAAGCTTCATCGCCGCTGTGCTGACCGTCATCGGTTACTCCATCAACGCTACGGTGGTTATCTTCGACCGTATCCGTGAGAATGTCAACCTGCACCCGAAGGCCACGTGGAAAGAGAACATGGTCAACGCTGTGAACAGCACCTTGACGCGTTCGTTCAACACCTCAGGTTCGACCTTGGTCGTGTTGCTCGCCATCTTCATCTTCGGCGGCGACACCATCCGCGGCTTCATCTTCGCCCTGTTGGTCGGTGTGTTGGCCGGTACGGTCCTCGCCTTTCGCCTACGTCCTGATGAAGGGTAGCAAGAAAGACCAGGCCATCGAAGACAGCACCTCAAAGAAGAAATAATTCATCATTAACCTTCTAAACTGCTTGCAAAAAATCCCGCTGGTAACGGCGGGATTTTTTTGTTGCTGCTTTTTCGCGTTATCAAAAATATGATTACTTTTGCGGTTGAAACCAACATTATCAATTATGCCAAACATATATTCGTATTTCGGAATCATTTTCAAATTCTACTCAAATGACCATGAGCCGTTGCATGTCCATGCCATTTGCGGCGAATACGAAACCATCTTTGACATTGTGTTTTCTCAAGGACAACTTTTGGAACTTAAGCGTCGCAAAAAACGCGGAAAAGACCATTTACCTCCAGCTAAAATGGAATTGGCTGAAAAATTTGTTGAAGAATACGCCCTCCGCATTTCCGAAAAATGGTACCAGTTCTTTGTTTTGAAAGCTGATGTCACATGTGAAACCATCAATAAAAAAGTGAAATAACCATGTATAAGATTGTACAAGCTGAATACGCTGGCGATTACAAGGTATTAATAACCTTTGATGACGGGCAGAAGAGACTGGCAGACTTTTATGGGTTTATTTCCAAGAGCCTGCATCCATCGATACACAAATACATTGACAAAACGCTGTTCCAGCAGTTTGAGTTTGACAACTACGAAATCCATTGGGGTACACAGTTCGACATTGACCCATATGATATTTATTACGGTGAGTTTGAGGCTAAAGACAGTCCTTATCTCGCTGATATAGAAGCCTCAAAAATGCAATATGAACTGATGGAATAAAAGTGCACCATAGCATAAGAATAAACATAATTGATTACGGAAATAATAATTCTAAAACGAAAAAAAATGGATATGGATTTTTTAATTTATGTATTAGTCATTATCGCAGTAGTCATGGTTGTTTGGTCATTTCTGAAAACGAAATCCACTAAAGAAAATGGCGGAAAGATAGCATCAAAGTATGCCACCTTCGACGATGTAAAAGCCCATTTAGAAGGCTTCGTTCCAAAAACAGATCCAAAATTGAAAAATGGCTATACTGAAAAGAGCATCGAGAATCAATTAGTTAAGTATCTGAAGCAAAAGTTTGTGGAGGTCACGTCACAATACGGCATAGGTGGGATAAATGCCCGCTCCATCGACATTGACGTTGCCGATGGAGTTGCAGGCATCGAATTAAAGGATGCAAAAAAAGTAGTCAAGACTGCTGAAATGGATAGGGTGAAATCACAACTGCTCGCTTATCAGGAAAAACGCTATCAGGATAACTTGATTCTGGTGGTGGCTGGCGAAAACGAGGACAAAGACGATTCTTGTCTCATTGAATTGAAAGAATACTGTAAGAAAAACAAAGTGAAGTATTATTTCTTCGAATTAAACCGTGGGATTATCCTATAAACCATTGATAATATTTGCTTATTTTTGCACCATCAAACCTGAAGTCTAACCATAAACTCTTTTATTAACAGCAAAAGCAATACAACATTTACATAAAGAAATGCATTGACTGATTTCTTGTCTTTGAAAAATTTGGCGATTTTATCATCACAAAGAAATAAGTGTAATGCTCACGCCTGGCGTGAGTTTAGCTTATTATCGTGTGATGGGGTGCGCCAAATACCTTCAAAGAGCGAGAACAGTTAAGTTCACGCTTCTTTTATTATTAGTCAAACATTTATCTTATGAGAAGGAATTTATTATTGTTTATCATCATCGCTTTGAGCCTACCCATGCTCGGAGCATCTATTGACGAAGTAACCGCAAAGCAACTCGCCCAAAATTTCTGGAAAGAAAACAACATCATGGGCGTGAGAGGCGACAAAGTTTTCAAAAAACGGATGGACGAAGCCAAGTTTGTGAATGTTGCTCCGCAATGTGGCTATTCCGAATTCTTTATTTTCAACAATGAAGATGGCAAAGGCTTCGTCATCATTGCTGCCGATGATTGTGTGACTCCAATTCTTGGCTACTCTTACGATAACAACTTTGTAGCAGAAAACCTTCCACCCAACCTAAAAGACTGGCTTGACGGCTATGCTGAACAAATACGGATGGCTGTTGAAATGAGAGCAGTGGCCACCGATGAGATTTGCGCTGATTGGGAATGTTTGAGACGGGGAAAAAATCTGCCGATTAAGTCGGAAAGAGCAGTTGGTGAATTATTAAGTACAAGATGGGGACAAGGGGATTATTATAATGCGCTATGCCCTAGTTTGTTGGGCGTTCACACACCTACCGGTTGTGTTGCAACTGCAATGGCACAAATAATGAAATACTGGAATTACCCTATTCATGGATACAATTACCATTCATATAATTGTTGGCCATACGGAACCCAATCAGCCAATTTTGCTGGTACGGAATATCAATGGTCATCCATGCCTAACATCGTAACAAGCCCGAACAATGCAGTAGCCACTTTGATGTACCATTGTGGTGTAAGTGTAGAAATGGATTATGGGATTAATGGAAGTAGTGCCCAAATAATTGCCAATGATTATAGTGGGTATTATGAGTATTGTGCGGAGAATGCACTCACAACTTTTTTTGGGTACGATTCATCTACAATTCAAGGTCTTAAAAGGAACAATTTTTCCGATTCAAACTGGATAAATTTGCTAAAAACGGACTTAAACAATAATAGGCCTATTTTATATGGTGGACAAGGAAGCGGTGGACATGCTTTTGTTTGCGATGGATATGACAACTCCAATTATTTTCATTTTAACTGGGGGTGTAATGGAGATGGACAAGGGGCTAATAGCAATTATGGATATTTCAATATCAACAATCTAACACCACTTGGCAACAACTTCAACAACTATCAAGTTGCTATTTTTGGCATCCAACCCGACAGCAATCTACAAAGTTATAATTTAGTCCTATACGATGATGTTCAAATGGTTGGAGATGTCTATGGAAACTATGGTTTCGGGCAAAGTATTTCCGCTTATGCCGAAATTCTGAACAATGGAAATTCGACCTTTTCAGGGTATATAGCTGCTGCCGTTTTCGACAATGACGGTTATTTCATTGATTTTTTAGGAGGCGGATCAGCAACAATCGAGCCCAATTACTGGATAGGTGGAACGGTTGAGCATGACGGAGGAATCCCTTTCCTTCCAAGTTATGACTACTTGTATCACACAATTATGTTCTATAGCACAAACGGAGAGAACTGGACGATTGTAAATAGTGGCTACTACAGTAACGATGGGGTTTTTCAAGTTCTATATAATGGAGAAGACTTGGAAACCAATTCACCAATCACATTCTCAAATGGAGAAGATGATGTGCTTTTCAATGGACAAAGTGCAACAATCAATGTGAGTGTACTAAACCAAGGCACATCCTCATACAACAATTATATTTGGCTGGCTCTTTTAGATTCGGACGGGTACTACATACAAATTATTGATGACCTACAAGTGAATATCCCTGTCAATGGTACTATTTCCTTATACTACACGGATATCATTACTGCACCAGAAGGCCAATACTATTTGGCACTGCTATACTATGATTCAGAGAACTATGCAAGATATGTTGGATCCGTGTTTTATCCAAGTATTAAGCGCGTATATGTCATCAATTCATATAATATCAACGCAACAGCAAATCCATACAACGGAGGGAGCGTAATAGGAGGAGGTAATTATCTAGAAGGTGAGACTTGCACACTAACTGCAACGACCAACAACGGATACACTTTTGTTAATTGGACAGAAAACGGAAATCCTGTTTCGACAACCGCTAGTTACACTTTTACGGTGACAGGCAGTAGGAATTTATATGCCAATTTTTTATCACCCACATACACTGTCAATGTAAGTTCTAACCCTGACGATGGTGGCACTGTCACAAAACAAGGACAAATTGATTATGATTTCGAGAACGGTTTTAGTGGCTGGACACTTATTGATGCCGATGGAGACGGCTACAATTGGAGAACAGGAACTGAAGTGATGGGGACAGGTTATGGCCATAATGAGTCAAATGATTTACTTCTTTCACAGAGTTATGATAATGAGTATGGTGTATTGTATCCCGACAACTATCTTGTTTCTCCCCTAGTTGATTTAGGAGGCACTATCAGTTTTTGGGCTTGCGCCCAAGATAACGCATATCCTTCAGAGCATTTCGGCGTGGCTGTTTCAACAACGAGTAATACTAATGCCAATAGTTTCACGACAATTCAAGAATGGACTATGACTGCAAAAGGCAGAGGCCGTCATTCCAACCATTCACGAGATGGAATTAGTAAAGCACAAGGCAATTGGTATTTATACACCGTTGACTTAAGCGCGTATTTAGGACAAACCGGATATATTGCCATTCGTCATTTTAATTGTAGTGACATGTTCTATTTGGATATTGATGATGTTTCTATCAATACTACTGGAGATAATACTTATTATCAAGGCCAAACTTGTACGGTGAGTGCCACAGCCAACAGCGGTTACACTTTTGTAAATTGGACAGAAAACGGAACACAAGTCTCCACCAATGCCAATTATACTTTTACGGTAACTGGAAACAGGAATTTGGTGGCCAATTTCCAAGCCCAATCGCAGCAATACACAGTTAGTGTGTCGGCCAGCCCGAGCAACGGCGGCAGCGTGTCGGGTGGAGGCACTTACAATCAAGGTGCTTCTTGCACCGTTCATGCCACAGCCAACAGCGGTTACTCCTTCGTTAATTGGACGGAAAACGGCACACAAGTTTCCACCAATGCCAACTACACTTTCACGGTAAATGGAAACAGAAACTTGGTAGCCAACTTCCAAGCCCAACCACAGCAATACACTATTAACGTGTCAGCCAGTCCGAGCAACAGTGGCAATGTAACAGGCGGCGGAACCTATCAACAAGGCCAAACTTGCACGGTGAGTGCCACAGCCAACAACGGTTATACTTTCGTCAATTGGACAGAAAATGGAACACAAGTTTCCACCAATGCCAATTATAGTTTTACAGTAACTAACAATAGAAACTTGGTCGCCCATTTCACAACACAAAACTATGTCATCACAGCCATGGCCGACCCAACGGCTGGTGGCACCGTGACAGGAAGTGGAGGATACAACTATGGAGAAAGTTGCACACTAACCGCCACTGCCAATGCTGGCTATACATTCACCAACTGGACCAAAAACGGCACCCAAGTATCTACAAACCCGACCTATACTTTCACCGTAACAGAATCGGCGACATATATTGCTCATTTCTCCGCTCAAAGCTATGCTATCACAACTGCATCATCGCCTTCCAATGGCGGCACGACTACGGGCGGAGGCTCATACAACTATGGGCAAACTTGCACCGTCACAGCATCGGCAGCAAACGGTTATGCCTTTACCAACTGGACGGAAAACGGCACACAGGTATCCACCAATGCCAACTATAGTTTTACAGTAACAAGCAACCGAAACTTGGTGGCCAACTTTGCGCAAAGTACACATACCATTCAAGCAACTGCAGGGGCGAATGGCATCATCACTCCATCAGGCTCAATCACGGTGGCGCATGGTGCGAACCAATCTTTTGCGATGATTCCAGATGAAGGTTACGAAGTCCAAGATGTCTATATCGATGGCAATTCTGTCGGAGCAATGACTTCTTACACCTTTACCAATGTGACCGCAGACCATTATATTCATGTTACTTTTGTTCACGTAGACGGTGTAGGGGAAAACAACAACATTTCTGCTGTCGTTTATCCAAATCCGACCACTGGAATTGTGAACATCAAATGTAGCGAAGCAACACAAGTCAATGTCTACAATGTTTTTGGCCAATTACTATTAAGGCAAACCACCAATGGCAATGAACAAGAAACCATTGACATTAGCCATCTTCCAAACGGTCTCTACCTAATGCAATTGATAGGACAAAGAGGCACAGTCACAAAACCCGTCATCAAGGTTCAATAATTGAAGTCTAAATCCTAGGCAAAAACTCCCGAGATGTTATCGTTTCGGGAGTTTTTATGTCATCATCATTTTTCTTTTCCGCAACACCATTTGTTTCCCCGAATTGTTGTACTTTTGTAGTTTGATTTAATTTGCAATAAAAACGCCTATTCTGCGTTGCAACAGAGAGAATTTATGTCTATGAAAAGATACATCCTGATTATCATGTCGGCCCTGTTCATCTTCATGAGCAGCGACCTATACGCACAAAGAAGAAACCCAGCCAAGAACGCCGACCTGGCCTTCGGGCGCAAGCAATACACGGAGGCCGCCGACCGCTACAAGAAAGCCTACCGCAAGGTGCGCCGCAAGAAAAAGGAAGAACGCAACCGCATCAGCTTCCAGATGGGCGAATGCTACCGCCTCATCGGCCTCACCAAACGCGCCGAGCCCTACTACAAGCGCCTGCTGAAGACGGATTATCCTAATGCGCATCCAGAAGTATACCTCTATCTGGCCGACACCTACAAGATGAACCAGAAATACAAGGAAGCCATACAGATGTACCAGACCTACGCCGAGAAGATGCCCGAGGACCCACGAGGGGCTTTGGGCGCGGAAACCACGGCACAAATCGAGGAGTGGCTTGAGAACCCATCGAAATACGAGCTTACGATGTTGAAGAAAGTCAACTCGTCGAAAGACTCGGATTTCAGCGCCTGTTGGCTTAACAGCAATTACAACGAGATCATCTTCACCTCAACCCGCGATGCCGCCACAGGCAAGGAGAAAGACGGCATCACAGGACAAGAATTCGCCGACTTCTTCACCTCGAAACAAGACCGCAAGGGTGAGTGGAGCACGCCTGTATTGGCCGACGAAAGCGAGTCCGTCAACACGAAAGCCAGTGAGGGCACCCCTTTCATGAACTCGAAATACACCAAGATGTACTTCACGCGCTGTCTGAGCGACGCGCACAAGAAAAACGGCTGCCAAATCATGGTGGCAGGCAAGAGTGGCGGCACCTTCTCGGAAGCCAGACCCGTTGAGATCGCTGGCATCGACACGCTCGACATCATTGGGCATCCTACCCTCACCAGTGATGAACTGGTCATCTACTTCGCCGCAGAACGCAAAGGCGGATTCGGCGGTAACGACATCTGGATGGCTATGCGCGACAACGCCAACGAGGCCTTCAAACGCCCGTTCAACCTCGGCGAGAGAATCAACACGGCGGGCAACGAGGTGTTCCCGTTTTTGAGATACGACACCGTCCTCTATTTCGCCTCCGATGGCCATGGCGGCATGGGTGGCTTGGACATCTTCGTCAGCTCAATGGACACCGCCGGCGAATGGGGCACGCCACGCAACCTGAAACACCCCATCAACTCGACTGGCGATGACTTCGCCATCATCTTCCACCCCACTGAGGAACGTGGATTCATCTCATCTAACCGTGGTAACAGTCGCGGTGTCGACAATATCTATTACTTTGAAGAGCCGCCTGTCCTGTTCACTTTCTCAGGTACCGTCAAAGACGCCAAGACCAAGCAATTCGTCAGCAATGCTGCTGTCCGACTGGTCGGCAGCGATGGGTCCAACAACATGACCCGAACGAACGACAAAGGCTACTTCAATTTCAGCAACAGCCAAATCAACAAAAACACCACCTACGACATCACCATTGACAAGGATAACTACTTCACCTTGACCGCACAAGAGACCACCATTGGCTTGGAATTCAGCAAAGACATAGAAAAAAGCTTTGACATTGAGCCCATTCCCCAAGAGCCCATCATGCTGCCCGACATCCTCTACGACCTGGGCAAATGGGACCTCAAGCCACAGTTTGAGGACTCACTGCAAGGCCTCATCGAAACCCTTCAAGTCAATCCGACCATCACAATCGAGTTGGCTTCGCACACCGACTTGCGCGACACGGATGAGCACAATGACATCCTGTCGCAAAAACGTGCCCAAAGCGTTGTTGACTATCTGATTATCAGAGGCATCGACCCACTCCGTCTCACTGCCAAGGGCTATGGTGAAAGAGTGCCGCGCACCATCCAAA
This sequence comes from uncultured Bacteroidales bacterium, assembly GCA_905234765.1. The sequence continues at coordinate 60,761 of CAJOIF010000011.1, forward strand.
AAGACATCACCGTGAAAGGATACACTTTCAAAGCCGGCACGAAACTCACCGAAGAATTCATCAACTCACTGCCTAACAACGAAGTGAAGGAAGCCGCACACCAGATGAACCGTCGTACTGAGTTCCGCATCTTAAGTAAAGACTTTGTGCCTCGCACCACCATCAACGAGAACCAAACGGTCAACATTGCAATCAACCCACAAGAAGAACAGACGGAGATGTTCACCATCACCCAAAAAGGCTACTTCACCTTCTTCGGCATCGTGGATGGCTACAAAGAGCCTTTCACTTATAGCCAGAACGCTGACTTCTGCGTTTCCGAAAGTCGTGCGCTGCAGCTTCTCAAAGACGGTCGCATCTCAGCTGACGACTTCCAAGGTGATGTGGACAAAATCCTCTCCACAGATGGTATCGCCAACAACGCCGTTTTCGTCATCAAGGAATTGAGAATTGCCGGACGCTCACTCTACAACGTGGAGTGTAAGGTCGTAAGCAAGATGGTCGAACAATGGGTCATCGGACAAAAGACCATGAAGCAACTCGGCAACTTCGAGTTTGATACAAAAGATAAAAAGTTAAAGTTCAAATAATTGACGCGAGACTGCGAGACGCGGGACGCGAGACAGTCCCGTGTCACGAAGTCCCGTGTCCCAAGTCAATAATACAATGGACCAACGCTATAGTCTGCGCGGCGTTTCTGCCGAAAAGGAAGACATCCACAACGCCATCAAGAACCTTGATAAAGGACTCTATCCCAACGCGTTCTGTAAAATCATCCCTGACATCCTCGGAGGCGACCCTGCCTATTGCAACATTATGCATGCCGACGGCGCGGGGACGAAATCGTCGCTGGCTTACCTCTATTGGAAAGAGACGGGCGATATGAGCGTGTGGGAAGGCGTGGCACAGGATGCCGTGGTGATGAACACCGACGACCTCATCTGCGTAGGTGCGACCGACAACATGCTCCTCTCCTCCACCATCGGGCGCAACAAGAGCCTCATCCCTGGCGAGGTCATTTCCGCTTTGATTAACGGCACGGAGCATTTCTTGGAGAAGTTGCGCAGCCTCGGCATTGGCATCTACCTCACGGGCGGCGAGACTGCTGACGTGGGCGATTTAGTACGCACCGTCATCGTCGACAGCACAGTGACGACCAGAATCAAGCGCGACGAGGTGATTGAGAACAACTTGCAGCCTGGCGATGTCATCGTGGCTTTCGCATCCTACGGGCAGGCCACCTACGAGGACAACTACAACGGTGGCATGGGCAGCAACGGTCTCACCTCGGCCCGCCACGATATGCTGAACCATTATCTGGCAGAGAAATACGATGAGAGCTACGACCATAGTATCCCTGAAGCGTTGGTCTATTCCGGTCCGCACAAACTCACCGACCCGACCGAAGTTCCAGGCGTGGACGTGGGCAAGCTCATCCTCTCGCCCACCCGCACCTACGCCCCGCTGATGATCCCGATTCTGAAGGAGTTCCGCAAGCAAATCCACGGCATCATCCATTGCAGCGGCGGCGCCCAGACTAAAGTATTACATTTCGTTGATAAATTGCACATCGTGAAGGACAACATGCTGGCCTTGCCGCCTTTGTTCAAGATGATTCAAGCCGCCTCGGGCACCGATTGGCACGAAATGTACAAGGTGTTCAACATGGGCCACCGATTGGAGATTTACACCAACGAAAAGGCTGCCAATGAGATGATTGCTATTGCCAAATCGTTTAATATCGACAGCCAGATTATTGGCCATGTGGAGGCTTCGGATGTAAAAGGGCTGACGATTAAGAGCGAGTTTGGGGAGTTTGAGTATTAAGTCATGGACATCACTGAAAAACTCGAAACGATAAAGCACCGCTGGGAGGAAATGGGCGAACAATTGACTGACCCTGCCGTGGCTGCAGACATGAAGAAGTTCGTGAAGCTCAACAAGGACTACAAGGACTTGGAGCCCATCGTCATGGCTTTCAAGGAATACAAAACCCTGAAAGCCAATGTAGAAGAAGCCCGAGAAATCCTCGCCACCGAGAAAGACGAGGAGATGCGCAAAATGGCTGTCGAGGAGATGGACACCGCCCAATCGCGCATTGAGCAGTTGGAGCAGGACATCCGCGTGATGATGATTCCCAAAGACCCGCAGGACAGCAAGAACGCCATTATGGAAATCCGTGCCGGCACAGGTGGCGATGAGGCCTGCCTCTTTGCCGGCGACTTGTTCCGCATGTACTCCAAATTCTGCGAAGCCCGCGGCTGGAAGACCGAAGTGACCAGCGTCAGCGAAGGTGCCAGCGGCGGCTACAAGGAAATCGACTTCACCGTGACGGGTAACGGGTGCTACGGTATCCTAAAATTTGAATCTGGTGTACACCGTGTGCAACGTGTGCCCAAGACTGAAGCCCAAGGCCGTATCCATACTTCTGCCGCTTCAGTGACGGTTTTGCCTGAAGCCGAGGAGTTCGACGTGGAGATCAACGAGGGCGAAATCAAATGGGACACCTTCCGCTCCTCAGGTGCAGGTGGTCAGAATGTGAACAAAGTCGAGTCGGGCGTGCGCCTGCGTTATATGTGGAAGAACCCCAACACAGGTGAGATGCAAGAAATCCTCATCGAATGCACCGAAACCCGCGACCAACCCAAGAACAGGGAACGTGCTTTGTCGCGCCTGCGCACACGCATCTACGACATGGAGTACCAGAAATACATCAGCGACATCTCCGCCAAACGCAAGACCATGGTCTCGACCGGCGACCGCTCGGCCAAAATCCGCACTTACAACTATCCTCAAGGGCGTGTCACTGACCACCGCGTGGAGGGCTTGACGGTATATAACCTAGCTGCTGTCATGGATGGCGACTTGGATGAAATCATCAACCGCTTGCAGATGGCGGAAAACGCTGAAAGACTGAAAGAAAACATTGAATCATGACACTACACCTCACCCCTCGCCGTCATTGCGGGCTCGACCCGCAATCCCCTGAGCGAAAAGGATACTCCTTCGCGCATGGGAGATGGCGGATCCTTGTCCGCCATGACGGCAAGAAGTCGAAGTTTCTTTCCTAATGTAACAAATACAAATACTATGAATAAACACCAGTTATTTGAGCAAATCAAGAAAAAGCAGTCGTTCCTTTGCGTCGGCTTGGACACTGACATCAACAAGATTCCGCAAGAACTCTTGGCCATGGACGACCCTGTTTTTGAGTTCAACAAACAGATTATCAACCACACCGCACCTTACGCTGTGGCATACAAACCCAACACGGCTTTCTACGAGGTGTATGGTTCCAAGGGCTGGCAGAGTTTGGAACGTACTATCCAATACATCAAGAACAACCACCCCGACATCTTCATCATCGCGGATGCCAAGCGCGGCGACATCGGCAACACCTCGGCCAACTACGCCAAGGCTTTCTTCAATACATTGAAAGCCGACGCCTTGACCGTGGCACCCTACATGGGCAAGGACTCCGTTGAGCCTTTCCTCAACTTTGAGAACAAATGGGTTATCCTTTTGGCCTTGACCTCCAACAAAGGCTCACAGGATTTCCAATACCTCAACGTTGGCGAGCGCATGTTGCACCAACAAGTGTTGCAAACCGCCACCGCTTGGGCCACATCGGAGCAGATGATGTTTGTGGTGGGTGCTACGCATCCTGAAGAATTGGGCGAAATCCGCAAGATGTTACCTGACTATTTCTTCCTCGTCCCCGGCGTGGGTGCCCAAGGCGGCGACTTGCAGGCCGTGGCCCACAATGGCCTGAACGACGAATGTGGTTTGCTCGTCAACTCATCGAGAGGCATTATTTATGCCTCAAATGACAGCGATTTCGCTGTTAGGGCGGGCGAAGAAGCGAAGAAACTGCAAGTGCAGATGGGGGCATTGTTAAAAGAGAAAGGACTCCTTTAATCACTAGTCCGTCATGGCGGAGGGACATCCGCCATCTCCTGTGCCGATAGAGACATCCTCTCTGCGTAAGAGATTGTGGATCAAGCCCGCAATGACGTTCTTGGGTTGGGTTCCGCCCTAGGCACAATGAAAAAAAGTCGCCTCGGATGAGACGACTTTTTTCGTTGCAATCAGTTGGCTGGTTAACGAGCCACTGAGAAAGTGCGGTTCAGCATGGAACCATCGTTGGCATAGATGCGAACGACATAGAGTCCGTTGCCGAGGCTTTCGGTGTTGACCTGAGCCTTATTGCCATTGACTTCCTGTATCATCACGCGCTGACCTACCGTATTGTAAACTTCAACACTGGTCATGCCTTCAGCCTCAATGTTCAGCACGCTTGAAGTCGGGTTAGGATAGAGCTTCAGGCTTTGCTCGAGTTCGTTGACGCCTTCCATCCAAGTCTGGAACGTCGTCTCTTCACCGTAATAAGTCTCGCCATTGACGATGGCGTATGCTCTCACCATGTAGATGCTCGACATCTCAAGGTCGTCGGTATAACCAAGGATGTTTTGGAATTCGTTGAAGTTGCCAACGATGATCATGGGTTCCGAGCTGGTCACCTTGCGGCATTCAAAGCCCACCTGGTCGGGATAGCCTTCAATGGTCATATGAGCCATAAAATCAGCATGGGTGTATGTCACATTGCCGACTTCGGTCTCACTAATCTCCACTTGAGGCTGCGGGCCTCTGATGGAAATCAGATGGGATGCCTCATCCTCAAACTGGCCATCGTCCTCATCGCCAAAGAGCACATTGCCCTGGCTGTCCTTCACGATGTAATAGCCGTGACCGTATGAGCAGCAGATGCCGTTACCCATTTGGTCATAAATAGTAAACCTCACGCATTCATCGGCAGGCACGGTGACATGCTCGATATGAAGTTGGGTTCCCGTGCCAGCAGCCAGCATGGTGTAAGGACCTCCAGAGCCCAACACTGTACCATCAGGCGTGGTAAACTCCCAAGTGATATGGTTACCAAACTTGTCTTGCATAATTTCAACTCTCAGCTCTTCTTCTTCACCTTCAATCTCAACTTCAGCCCATTCAATGCAGGCGACCGAACTAGTTGCTTGTTTGTCCATGGGTTCGCCATTGGCTTCAGTAAGAGCAACATGGAGGGGATAAGTGCCAAAAGGAACTTCCACAACAGCCAGAATCTTAACTACTGCATACTGGGGGAGTTCGCCTTCCCAGTTGATGGTTTGGGCCTCTCCTTCCAGTTCAACCTGAAGGGTCATGGAAGTCAAAGTCTCCGTACCGATGTTTTGAATGTTCAACTCAATGTCTTTGGTATGAGTGCAGGTAGCACCACCAACTTGGCTGATACCAGCGATGATGGGATAGATGGGCTCATCAACACCCTGCACCAGATCAAGCTCACAACCTGTCAGAATAGGACGATAGGCACTGCCTTGTTGACGTTCGGCGACCCAAGCAAGGAAGAAGATATTGTCGAGATCGACATCCACACCGTTGGGTGAACCAATGTTTTCCGGGATTTGATACTCGTATGTGCGAGTAATCAGTGTACCTTGTGTAGTTGGGCTGATAGGATCACCCCAGGCACTCTCGCTGACGACATCGCGGAGGATGTGCATGTGCACATATTGGCCATTTAGCCATTGCGAGGGATTGTAGTTGCCATAGTCGGCCTGCGAGCCGAGGATGCTATCTTGCAACATGGCTACAGTCAGATAGTTCTCATCAACCGTGCTGTTGCCCGTATAGTACACCTCAACAGTGATGACGGCGATACGAGTCTCAGGATTGAGAACCACCATACCGCCAATGTTGCATTCCGAGGCTTGGTTCATTTGATTGTTTGCCTGATTGCCCCATTGGCCTCTATCGACGCCGTTACTGGTAGAACGGTTCACGACACCTGTAGGATAGCCGCTGATGCTGAAACCGCCATGGATAGTATTACCATCTTGGGTAATCATGTTGGGATACGATGTTTGGGCATAGCCACCTGCATGGATATTGATAGCCCATAGTCTGCCTGGATGGGCTGCCATAAGCTCATTGGCGATACGGTGTCCGTCAGTGCAATAGCCACAGCCACGACCCGTGAACTCTTCAAGAATGACATTCCTGTTGGCAGGCTCTGTAGAAACATACTGTTGGGCCTTCAGCGAGAATGAGAAAGCCAAAACAGTCATAAGGAGAAGCGTAATTTTCTTCATTTTGATATTATTTAGTGAATGATGATTTGAGACCACAAAAATACACATTAATAAAAAATGCGCCACTGTTGTGGCGCATTTTTTTGAAAAAAGCGAATTATTTTCCACTTAGATGCCTTCAATGACGGTAATCCAGCCGTATTCATCGGGCTCGGTGCCGTATTGGATGCCACGGAGCTTGTTGTACAGCTTCAGGCTCCACGGACCAGGCTTGCCGTCGCCAAACTTGTAGGACTTGCCGTTTTCGGGGTCGTCGATGCGCGAGATGGGGCTGATGACGGCGGCAGTACCGCAAGCGCCAGCCTCTTCGAAGGTAGCCAGTTCCTCTTCTGCAATGGGACGACGCTCCACCTTCATGCCGAGGCTCTCTGCAATCTGCATGAGACTCTTGTTGGTGATGGAAGGCAGGATGGAGCTACTCTGAGGCGTGATATAGGTGTTGTCCTTGATACCGAAGAAGTTGGCAGCACCAGCCTCGTCGATATACTTCTTCTCCTTGGCATCGAGATAGAACTCGCAGGCATACTCACCACCGTGGCAGGCTTCGACGTGCGGACGCAACGAAGCGGCATAGTTGCCACCGACTTTATACGTACCGGTGCCCAGCGGGGCAGCACGGTCGTACTTGCGCGTGATGACGTAGGGGTTGGCCATGAATCCGCCCTTGAAGTAAGGACCGACCGGCGTGGCGAACACGAGGAACAAATACTCGTCAGCAGGTTTCACACCTACGCGGGCACCCGTGCCAATCAGCAACGGACGCAGGTAAAGCGAAGCACCCGTCTCGTAAGGCGGAATAAAGTCGGCGTTGAGACGCACTACCTTCTCAATAGCGGCTTGGAACTTGTCCATCGGGAACTCAGCCATCATGATGCCACGGCTTGAGCTCTGCAAACGCTTGCAATTCTCGTCCATGCGGAAGACGCGCACTTTGCCGTCCTTGCCGCGAAAAGCCTTCAGACCTTCGAAAGCCTCTTGACCATAGTGCAGGCAGGTGGCAGCCATATGGATGTTGATGGAAGTCTCGGAGCTGATTTCAAGCTCGCCCCACTGACCGTTGCGATAGTAGCAGCGGACATTGTAATTCGTTGGATAATAACCGAATGTTAAATTTGCCCAATCGATGTTTTGCATGATGTTTTATGTTTTTAGTTGTTAGATTCTGTCGTTTCCGAAAAGTCCACGAAATTACGAATTATTTCTGAACCCTCGACCTTTTTTGTGCAAAATTTAGGAATTTAGACACAAAACCGTCTCAAGGTAATGGTTCTCAATGCCGTATTGTTGTTTCAACTCGTTGATTTGTCGGATGATTTCGACCTTGTTCGGTTCTTTTGAGGTTTCTCTCCCAACGAGCAACACATTCTTCGGCGTGTGCTCCATCTCGATGAACTCCATCACTTGGGTTTTATAACCGAAATACTCCAAAATCAAGGCGCGAATGGTATCTGTGATCATCACAGCCTGACGTTCGAGGAAAATGCCGTAGCGCGTGATGGCATCGTAACGACCCGAGCGTTCCATTTCCTGCCGGATTTGCTTGTGGCAGCATGGAGCACAGACAATCAACTCCGCACCTGCCTTGATGCCCGAGGCGATGGCATCGTCGGTGGCCGTGTTACAAGCATGAAGGGCGATCAGCACGTCCAGCTTTTCGGGATGATACGCCTCGATGCTACTCTCCACAAACTCCAAGCCCCTCAAGCCCGACGACTTGATGATCTCATTGATTTTCAGCACCAAGTCTGGACGGATTTCCACGCCTTTGATGTCGACCTCCAAGTTCATCCGCTGCGTCAGCAGTTCGTGCAGGGCAAAGGTAAGATACCCCTTCCCTGCCCCCATGTCGGCGATATGCACCGTGCCCTCAAACTTGATCGGCTTGATGAGGCTTTCCACAATTTCGGCGTACTTGTAAATCTGCTTGAACTTGTGCTGCATGTCAGCGGTAATCTTGCCCTCACGTGTGGTCAAGCCGAGCTGGTACCACCACGGATTGGCCGGATTGATAAGGCGGGCTTTTTGCTTGTCATGTTCAAGGTTCTGCACACGAAACTCCTGCACCTTTTTCGTCTGAATCGTTGCCTTACCTTTGCTGGAAACGAGCAAAGTGACATCTTCGCTCACAGTAAACAGCACGGCGTTAAGGAAACGTGTTGGAAGCATTTCTTTCAGAATGTCAAGCATTTGCGCAGCATCGTAGTTCTTCACCTCGTCGCGACGCTCATAGTGGTAGGTGAAGGCAAACAGGCGTTTCTCCTTAATCAAAACGGGCTTCACATAGATGTTGTGCAACTCGTCGTGTTTATCGGCGGGTTTGCTCAGCGTCATCTTCACCAAGGTGCTTTGCTCAGCGGACTCGGATACCCAATTCAAGAATTTTTCAAGGTTCTCAGCCATAGATGAAATTTTTGGCAAAGGTAGAAAATATTCATTTCCGCTCCAACTCCAGCAGCCATCGTTTCCGCTCCAATCCACCTCCATAGCCCGTGAGCGAACCATCGGCACCGATGACACGGTGACATGGGAGGATGATGCCGATGGGATTGCGTCCCACTGCCCCACCAACGGCTTGCGCCGACATTGTTGGAGAAATGCGTCGGGCAACGTCGCCATAAGATACTGTTTTCCCGTAAGGTATGGTCAGAAGGATGTCCCAAACCTTCATTTGGAACGGCGTTCCCTTTGGCGCAAGTGGCGGTGTAAAGTCTGGCCTTTTGCCTGCAAAATACAAGTCGAGCCAATGGCAGGTTTCGTCGAAAACAGGCAACACTGACGTTGCGGACCTCTCGTCCGCAAGACAAGATTCAGACTGAGTCCTGTCAAAGCCCAAGGCAGTGAGTGATGTGCCATCGGAGGCCATCGTCATACCGCCAAGGGGCGAGTCATAATGTGCTATAAAACACATATTTATTGCACTACAATCTTAGCAATCAGTTCTTTGCTTTCGTTTTTGGCTTTCAGGAAATACATTCCCTTTTGGCATTGACCGAGGTCGAGGGCTGCACGGCCTTCCATGCGGCATTCATAGACTTTGCGGCCAGTGATGTCGTAAACTTCCACATCCCATTGGCCTGCGCCAAAGTTGAGGTTGAAGGAGCCGTTGGAGGGATTGGGGTAGACCAATGTGTTGCCGCTTTCAAACTCATTCACACTTGAAACGCCCTCACCAATCAAAGTCTCTGACGGAGCCTCGCAACCGTCACTGTAAACAGCCATAATGAAATACTCCGCTTCGGCTCCTACAGTAATCGTATCCATATACTCATAGCCCCAATAACCAAGATGATAAGTGGAATCCGCCCAATCCACCGCTCCAATAACCACATTGTCGCGATACACATCGAATCGCTCTAAATTGCCTGTTGAACCCTCTTCGGGAGATTTCCAATGTAACCAAAGAGGAGATGTATCTTTCCATACAGGTAACTCAATATAAAAATCTCTCACTGGATTGCATTCTACCACAGGAGTATCACCCATAGGATTGGCAATCTCGGCCAAGCAAGCAATGTTCATCTGGCAATACTGCTGACTCATCTCGAAACTCGTTACGCTAGTGCCAATCAAGTCGTTGACGGTATGGATATAAGGGCTATAATGCTGGTAATCCTCAAAGGGATAGATGCCCATATAGCCGTGATTATTAAAAGAGGTGTGGTCACTGTCGCCCTCGTTGAAGTTGACATGACGGATGGGCAGTTCGGGATAATACACGCTGCCGACATTCATGTAATACGTGCCGATAGGTTCCACTGCATTGGGATAGATGCAGTCGATATGGATTTGGTCGCCGTAGAGATAACCGTTCATATCGTTGTTGAAATAACCGATGATGTCCATACCTTGCTCTTGGCAACGAGCAGCATAGGCTTCGCTACCATAGAGACCCATCTCCTCGCAACCGTAGGCACAATAGATGATGCTGTATTCAAACTCGTACTGGGTCATAATTCTTGCGCTTTCCAACACGCTGGCAACGCCTGTGGCATTATCGTCGGCACCGGGTGCGGCACCACCACTCATGGCCTGATAGGAGAACGAGTCGAAATGGCTGCCACAGACAACATATGTGTCGGGATAGAGCGTACCACGCTGGATGCCAATGACATTAGGTGCTGCATTCCCGCTACCCAACCAAGTGTTAGCATAGAAAGGCTGCTGTTCAACCTCCAAACCGAGAGCCCGCATACGATCCGCGATCCAATCGGAAGCGGCAAAAGCGTTTTCACTGCTCCACAAGCGGTGGCCGTAGTCTTGTAAATGTTGCACAGTAGCCTCAAGCGAATCCATGTTTACCTGGTTCAGCATCTCGCGAATGCGGGGATCCACTTCAGTCACCACTGGGAAGTCGCGACTCAAACGAGGCAGTGTGGCCTTTTTGTTGAAAATGGCCACGGCACCGTCGTTCTTGTAGGGCATCGCGCCACCTTTGACGATAACGTAATCGTCCATCCGCAGCAGAGCCTCGCCCTCCCCGATATATGCCTCTTGCTCTGTTTTGGGGCAATATATCAAGGTATAAACCTCGTTTTCTTCAAAAGATTGATTGTCTATCAAAACCATCGTATTGACATCAAAGTGTTCCGCCGTGGCGAAGACCTCGGAATCGGTGTAGAAATGCACCGTCAGATTCGGGTCAGAGAAGTGTTTTTCCAGTTCAGCGCGACCCGAATAGGAAAGCATCACGAAATTGCCAGCCATCGTCACTACGGACATGGCCAACGCGACTAATGTAAAGAGTAACTTTTTCATATCATTTATTTCTATTAGATGAGTTTCATACCATCAGAATTAGGTGCAAAAATAGCTGAAAAACAACACACACGCTAATATTTTTACAATTACTTGAAAATCATGACAAAAATCGTCATGCTTTCGTCGCTCTGTTCGAGGCGAAGATCACCGTGGTGCTTGATCATGATTTGGCGTGAGAGGCTCAGGCCGATGCCCGTGCCATTGGGTTTCGTGGTGTAGAACGGGACAAAGATCTCATCGATTTGGCGCAGCGGGATGGGCTTGCCGTTGTTGGTCACACGGATAATGGTCTGGTCCTCCGAATTGAGGTCGGCGGTGATGCGGATGGAGTTGGCGCCCGCTTGTATTGCGTTCTTGATCAGATTATTGAACACCAGCATCATCTGGCCTTCATCGGCGAAGATAAGTAGGTCGACAGCTTTGGCGGTGTAGGTCAAGGTGACACCCTGTTCAGCGGCCTTGACTTTGTTAAGGCGCATCACACGCTCCATCAACTCATCGACCATCACTGCCTTGCGGACGGGTGGTGTCATCGAGGTGATACTACGGTATGACTCCACGAAACGAATCAAGTCCTTTGACGAGGCAGAGATGGTCTCCAGCCCTTCCTTGACATCCTGGCTTTCGCCTTTCGACAGCGCGTCGCTTAACGAGGCGATAGGGGCGACGGTGTTCATGATTTCGTGGGTCATCACGCGGAAGAGCTTGCTTTGTGTGGCTTCCTCATTGACGGCATTGCGTTGTTCGAAGATGCCACGGATGCGGTTCAAGGCACGGTTCAACGAGGATTTCTCCTGAAAGCGGAAATTCAGCTCACCATCTTCCAAAGCATCCATCATAAAGGACACTTTCTTGGTGTCGTTGCGGCGCACCACATAGCGTGTCACCACAATGGTCACTACAATTGCCACCAGTATCACCGCTATCCAAAGCCACGTGCTCATATCCCGTACTTTTTCAGGCGGTTGTATAATGTCGGGCGGCTCATGTTCAGGACTTTGGCCACGAGGGTGAGGTTGCCATTGTATTTCTTCAGGGCCTCGCGAATCATCTTCTCCTCGTAGTCGGCCATCGTGGTTACGGTTTCACCCATCAGTTCCGTTTCGCCGATCTTCAAGTCTTCGACGCGAATCTGTTCCGTCTCGGAATAGATGACAGCCTTCTCGATGCAGCCCCTCAGCTCGCGAATGTTGCCACTCCAGCGGCAGCGCAGCAGGAGTTGCTTAGCCTCATCAGAAAGACACTGCGCCTTGCGGGGATATTCAGCGGCGAACTCCTTGACGAAAAGCTCAGCCAGACTGATAATTTCGTCGGGACGTTCGCGCAAAGGCGGCAGGTGCAAGGGCATCATGTTGATGCGATAATACAGGTCTTCGCGGAAACTACCTACCTTGACCATCGCCTTCAAGTCGCGGTTGGTGGCGCAGATGAGGCGGATGTCGATGGGTACCGTCTTGGTGTCGCCCACCTTGGCGATGCAACGGTTTTGCAGCACACGCAACAGTTTGGCCTGCTGGTTCAGTGGCAGATTGCCGATTTCGTCCAAGAAGAGCGTGGTGCCGTTGGCCTGCTCGAACTTGCCGATATGGTCGGCGTGGGCATCGGTGAAGGCACCCTTGACATGACCGAACATCTCACTTTCAAACAAGGTGTCGGTGATGGCTCCGACATCGACGCTCACCATGGGCTTGTCTGCCCGATGCGAGAGACGATGTATCTCGTTGGCCAGCACATCCTTGCCTGTGCCGTTCTCGCCCGTAATCAGGATGGTAGCGTCGGTGGGTGCCACTTTCTCCACCTCCTTGCGAAGGATTGTCATGGCCTCGCTCTCGCCCCATTGCATGGCGGGAGAAATGTTTGTAGCTTCAGACGGGGCGGTTTGGCGGTGTTTTTGGCAGGCATCTTCGAGGGTGGCGAGCAGTTTGGTATTGTCCCAAGGCTTCACCACGAAGTCAAAAGCACCGCGTTTCATGCCCTCCACTGCCAAGGCAATATCCGCGTAGGCCGTAAACAGCACCACCTCCACATCTGGAAAATGCTTTTTCAGCTCGGAGAGCCAGAAAAGGCCTTCGTTGCCCGTGTTGATGTCAGTCTCGAAGTTCATGTCAAGCAGCACCGCATCAGGTCTGAAGCGTTGCATGGTTTCCGTCAGCACTTTAGGCGTGGCAATGAGTTCCACCTCGGCAAAGCGCATGGGCAGCAGGATTTTCAGCGCCGAGCGGATGCCGTCGTTATCGTCGACTACTAGTATTTTGGATTTGAGTTTGGGCATTATAACTAAATTCTTCTTCTATCCAACCAAAGTTTCATCAACGGGTCAGAAATGGAATAGACTTTTTCTTTTCGTGTAATAAGGTCATATTCAAGCAGTTTCAAAGCTGCCGATTGTGTTGAGCTTGGTGAACGCAAACGGTGTTTTTTGTTGAAAGCGATAGATGTGATACCTTGCACCTGTTTTTCCTCATGAATGGCATAAAGCAATTCTTTTTGTGCTTCGGTGATATAGGCAAGTTGTTCGCGCAGCCTTGAATCATTCTCGTCAATAAAATTCTCAATGAGTTGATTTATAGCCTCAATGTCGCAGATTTGACCTTTAGGTGTTTCTGCAAAGGCATCGTGAAGAATGCGTTGCACATAAAATGTAACACCCATAAAGACCTCGTAAACATGCGAAAATGCTTCCACTTCAATCTCTTTCCCCGCATCACTAAAATGCTTTTTTGCGAAATCCAGGTAAATATCGTATGCGATAGCTTCCAAACGAAGCGATTTCGCACTTTGGAAAAACGGTCTCTTTGACGAGAAAAACATCTCCTCCATTAACCTTCGCTGGCTGCCCGAAAACACGAAATTCGCGTTGGAAAGCTTTTGAATATGAGTCCTTAACAATGCTTCGACATTCTTTTCTGGATAACGCGTGATTTGTTGGAACTCATCAATGACGACGATGCAACGCTTGTCGACTTTTTCAAGGTAGCCGAAAATCTCCGCCAAAGTGTATTCGGGGTTCTGCACATCACCCAACTTGACATCGAATGTGGGCATGTTTTGAATGGTATCATAGCCAAAACTTGCGCTGAGTGACTTTAAAAAGGTGACAAACTGCTTCCTCAATTTTACGCTTCGGGTGGCCACACTGTCGAAAACCGCCGTTCCAAGGGCAAGGATGAACTCGCGGAAAGTCGTGGTATGAAGTATATCGACCGAAATGGTGACATACTCGTCCTTGAAGTCTGGCTTGTCAAAGACAAAGTCCACCAGTGAAGTTTTTCCCATGCGGCGCGATGAAGTCAGCACCACATTCATCTGATTATTAAGCGATTTCTCCAATTGAGTTGCCTCCTCAACGCGATCGCAGAAATATTCAGGAGCAATCTTGCCTGAAACTATGAACGGATTGATATTCTTAACCATAACACCTTGATTTTTGAGGCAAAGATAATACTTTTTCTCAAATTACCGAAAAAAAATTACCGAAAAAACATAATTCACTCCTTCTTCAACGCCATCACCGGGTTCACCCGAGCCACGGAGACGATTTGCCAAAGCACGGAGCCGATGGCGATGACAAACGACAGCACCACCGTCACCACGAAGATCCACGGATACAGGTCGATGCGATAGACGAAATCCTCCAGATAACGCCCGCACACCCAAACCGCTATGGGAATGGCGATGACATTGGCGATGAGAATCATGATGACGTATTCCTTCAGGTTACGGCGAATCTCGCTTTGCATCGTGCCGCCAAACACCTTGCGGACGGCGATGGTCTTCTCGCGCTCGGAGGCGAAATGCGTGCTCATGGCCACGAGTCCCAGCAGCGACAGCAACACCGCCACTGCCATGAACATATCCACAAGGCGCATTTTGTTTTTGGTGTCTCGTAAACGTAACAGCAGCAGGTCATCGATAAAGTCCATGTCACCTGGCTCCCAACATGCCTCTTTCTTGCTGATATGGTTATCATATACTTCCTTTATGGCTTTTCTGGCCTCAGCATGGTCGCCAACGATTTCCAACACTGGGTTGTATGCCATGTGCCCAAACATCGGTTTCTTTCCAACAATGCGGATGGCTCCAAAATCCTCATCCACAACATGGACTGCGTCTTCGAGCGCAAAATCTTCCACCACACCACCTATTTCAGAACCAAAGTTTCTTTTATACCAAACACCTAACGAATCAAGGTCAAACTGTTCAAACGGCATTCCCGTCTGGCTTTCCAACAAGCCTTGGGTGACCAGCCACTGATCCTCGCTAGGCTGCATAAACATAGCCTTGACATGGAAATCGAACATGTTGAAGGCCGTCGTATCGCACAACAAACAACTCACAGAAACAGGAGGCTCTTCCTGATTAAGGCGATCCCAATACGTTCCCATATAGGTGCCTCCCGGATAGCCGTAAGAATGTCCCATTCGCTTCACGCAAGGCAAGGCCATCAGGTCGTTTTCAAAGGCCTCATCGCCCGAAAGGATACTTTCACAAAAAAACAGGTTCTCGGTATTGCACCCGACAGGCCTCCGCTCCAAATGGCGCATCTGCACCTCCATAGTAATCACCAAAGCAATCAGAATGATGGCAATGACATTCTGCAACACGATGAAAACTTTAGAAAGCACCATCTTGTTGCGGAAACGGAAGGTCCCTTTCACCACGTCGATAGGCTTGGCCCGCGACACCACGATGGCTGGGATCAAGCCCGCCAACAACGCCACCACAACCACTATCAACAGGTAGGACATCACATAAAACGGCGAGTACTTTATGGTAATGGCGACATCACTTCCCAGCAGCAGATTGACCAACGGCACAAGTGCCTCGGCCAGGAGAATGCCTAACGCCATACACACCGTGGTGAACGCCAGCGACTCCCAGAGATATTTCCCGATGATCTCGCCTTTTGTCGCCCCAAGCAACCGTCTCGAAGCCATCTCCTTGGCACGTTTGCTCGTCAAGGCAACATTCAGGTTAATATAATTGAACAAAGAGGAAATCAACAATAGCAATCCCACTGCCAACAGGCTGTGCATCATGGTTTTGTCTCCTTTTTTCAGATTGGTGCTGCAGTCGCTGAAAAACAGTTCGTCCATGCGTACCAACTGTATTTTGGAAGATAGTCCAGTAACATCCCTCCCTGACAGTTGCCTAAAGAAGGTCAAGTAAGCCGTGGCTAACTTTTCCGTCAATGCCGCCCTATCGGCTCCTGGAAACACTTTGACGAAAACCCACACCTGTTCGAACATGTTGGCGGGGATAGCCGGGCTGTCGAGGCCGCCAAAAAACTTGACACCTTCGCTAATATCCACATTGACAACCACATCGGGCAAATCAAAGAAAAGTGAGGTGCCGAAATCGGAAATGACCCCCGCCACCGTAAACTCACGATTCAACAATTGAATGTTTCTCCCCACGACCTCACCCGACTCCGAAAGCGTACGGGCAAAGCTTTCCGAAACGAAAGCCGTCATAGTCTCATTGATCTGGTCGGGATGCCCTTCAGCAAATTGGGTGGGAAACAATTCGAAATAGTCGCGGTCGCACCCCATCACACGCACCACGCGCGATTGCCCATCGACTTTCATGGTTGTGCCTTCGATCCATCCAAACTCAGTGATAGCCTGTATCTCAGGGATGCTTTCGCCAATGCTCGCCTTAAATCCGTACTCGAACTTCATATAGCCCTCCCTGCCAACACTATAGATCTCCTTCCTATGCGGGTTTTCACGTGTCACAGCGATTTGCTGCGCCACGTAACAGAAGATGATGACCACAAAGGCTAAACTGACGGTTAGACCTATCGCCTCGATGGCGGTGTAGAGTTTGTTTCGGGAGAGGAATTTGATGTAACTGCTCATTATTGTTTAATTGTTGATTGTTTAACTGTTTAATTGTTGAGATTCCCCTTCGGGGAATGGAGTGTGTCTTTGAAGTTTAAAGCGGCGGCAAAAACAAATTGCCTGTCAGTAAATGTCACAAGCCGCCGCAATCAACAACCACATCCGACCTCCATTCCCGCAGGGAATCTCCTATTATTATTCTGTCCTTAACGACTTCACCGGATTCATCGTAGCCGCCCGCAAACTGCGTAAGGTGACCACCGCTATCGTTACAGCCAAGACGGCCAACAGCGCCAAGACAAACACCCAAACATGCAACGGCACCTGATAGGCGAAGCCTTCCAAATACCTCCGCATGATGACGATGCTGACAGGCACGGCGATGACAAAGCACACCAACACAATCTTCACGAAGCGCGAGTTGAACATCGCCAAAACCTGCCCCACCGTGGCGCCATGCACACGACGGATGCCGATTTCCTTGCGGCGGTGCTCCGTCTCGAACATCACCAAGCCGAACACACCCATCAGCGAGAT
>CAJOIF010000012.1 GCA_905234765.1 uncultured Bacteroidales bacterium
GTTCTGTGACATTGTGCAGCCTCCTTAGCTCAGTTGGTTAGAGCATCTGACTGTTAATCAGGGGGTCTCAGGTTCAAGTCCTGAAGGGGGCGCATTTTTTATGTTTCATGTTATTAATTTTTTGGCCTCGTAGATTCTCCCAGTTTCTACGGGGTTTTTTTATTTGCTAAAAAATAGTCTTGAAAATCAGCTTGATGTCGCCAAAGAAACTCCAATGGTCCAAGTACTCAAGGTTGATTTTCACCTTGTCGGGCCAAATGACATTGTCATTGTAGGCTTTTGGGTCGGCTTGTTGTGCAAGGAGTTCTTCCTCGTTGCGGTATTTGATGCTGGCCGGACCCGTGATGCCGGGGCGAAGCTGGAGAATGCGGTGGTCGTCGCCTTGAAGTTGGTCGGCATAGCCAGGCACATCGGGGCGCGGACCCACGAAACTCATCTGCCCAATCAAGACGTTGACCAATTCGGTAAGGCAGTCCACTTTGCTGTGGCGAAGCCAGTGACCCATGCGCGTGACACGCGGGTCGTCGGCCGTGGTGATGCTATCGCCTTCGGCTTGGTCGTACATGGTGCGGAACTTACAAATATGAAAAGGCTTTCCGTTTTTTCCGATGCGTTTTTGCAAAAAGAAAGCGGGTCCTTTCGAGTCTATCTTGATAAGGATGGCGATGACGAGCAGAGGCAGAAACAACACGGCAAGGCCTATTAATGCCACGATACGGTCGAAGCACCACTTGAAGAAAAACCCTATTATGTGCCTATTTCTCTCCACGTTGCATGGCCTCCATGTTAAGAATTGCCTTTACACGAGGCAAAGTTATGATTTTTCTGAAAGGATAAAGCAATTTGACGGCAATCCGCATCCACCAAATATAATGCACCTCAAGTTGACAATATGCCTTACGGAAGCCGAAGTTGTCGACAAGGAATTCCTGTATGTTGGAATGCTCTGTGATGGAACGGGCACCATCTGTCACATAGCGGAACCCTTTTTCACCAAGATAATAGTCGTTAAGTTGATGAAACAGGCCGTAATAGGGATAAGTGTTGTTGTGCTTGTATTCGGGCAGTATGCCGATAAGGCCATATTCGCAACTATCAGGCAACCATAGCCAAACGGTGCAAAAGCCAACCAATCGCCCATCATCAAAAACACCCCAGTAATCAAAGTTCTGTTTTTCGCATGAAGAAAGATAATCCTGAAATACAGTTTCATTCATGGTCCGGTCGGAAACAGCATAATCATCATAAGTGGCTTTCAGTATGTTCCATCCTTCGCTTTTGAGCAAATCGACACTGATTTTATTGAAAGTCAATACGTTATTGGAGCGCCTGATTTTGTTTCTTTCGTTTGAGGCATACTCGTCCAAGCCCTTGAAGCTGTCTTTGACGATATACCAAAAACAGGTTTCTTCTCGAAAATCGAAGTCATACGTATTTCTGACGATTAGACCGCCTTTTTTGAGTAGGGCTTGCCATTCCTCTTTTTTCAGATGTGGCTCCTCATGGGGTGCGCCATCATAGCGCCAGGCCTTGCGATATAGATAGAAACCGTTCATCACAGGCGTTTTTTTATGGCGTTGAAGGCGTAGCAGCCAAAATAAAACAAGGCTTTGAAAAAAGGTAAATTCTCGTTTGTGCGGTACACCTTCCAAAGGTCGGCGGAGGCTTTCAGTTTGTTCGAACTCGCCGATTGTTGTCTGATTCTGTATGACACCAGCGCCTCATCAATGGCATAAGTCAGATGGCCTTGTTTTAGAATGTTGAGCCAAGTTGCGCTATCTTCACTGGTGCGGAAGTTGGGGACTACGACATCGCCGGTGATGGTTTTGTTGACCACGACAGTGGAGCATCCGATAATGGTATTTCTCAGGTAGGTTTCGTAATCCAAATCGCCAATGGTATGGATACATTTGTTCAGCGGTTTACCTTCTTCGTCAATCCAATCGTAGGCGGAATACGTGAACCCCACCTTCCTTTCCATCATGAATCCTATCTGTTTTTCCAGTTTTTCGGGATGCCAGATATCGTCGGCATCGATGAAAGCCAAAAACGGGCCTTGGGCCATTTGTATACATAGGTTGCGGGTGTCGGCGATGCCCGAGTGTGTCGTTTTTTCGGTAAAGTGGATTCTTTCGTCTTGTTCGGCGATCCTTTTGACAGTCTCAACGGTACCGTCCGTCGACGCGTCGTCAACGATGAGCAGTTCCCAATGTGGATATGTCTGTCGCTGTACCGACGCAATGGTTTCGGTGACAAACCTTTCCATGTTGTAGCATGGCATAATGACCGAAACCAAAGGCAGACTCTCCACGGCGTTTTTGTTTTTATTTCAATCCCTCAATCCAAACCTTGATCTGCTGCTCATCATGGAGTTTGCAAACCAACAGGGAATGGTCGCGATAGGCCACGAGATAGTCTTCTAGTCCTTCCACCACCGCCTCAGTGCCTTCCTCGATATTGATGATGGTGTTTTTGTTGTCGACAGACACTACCTTACCTCGCTTTGCGTTGCCGTTTTCGTCTTTCTTGGCATGGGTAAACAGCGATCCCCAGGTGCCGATGTCACTCCAGCCAAAGTCGGCGGGGATGGTATAGGTGTCGGGTGACTTCTCCATCACGCCATAGTCGATGCTTATGTTGGGGCAATCAACAAAGTGATCGTTGATGAAGTCTTGCTCTTCGGGTGTGCCGAAGTTATAAATACCTTTCTCGAAGACCTCAACCATTTCGGGCAAATGTTGTCTGAAGGCATTCATAATACCATCCAAGGTCCAGAGGAAGATGCCGCTGTTCCAGAAGTAGTTGCCTTCGGCAACGAACTTCACTGCGGTATCATAGTTGGGTTTTTCCTTGAACATCTCAACCTTCACAACTTCTGGCAATTGGTTTTGTTTGGGTACCTGAATGTAGCCATAACCTGTCTCGGGTCTACTGGGCTTGATGCCGATGGTCATCAGGGCGTTCGGGTTCTTGTCCAGGAAGTCGAAGCCCAAACGGATGATACGTTGGAATTCGACTTCGTTGGTCACCAAATGGTCGGCTGGGGTGACGACAATGTTGGCATCCGCGCAGCGGCTTTGGATGTGGTAGGCGGCATAAGCAATGCACGGAGCCGTGTTACGGCGTGCGGGCTCACAAAGCACCTGGTCGGGACGCAGCATGGGAAGGTGCTCCAACACGAGATGCTTATAGGCTTTGTTGGTCACCACAAGGAAGTTCTCGTCAGGGATGACGGGGCTAAAACGCTCGTATGTGCTACGGATGAAGCTCTTGCCCGTGCCTAATATGTCAAGAAATTGTTTGGGATAATTGTCTTTGCTAAGTGGCCAAAAGCGGCTGCCAATGCCGCCGGCCATGATGATGCAGTAGTTGTTCATGATAGATGTTTAGAATAAAACCGATTTGCCTTTTTCGCTCAAATAAGGCATCAAGTCTGTTTTAGAGATTTTACATAGAGGCATACCCGCTGCATAGGGTGCGATTTCGAAGGGGGCGTAACAAAATACCACGCTGTCGGTCTCAATCCATGGCTGGTTGGTGGGAAATGGAAAGATGTCGTTGGGTTCAAAAAGGTATTCCTCTTCTTCGTTATTGATTTTGTCGAAATATTGACTGCGTATGTTATCAGAGATGAGTTTAATAAGTGGCTCTGGGGCGTCAAAAATATCATGGTCAAACAAATCGTAACCTAGCACGCTTCCGTCAAGCTTACTGAAAGTGATGCCATAGTACCAAGGCATGGGATGCGCACCACCGGTATAAACATATCCTTCAGAGATGTATGTGACATAGAGGTCGTTTTGCTCCGACAAAGTGTAGTTGCCTTCGAAAACGGATTGTGGCTCTTCGCCTTCTTCGGCAAAAAAGCGTTCTTTTTCATCTTGGAAGACCGTTTTATAGTCTTCTGTTTCGTCATTAAGCATCCAGCGCATGATGTTTTTACGAAGACTGTCATTTTTGGTGACAGGCAAGTCGACATTCATGGTATAGTAGGAATAATCGTCGCCAAAATCGCTTTCGACAAACATGCTGTCACAAAGGGTATAGGTTTCCACTTTAACTTCATTGGAAGAGGTGCGTTCGCAGCTCGCAAACATGAGAAGCAAAACGATAGGAATGAGCAGCTTTTTCATGATAATGCTGATATTAAGTACAGTGTTGCAAAGATAATGCTTTTTAATAGAACGGCAATACTTGTCGTTTATTTCACCCAGCGATAAAGGATTTCGATGGGATGCACGGCATGGACGCTGGTGCCGTCTAAAATTTGCTGGCGACACGAGGTGCCAGGAGCCGCGACGATGCATGGAATGATACCGTCGGCTTTCTCCACGGCCTTGCGGATGGTGGGGAACAGCACCATCTCACCGATGGCCAACGAGGTTTGGTAATGCTCTTTCTCATAACCGAACGACCCTGCCATGCCGCAGCATCCGCTGGGAATGACGTGGATTTGGGCGTTTTGCATCAGCTTCAACACAGCGACGGTCTTCTCCGTACCCACCAAGGCTTTTTGGTGGCAATGGCCGTGGAGCCAGATCTCCACAGCATCGGTCTTGAAGTCGGCAGAACCGATGCGTCCAGCGGCCACCTCACGCATGATAAACTCGTCGAAGAGCAAGGCATTTTTGCCTAATTTTTGGGCTTGTGGACGGAGTTCTGTTGGCACCAAGTCCGGGTATTCATCGCGGAAGCTGAGGATACACGACGGCTCAATGCCGACAAGCGGAATCTGTTCCGAAACTTTGTCTTTCAGCAGGTTGACGTTCTTCAAGGCAAACTTCTTGGCCAGTTTCAAGTTGCCTTTCGAGATGGCGGCACGGCCGCTCTCCACGTGTTTTGGGATTTCGACATCATAGCCCAAATGGAGCAACAACTTGGCGAAGGTGAGACCGAGTTCAGCTTCTTGAAAGTTGGTGAACTCATCTGCGAAGAGCCATACCTTGCCTTTTGTAGCCCCGCCACGGTGTTTCCGGCATTCGCGCTTGACGGCGGTGCGCATGGTCACACGGCTCAACGTCGGAATGTCACGTTCGGTGGTGAATTTGATGATGTGCTTGATGATGTTGGAAGAGAACTTCCACGAGGCGAACAAGTTATAGATAGGCCACACCAGATGGCCTAACTTCTCCACCGTCGCCATCCACGATACGGCGAAAGAGCGCAAAGGCATGCCGCTGACGTCGTATTTCTGTTGCAAGATCTCGGAACGCAGGCGTGTCATGTCGACATTGGAGGGACACTCGCTGCGGCAGCCTTTGCAGGCTAGGCAACTGTCGAGGACCTCGGCCAGTTCCTTTGATTTTAGGATGTTAGGCATTGTCGCTAACTGTGTCCCGCAGTTAGTACCAAATTGCGAGACGCAATTTGCGACAGTGAAGGCTTCGCTCTCCCACCCTCTCGTGAGAATTTCGCGCAGCACATTGGCTCGTGCACGTGTGGCCTTGGTCTCGTCGCCGCTGACCTTGAAAGCAGGACATAACGTGCCACCTATCAGGTTCGACTTGCGACAGTCACCGGCACCGTTACACTGCTCGATGCTGCACATCAGGGCGTGTAGCTGGTTCCTGGCTCCTGTGGCGCCTTCCACCTTGCATTCGTCGAAGGCCGCTTTCCAGTTGTAATAGGTCCCCTGAGGTCCCTGAGCCTGTCGAAGGGCCGAAGACTTCAAATCCTTCTCAAAGGCGTAACGTTGTCCGACCTCGAAGCGCAGCATGGAGTCCATAGGCAGGGTGTCGACTATCTTATGTAGGTTGAAGACCTGCCGCGGGTCCCAGCAGCGTTTCAGCTCTTGCATCAAGGCATAGACTTCATCGCCATAGAGCAGCTGTATGAACTCGCCGCGCAAGCGTCCATCGCCATGTTCGCCGCTGAGCGAGCCTTTGTATTTCTTGACCAACAGGGCAGTTTCGTATGCCACCTCGCGAAATTTCTTCAATCCCTTGGCATCCTTGATATTGATGATGGGTCGCAGATGTAGTTCGCCCGTGCTGATATGGGCATGGTAGACGCAGCTCAAGCCAAGTCTTTCCAGCATCTTTGCGAAGTCAGCCATATAATCGGGCAGTTTCTCAGGCGAAACAGCCGTGTCTTCGATAACGCCGATGGGTTTGGCATCGCCTTTCATGCCGGTGAGCAACCCTAGCCCCGCTTTACGGAGACTCCACACCTTGCTGATTTCATTGTCGTAGACACGCGAACAGGCATAAACCAATTGTTCGTCGTTATCCATCAAGGCGTGTTCCAATTGTTCGGCAACGGCATCAATGTCGGCTCTCGTCTCGCCGCGCAGTTCTATGATAAGGATGGCGGCGGGATCGCCTTGTACAAAGAAACGGTTTTTCTGTTGCTCAACATTTTGTTTGCTGAGTTCCAAGATGTTGCGGTCCATCAGCTCCACGGCGGAAGGATGGTATTTCAGGGCGACAAGATTGCCGAGGAAACTCTTTTGCAGTGTGTCGCAGTGGGCGCAGACCACCATTTTCTCTTTGGGTGGCAAGAGGTCGAGGTCGACTTTGATTTCCGTGATGAAAGCTAAAGTGCCTTCGCTGCCTGCCAACACCTTGCAGAGGTTGATGGTGCGGTCTTCGAGCGCTTTTTCGGCGTTATGCAGGTCTTCGATGACCTCGTCGATGGCGTAGCCACAGGAGCGGCGGCGCAGGCTCTTGTCGGGGTAGTTGTCCTCGATTAATCGAACCGTTTTTCGTCCAGGGCCCATCGGATGAGTTGGGTATAGATGCTTTTGATTAATGAACATTCGGGAAACCGACATTCCATAGATTCCTTCCCCTCCTTGTGCCTTCGCTCGAAATGACATTGAATGTCGGTTTCCCAGAAACGGTGGCCAAAACGTTCCTCCAATTCTCGGATTGTATAGGTCTTAAACACCTCCACGCTGCCGTCGCAAAGCACGCCGCGGGCTTCCAACAAATGGTGTCGGGTGCTGCCGTAAACCAGGGAATGCGAGCCACAGGAGTTGTTGCCAAACATGCCACCAATGCAGCAACGGTTGCTGGTGGAGGTCTCAGGACTGAAGAAGAGGCCGTAAGGCTCCAAAGCGATGTTCAGCTCATCGAGGACCACGCCGGG
This sequence comes from uncultured Bacteroidales bacterium, assembly GCA_905234765.1. The sequence goes on from CAJOIF010000012.1 coordinate 7,090, forward strand.
TTGCACCCTCGCCCAGCGTTCTTCTGCGTTGATTTCCAGTATCTTCTTGAAATGTTTGCTGATATCGACAACAATGCCATTACCCACCACTTGTCCGGCGATGGAAGTTCCGCCCGCCCTCGGGATGAGGTGGGTGTGGCGCTTATGGGCTTCTTGTATAAGGTAGACGATATCCTGTTCGTTTTCAGGAAAAGTCACGCCTTGGGGCACCTCACGATAAGCCGAGGCATCGGTAGCGTAGGCGATGCGGTGTAAAGGGTCAGAATATATGGTGTACATTTCAGCTTATTTGTCCAACTGGCTGAAGATACTATTGTTGCTCTTGAACTCAGGCACGATGACTTTCATTTGGGCCACAATCTTCATCGGTTCGCAAGTCTCTAAGGCTTCGTGCAGTTTGATTAGCATGGTGTCCACATCTGCAGCCTCGTATTTTCTTACGATGGCGTGCATGATCTTCTCGTTGTCGGTCTTGATGGTGTTCTCTTCGTTGGCTAACACCTCTTCATAAAGCTTTTCGCCAGGACGCAAACCTGTTTCAATAATTTCAATGTCAGGTCGGTGGGCCAATTGACGCATCTTCTCGGCCAGATCCCAAATCTTGACCTTCTCGCCCATGTCGAAGACGAAAATGTCGCCGCCTTCGCCGATAGAACCAGCTTCAAGGACGAGGCTACAGGCTTCGGGGATGGTCATGAAATAGCGGGTGATGCGCCTGTCGGTGACGGTAATGGGACCGCCTTGTGCAATCTGCTTGCGGAACAACGGTACCACTGAGCCGTTTGAACCCAGCACATTGCCAAATCTCGTGGTGATAAACTTGGTTGCGCCTTGTCGGCTCTGCGTATAAATCTCGGCGATGCGCTTGGTGGCACCCATGACATTGGTCGGATTGACGGCCTTGTCGGTCGAAATCATAACGAACTTCTCCACACCGAATTCGATAGCAAGGTCGGCTACAAGTTTGGTGCCGAACACGTTGACAAACACGGCTTCGTAAGCGTTCTCCTCCATGAAAGGCACATGCTTGTAGGCAGCGGCATGGAACACCACTTGCGGATGGTACATCTCAAAGACTTCCCTCATGCGGATAGGGTCTTTCACGTTGGTGATGACAAAGGCCATGCGGTCTTTCATCTCCTTGAAATCCTCAGTGTTGTTCATCTCGAACTGGAAATCGTACATCGGCGACTCGGCCTGGTCGAGCATGATAAGCTTGGATGGATTATAGTACATTACCTGACGGCAAATCTCGCTACCAATGGAGCCTGCAGCACCCGTGACGAGCACTACTTTGTTGTTGATTTCGCGGATAACGTTGCTCTTGCCTAAGATGATAGGTTTACGGCCTAGTAAGTCTTCAATCTTGATATCTTGAATCTGGTTGGACGAAATCTTGCCGTTTACCCATTTGTCGAAAGACGGGATGGATTTCACGTCTAGATTCAATGCAAGACCTTGTTCGATGATTTCCTTGTTACGCTCTTCCGAGAGGCTGGGAATGGCCACAATCATGGCCTCAATACTGAGTTTTTTGATAAATTCAGGAGTCATAGCCTCTTTAGGAGAGTAGATTTTTATGGTATTAATTTGCGTATTGACACGTTTCGGATCGTCGTCAACAAAAGCCTTGATTCTAAATTTCGAGTTGGTATCTTGGCTCAGCGTGCGCATCAGCATCGTTCCTCCATCGCCTGCGCCATAGATGATCGTATTCATTTTTTCGCCCGAGTTCTTGTATACCTCGTTGTACAAACGCCGAATGGCAAAACGCATGATGATCATTAACACCAAAGTGATGAGGAAGTGGTAGATGATGGTTGCGTAACGAGGGTAGAAACTGGTGCTTAGGTTGGGCCATTTCCAGCTAATGAGGAATTTGCTGATGATTAGGACCGCTACGGCGGCGGAACAGGCATAGATGATCTTTCGGATGTCATTGAAGCCCGAGTAGCGAAGCATTCCGTCGTAGGTTTTGCTGATGAGGAAAGTGATGAGATAGAAAACAGGGATAATCCAAATGCAGTCCCAGTCAAAGAGTGCATCGTGGAAGTTTCTGAAGTACAATAAGAAAAGAGATATGATATAAGCTAGGACAACGATAATCATATCAACAGCCAGAATCCATATTCGTGGCAATGTATTGCTTTTGTGTTTTCCGAAAACGAAATCACAAAAATGTTTGATCATTTTCCACATAGTAAAATGTCTTTAAAACCTGCAATAATACGACTATTTTCCGAATACTTCAAAATATTTTTTCCATTAGATGCCATTTCCCCGTTGAAGGCAGGTTGGGGTCGGCACCCTGACACTGAGCGACATAGGCCTCCCATTCAGCTTGACGAGGCAAGGTGGCCAGTCGTGCCATATCACGTTCCCAGTCGAAATCATCTATAGTGTCACAAATCATAAACACTTGGTTTTCAAATCGGTAAATCTGCATATCAAGGATCCCAACTTGGCGTTGACCTTCAATCACCTCGGACCACACATGGGCGTGGAGTTCGCAGTATTTTTTGATGAGTTCAGGGTCGTTGACGAGTTCGAGGGTTTGGCAGTATCTTTTCATTTTTTCTCAGTTTTAGTGATGAACAAGCCGTAAAAAACGATGACGACAAAGCATATTAAGGGCAAAACGAAACTCAGATTCACCGAAGCGATGCTCCCCATGCCATTGCCGTCGATGATGCGTGCCTGCAGTGGAGGCAATACCGAGCCGCCTAAAATGGCCATAATGAGTCCTGCCGCACCCAGTTTGGCATCTTCACCCATGTCGGTCAAGGCGATGCCATAGATGGTGGGGAACATCAAGCTCATGCAGGCCGAGACCGCCACCAGACAATACATTCCTATTCTACCATCAAAGAAAATGACACCAAGCACCAATATGGCACCTGCAATGCCCAAATAAGTCAATAGTTTGGACGGATGGATATACTTTAGCAGGACGGTGCAGATGAAACGGCTCACGCAGAAGATAGCCATAGCCACGATGTTATAGCGTTGCGAGAGCACCTCGGCGGCTTGTTCGGTCATGCCTTCGTTCATGAAGACGCGAGTGCCGTATTGGATGATGAAGGTCCAGCACATGATTTGCACACCGACATAGAAAAACTGCGCCACCACGCCGTAACGATAGGATTTGTTTTGCCATAAGCGCTTCAAGGTCGGACCAAACTTTTGGTTGTTTGTCTCTTCTGACTTGGCTTGCTTTTTCACCAATAGCAAGATAACGAGAAAGAAAAACACCAAGACCGCTCCGATGATGACATACGGACGGCTCAACACAGCGAGGTCAGCATTCTTGACGGCTTCAAATTGGTCTTCGGGCAACAAGGCACGTTCCTCGGTACTCAATGGGTTGAGTTTGGCTTGGATGAACTGCATCGCCACAAACATGCCTGCCAAAGAACCAATGGGATTAAAAGCCTGGGCGAGGTTGAGACGGCGTGTGGCGGTGTCCTTGCTGCCCATCGAGAGGATATAGGGATTGGCCGTCGTCTCCAGGAACGAAAGTCCGCAAGTCAGCACGAAATAAGCGATGAGGAAAGGATAATAGTTGCCCGTTGCCTTGGCGGGGATGAACATTAAGGCACCGATGGCATAGAGTCCGAGTCCCATCAATAATCCCGCTTTGTAGGAAAACTTGCGCACAAACAATGCCGCAGGCAAGGCCATGCAGAAATAACCGCCATAAAAGGCTAATTGCACCAAGGCGCCGTCGGTGACGCTCATGCGGAAGATCTTGGAGAAGGCCTTCACCATGGGGTTGGTGATGTCGTTGGCGAAGCCCCATAGGGCGAAGCAGCAGGTCACCAAAATGAAAGTGATGAGATATTTTTTTTCGATTAGTTTCATGCTATAAAGTTTAGAGTTCAGAGTTTAGAGTAGTTTAGAGTTTAGAGTTGAAAGTTGAGGTTATCTTCGGATGGTTAGTTTTATCGCTTCGGGATGGTTTGTGCAAAAAGTTGCGCTTTCGGTAACGACGCAGGCGAGATAGCCGCCGCCACCGGCACCAGGCATCTTCCACGCGAGTACGTCGTCCATCGCCGAGTATTGGTCGATATACGATTGCACCGACCCTTGTATCATACCAGGGAACATTGCGGTTTGGGCGTTGAAAGAAGCTTTGTATGCAGCTGCAAAACCCTCTAAATCCATATTCATTATGGCTTTCCAGCAGTCGTCGGCGGCCTCTGCCAAAGCCTTGACTTTAGACTCAGTGATATCCTTGCCTTCCACCACCGAACACCCTGGACGGCGCGGCTCCATGGGTATCATGATGAGATGGCTTTCGAGCCATTTTAGGATTGTCTCGTCTTGGCAGATCTCTATCTTCAGTGGCCAGTAAAACTTGTCATAGTAATGTCTTACTAAGCCGGGCATGCAAATGCCGATGCTGTCCTGCGCCCCGCTGATGATGCCGTCGCTGCGTTCGGGGTCGTTCTCGAAGCAAAAGACGAGTTTTGCAAGGGTTTCGGGATCCATGTCGGGCAGGTGCATGGGCCATATTTTCTTAATCATGTTGCGCGTCGAGGTAGATAAGCCACAACGTTCACGCACCTCGAAGGTGGGTTCCAACGAGATGGTGATGGCCCAACCAGGGGCAAAGCATGACACATATGGTTGGTCGATCCACGTGCCGGCAAGGTCTAATCGAGTGGGAATCTGACAGAGGTCTTGTTTCAAGGCCGTTGACGAACGCGCCTCCAAGCCAGCAGAAGGTGTGCGTTGCAGCACCACATATTCGATGCCGCGCTCCTCACAAAACCGCTGTTTTGTTTCAGAAGCACCATCCTCGTTGACCACAAAAACGTCGGGTTTCAGCCTGTCGACGGTACCAACAAAGTCCATTACACCGTCGCCGTCGTTGATAAAGGCATCCTTCACGTAGCGAATGGCTTTCACCATGAAGAGACGTTCCTGCTCGGGGTAAAGCGTCTTATGGTTCTTATAATGCAATATGGTTTGGTCGGAGCCGATGCCGACATAAAGGTCGCCAAATTGCGCCGCCTGCCTGAAAAACTCGACATGACCACTATGCAACAAATCATAACAGCCCGAGACGAATACTTTTTTGGTCATATTTTGGATTTTGGCGCAAAGATAGTGAATTGTTTTGTTTACAACGCTTTCGCTTCTGCCAAAGCCGACACAAAATACCAACGGCCATTACTTTCACAATAGCATTTGTAGCGGGTGCGTTGCCTCTCCCCTTTTTGGAAAACAAGTCCGTTGTGCAAGGTGAATCTTGCACCGTCAGGCAGACTTTCTACGGTCGTTACCGTGGTTGTGTTTTTGTCGTATTGGCGCAGCACGCGTTGCAGGTTTTGGTCGGCGGTGCTGCTGGCCTTGATGTGTTGCAGATGTTTTTTCAGTGCCTCGATCACATCTTGTGGAAAGATGTTTTCGGTCAAAAAAGGTTGTAACAAAAACGCAAATTGTCTTTGCCATTCTGGTCCGTGGGGTTGCACCCTTCTTGAGCCGTATTGTTGATACACGTCATAATGCGCCACTTCATGGACGTAGGTGATAAGCATCTGGTAAGGATTCAAGTCATAATTGAGGGTAATGGCACAGATGCCGTTCTTGGTCCTTGGGGGGCGGAAATCACCCAGCTTGGAGTTGCGAGGTCGCTTGAAGTGCAGTTTGAAACGACGTTGGGAATAGACCTCTCCCACCATTGCTACCGATGCTTCGGGGAAATAGCGTTTCAGCAGTTCCAGTTCCTCAGATTTCATCGTTGTGCAACAGTTCGTATTCCAAGGTTTCTTGTGGCATATAACTCCATTTGGTGCAGGTGTTGCAATGGCGTGGTGTGCGCCTGCGACCAGGCACTTCCTTGGTCTTACAAGACGAGGCCAGGAGCGTTAAGCCTAACAAAAGCAATATCAATAATTTGTTTCTCATTTCGATAACCAATTTGCCGGGTCTTGTCGGTTTTGTTCTTTGAGGAGTTCGAAGTGCAGTTCGGTCTTGTTCTCGGTCTTGTTGGTGTGGACCGTTCCCAGGTTTTGTTTGGTCTTCACCTTGTCGCCGCGTTTCACCGTGACGTTTTCGAGGTTGGAATACACCGTAAAATACTCGCCATGGCGTAGGATGACAACAGTATTGGCACCTGTCAGTTTGGTGACGCTGGCCACCTCGCCGTCGAAGACGGCACGAGCTTTGGCGCCATCGGTTGTCGCAATGTCGATGCCGTTGTTGGTCACGGTGACTTTATCGGAGACCACCGAGGTATGTCTGCCATAGGACGAAGAGATCACGCCGCGTTCCACAGGCCAGGGGAGTTTGCCTTTGTTGTTGACGAAGTTGGACGACAGTGTTTTTTCTGCCGGTGTCAGTGCCATGCCTTTTTCTTTCGGGGCGGGTGCCGTGGTTTTGCCTTGGTTGTTGTTTCTGGCAGCCTCTTCCTTTCGTCTTCTCTCAGCTTCCTCGTTGGCTTTCCTGATTTCCTCGGCGATGATGTCGTCGATGGCCTTTTGTAGTTGTTGCGCTTGTTTTTGCTTGTTTTGGATGTCTTGCTGGATGCTGCCTTCTTTCTTCTTGAGTTGGGCCACCTGTCTGTTAAGCTCTTCCTTTTCTTTTCTCAAGGCCTCCTGTTGCTCTTTTTCCTCTTTCAGCATGGCGGCTTGTTCCTCGCGGGCTTGTTGGCTGGCTTCCACAACGCTGCTGATTTCCCTTTCCGTGTTTGCGATCTGGTCCATCTTCAGTTTTCTGGCATCGCTGAATTCGCGTATATAACGTAGCCTACGGAACGCCTGGTTGAAGTCTTTTGAAGCAAAAACAAAGCTAATGAGGTTGTAATGGCTTCGGTTTTTGTTGGCGAAGACAATCATCTTCGCATATTCCTTCTGCAGCTGGCTGAGGTTGGAATTGAGGGTTTTGATGTTGCTTTGTCCTGTGTTGATTTCCTCGTCAAGGACGGCAATTTGTTCGTTATAGGCCCTGATAAGTTGTTCGCGCTGCTTGATTTTCTTTTCAAGGATGGCCACCTCGTTGAGGGTCATCTCCTTGTCCTTGGTGGTTTTTTTCAACAGTTGGTTGGCGGTTGAAATCTCCTTCTGCAACGCATTGATTTCAGTCTGCAGTTGTTGCTTGGTCTTGCCTTTTGTTTTTTGTGCAAACGAAGGGCTGACTAATGCCAACAGCAATAAAACCAATATGATTTGTAGTTTCCTCATTTCTTTTTCGTCAGGTAGATGCGTTCCATCTTATCGGTGATTTTCAATGGAAAGTCGTTTTGTTCGTCGAGTTTGATTTTGTGGTACCGAACCCTTGCTTCGATTTTCCCAAATTTGAAGTTTTTTAATAGCACCGTTTGGTTTTCAACGGGCGGAACGCATTCGTTATTGTCCAGGAGCATGGTTTGCACCCAAGGTAAGCTTATGGGCATTCCTAGGTGCTTGGCGAGGCTGTCCAAAGGCTCTGCCAAATAGGTCTTCTCTATCCGGTTGATTACCCAAGCGGAGTCGGCGCTGACTTTGATCCTCGCCACTTCGACGCCCATGGCGGCGGTCACGCTGAGCCAGACGATGCTGTCCCTGCGCATCCTCAGCTGTCCCGACAATTCACTTACAGCCATACTGTTGCCTTCTACGTCAATGTCGACTTTTGAACTGAGCCATTCGTATGTCGAAGGAGGTGTTGGCGCAACGGTTTTCTTGTGCGAGGCACAAGACATTGTTGCCAACAGCAGGGTCAGAAACGCTATTTTTGTTAGGGTCTTCACACTGGAAATGCTTTCAATAATTGTTCCAATTATGGATGGACAAAAATAAAAAAAAACTTGAACCAAAGGTGTTGCAACCTATTGTTTTAATGATGGTAGTTTTTAGAACTGGTGTTCATAGCCCAGACGCAATAGCCAGTTGATTTCCATGTAGCCCATCTTGATTTTGTCGGCTGGGGTGGAGTCAAATTGGTTTTCGGGTCCTTTTTCGAAGGCGCAGCCGAAGCTGGTGAGCAGGCCGATGCGCAGGTGGTCTTGGCGGTTGAGTTCGATGCGGCCGCCCAGTTCGAGGTTGGCCCCTACGAGGCCCAGTTCGTTGCTTTCCGGCATGTTGCCAAAGCCCTTTTCAATATAAGGTCCTGCAGCGGCATAAAACCAGTTGTAGTCGAACTCTAAGCGGATGGGGAGACGGAGATAGTGGCCTTGAAGGAATGTCGAATGGTGCTGAATACCGTCACTATAGGTGGTATAGCCAGTGTTGATAAAGCGGAATTGGTAATCGAGGCCGACGAGCAACGACCAATTGTCGTTGAACCCTAACTTAGCGTCAGCTCCAATGGCACCCATGTAATGGTCAATGCGAGTGGCTGAAACACGCTCAGGGAAGCCACCCCAGCCTACTCCGGCGTGGGCGATAAGGGAGACGGGCTGCCTGCCGTACTGTGCGGCAGCGAACAGCGGCATGAAGACCGCCAAGGCGATGATGATGATGTGTTTTTTCATGATGATATTCTTTTGATGGTTATTCGTGTTGGTTGTGTGAATTCTTTTTGGGGTGTCTAAGGAATGAATGTGTTGGTGCTGTCGGGTTTTGGGGAAAACTGGCGGAAATGAAAAGTCTCGTTTATGTTCCCTTCATCTGTCACTTCTCCGTTTTCCATCCTATAATATCTCTGCAGGACAAAGGTGGTATCATTTAGGATGGTTCCTTCTTGAAAATAGCATTGAAACGGCCTTGTAGGCACCCAATAATTAAACAAAATCCGATCATTTTCAATGTTGAACAATTTCCATGATAATTGACTATCATGAAAACGATTCTTGCCTACGAGTTCGTTTATTACATATTCATCAACTTCTTGCAAGGAGTGGGATCCACTAGGTGGTCGAAACACAACGCCGTTCTTATAGAAGAAAGTAATTGTCCTAAAATAATCACCATCCTTTGTATAATAATAGTACCCGTTGGTTCTAAGTTCATCGCCAGTATATGGTGTCTGTGGCAAGGTTAGTTCTTCATTTTCCAGCCATTTGGAGCAACCAGTCATACCTGTTAAAAGCATGACCATTATTATTAAAAACTTCATATTCATAATTAGATTATTTTTGGGTGTTACCAAATACGATAATATCCAAATTGAAAGTAGAATTTGTCTCCTCCCATCGCTTCGTATTCGGGAGTGCCTCGCAAATCCCTAAAATGAGGAGCATCTCCCCACTTCGTGTCGTGAAACCAATTCTGGATGCCACTGCGGATACCTTCCGTATCGGCTCCGAAATTCAGCGGTCCAATACCAAAAGACAAAACCCCGTGTCGATACTTATCAGGATCATAAGGATTACCTTCTCCGGTGTATGTTCCAAGTTTTCCTCCATACATATCAGTTGTGTATTCCCTTCGTTTTCCAGACGGACCAGGATCCCCAGTGAAGATAGCGTTATCTATACGAATTGCTCCGAGATTAATTCTTTGATAGCTCGTTCTGTACCTATCGCCTTGGTCACCCCACAAGTCATTGCTGATATCAACACCTGCAATTGAGGGTATTCCAATACTTTTATTGCCTACGGTTTGGGTGAATTCACCTGATTCATAATGAGTTTTGCCCCAATGATAGACACCCAAGACGCTTTGCTCACTACCTTTACGATGCTCATAACCACGATAACCGCCATAGTTTTTCCAATAATAGCTACTGCCTTGTTCCCATCGTTTTGCATAGGGCAAACTTTTAGGTATTCCGTATGAAATATTAAAACCTATACCTCGTTGATGGGTTCCATAACGAAAATCAATATTAAAAGCAATAGGAGATAATTGTTTTTGTATTTCATATCCCCCTTCACTAGTGGCAAACTGCATGGGGAAACATGTCAAATTTGTGGTAGTAATTGATGTAAAAGCAAACTCTGCCGTCACCAGAACCGTGCTTGACAAGAAACCACCCGAAAGCACATCGGCCATGGCCCAATGCCACCATTTTTCGCCCGAAGGATCAACATAAACCAAGGGATTGTTCAAACAATACGAATACCTATTGAAACTTTGTGTATAGTCTGGGCTTTGCACATAGTTGTCCACCGAGAGGAAGCCGCTGGTGAAGGGGTCATACACTCGACCATTCATATTGATGAGGTCGAAATACGACAAATGTTCATGTCCGGTAAAGCCGCGGTCGAAAAGCAGCGAATCTGCTGGCTCCGTGCCTGTCGTGGTAAAGCGGTATGGTGTTCCCCATGCGTCATAGGCCACGTCTTGCTGTATGTTGGCGGTGTTGTCGGTAATCAGGGTCCAACTGCCCAAATGGTCGGGGTGTATGAAATAACGGTGGGAATAGGAATAATCCATGTCTTCTTGTATGCCAAAGACGCCCAAAGGACCATTGAGGTAGGTCAAAATGGTGGTGTCGGAGCCATTAATCACATACTCGCAGTTACCCACATACACTTTTTGTCTAAGGGTATCGCCATCGGTGTTGGTCTCGGCCATATGCATACGCTGGTGGTCGTAGCCGTATCCGTAGGTTAAGGCCACTCTTTTTTGTATTTTGCCATCGGTTTTCATGTTGTGCTTAGCCGTCATGGGATAAAAACATTGGTGCTGTCGGGTTTGGGAGAGAAAGCGTGGAAATGGAACACATCGTTCCTTTCGTACATCTCCCCGTGATGTGGATATTCACTTTTGGTAATCCTAAAAGTTGTGTCGTTTATGATGTTGCCTGAAAAGCGGAGCACAGGAAATCCTCCTTCTGCCATGACCCATCTTTCAAACACAATACTATCATCATGTATTTTGAACAAGCCCCACCTTCTTTTGTTGGTTTTAATAAAATTCAAAAAAGTCTCCGAAATAAACCATTCATCGTATTTTTCAAGATCGTCGTCCAAAGTGTCTGTCCCTATACCGTATAGCATCACACCGTTTCTGTAAAAAAAATAAGTTTTCCCTATCACACCTTCTTTCTCATGGTAATAATATCCGTTTAATTTCAACTCAGTACCATTGTAAGATTGCCTAACTATTGTTAGTTCTTCATCTTTGAACCATTTCTTGCAACCGCTAAAGAAAAGAAGAACGGCTGCTATTATAAAGGCATTTGGGTGATATTTACTAGTGTTTTTCATTATTTTTACCGTTGATATTTTTATTCTATTCATTATAATCTACCATAATGTGTTACCAGTAGAAGTGCCATAATAAAAATAGAAGCGAGGATCAATGTCCAAAACTTTAAAATTGCTTTTCATTTTGCGATTTTGGCTATAATATTTGCAATGTTAATTTTGAATGGCGGTGATACGAATTAACCCTTCTGTTTCCGTTCCAATTAATTCTTACCGAGTTTCCGCAGTATGGCGTTGTAGTGCTGGTTAAAGGTCTCGTCGGGCTCCTTCAGCAGCTGCATGGCTTTTTTCATGTGTTTCTCCGCTTCCTTGTAGTCGCCTTTCATGTAGAGCACCCAGGCATGAGTGTCCAAATAGGTCGGATTGTTAGGCTCTGCGGTGATGGCTTTGGTCGACATTTCAAGGGCCTTGTCCAAGTCTTGGTTTTTCACTGCGAGATAAAAGGCATAGTTGTTAAGCACCAAAACGTTATTAGGGTCGTTGCGTAGTGTGCGCTCATAGGCACCGAAAGCCTTTTCTTCATCATTTACCTCGTAATAAAGGTCACCCAAAAACGCATCGAAGTTGGCCATCTGCAGTTTGTCGGAGGTGTATCTCCTCCCCTTTTCAAGATACATGATGGCCTCATCGTTGTTTTTCAATACGGCATTCGAAACACCCGCATACCAGTAGAAAACAGGCTGCATGGGATAGTATTTCAAGGCCGCTATGGCGTGGTCACGCACGGCTTCGTTTTCGCTGAGTCGCGACTCGCTGATGATGAGATTCTGCCAAGAATAGAAATCAGAACTGTCGATGGCAAGCGATTGTTGATACATCGCTTTGGATTTCGTGGCATCCTCTTTCATCATGTAATACGAGCCGAGTATCAGATAGCCGAGCTTGTTGTCAGGATAGGTTTCGACGAAGGCCTCCCCGCATTGTCGTGCTTGCTCGTTGATTTGACTTGAATTCTGGTTTTTGTCGATCCAATAGTCGTAGATGTTGGTCTTGGTGTTGAGGTCCAGGTTCTTGTTGCGGATGGTGGCCAACAGCTCGTTGAAGGCCTTGTCCTTGTCACCTTTGTTTTCGTAGAACTCCAACAGCGAGATGTTGATATAAGGGTCGTTTGGATTCAATTCCTTGATTTTCTCATAGAGTTTCAAGGCTTCCTTCTCTTTGCCGACCTCGGTGTATACCTGAGCCAACATGCTGTAATAACGTGGGTTTTCGGGGTCGTCAGCGATTACTTTTTCCAGCTCGGAGATAAGTTTCTTGTTGTTGCCTTGTCTTTTGTAAATCCCCAGCCTTTGCTCTGTAATGATCTCGTTTGTCCCGATTTGTTCTTCCAGAAGCTCCATCTTTTTCAATGCCTTGTCGTAATCTTCAGTGACGAGGTAGGTATCGATGAGGTCGCTGAGCATCTCGAGGTCTTCTGGATATTTGGCAGTCAGGCCTTCGTAGAGTTTGGCGAAGTCTTCGTATTGCTCGAAGTTGCGGTAAAACATGCCAAGGCGCATTTGGTACCATTTGTTCTCGGGGTCGATTTCGGCGGCACGTTGAATCATGTTGAAGGCATCCTCTATGCGTCCGGCATTATAGTATTGCTCGCTCAACTCGTACATTGAGGCGGCATCGTCGGGCAAGTAGTTCAATGCTTGCTCGAAATTGCGGATGGCACCTTCGGTGTCTTCACGGTACTTGCTTTGAAGACCGTCGGAAAAGTAGGTGGCGTTTTTGCGTTTGTCTGGTAATTCCCGAAATACCGAGCCAGGGACCTGGGCTATTAGACCCGAGCAAAAATATAAGAACAATAAGAGGACCAATGATCTTTTACCGTCATGGCGGAGGCACATCCGCCATCTCCCAAACACAAGGGAGAAAACTCCTTGCTTGGGAGATTGCGGGTCAAGCCCGCAATGACGGTTAGGATTATGATGTTTTTTTTTCATAATAGTAGTGTTATCAGTTTTTTCCGGTGTGACCAAAGCCGCCAGCACCACGTTCCGTCTCCGATAGCGTTTCCACCTGCACAGTCCCGGCTTGTTCGCATTTGGCAAAGACCATCTGTGCGATACGGTCACCGCTGTTGATGACAAACGCCTTGTCCGATAGATTGATCAGGATGACGCAGACCTGTCCCCGGTAGTCCGCATCCACGGTACCAGGGCTGTTGAGCACGGTGATGCCACTCTTGATGGCTAGGCCGCTGCGCGGACGCACCTGCCCTTCGTAGCCTTCTGGGATTTCCATGTAAAGACCTGTTGGTACCAAGGCACGTTGCATAGGTTCAAGGGTGATGGGGCCTTCGGGCAGATAGGCACGGAGATCCATACCTGCCGAGTTTACGGTCTCGTAGGCAGGCAAGGGATTATTGGATTGGTTGACGATTTTAACTTTCATAATTATTTCTTTTTCAATATTTTACTATTTACAACATACATAACACCTTTCACCAAATCCTTCTCTCTCCAGCAAATAAAGGCGAAAAACGCTAACAACAGCCCCGTGTTGACCACCAAAGTCCAAGCGGTGCTGTCGATGTTGATATACTTTTGTGCATAATACAAAGCCATGGCGACAGCAAAGTACATGAAAGCGGATTTTAGGTTATAAGGTATCGGGGCTTTCTTTTGTCCGACGAAATACGACAACACCATGCAAGTGCCATAGCCTGCAAAGCCGCCCCAAGCACAAGCCATGTAGCCGTATTTGGGTACGAAGATGAAGTTGATGGCAAGCAGTACCGCGCATCCGATAGCAGAAAATATGGCGCCCCACCATGTCTCGTCGATGAGCTTGTACCAGAACGAGAGGTTGAAATAAATGCCCATGAAAATCTCGGCCATCATCACAATAGGCACAACACGCAGGCCTTCCCAATAGTCGGATTTAATGATGTGCCGCAAAATAGGCATATACATTACCACGGCAAGAAACGCCAGCAGCGTGAAGATGATGAAATACTTCATCACTTTTGCTTGGGTTTCTTTGTCAGCCGTGTCACGCTTGCCACCGAATACGAAAGGTTCATAGGCATAACGGAAGGCTTGTGTAATCATGGCCATAATCATGGCAATTTTCACACAGGCACCATAAATGCCCAATTGCACATCTCCCTCTTCGCCAGGAACAATGAAGCGATAACAGATTTTGTCCGCAACTTGGTTGAGAATTCCAGCCAAACCTAAAAGCAGCAAAGGCCAGGTGTATTTTAGCATCTGCTTCAACAGATTGCGGTCGATGCCAAAGCGCAACTTCTTGATCTCGGGGAGAAAACCTAAAGTGATCAACCCCGTGCAAATCAGGTTGACGATGAAGATATACCCAACTTGATAGCTGTTTTCGTACCAACCCATCAGGGCAGGATGGCTTTCTTTCAGACTTGGTGCAACCAAGAAAATAAACAGGTTCAGTCCGATGTTGAGGAAGATGAATAACAGTTTTAGGGCAGCGAATTTGATAGGACGGTTTTCATAGCGCAGGCGGGCAAACAAGATGGCTTGGAAGGCATCCAAGGCCACGATGATGGCCATGATTTCCACAAACTCGGGATGGCTGGCATAATGCAAGGCGCTAGAGATGGGCTTCAGGAAAACGCTGACCAGAATCACGAATACCAGAGAAACCAAACCTACCGCCAAACCAGAGGTCGAAAAGGCTTTGTTTGGGTCGACACCTTCCTTGTTGGAGAAACGGAAGAAGGTGGTCTCCATGCCGAAAGTCAGGATAACCAAAAGCAAGGCAGTATAGGCATATAGGTTGGTGACGATGCCATAGCCACCCGATTCTGCTGCGATTTTGTAGGTATACAACGGCACGAGCAGATAGTTCAAAAACCTGCCAATGATGCTGCTTAAGCCATAGATTGCAGTTTGCTTCGCCAGTGATCCTAATCTGTTTTCTGCCATGGGGTTTGGTTTGTTTTCAGTAACGCAAAAATAGGAATTATTGTTGTATTATTCGGTTCAACTTTTTGGGAGTGTGATGAAAAACTCAGCCCCCTCTCCTTCTTGGCTTTCAAAGGAAATTGTTCCTCCGGCAGATTGCACAATATTGTATGTCAGAGAAAGGCCTACGCCAGAGCCACCTGTCTTGGTGGTGAAGTTGGGCAGGAAAATGCGACTCTTATCCTCTTCCTTGATGCCCTTGCCGTTGTCCTTGACGCTGATGACAAATGTTGTTTCAGTGGATTGCAGACCCACATCGATTTTTCCGTTTTCCTTTGAGCCAATGGCTTGGGTGGCGTTTTTCACAAGGTTGCCGACCGCACTGTTCAAGTTGGTCTTATCTCCATTGTAAATATGGTCTTTCGTCTTGTCGTAGAGATAAGTGAATGTGATGTTTTCCTTGTTGTCATACAGGTTCACCACATTGCCGACCAAATCTGCTAAATCCAACGGCTGTGGGTGGTTTTCTGGCAGCTTGGCATAACGCGAGAATGAGGATGCAATATCAGAGAGAGCATCGATTTGCTCGATCAAAGTGTTGGCGGTGCGTTCTGTCTGTTCAGGAGTGGCCTTGCCGTTCTCGATGTTACGTTGCAACATTTGCACGCTGAGGCGCATGGGCGTAAGAGAATTCTTGATTTCATGTGCCACCTGCCTTGCCACGTCGCGCCATGCCGACTCTGCAGTGGTGCGTTTCAGCTCTGCGGCGCTCTTCTCCAACTCCACGATGAGTTGGTTGTATTGCTTGACCAGAGCCCCGATTTCGTCATTGCGTTTCCATTCGATGGGTTCGTTCTTTTGGTCAATCTTGATATCGCCCAACTTGTTTTGAATCAACGACAACGGCCGCGTCAGTTTCTTTGTGATGCCAATGACGAAAATCAAGGCCAAACCTAGCAATACCAACATAATATTGACATAGGTGAGCCTGAAATCGTTGAGTTCTTTCTTTAGGTCGGTCTCACTTGAAAAATAGGGTGTGTTCAGATATGCCAAGGTGCCGCCTTGAGCATTCGTAATGGGTAGGTATGCCGACTCGTAAACACCTTTGCCCAGCTGTTCTTTGTGGGTGTAGTACAAGGCTTTGTTTCTGAACATATTTTGGTATGCTTGGGCATTCATGATTGGGGCTTGGAGCGTGAGTTCATAAATCTCAGGCCTAGTCGTTGCAATCAGTTTTCCGTCGAGGCTGTAAAGGTTGAGTTCGGTGAAGAATGTGTTGGCATAGTGTTGCATAACCTCCGTCCAAGTGTCTCTTGAGGCGTTTCCTATCAGGTTTTCGAAGTCAACGTTATTCTGCATCTCCAACGCGAGGGTTCGTGTTGTCTCATATTGAGCCGACATCGTTTTTTTGTTGTATAGACTTCGCATGTAAATCACAGACACAGGGCCGATAGCGAGAAATGCAAAACCCAAGGTGACAAAAATCACTGTTTGCATCCTCTGTCTGAAACTACGGTCCTTCCAAGGTTTCTGTTTTTTGGGCTTCAGCAACCAGTAAATAAAGAGATAAGGAATCAATAATCCCAGGAAGAACAAAGCGAAAGGTCCGGTTATTTCAGACCAGCCTTTTCTTGGAGTGCTGATGATGAGCACGTTGTTTTCTGCGTTGTTTTTTGTGTAGTGTTTGTATTTGTCAACGTATGTGAATCCGTGGTCTTTAACGCTGATGTCTTTCAGGAAATTGGGATAGATGTATTTTCCGTATTTGTAGACGAGCACATTGTCGCGGTAACTTGCCACAGAATAATCGTATGGTTTCTCGCTATTTTGTTCTTGCAATAGCCTAGGAAATCCAAATCCCTCTGGCGCAATGGGGTTATAAAACTCGAAATAGAGCGTACGTTGTTGCAAAGTGTCGCTTGAACGCACTTTAATTCTCGCCAGGTAATTGGGGTCAAGGGTGTTGTAATCCATGAAAAACAGTCCATCCCCTACCCTTTTTTGACTGTTTTTGGCTAGCTTTTCAAGGAAATAGTCGTCGCAATTGGCAACAGTATCCTCGGGTTGAATGTCAATGTATTCATCAGGAGCGCAGATGGTCAGTGTTACCTGGTAATCTTTCATTGTTTCATCGAACAGGAACGCTTTGGAATAGCCAAGTACCACATCAGCAAGCACATTGCTTTCGGCAAAAATGATGTCATGAAATGCCGAATCGTTTTTGATATCTTCGACGAACTGTTGAAATGCGTTTTCGAAGTCTAGGTCACGTTTAAGTAACAGGTGTTCGGCCATGGCTTCCATCTCCGCATTTTCTTTCTTGCGGTTGTGGTCGTAATAGAAATAGGTGGCAGCGATGGCAATGAGAAGAATGGCTGCTATACCATATTCAACTTTGAACTTTTGGTAGTTTTTTGTCGTTCGATTTCGCGGGATTAATAAGACTGTGGCGATGATGATTAATAGAAATGTCAAACCACAAACAATTATCCAGGCAAGTTTGCTTAGTTTTGTTGGTGTTCCAATTTGACAGTTGATCAGCTTCTTACCATTGCTGGAATAGATTTCATATCCTTCATCATTGTTAAATTGCATTTTGCCGTCGATGAGTCCGTGGAAAGGCAAAAATTTGTTTTCGAAAAAGTTGTTTTCCAAGCGATATGTCGTGTTGATCAGCTTGAAAACGTAATAGTTGAGGTTACCTTTATTGAAGGTACGGACATAATAATCACCTGTGAGCAGGTTACAGATGGTGTCATTATTGGGATGTACTTTTCTTCTGATCAGTTTTGGTCCTACAAGGTTGTTGTTCCAATACAACAGTGAGTCGTTGTGGAAAACGTACAATCCGACTTCTGCCTGGTCATACTGGTGGTAGTTGGCGTTGTTGTCGATCAGACCTTGGATGTTTTTTTCCACCTCCTTTACGGAGTGTTGGACCAACTTGGCACAAATCTCTTGTTTTTTGAGACAGAGGGTAACCGCCCCGGCTGCAGCCAACACTATTGCTGCCAGGATGAGCATCAGCCAGCCAAAAGTCTTTCTGTTTTTTGTGTTTTTGTCCACCGCTTTGCTATTTTATTGTGAACTAATCATTTACAAAACATTCTCTCTATTGCGATTTTTTGCCATGTCTTATCTCGTCAACCTTTTTCCTCTAAAAATGCCTTAAACGCCTTAAAACGACCCATTTTTCCGATTTTCTTCTTTTTGCTTCACAAAGACATAAATCTTGCTGGACCATTCTTTGGACTTCCTCGCCTTGACATTGGAGAGCCACCCTCGATATGCCCCTTTAACTAGTGGGAATGCATGATGTCGGTACTGTTCGCTCAAATAGGATATGTAATAGGCATCCCAGCGAAGTTTGTCTGTATCTTCTAACTCTAATCCGTTGGTTTTGAATATTCTAACTAACGTTTCTTTATTGAAATGGTTCAAATGTCGTGGTACATCATAAGCTGCCCATTTGTCTTTGTAGAACTTTGCATCGTAGGATTTGTAATTGGGTACGGCAATGATAATCCTTCCGTCTTTCTTTATAAGTCTTTGAAGCTGAGCGACTTGCCATTTTAAATTGTCAATATGCTCCAGTACATGCCACATGGTAATCACATCGAAAGTCTCGTTGGGTATCTGTTCCAAGTCCTCACTGGATATGATTTCGGCTTTGATTCTTTTCTTTGCGATGGTTTTTGCGTCCTCTGAGGGTTCTACACCCTTGCAATTCCAACCATGTTGTTCCGCAACGTGAAGAAAATCGCCAACACCACAACCGATATCCAACATTTTTCCCACTTTGATTCCTTTTGTTGCAATGTTATATTTATGCTTTAGGTTGATGGTTTTTATTTGCTCGTATAACTTCGGAATGAAGCCTTTTTTATTCTCCTGGTGGCTGTAATATTCCTTTGATTTGTAGTACTCGCCAATCTTGTCTTTTTCTGGCCTTGGCTCCGTAAATAGCAATCCACAGCGGAGACATTCATAGATTTGAAAATCTTCGTTGGTTAGGAATTCATCTTTCAACCAGAGATGAATTTGGGTTTTTTCCGATTCGCACCATGGACATTTAATCGTGTTCATATCTTTTCTGTTTCATGTGAAACAATCATGCTATCTTCCTAAGAATATGGCTAATACGTTGATATCGGCCGGTGAAATTCCGCTAATTCTCGAGGCTTGCCCCAAGGTTTCGGGTTTGTATCTGTTTAGTTTTTCCCTTGATTCGTACGATAATGATTGTATACTATGGAAGTCAAAATTCTTGGGTAGTTTGACATTCTCTAGCCGGTTCAGTTTCTCGGCCAGTTCATTTTCCTTTTTTATATAACTGTCGTATTTGCTCAAAATTTCCGCTTCCTCAAGGCACTCTCTTTCAAACCTGTCTTTTGTGTTGTAACGTTCCTTAAGTGTTTGTAGGCGCTCTGACATTTCAAACAATCCTATTTGTGGGCGTAGCAACATATAGGCCATTTTTGTCTTTTGGTCTATGGGTGAGCTATTTTTTTCTTCCAAGAGTCCGTTGATTTCTTCTGGGTAAACGTATGTTTCCTTCAAGAAATCCATAATTTCCTGTACCCTTTGCTTCTTCTCCTGGTATTTTTGGTATCTATCTTCTTTGGCAAGCCCAAGTTTGTATGACAATTCTGTCAAGCGTGTGTCTGCGTTGTCTTGACGGAGCAGTATCCTATACTCTGCTCTGCTCGTGAACATTCTATAGGGTTCGTCTACGCCTTTTGTGATGAGGTCGTCGATCAATACGCCGATATAAGCCTCTGAGCGTGATAATACAAGCGGTTGTTCATCCTTCAACGCCAAACTGGCATTAATGCCTGCCATTAAGCCTTGACATGCGGCTTCCTCATATCCTGTCGTTCCATTGATCTGCCCGGCGAAATACAAACCGTGTATTCGTCTTGTTTCCAGTGAATGGTGCAACTGATCGGGTGGGAAGTAATCATATTCGATGGCATATCCAGGCCGGAAAATCTTGGCGTTCTCAAAGCCTTCGATTTGCCTTAGGGCTTCATATTGGATGTAATCGGGTAGAGAAGAACTGAAGCCATTGAGGTAGTATTCTTCTGTTGTCCAGCCTTCGGGTTCCACAAAAAGTTGATGTGAATCCTTGCCCGAAAAGCGCTCGATTTTATCCTCGATGCTGGGACAATACCTAGGTCCCACACCTTGGATTCTACCATTGAACATGGGAGAGTATTTGAAGCCTTTGCGTAAAATCTCATGCACCTTTAATGATGTATGCGCTATCCAACAACTCCTTTGCTTGGTGATTTTGAATGGCTCTGTGTAGGAAAAACCGACAACCTCATCGTCACCTTTTTGTTCTATGAGTTTACTGAAATCAATGGTTCGACCGTCGATTCTAACTGGTGTGCCTGTCTTGAGCCGTTGTGCTTCAAAGCCGAGCTCTTTCAGTTGCTCCGTGATGCCATGGCTGGCCACCTCGCCCATCCTACCTCCCGGGAAATGTTGCTCTCCGATATGGATCAAGCCATTAAGGAAGGTGCCGTTGGTGAGGATCACAGCCTTACTCTCAATATCGCCTCCCATCATCGTTTTGACGCCTTTGACTTGGTCGCCTTCGACAAGCAACCCCATTACCGTGTCCTGCCAGAAATCAAGGTTGGGTGTCTTCTCCAGAAGACTCCGCCATTCGGCGGAGAACATCATCTTGTCGCTTTGGCACCTGGGACTCCACATGGCGGGTCCCTTAGACTTGTTCAGCATCCTGAATTGTATCATGGTGCGGTCACTGACGATGCCTGAATAGCCCCCCATGGCATCGATTTCGCGGACAATTTGTCCCTTGGCGATGCCTCCCATTGCAGGGTTGCACGACATGGAAGCCATCAAGCGCAAGTCCATGGTGATGAGTAGGGTCTTGCTGCCCAAGTTGGCCGCCGCCGCCGCCGCCTCACATCCGGCGTGACCGGCTCCCACAACGATTATGTCATAGCGTTCAAAAATCATCTTATGGTCAGTGTTTCACGGGAAACAATATGTTTAAAAAATTGATAGTCAGTTAATTAAATAATAAATTCAAGGATTCTTCCTCTTTTTCACGCATCTCTTTTTCATCTTCATCACTATGGTCATCAAAGCCGATGAGATGCAGCACGCCGTGAATGATGACGCGGTGCAGTTCGCTTTCATATGTCCTGCCAAAAGTCACTGCATTTTCCTGGATGCGATTTACACTAATGCAGAACTCACTTGACAGTACGGTCTTGCAGTCGGTCAATGGGAAGGTGACGATGTCGGTATAGAAGTCGTGACCAAGGCGTTCTTTGTTGATTTCCAACAATTTTTCGTCGCTACAAAAATAGTAGTACAACTCCCCTACCGTCTTGCCGTAACGCTGTGCCACTGCCTCGATCCATGCCTTGTCGCGTTGCGGTTCGATGGGCGGCATATCCACATCCAATGTGTTAAATCTGATCATCTTAATGCGTGTTTTTCTTCAGATAATACTCGTTGATCTTGTCCTGGTAATAGGGTGCATATTCTATGGGATTGGTCTTCAAGAATTCCTGGTTTTTCTTAATGGTCTGTTCGTAGAGGTACTCGTCAATCTTGCGGTCGAACTGCGAGCCTTTAAATTCGTTGGACTTGCGCTGTTCCTCTTGTTCGCGTCGCTCCTGTGCCTTCTGCGATTCCAGCATCCTCGATTCGATACGTTGGCTGCGTTCTATGGTCTGACGATTGATTCTCTTGTTGACTAAGTCCTCCTCCAGCTGTTCCATTTCCTTGATGATTTCATTCAGACCATCGTCGCCCAACTGTCCGTTTTCCTTCATTTCATTGAGCATTTGTTGCATGCCTTGACGCAGCATCTCCTGCTCGGCAGCCATACGTGCGAATTCTTCACTCATATTGGGCATAGGCTGCCCCGACTGCTTCTGCTGTTGCATCTGTTGCTGCATCTTTTTGAGTTGTTGGCTCAGCTGTTGTTGCAGTTGCTGCATGCTTTTCATGCTCTTTTTTCCTTGTTGCCCGGGTTTCGATTGGCAACTAGACATTGGCATCCCCATGGATTCCATGCTGCTTTCCATTTCTTCCAACGATTCCGCCAACATCAAAGCGAGGTTGTTCATAGACATCATGGCAGTCTGCTGATGGCGCACCGCTACAGAGAGTTTCAATCCGTTGAGCTGCTTCATTGCGTTTTCGGTCTGATTCTCAATTGTGTGCAACTCCTCGAACACAAAATTCTGTACGGCAGGTTGGCGTAAAGCCATGCTACGCAATGAATCGCGCACCATGTTGAAGTTGTCTGCGATTTCTTTCTGTTGTATGATTTTCTGCGATAGCGAAGGATCATCGGTACGCAAGCTACCAATCTCCATCATCAGGTCTTCCTGTTGGTGCGAAGCGTGAACTACGTTTTCAAGCAAGATACGCATCAAATGGGCGTCTTCAGCCAGCTGTTCCATGCCGCCCATTTGCATCATCGACATCATGTTTTGTGCCATCTTCTGCATCTTTTGGCCGGCGTTTTGTTTGCTGTCCTGTGACTGTTGCTGGTTACCCGATTGTTCTTGCTGCATGGCGTCGTCGAGGTCTTGGTCGATATCTTGTTCCATCTCCTCGTCCTTCTCCATGTCGAAAGGCTGTTGCAGGTCTTTGTTCTTCTCAAGGAGTTGGTCGAGCTCATCCATCATCTTGTCGAATTCTTCCTTGGCGTCTTCGGCTGACTTTTGGTCGCCCTCCTCACCTTCTTTATTTTGATTTTCAGCCTCTTGCTTTTGAAGTTCTTCGCCCAACTTGTCCAATTTTTCTGCCAAGTCGGTGAGGTCTTTTTCCATCTTTAGCTGCTCCAGCAAAGCCAGGTTACGGTCAAGCAGGTCTTGCATGGACTGGTTTTTTTTCTTGATGTCCTGCATCATCTGCTGCATCTGCTCTCGTGGCATTTCCTCAAGGAGCTTGTCGATCTGTTCCATAAGTTTCTGTAATTCCTCGGGAATCACCTCGTCGAAAAGCTTGTTGATCTGTTCCTGCTTCTTGATGAGGTCTTCGTTACCCAAGTCGTGGTCTTTCATAAAGTCGGACAATTTCTCCTGTTCTTCCTGCAACTTATTCCATTCATCTTGAATCTTTTGCTGCTTCTCCAGCAGGTCTTTCATCTTCTCCTTGTCGGACCAGTCCAAGTCTTTCTTTTGGATGAGGTCTTGAAGCATCTTCTCGATATCGTCTTGCAGCTTGTTGGCCTCTTGCGACTTCTCCGAAAGGCGTTCCATGATGTCTTCCGACTGTTGGTTGGCGATGCTGTCCAAGGCGCTCTCTGAAGGCTTGTAATAAGTGAAAGTCTCCGAACGCTTCGACTTGGGTCCATGGAAGCCGTCGTTGTCCCACACCACGAAATACACCTCCATGTCCTGTCCGGGCATAATGCCAAGGCTGTCCATGTTGAATTGGTAGAAGAAGGAAGAGCGGGTCTGCTTGAGATCCAAGGGTACGGTCTTGACGATATTCTTTTCGATAGGTTCCTTGACTTTGCAGTTGAATGTTAGGCGGGAGAAGCCGTAGTCGTCGGTGACGAGGCCTGAGAAATACACGTCGGTAGAGAGTTGCTCGTCAAATGACTCCACGCGGATGTCGGGATAGGCGTCGGGCAGCACGTCGACGGAGAAGGGTAGGGGTTCCAGAGTGTTGTTCCATGTGTTTTCTACCTGCACGTCGAACTTGGTAGATGTACTCGCCACGAATTGATAGTTGAAGATGTCGTCTTTTGCGGTCAAAACAGTCGTCAGAGAGTCACGGGTTACGGAGACTTTCTCAGTGTCGCGTGTGATGAAGCTGAAGGTGAGGCTGGTGCCTTGCGGGACGATGAGGCGGGTTTTGCCTTCAAGGGTCTCGTTGCTGCGGTGGATGTAGGCAGGATAGCGTACCTCGCAGCGGTAGGAGAGCAGGGTGGGGTTGGGGTGCACGATAATGTGCAGTGGACGGCTGGTGTATTCACCGCCAACTACATTAAAGGTCAGGTCGTTGTATAGGTTTTTGAAGGTATAGCTGAAGTCGTTGACAGAGTTTTTGGTCATCAGTTGTTGCCCCAGCTCGCTCTTTACATAGAAGGCGTCGGGGATACGGCCGCCCGTGACGTGGATGTTGAACTTCACCTCTTGGCCTTGGGTGGTTTCGATTTCGTCCTGTTCAATTTCCACTTGATAGGGGAGGGGCTTCTCAAAACTCTGCTCGTAGTTGACGATACGTTGTGTAGGTTGCACGGCAAACGAGGGCAGGAATACCATCAACAGTATTAATAAAAGGAGCAAGCCAAAGAAGATACCTAGGTACTTCAAGTTGCCACGTAAGTCAACGGCATCTGAGAAGCGGATAGGGGAGAGGCGGGCGCTACGCTGCTCAATAGTGGCTGCCAATAAGGCATTGTCGGCATCGGTGGCCGCTTGGTTGCTCAATTGTATGGTGTTCAGCAGTTTGTCCTTGATTTCTGGGAAGAATTTGCCGATCATCACCGAGGCCTGTTCCACCGACATCTTCTTCCGGAAGCGGATCAGGTTGAAGAGTGGGATAAGGAAATGGTACACCAAGACAAAGGCGCTGCCAGCCAGCAAAAACAGAAAGAGCACAAAGCGTCCCTTGGGTGGAAACCAGGAAAAATACTCCAGTCCATTGATGAGCAGATAGAAGACAATCCACAACACGGCACCCACCAACACACCTTGTATCAGGCGGTTGAGGTAGTACTTCCGCGTGAAGCCCTCGATTTTCTCTATCAATTTGTTTGGTGCAGACATTTCCACATTAGATTAATCTGCAAAAATAGTGAATTTTCGCGAAAGAGAAGGAATTATAGTCGCTTTTGGGCAACAAAAAAAGAGTTTCGGAACGAAACTCTTCTGCATGAGCCACATGTCGGACTCGAACCAACGACCTACGCATTACGAATGCGTTGCTCTACCAACTGAGCTAAAGTGGCCTCTCAATGCGGCTGCAAAAATACAACTTTTTTGAAAAATGAAATACAATTTTCTGAAAAAACTGTTTTTTTAGATTCCCATCTTGATATCTATTAAAGGCGGTTCAATTAGATTTTGACCGCCAAACTTCAATTTTTTTCCAAGCCTTATTGTAATTTCGTAAATTTGCCCTCATTAATCCGAAAGTCTAATCAAGCAATACAAAAAGTCCCATCCTTCCCGGACCGGAGGAGAATAGAAAACGGAAAACATAAATTTTAAATATCAAATAAATGAAAATAAATGCTTTACGAATTAAAAAGGTGTTACATGCCGTCTTAATTGTCCTTCTGCTGAGTGTTGTGGAATCGACAAAAGCTTATACGGTTCACTACGACGATGCACAGTTAACTTCTCCTCGTGCGGGAGATGCTATTCATTATGACTTTTCGGCGGTATGTAGCACGGGGCAGACCTTGTATTATAGAATAACTGATGAGGCCACTCACGAAGCCCAACTTACCTATCCTCGTCATGGGTATTCGGTTTCTGAGCTTACTAGTTCTATCAGTGTTGGAACATATACTTATTGGTATGGCTACTCGGAACCTGTAGGGGATATTGTTATTCCTGATTGTGTAGAATATGATGGAATCACTTATTCGATTACTTCTATTGGAGAGCACGCGTTTGGGACCGCTACTGAGAATACTGGTACGGGAACAGCGTGCATTTACGTTTACAAAGCATGTGTGGGTATTACTTCGGTTTTAATACCATCATCAGTAACAAGTATAGGTAATTAGGCGTTTGGAAAATGTACTGGAATAAAAACTATTTCCCTCCCGAATTCATTGAGCTCGATTGGAATTAATGCCTTTTACAAATGTAATAGCTTGACTTCGATCATTTCTTTTGCTGAAACACCCCCAACCCTGGGTAATAATGCATTTAATTATGTTGATAAATCGATCCCTGTACAGATCCCCTGTGGCTCTTTGCAAGACTATCATAACACTAGTGGTTGGAACGACTTTACCAATTATGTTACTCCTTGTGCTCCAACAGGAGGCGTTAATAGTCGATTTTCCATTGGCAATACAACCCAAGTTTATTTCTCACAAGGCAACCTTCAATTTCAAGCGTCTACCAACACATGGCGTTTTGCAGAAAACCAATGGGATGCTATCGGAGAAGACAATGCTAATATTTCAGATTCTTATGATGGTTGGATAGACCTTTTTGGTTGGGGTACAGGCGATGATCCTAATCCTACCCAATGCACAGCTTTTAATTCTGATTACGAGTCGTTTGTTGATTGGGGTTCTAACCCTATCAGTAATGGCGGCAACACAGCTAATTTGTGGCGTACGCTTACCGATGATGAATGGGATTATTTGTTGTTTTCCCGTGTTACTATATCGGGTGTGCGTTATGCAAAAGCAACAGTAAACGGAGTGGCTGGATTGATTATACTACCTGACGATTGGAGCAGTTCCTATTACACATTGAATAACGCCAATGGTGGAGCTTACGAAAACAATACCATTTCCTTAACCACTTGGGAGAGTGTTTTTGAAGCTCATGGTGCCGTGTTTCTTCCTGCCGCAGGTATTCGTGGAGGTACAACGGTCTATTATGCTGGTATGGATGGGTTCTATTGGTCATCCACATCTGAAAATTCCGAATCTGCAAATTGCTTTGAGTTCTCAGAAAGCTTTTTTGGTTTGATTGGCAACGAACGTTACTGCGGCCAATCGGTTCGACTAGTTGCTTCCGCTCCTACTGTGTATGCCGTCAATGCTACTTCAAGTCCCGAAGAAGGAGGCTTAGTAACCGGTGAGGGTGTATACGAATTTGGACATACTTGTACGTTGACGGCATCCCCTAATGCAGGCTATACTTTTGTCAAATGGTCTGAGAACGCTATAGAGGTGTCTGCAGAGGCTTCTTATTCTTTCGTGGTTTTGGGAAACAGAAATTTGGTTGCGAATTACCAAGGCCAAAGTATTCCAATAGGCGCAATTAACGGCAAGTTCTCCATTGACGATTCGACACAAGTCTTTTTCTCTCGGGGCAACCTGCAATTCATAGGCAGTGCGGAAATACCTTATTGGAAGTTCGCTGATAACCAATGGGACTATCTTGGTACCACTACCGGACAAGGCAGTGCTGACCAAAATGTAGATCGAGACCTGTTTGGTTGGGGGACGAGTGGTTTTAATCATGGAGCTAATTGTTATCAACCTTGGTCAACTAATTCATCCCATAGTAACTATTACGCTTACGGTAGTGACACTTGTAACTTGTTTGATCAGACAGGTTGGGCCGATTGGGGTTGTAATGTCATTATCAATGGAGGAAATCAATTGAACTATGGTTGGCGCACACTGACCCATGAGGAGTGGCTATACCTCTTTAATAATCGCAGTACTCCATCGGGTATTCGGTATGCTAAGGCAAAGGTGAATGATGTCTGTTGTGTGATTTTATTACCTGACGATTGGAATGCCGATTACTATAGTTTGAACCAAACCAATAATACTAGCGCCAATTTCTCTAGTAATATAATTACTGCTTCTCAATGGGCGGTCTTAGAAGAACATGGTGCGGTACTCCTGCCTGAAGCAGGCTACCGGTCTGGAACTACGGTCAAATACGCCGGTTCCGAAGGTTACTATTGGTCTTCATCTTATAAAAGCACTGTTTATGCCTGGAATGTGGATCTTCGCAGTTCCAGCCTCAATGCAGGCGGCACTTACTATCGGTATTTTGGCCACTCGGTACGTCTCGTATGCAACGTACCTGTTCCTTGTTCTATCAATGCTACAACGAATCCTGCCGAAGGTGGCACGGTAAATGGCGCAGGCACATACAACCACTTCGAGACGTGCACGCTGACGGCCACGGCCAACGAAGGCTACACGTTCCTTAACTGGACCCATGACGGCGAAGTCGTTTCCACGAACGCCGCGTACAGCTTCACGGTGACAGGCCCAGCCACATACACTGCGAACTTTGAGCTGAACAGCTACGAGATCACCGCCACGGCGAATCCCGAGGCTGGCGGCACCATCACAGGTGCGGGCACATACGACCACGGTGCTTCCTGCACGCTGACGGCCACTGCAGCCGAAGGCTACACGTTCCTTAACTGGACCCATGACGGCGAAGTCGTTTCCACGAGCGCCGCGTACAGCTTCACGGTGACAGGCCCAGCCTCATACACTGCGAACTTTGAGTTGAACAGCTACGAGATTACCGCCATGGCGAATCCCGAGGCTGGCGGCACCATCACGGGTGCAGGTATGTATAACCATCTTGGAACTTGTACTTTGACGGCGACGGCCAACGAGGGCTACATGTTCGTCAACTGGACTGAGAACGGTGTCGTTGTCTCCACGGATGCCTCCTACAGCTTCACAGTGACAGAAGTGGCCAGCTTTGTAGCCAACTTCGATTTTGTTCATTCTCAGCCTCTTTCCTTTGGATGGAATTGGTGGAGTACATATATTGAGATGGAGGGTGTAGATGGACTAGAAATGCTCAAGAACAACTTAGGTAATTCATGTGTCCGTATACAGTCACGTAGCCAATATCTTGACAATTACACGGATTTTTGGTATGGTACGCTGACTGAGATTACCAACGAGCAAAGCTATAGGATTCGTACCAATACAGAATGCGATGCCGCGCTTATCGGAACTTTAGCAAACCCAGAAGACCACCCCATTACCATCAGCAATGGTTGGAACTGGGTGGGGTTCCCTTCTTCGCAAAATGTGAGTCTTAGCGTCGCTTTGAGTGGTTTTTCACCAGAAGTGAATGACCAAGTGAAGGGTAGACATTATTATGCTACCTATATTGGCAACGATTTATGGTACGGCACTTTAAATACATTGGAAAGTGGTCAAGGTTACATGTATTTGTCGAATAGCAATGAAACCAAGACATTGACTTATCAGACAGGACGCAACGGTTGTTTTGTCGGCAACATTACTACGGAGAGGAACCATTTTACGCCCTCCTGCGAAAACTATGCAGACAACCTTACCATAACTGCTGTGATTGAACCTGATGGTGCCGAACTTTATTCCAATGAATATGAATTAGCTGCTTTCGTGGATGATGAGTGTCGGGGTAGTGTCAAATTGATGTATGTGGAACCCATTGACCGTTATGTGGCT
The DNA here is from genome assembly GCA_905234765.1 of uncultured Bacteroidales bacterium. The sequence goes on from CAJOIF010000012.1 coordinate 36,167, forward strand.
TTTCTACTAGTTTATGGCGACGCCGAAGAAGATATGCATTTTGTGTTGACCGACGGATTGGAAACTATCCTATCTGATGATGTGTTTAATTTTGTCGCAGATAAAACAATAGGAACAATTACCCATCCTGCCATAATCCACTTTGGAACTTTGGGTGTGGATGGCAATCAGAGAGAGTATATCAATGTGTTCCCCAACCCTTCCAAGGGCATCTTTAATATTGAAGGTAACGAGATAATAAAGAAAGTGGAGGTCATCAATGCCTTCGGACAGACTATTCTTTCAGAGGAGGCCGGAAACAATCATATTCAAATCGATCTGAAAGATAAAGCCGCTGGTATTTATTTGCTACGTGTCTTTACTAACAATGGAAATAATACAATTCAAATAATTAAAGAATAAGATGAAAAAAACAGTTTTATTTTTGATTGCATGTCTGACAAGCACCATCCTGTTCTCTCAGACATATTGGAGCCCTGTAAGCGCAGGGACATCGGGTAGTATGGTGTTGATAGGAAAGATCCAAATCAACGGCGTAGACCAGGCTTCTGACCAACTAGAACTTGGGGTATTCTGCGGCGACGAGTGCCGTGGTGCATGCATAGCCCATCTGTTCACCTATGTCCAACCGAACTATTATATGGTGGATCCTATGGTGTATGGAGATGCAGGAAACATCTATACATTTAAATTGTATGACCATGGTTTAAACCAAGAGCTTGATGTTACCGCTCCCGAATCCATTCCTTTTACTGAAAACGGTTATGGCACTGTTTTTTCACCCTATGTTTTGAATTTTATTGAAACATACACGGTTACAGTCACTGCCGACCCTATAGCAGGAGGTGATGTGAGTGGCGATGGAACCTATGACGAAGGGCAAAGTTGTACCGTAATAGCCACACCTAGTACAGGCTATGATTTTATCAACTGGACCGAAAACGGCACGCAAGTATCTTCAAATGCTAATTACACCTTTACCGTAACCGCCAACCGAAACCTTGTTGCACATTTTCAACTACAAAGTTTTACGATTACGACCGACGTTAATCCAACGACTGGTGGTAGCGTTTCTGGCAGTGGCACCTATAACTATGGAGCGAGTTGTACTCTAACCGCAACACCCGCTACGGGCTATAGCTTCACCAATTGGACTAAGGATGGTGTGACGGTATCAACGAATGCCAACTACACCTTTACGGTTACTTCAGCAGGCAACTATGTCGCCAATTTCACCGTCAATACATACCAAATTACTGCAACAGCCAATCCGTCGGCAGGTGGCACTATCACAGGTACAGGCACATACAACCACGGTACATCCTGCACGTTGACTGCCACTGCCAATGAAGGCTACACTTTCGTCAACTGGACAAAAGACGGCGAGGTTGTTTCCACGAACGCCACTTACAGCTTTACGGTGACGGAGGCGGCCGACTTTGTGGCCAACTTCGAGCTGAACAGCTACGGAATCACCGCCACAGCAATTCCTACAGCAGGCGGCACCATCACGGGTGCAGGCACATACAACCACTTCGAGACGTGCACGCTGACGGCCACGGCAGCCGAAGGCTACACGTTCCTTTACTGGATTCATGGTGGCGAACAAGTTTCCTGGAACGCCGTGTACAGCTTCACGGTGACAGGCCCTGCCCAAGACACTGCGTACTTCGAGCTGAACAGCTACGGGATCACTGCCACTGCCAGTCCCGAGGCGGGCGGCACCATCACAGGTGCGGGCACATATAACCACTTCGAGACGTGCACGTTGACGGCCACTGCCAACGAAGGTTATGCATTTGTCAACTGGACAAAGAACGGCAACGTGATCTCCACGAACGCCACTTACAGCTTTACAGTGACGGAAACAGCCAGTTTTGTAGCCAACTTTGAGCTGAACAGCTACGGGATCACCGCCACTGCCAGTCCCGAGGCGGGCGGCACCATTACAGGTGCGGGCACATATAACCACTTCGAGACGTGCACTTTGACTACCACTGCCAACGAAGGCTACGCATTTGTCAACTGGACAAAAGACGGCGAGATTGTTTCCACGAATGCCACGTACAGCTTTACAGTGACGGAATCGGCGACTTATGTTGCCCACTTCCAAATACAAAGCTACACCGTCACGATCTCGGCCAATCCGACAACAGGAGGAACAGTGAGCGGCGGTGGTACATACACATACGGCCAAAGTTGTACCGTACATGCTACGGCAAACACGGGCTACACTTTCGTGAATTGGACGGAGAACGGGACACAAGTGTCGACCAACGCCGACTACACTTTCACAGTGACGGGAAACAAAAACCTTGTAGCTCACTTCTCGGCATCAAGCTACATTATCACAGCAATGGCTAATCCAGTCGAAGGAGGCATAGTCAGTGGTAGCGGTGGATACAATTATGGTGACCAGTGCACATTAACTGCCACTGCCAACGAAGGCTACACGTTTGTTAACTGGACAAAAGACGGCGAGGAGGTTTCCACGAACACCACATATAGCTTTACAGTGACGGAAACTGCCAGCTTTGTAGCCAACTTCGAGCTGAACAGCTACGAAATCACTGCCACAGCAAGTCCTACAGCAGGCGGTACCGTCACGGGTGCAGGCACATACAACTACGGTACATCCTGCACGTTGACTCCCACAGCTAACGAAGGCTACACGTTTGTCAACTGGACAAAAGACGGCAACGTGGTCTCCACGAACGCCACTTACAGCTTTACAGTAACGGAAGTGGCCAGCTTCATAGCCAACTTTGAGTTGAACAGCTACGAGATTAGCGTCACAGCCAGTCCTACGGCAAGCGGCATTGTCACTGGCGCGGGCACATACAACCATGGTACATCCTGTACTTTGACTGCCACTGCCAACGAAGGCTATACGTTTGTCAACTGGACAAAAGCAGGCGAGGAAGTTTCCACGAATGCCACCTATAGCTTTACAGTGACCGAATCGGCGACCTATGTTGCCCACTTCCAATTACAAAGCTACACCGTCACGATCTCGGCCAACCCAACAACGGGAGGAACAGTGAATGGTGGTGGAACATACACTTACGGCCAAAATTGCATCGTGCACGCCGCGGCAAACACAGGCTATACTTTCGTAAATTGGACGGAGAACGGGACACAGGTGTCGACCAATGTCAACTACGTTTTCACCGTAACAGGAAACAGAAACCTGGTGGCTCACTTCTCGACATCTAGCTATATCATCACAGCAACGGCTTATCCGGCAGAAGGTGGAACGGTTACTGGTAGCGGTGGATACAATTATGGTGACCATTGCACATTAACGGCCACGGCCAACCAAGGCTACACCTTCGTCAAATGGACCAAGAACGGGACGCAAGTTTCTGCCAATGCATACTACACTTTCACTGTTACCGAGTCGGCCACATATGTTGCACATTTCCAAGCCCAGAGTTATACTATTTCGGTTTCGGCAGACCCAACGGAAGGAGGAATAATAAACGGTGGAGGTACATATACTTATGGCCAAACCTGTACCTTAAACGTTGAGCCAAACGAAAACTACATCTTCATCAACTGGACCGAGAATGGCAATGAGGTTTCCACAGATGCTAATTACACCTTTACAGTGAGTAGCAACCGTACCTTAGTCGCACATCTACAGTATGTCGATGTCATATCAGAATCGAGCGCCATTGAGGTTGCGGTTTACCCGAACCCCACCAATTACATACTAATAGTGGAAACTAATGAACCAGTTGACTTGTTTGAAATCTATTCGCTCACAGGCGCTTTGGTTTACAGCCAAAGCGATTGTGATGAAACAATTAGAATTGATGTTAGTCAATATGCGATTGGCACTTACACAGTCAGACTGACCACAAACGATGCAGTAATCGTCAGGAAGTTTGTGAAGACCCGCTAAGTTTTCCTTTTCACAAGGAAAGAAGAGAGGTTTTCTTCTTGTTTTAAAACCCATATTTTGCCGGAAGGATTGTATTTCCTATCGGGAGATATGGGTTTTGTGTCTTTAAAGTATTATTTTTATAGTTGAAAATCAATAATTTAAAAATTATTTCATCAAAAATATAATAAAACAACTAAAAAAATAGTTGTATATATAAAATATTCTATATATTTGCAGCGTCAAATCATCAAAAAGTCTATTACCATGAAAGAATTGACCAAAGGAGAGGAGCAAGTGATGCAAGTCATTTGGAGCATCGGGCAGGGCTTCGCCAATGAGATCATGGCGGCTTTCCCCGAGCCCAAGCCGGCCTACAACACCGTGCTGACTGTCATCAAGATATTGGAAAACAAAGGCTTCGTGAAGCACGAGACCTTCTGTCGCGCCAACCGCTACAGCGCCGCCGTTAGCAAGGAAGAATACTCGCAGCGCTATCTCGGCAGCGTTGTGGAACGCTATTTCAACAATTCCTATTTAGACCTTGTTTCGGCCTTCGCCAAAAAGGAGAACTTCAGTCTCGAGGAGTTGGAGGCCTTGAAAAAGGTGATCGACGAAGCCATAACCGAAGAAAGGAAATAAGCCATGAACGCAAAAGAATTATTCATCGGTCACCTGTTGCCTATAGCCGCAACAATCGCAGTGCTTTGGTTGGTGTATCGTCTGTTGTTCCGAAACAGCAACCGGCTGAAATTCAACCGTTACTTCCTGCTGACGAGCATATTACTGGCCTTGGCCATGCCTCTACTTGGCTTGTTGTCGGGAATGGAAGTCCCTCAGATGGCCACCTTAAAGCATAACATTTTTAACGGCACGATGCTGAACGAAGTCATCGTCACGCCCGACGGTCAGCCCGTCCTACCTGAAGTGACGGTGACGACAGACACACAATCTCGTTTCAGTGTATGGCAAGTCATAGGCGGCATCTATTTATTAGGTGTCGGCGTGATGACGCTGTTGTTCCTCATCAAGTTGGGGAGACTCATAGCGCTCATCATCCGTTCGCCAAAGCGCAAAATGGACGGCTGCACTGCAGTATTCACCGGTCGTGAACAAGGTTCGTTCTCATTCTTCCGCTATGCCTTTTTCCCCAACGAAAATCTGGACCCCGACATCTTACGACATGAGATAAGCCACATCGAACACCATCATTCTTGGGATATTCTCTTTGCCGAGTTGATGATGATCCTACAATGGTTCAACCCCTTCATCTATCTGTATAAGAAAGAGTTGCAGAGCATTCACGAATACCAAGCCGATCGTGACGTAGTGGCTACCGGTGTGGACAAAAAGAACTACATGATGCTGATCCTGCAGCAGTGCACGGCTGTCGACTTCAGCGGAATGAGCAATAACTTCAGTTTAATCCTTACCAAAAAACGAATCAAGATGATTACAAGAAACGAAAAGGCCAAGGGCCTCTGGTGGAGGCTCTTGGCAACATTGCCGGTGCTGGCCGTCCTGCTGATTGCCAACACGAAAGTAGCGGCACAAGAAAAGACGACCGAAAGTCAACGTATTACGGTTGAAATGGGTCAATTTGAAATCTATGACGATGACGGTTTCCCGATACAGTTGAAGGACACCATAATTTACAACGAAGACGGTTCTTACGTCAAATGCGTGACTTCCGATTCCGATGTTTTAGACCCAAATTCTGGTGAGCCGCTAAAGAAAATGACCATTACCACACACAAGGCTGACGGTACATCAGCCGACAACATAACTCTTCATTGGGAAATGCATGGCGACACGGCCCTATACACAGCAGAACCATTCAGTATCTCTGGAGATACATTCAGATTCGACGTCATTCCCGGAGAAGACAACCCTGTTCAGATGATGAGGAATGACAACGACAGCATCTATCAAATTGTTGACGAAATGCCGATGTTTCCAGGTGGAGAAGCCGCTATGATGAAGTTCGTTGCTAACAATGTCAAATATCCGCAAGAGGCAAAAGACAATGACATCTCTGGCCGTGTGTTCATCAGTTTCGTCGTTGAGAAAGACGGTAGCGTGTCTAATGTGAAAGTTATGAAAGGCATTGGTGGCGGTTGCGATGAAGAAGCCGTCCGCGTGATCAAAGGTATGCCGAAATGGAAGCCTGGAAAACAAGATGGCAAACCTGTACGTGTCAGCTACATGATGCCCATCGTTTTCAAACTGACCGAGGGTCAACCAGCCCAACCTGCCACGAAATCGGATGAAGGCAATACCGATATGAAGCCCGACAAAAACGGTGTCTATCAAATCGTGGAGGAAATGCCTCGTTATCCAGGTGGCGAGCAAGCCATGATGAAGTATGTCGCAGACAATATCAAATATCCAGAGGAAGCCAAAGACAAGAACATAGCGGGTCGTGTGTTTGTCAGTTTTATTGTTGAGAAAGACGGCAGTATTGGTGAAGTGAAAGTGATGCGTGGCATCGGTGGCGGCTGCGACGAAGAAGCCGTCCGCGTCATCAAAGGCATGCCGAAATGGACCCCTGGCAAAGTGAAAGGCGAACCTGTCCGTGTCAGTTATATGATGCCGCTGAATTTCAAATTGTGGGATGGTCAAGAGAGCAAAGGGAGCCTTGCCAATACCAAGTATGAAGGCAAAAACACGGGCACCAAAGACGGCGTCATTTATACCATGAACATGACAATGGAATTTGAAAGCAACACAACGGGATACTTTGTCATGACACTAACCTCACAGAAGAAGAACGGAGAAACACAAGTTGAATTCCAAGATGTGGGCCTGCCATTTACCTATACCTTTGACGGCAAATCATTAGGTTCCATCCAACCGATGAATCCTGATGGCAGCCAACTGGGAGAAACCCCTGCGCCGCCTTGCGGTTTCATCATCAACAAGGATGGCACCATTCTGGTCAACCTTTACGACATGAAGGACGATATCGGTGTGGCGGAAATGGTGTTCAAAAAGGTAATGAAATAAACCTAAATAATCAACTGTTCCCACCGGATTTTCGGTACATACTGCACGCCGTCGTCGTCGCGATAATACGCCAGTTTGTCGCCCGCATCGACGGCTTGCAGTTTTATTTTCTCCGCCCCCTTGCCGATGGCCAAAATCAACAGCGGGTCGTAAGGCAAATTGAAGGCTTCGGTAATCTTTGCCTTGTTGAACGCCCCAATCATGATGCCGTTCAAGCCCATTTCGGTGGCTTTCAGCAGCATGCTCTGTGCGGCGATGCCGAGGTCGATGTCAACGAACTTGTTTTCGGGCACGGTGCTGCAGATGATGATGAAGGCCTCGGGCTCAGTGCCAGGGTAGGGGAGATGGAGTTCAGGCAGCAAACCACCCAATTTCATGTTCTGTGCAATAGTGTCGCCCCCCGTTTCCTTGGTGACCAACTTGAAGCGGAGCACTTGTTGGTTCTTTGCCGAGGCGATTTTCGTGTTTACCGCAACGATGCGTTCCAGCATGTCGCGTTTCACCTCAAAGTTTTGGTCATAACCGCGATAACTGCGGTTTTTCTCCATTACCGTTTCAATCGAAGTGTGCTTTACTACGGTCTTCTTGGCGCCCTTGCCAAAGACTTCCTCATAACGTTTTTCTAAATATCCGTCGGCCATAAATGTAATTTATTTCACAACAAACTTAGCCGTTTCAAGGTAGTTTTCACCCTTGATTTGCAAGACATAGAATCCCTTTTCCAATTCCGCGACAGAAACGGTTCCGCTGGAGAAGCCCTCGGTCACTTTTTGGCCTAGGACATTGAAAACGGAATACTCCACCACTTTGTCAGGAAGGTTCTTCATATAAAGAACGTCGGAAACAGGGTTGGGATAGATCTCAAGCGGCTGTTGGAGGGAGTACTCGTGAACGGCATCAGTTGTGGGAATGATATTCAGGATAATACCTTCCATCTTAGTCATTCCGTAATAAAAATTCGGGTCGGGAATGTCATACCAGTTGTCTAAAGAACCGCCGTAGCCAAAGTTGATGTGGAACTTGCCGTCACTTTCGCGATAGCCATCGACCACAACATTATGTCCGACCGTTCCAGCGGGGTTTTCCACAGCCAAATGGGCAGGATAACCGGCTTGCAAATTGGAGATTAAGGTAGCATACATTAATGAATCGGGGTCGCGAAACAGCACACAGTCCGTAAACCCAAACCGTTGATAAGCCTCGAATGCTTGATCCACACGAAAGGTACCGGAACCTTCCGAAGTATAGACTTGTGTAAGAGCTGTGCCGCAAGCAAAAACCACAGCGGCAGCCAACTCGTCGGAAAGTTGCTCGCCGCGTTGGAAAGTGGCGTCAACGGAATCCAACATCTCATTCAGCATCGGGAATGAAGGAAACTGCAGAGCTTCCCAATCGTCATCAATATAGTATCTGCGGCCGCCGTAATTGTGGTAATAATCGTCATTGTCGTCAAAGCGGGTGCCTTGTGTCGTCCGCAAATAGTTGATGATCTGCCCCATGGCAATGGCAGGACATCCGGCATAGCTATACGCGTTGCCGTTTACCGGGTCTCTGGGACAAAGTTGATTGTAAGGTAAATCCTGCGTCCAGTGTGAACCAAGAAAGCCATCCGCGCGAAGCGAAGGAGTGGCAGCATTTGGAGCTTCCACAGTCTTAAGGAGCGGACTTTGTGCCCATCCGTTCAAAGCGCAAAACAATAGCAATACAGTAAAGAATTTTGGCATTTCAGTAAGTATTTTTGACGTTTTATTTGTAATTTTGATTATCGCCGCAAAAGTAAGAAATTATTTTATGTTTACAACAATAATTTCAATTGCGGAGAGAATTCAGAGATAAAACGGTTGTGATTTTTAAACATTTATAGACGTTTTTCATGCCCTATATAGCTATTTCCTAAAAACCTGAGCAAAAAAGGGATTGTTTTCAGCCACCTTGGGGAAGTTGTCCCAGTGGTCGGACAGGCAGTCAGCGCACCAATGTCCGCCTTCGAGAACTAACTTAGGTGATGCTTTAAAGCGGTGGCCGTCATGGCATTCCCATACGAGTTGCTGCGACGGGTCGCCCGAATAGGATTCCGACACCAAACGACCACCACGGAACACGGCAGCAGCCTGTAGTTCCTCCCGCGTCAGCTGTGACAAAGGCTTCGTTTCATCATAACCATGCTCGATATGTCGGGTCTCTTCGACGCCTGCGGGTTCCGACAGATTCCAATGGGGCCAATCGGGAATGGCACGCCACTGCTCTATACCACCAAAATAGGCGCTGATACGAGCCTCGTCATGATGTTTGATCCAATATTGTGTACCATATGTTTTCTTATGGGCCAACATACGGGTCGCCGCCTTAATGATGGGTGCGGGTGCAATTTTGGCCAAACGGAAAACCTTTGGAAGGCTGTCGCTCATCTGTTGGAAATAATCGTTGAGCGGGATGTTGGCACGGAAGTGCAGATAATTCTCCAAAATATCGGCATCAAGGTAATACTGCCCGTGGAAGTTCTTCAGCGCGAACCAGTTGGCATCAAATATTTTTTCGGTTTTGGGGCAATAGACGGCTTTCAGCACACGCGTTTCGAAGTCATAGTTAGTCATGCGATACTGTGGGCCGCTGCTGATGTTGTAGAAACGGTTCCAAAAGTCGTCGGGTACGCTATTCCGGCACACCCGTTCCAGCAATCGGCCTGAATCTTCCACGGTCGCCCATTCGAGCACGCCACGTATGGGAACATGGAACATGATAGGATCGAAATTCTTTAGAATGGCAGGGTAGAGGATGCCCGACTGGCGGAGGCTTACCCAGTGGCGGAGGCCGGAATCGGCAAAAATGCGCTCGGCTGCGATTTTACTGACAGCGTAATAATCGAAGGCACTGGCAAAGACGGGGTCGCCACAACGTCCCCAATGGAGTGGTTCGTTACGGTCGGAGGTCTCGGCCACAGAACCGATATACACCACTTTTATCTCATCGCGGTTGGGTTGCTCAAGTATGGCGTTCACGATATTCTCCGCAGCTGTCACATTCACACGCAGCGTTTCCTTCGGGTAGTAGTCGGCTTTGGGCGATACCATGCCGCCAACGTGCAGCACGTAGTCAGCGCCAGTCACTCCTTTTCGGACATCCTCGTAATGGGTAAGGTCGCCCCACACCACGTGGATCTTGCTTTCCAACGGAGCCAGTTTTTGCTTGTTTTTTTTGCTTGGTCTTGCTAAAACAGTAACGTCATATCGGTCCGGATACTGCAGTAGTTCCTGTAGCCCTGCCCAGCCCATGGTGCCAGTGGCACCTGTCAAAAAGATTCGTTTTTTCATCTCTCAAATGAATTCAATTGGCAAAGATACAAATTGTTTCCGCAGCTTTTGCCTGAAGTGGTGGCGGAAAAAGTTTTAACTTTGCAGCGCGAATTTGTCATGATTGGGTTATGCGGAAACTGTATATAATGGATGTTCTTGTCAGGAAACGCCTTGTGTTTCTTGTTGCTGCTATATTGGTGGCAATCGCATGTGTGTTTATGATACCGCACACAAGGATTAATACCGACATGACCCGTTATTTGCCGGACGATTCACGGATGAGGCAAGGTATAAACCAAATGACGGAGGAGTTTGGCGAAGACGGGGTTGGCTCTGGCGTTGTAAGGGTGATGTTTTGGTCGCTCCCCGACAGCCTGAGGAATACAACAAAAGCAACGCTTTCCGATATTGACGGTGTTTCCAACATTTTGTATCAAGATGGCAGCCAGGATTACAATCACGGCGACAAGGTGTTATACGAACTATTATGCAGCAGTCAGCGTAGTCAACAGGATATTGCCGATGAAATCTCTGAGCAATACGGCAGCCGAGTTGTCATAGAGACAAGCGAACAAGGCACTACGGCTCCAATAGGTGTGATACTGATTGCCTTTTCCTTGCTTCTTGTCGTGCTGTTCATCATGTGCGAGTCGTGGCTTGAACCTCCCATATTTCTTGCCGCCATTGGCGTGGCTGTGGCTGTCAACTTAGGCACAAACGCCTTGTTTAGGAGCGTATCGGCTACCACAAACTCCATTGCAGGCATTCTTCAACTTGTCCTTTCCATCGACTATTCCATCATCCTTATGAACCGTTACAGGCAGGAAAAGGCGTTGGGGAAAGGTGACAAAGTCACGGCGATGACCAAGGCGCTCAAAAAAGCTTCGCGGTCCATTGTCAGTAGCGCCTTTACCACCATCGTAGGCCTCCTGGCTTTGCTGTTCATGAAGTTTAAGATAGGTGCCGACATGGGGGTTGTCCTGGCAAAAGGCGTTCTTTGCAGCCTGTTGTCCATTTTTGCCGTGTTGCCCTCGTTGATACTTGCTTTGGACAATGCCATCGAGAAATCGAAAAAAAGAGTGTTGCGTTTCAGTACAGACCGTCTTGCTGGTTTTAGCATGAAGTCACGCATCCCGATGGCCCTTTTGTTCGTAGCCATCTTTGTTGGCTCATATTTCCTCCATAAAAAGACAGAGATATCATTCTCTCTCGAACAGAAATCCGAGATTTCAAAATATTTCCCGCCAAAGAACATCATAGTGCTTTTATATGAAAACTCCGATTCGTCGAGAGTAATTGGATTAGCCGACAGTCTGGCTGTCAACCCGAATGTAAAGTCCTTTGTTTCCTATCCCTCCTTGATGCAAAAGCAGCACACCGCGTCTTCTGTAAAAAAGTTGATTGAAGAATTTTCGGCAATGCTAGACAATAATAGTTACGGCATCGCCGACTATGACATGAATACAGCTGTGGATGCGATATTTTACATGGGATCAAAGAACCCAAGCGACGAGAAGATGACGCTGCACGACTTTGCCTTGCTCGCCGCGAATCTATCTTCCGACACCACGCTTTTGGCACGGTTTGGCAATCAGTTTTCAGCAAATGAAGACGCATTACATAGTCTCGACGCCCTTATTGTGCTTACCGATACCAGCTTAATCAACAGAAAAATGACTGCGGAGGAAATCTCAGAGATGATCGCGGTCGACAAGGAACTCATCTCGCTGATTTGCCCGGAAAGCCAAAAAATGTCCATTCGTGAAATTGTCAGTACTTCCAAGGAACTGCTTAACGAGAGCAAGATGGCCAAGCAAGTAACCATAAAACCAGAGCCACAACCTGTGGTGGACTTGGAGGAGGTCTTCCTGGAAATCGACACATTGGAAATCCCAAACGTGGTTGTCCTTGCCGAAAACACGAATGCTTCGGACGACGAAGACAAAATTTTCAAGGATTCGACGATTTTCATGAAACAATATTCCGCTTCAGAGATTGCACAGCTCATCGGGATGGACGGAAGGAGCGCATCTATCGTTTATACACTTTATGGAAGAAAAGTAAGACATAAGACAAAGACCATGTCGGTGTTTGATTTCATCCATTTCGTCAACAACGACCTCGCCAACAGGAAATTGTTCGCCTCGCAGATTGGCGATGAAAACCATAAGTTGCTGAAACAAAAGGAAGACCTGATGCTGGCGGCGCTGCATCCCGTTGAAACCGAAAAGCCCGAAGAAAAGCCCGTTGTTGTTGTGGAGGAACCCCCAGCGGAAACTAGTATTGAAGTTGTCGAAGAGATAATAGAAGAACAAGAACCTATTGTAGTGAAGCCGCAAAACGACAATGAAAACAAAGAGTACGCAGAAAAGCTCAACAAGGCGGAGACGATAATGGCCATAGCCGTAAAAGGAGACAGCCTTAATGCCGTGGAAATGGAGTCATTGCTTAGCGCATTGGGAGCCAAGATGGACTTGCGCGACATCGAACTCGCCTACCTTTACAATGGCATACTCCATTTTGACAATGACAACGTGAAACAGTCGGCAGAAGAGATCATCGGAACGCTGCATGATTCCATCATCGACAACCCTCGCTTTGCTTCTATTGTCAATGATGAGTTGAAATGTGGAATGGATAGCATCAATGCTATGATAGTCGATAATCTTGGCAGGTTAAAAGGCCGCAAGTTTTCGCAAGCGATCATTATGACAGACCTGCCTAAAGAATCCGATGAAACCAGCGAGTTCGTGGAAACGCTTGCCTCACAATGTGATACATGGCTTGCCGGCAGTCATTATCTGGTTGGCGAATCGGTGATGATGGACGAGATGCGCAACAGTTTTGGCAACGAAATGCTTCTTGTAACGTTCATCACCATTTTGTCCATATTTCTCATCGTGGCCATCACTTTCTGTTCGTTGGCTGTGCCCGCCATCCTGGTCATGACGGTGATGTCGGCTGTGTATATCAGCGTGATAGTAAGTGGACTGAACGGTCATCTGCTGTACCTTGCCTACCTCATTATGCAAAGCATTTTGATGGGTGCAACGATAGACTATGGTATACTCTTCACGAACAACTACCGCGAAGCCCGAACTTCAAACTGCAAGATAGAGTCGATTCGCAGGGCATACTTGTCGTCGACGCATACCATCATCACGTCGGGAATGATCATGACGCTTGCACCGTTGGCCATGTCGGTTTTGCTTGACGATACCGCCATCGTGATGATTCTGCAATGCATAGCTGCAGGAGCACTCGCTGCTGTATTGCTGATTGTTTTCGTTTTGCCGGGTCTTCTTGCTGCATTAGACAAATTTGTCATCAAAAATAAGCATCAGGGTACAAAATAATCACCATTAATAATGAAGTTTGGAATTCGAAAATAATCCTATTTTTGCGGCATGAAAATACGAATCCTGCAAATCGGATCTTTAGTGATGGCCCTTGTGGTGCTTTTCGTCTCGATGGGTTGGGACGTGAAGTTCCACTATTGCACCGAAGACCATCATTTGACGGGCAGTTTCTTCGATGCGGCAGAGTCGTGCATACACTGCATGGAGCACGAGCATGAGCACGAAGCCCACTTCGTGCATCAGGACGTGGTTCAATTCAATGCCAAATGCTGCTGCGAGGATTTCAGCAGCCTCATCCAGTTTACCGACAACTTCGTTTTTTCACCCGAGAAACATCTTGACATTCAATTTCAGCCGTTTGTCTTTGTGCATCATGACATACAAGAATTGATGCCGAAAGCACAACAGGCTTTATATCATTTCACCGCACGAAAAACACCTCATTTCTACTCTGCAAGGGAGTTGCTGGTGTTTTTCTCTGCCTTGCGGTTGAATCCGTTGGTTTATTGATTGACACGAGACCGTTAGCGCGGGTTCGTGCTATAAACCGTCATGGCGGAGGAACATCCGCCATCTCCCAAGCGAGAAAGTAACACTCTTATACTTGGGAGATTGCGGGTCAAGCCCGCAATGACGGTTGAGGAAAAACAATCAAAAACAATAAACCAACAATTCAACATCATGAAAACCAACAAAATAACCTTAATATTCCTCTTCCTGCTAGCCTTCGCTTCGGGCGCCTTTGCGCAGGGCTTCATCGAAGGCACGGTCTATGAAGAGGACGAAAACGGCAAGCGCACCCCCATCCCAGGTGTGAATGTCTATTGGAAAATCGTCAACGAAGGCACCACGACCGATGCCCATGGACATTACAAAATCCCGCTTCACGAGCGCATCGGATGCCTTGTGTTCAGCTGCATCAGCTATGAGAACGACACCGTTCACCACATGGTGGAGCCTGCGCATTATGATCACGTCTTCCATTCCGTTCACATGCTCAACGAGGTGGAAATCCAAGCGCGTGAGAAGGCCTCTTTCATCTCCGCCATCAAGCCGATGGCCGTGCAAGAAATCTCCTCTGAAGGCTTGCGCCGTGCCGCCTGTTGTAGTCTCGCTGAGAGTTTCGAAAACAACGCCTCAGTGGATGTGGCTTACAGCGATGCCGTCACGGGTGCGAAACAAATCGAGCTCCTCGGGTTGAGTGGCCTTTACACCCAGATGATGGCTGAAAACATGCCCAATTTCCGAGGTCTGGCCTCAGCGTTTGGCCTCAACTATGTGCCTGGCACATGGATGAACGCCATCCAAATTTCAAAGGGAACGTCTTCGGTCCGAAACGGTTACGAGTCCATCAGCGGACAGATTAATGTCGACTACAAAAAACCCGAGGCGGGCGAGAGCGAGAAGTTGTTCCTTAACCTCTATGGCAGCACGATGACCATGACAGAATTCAACTTCAACACTCGCTGGAACGTCGGTAAAAACGGTAGCATGATGGTCATGGGTCACGCCAACCACAACTTCATGCAGATGGACGGCAACGGCGATACTTTCATCGACGACCCGATGGTGACCCAAGGCAACCTCTTCTTCCGCTACAACTATGCCAAGAATTGGTTTGAAGGCATGTGGGGTGTGAAGGCACTCTACGAAAACCGTTGGGGAGGCACTAAAGGCCATAATATGTGGCAGTATTTCAACGACTTGGACCCCGATGTATATCATTTCTTCATCAACACGAGACGTTATGAGGCCTTCTCCAAGACGGGATTCCTCTTCGACCGCGACGACACGAGCCTGGGTCTGCAGCAGCAGTTCATCTACCACGGCATGGACTCATATTATTTCAGGCACACTGACTATCTGGCCACACAATGGTCCTACTACGCCAACCTCCTCTTTGATTCCTATATGGTGAACGACCACCACAAATATTCAGTGGGTGCCAGTTACTCTTTCGACCATTATGACGAGCATCTGTTTGATTATCAAGCATCAAACGATAGCATATTCCAGCGCATAGAGCATGTTCCGGGAGCCTTTTTCGAGTATTCATTCAGCGACGACCACCATTGGAACGTCATCGCTGGTTTCCGCGCCGACTACAACACCTATTACCACAAAATGCTCTATACGCCCCGTCTGCATGTGCGCTTCAAGACCCACGACGAGCTGGCCATCAGGGCTTCGGCAGGTAGAGGCTACCGCTCGCCCAACGTGTTGGCTGAGAACTCCACGATGCTTGCCTCGTCGAGAGTCATTCGTTTCATCGACACACCTAAAATGGAAGAGGCCTGGAACTACGGCATCAACGTGACCAAAGGCATCGACATCGGCTGGCGTGAGATTGTCATTAACGCCGACTTCTACCGCACCGACTTCGTCAACCAGATCGTCCTCGACCGTGACGCCGACGCGCACCAGATTCGCATCTACAACCTCGACGGCAAGTCGTACTCCAACAGCGCGCAAATCGAGGTTAGCTGCGAGATCATCAAGGACTTCGACCTCACCCTGGCCTTCCGCTACAACGACGTGAAGATGACCATCAACGACACCTTGCGCGTGAAGCCCTTCGTGAACCGCTACAAGGGCTTGGTGACGATGTCGTACGCCCCCGGCACCTGGCAGTTCGATTTCACGACGCAGTTCAATGGCGATAGCCGCGTGCCCAATCTGGATGGCAA
>CAJOIF010000013.1 GCA_905234765.1 uncultured Bacteroidales bacterium
AGCCGACATGCCGATGATTTCGGGAGCGATGATTTTGTTGACGTTGTCAACGGCTTTCAGGGTACCCTTGCCGCCGTAGCGTTTCTTGTCGCCGTCACGAAGTTCGAGGGCTTCATGTTCGCCAGTTGAGGCACCCGAAGGCACCGAGGCGCGACCCATGACACCACATTCCAATGTTACATCCACTTCAACCGTGGGGTTTCCGCGAGAATCAAGGATTTCGCGGGCAATGATTTTTTCTATTAACATGATATTTAAGTATTTAAGATTTGTTATTTCAAATTTCAGATTTCAAGATTTAGCTTTGTTGATGGTTCTGCAATTCGGGGGCAAAAGTAGTAATTTTCTAATTAGAATAATAATCTCGTTTCGGCATTTTCTCTTTTCACGCCTATCATCGCGTCAAACTCTGCCTCAGTGATGATAGGGATGCCTAGCGACTCGGCCTTCTTGCGCTTCTCAGGACCCATCTTGTCGCCGGCCAGTACATAGTCTGTCTTGCCTGAGATGCTGCCGACATTCTTGCCGCCATAGGCTTCAATAGTCTCCTTGATGCCATCACGGGAGTAATGCTCGAATACACCGCTGACCACGAAAGTTTTTCCCTCCAAAACCTGTTCCTTGTCGGAGACGGCTTGCTCTGCCATAGCAAATTGCAAACCTGCTTGTTTCAGTCGGTTGACGATGTCAATGTTGCGCTCGTCATCGAAGAAATTCCTGACGGACAGCGCAATTTTTTCTCCGATTTCGTTGATTTTGGTCATCTCCTCGACGCTGGCGCCGATGATATGGTCAATGTCGTGCAATGCCTTAGCCAACAACTTGGCCACCGACTCGCCCACGAACTTAATGCCCAAGGCAAACAACACCCTTTCAAATGGCACTGACTTCGATTTTTCCAAAGCGTCCAAGATATTCTGCGCCGTTTTTTCCTTGAAGCTGACCTTGCGCGTGGCGACAGGCATCAGGCTGAATTCATCCTCGATGGTGATGACTTTCTCCAAACCAAAGAGTTTGTCGTAGGTAAGGTCATATAAATCAGCGACATTACGAACGAGGCCTTCCTCATAGAGTAGTTCCACCTTGCCTTCGCCGAGGCTCTCGATGTTCATGGCTTTGCGTCCGATGAAATGCTCAATGCGGCCTCGAATTTGTGGCGAACAACCCGAACTGTTAGGGCAATACCAAGCGGCTTCTCCCTCATTCTGAACCAATTGGCTCCCACAAATAGGACAGGTCTTGACAAACTCGACAGGTTGTGCGCCTGCCTGACGTTTGTTGAGGTTTACGCCGATGATTTTCGGGATGATTTCACCACCTTTGACGACCGTGACGGTGTCGTCATAATGCAAGTCGAACTGGCGGATGAAGTCCTCATTGTTTAAGGTGGCACGTTTTACGGTAGTGCCAGCCAATTGTACGGGTGCAAGATTGGCCACGGGTGTGATGGTGCCGTGACGACCTACTTGGAAATCAACGCTTTGCAGCTCGGTCTCCACTTCCTCCGCCTTGAACTTGTAAGCGATGGCCCATTTCGGCGACTTGGCCGTGTAGCCCAACACTTGTTGCTGTGTATAACTATTGACTTTCAGCACAATACCGTCGATAGCGAAGGGTAGTTCATGGCGTTTTACGTCCCAATAGTCAATGAATTCAAAAATTTCGTCGATGGTTTTGCACAAAGCCATGAAATTGGAGATGTTGAAACCCCATTTCTTGGCCGCCTGCAGACTTTGGTAATGGGTTTGGTATCGGTCTTCGAGGCCGTCCATCATCATGTAGTAGCAGTAATTGTCGAGTCTGCGACGGGCTACCTCTTTGGAATCCTGTAGTTTCAGTGTTCCAGCGGCGGCATTTCTCGGGTTGGCAAACAGATCGTCGCCAGCCTCGGCGCGGGCTTCGTTCAAGCGGTTGAAACTCTCGAAAGGCATGACAATTTCGCCGCGCATCTCGAAGAACTCGGGATAGTCGCCGTGGAGTTTCAAAGGCACGGTGCGGATGGTTTTCACGTTGGTGGTCACGTCGTCGCCTTGGGTACCATCACCACGGGTTACGGCGCGAACGAGCACTCCGTTTTCATATTGAAGGCTAATGCTCAGGCCGTCAAACTTCAGCTCACAGCAAAACTCTACTTCCTCGTCAATGGTCTTTTTGATGCGGCTGATGAAATCGGCAATTTCCTCACGGCTGTATGAATTGGCCAACGAAAGCATGGGATAGCGGTGCTGCACGCTTTTGAATTCCTTCGTCACGCCTCCGCCGACTCGTTGGGTGGGTGAAGTGGGTAATAGAAACTCAGGAAATTCTTTCTCCAATCGCGCCAGTTCCTCGAGTTTCATGTCAAACTCATAGTCGCTGATAGTGGGTTTGGCGAGAATATAATAATTATAGTTGTGTTGCTCCAGTTCGTCGCTTAAGGCCGCGATACATTGACGAGCTTCTTCTTTGGTCATAACTTGATGTAATTCAAAGGATTGACGTTAAGAATGATAAGTAGCAGCCAAATAAAAGCAATGGAGGCAATCATCCCAATGAAAGTCATTATGGTTCCTTTGTAATTGTGTCTGAAACAAAGGATTAGCAGTATGCTGAATACGACAAAGATGCTCTCGTACCAGAAACAGATGCCCAATCCCAACATGATTCCAGCAATCAGGAAAGAGGTTCGGTGGACATTGTCAGTGAGGTTGTTCTTGCGCAGCACTTCTTGGCGCAAGATCACATTGGCTCCGTAAAGCATCAATGGAAGTCCCAAAAAGGCACTGGCATTCTCGATGATTCCAAACGAAGGCATGACAATGCTGATGGAAGGAATTAGAGCCAAGAGCCATGCAGTCTGTTTGTTGGATGCCAGGTCGCAGATGCGGTAAATCATCGACACGGTGAAGAGCGAGACCATGGCGTATAATGAACGGCTGAGGAACATCATACCTTGGGTTTCGCTAATGCCAAAAATGGATTTCATCTTGTCCAAAAAGCCGATGAAAAGCGTAGGATGTTGTAATTCGCGATTGGAGCCGAAGCCAAGGACAAAAATGACTACTATGATACGCACTGCAATGGCAATCAGCATCAGCGCAGTGAAAGGGTGACGTTCCTTGAATTGTTTAAGTTTCTGGAGCATGGCTTTGTTTAGGATTAGGTGGAATACAGGAAAAACTAATACTTTATGATGCGCTTGGCAATGACGCTGCTGCCAAAGTCCATCCGAATGAGATAGAGGCCTGAAGACAGGTCGTCCAGGTCGAGACTGATGTTGTTGGACGAAACGGGAAGGTCGCGTACAAGGTGTCCTTGCAAATCATAAATGCAGATGTTTTGAATGGTCTCCAATGCTTTGATGTTGAGTTGGTTGGAGAAAGGATTGGGTGACAGCTCGCATGAAATTTCGTTTTCTTCTATGCGGTTGGAACCGTAAATCAGCTCAATGTCATCAACGAAAAGGTCGTCATTGGTGCTGCCTTGTCCTGGGATTTCATTGGTCGTAATGGTGAACAGGATGTAGCGCGGATCGTTACAAGGTCCATCTTTTACGAAAGGCACGCTAAGACGTCTCCAATTGTAAGCACCATTGGCTGTCGAGGTGCGGGTGAAGGAATAGCGTGCAGAGGCGACGAGCTTGTTGGCAGGTTCCTCAGTACCGTCAGCGATGAATTTGTAGTCGGCGTCGCCATGTACTGCGACATGGAGTTGCGCCTTTTGTGTGCTGCTTGCACAGCGGAAGCACACCCAGACGGCGATGGAGTCGGGGACAGTGGTGATAGGCGTATTGTAAAGGCTTTGGGAGCGTTGCGTGTAGTTGTAGTTGCTTGTGCCTGTGGTTGACATGCTGCCGGCGTTCATGCGCCCATTGGTGAGGTTGCCATTGGCTGTGACACCCATGACGCTTTTGGGAAAGATGCGGACGCTTTTGATTCCAGACGAGCCGGGGCGTGACTGGGCTGCGGCTTCGACTTGACTTGAAAGGATGCTTGCATAGGATCCAGTGGCAGTTCCGCTAGAATGCCAATGCTTTGGCTCGCTGGCACGATTGGTCCACTGCTCGAAGCCGCTGTTTTCGAATTGGGTTCCAGATTGGGCAAACAGATTGACGCTCAATGCAGTAAGGGCTATCAGAAAAAGGCAGGAAATGTGTTTGTTATTCATTCTTGAAAGGTTAAGTAGATGCAAAAATACTAAAAATGCTTTAATGTTGTCGTCATATGCCTAAAAAGCAGTATATTTGCCAAAACAATTTCAATCAGCAACAATAAAAACGTCAATAAGTATGGAATTCAATGCAAAACAAGTAAAAGATCAAGTCGTTCAATGGATTCGCGACTGGTTTGAAGTGAATGGGAAAGGCTGCAACGCTGTCATTGGCATTTCGGGCGGCAAGGACAGCAGTGTCGTTGCGGGGCTTTGTGTCGAAGCCCTCGGCAAGGATCGCGTCATAGGCGTAACGATGCCCAACGGGGTGCAGAAGGACATCTCCGACAGCATGAAACTCATCAACCATTTGGGCATCCGCTATTGCTGTGTCAACATTGGTGACACTTATAACACCTTGATAGCCGCAGTGAAGGAACAGTTAGGTACTTTGGATGCAGAGGTCAGCAAACAGACGGTCATCAATCTGCCGCCCCGCCTGAGAATGAGCACCTTGTATGCCATCTCGCAGTCGATGAACGGCCGTGTGGCCAACACCTGCAACCTCTCCGAGGACTGGGTAGGCTACTCGACCCGCTATGGCGATGCCGCTGGTGACTTCTCACCGCTGGGCGGTCTCACAGTGCAGGAAGTCAAGGCGGTGGGACGGGAACTTGGTCTGCCCATTGAGCTAGTCGACAAGACGCCCGCCGACGGCCTCACTGATAAGAGTGACGAAGACAACCTCGGTTTCACCTATGCCGTGTTGGACAAATACATTCGCACTGGCATCTGCGAAGACCCTGACACCAAGGCCCGTATCGACGACAAGCACATGAAAAACTTGTTCAAGTTGCAGCCGATACCGCATTTTGAGATGAAGTGAGTGCTCCATTGAACCTTCATGATTTCCTCTCCCAACGCATCGACATGAACGACGTCGAGGCGATTCGGGTGTATACGCAAGGCAAGGAAAATAATGTTCGAAAGGAGGAATTGTACCGCGTGATGATGGATGATGAGGGCAGGGCAGGTGGCAACGCCGCATGGATTTTCTCGCATTTTGCTTTGGCGGAGAATGAATGGCTTTACAGCAAACAACAGGAACTGATAGATGCCGTCATGCGCACCAAAAGTGCCACCAAACGCCGTATCATGATGGTGCTTTTGGAGCGACAACCCTTTACCGAGAAAGGCTTTCGTGCCGATTACCTTGACTTTTGCTTTGAACATATGGCTATGTTGGAAGAGCCTTATGGCATTCGTGCTATGTGCATGAAACAGGCTTTCGTCCAATGTAGCCTCGTCCCTGAACTGCTGCCCGAGTTGGAGGCCACCTTGCAGCTGATGGACGACAATTTCCTTTCCCCTGGACTGCGCACCGCGAAAAGGAATATCCTGAAAAAGATGAAGAGGATAAGGAAAAACTTGTAACTTTGCGGGGTTAATACCAAGCATTATGTTTTCCTGTCCCATCCAAATCCGCATGAGCGACCTCGACCCGTACAACCACGTCAACAACGGGGCGCAGTGCAACTACTTCGACATGGGTCGAAGCCGCTACTTCGAGCATGTTTTCCAATCCAAAATCGACTGGCTGACCTTCAAGTATGTCCTCGTCCACGTCGACCTCGACTTCCGCAAGCCCGTACAGTTTCACGACCCCATCGTCTGCGAGAGCCGTGTTCTTGAAATGGGCAATTCCAGCTTCAAGATGGAGCAGCTACTGCGCGACAGCGAGACGGGCGAGGTGAAGACCTTGTGCCATGCCGTGGTGGTGTATTTCGACCGCGAGGCGAACAAGTCGGAGCGGATTCCCGATTATGAGCGCGAGAAACTAATAGTTGAAACGACAATGGCCAATGGCTAATGGCCCATGGCTTGCCTCAACAGTGGGGCAGCCATAGGCCATAGTCATAGGCCATAGTCAAAACAAAACAATAACAACATGAAAAAAACTATCCTAACCCTTATCAGCTTCCTGGCCCTCGTCAGTCTCCAAGCCCAGACCGAGGCGGAACTGAACGCCTGGAATGACGTCAACGTATACGAAATCAACCGTTTGTATCCGCGGACGAATGTCATTCCCGTGGGTGAGCAATGGTCACAATGCCTCAATGGCGACTGGAAGTTCTATTGGGTGGACTCGCCCTCGAAGGCCCCTGCCGATTTCTACAAGGAGGACTACAATGTCGCTTCCTGGAAGACCATCAAGGTGCCTGCCAACTGGGAACTGAACGGCTACGGCACGCCCATCTATGTCAATGTGGACAATGAATTTCGTCCCAACGAGCCGCCTTTTGCCCCGACGGTGGACAATCCTGTAGGTTGCTATGTCACGGAGTTTGACATCCCCGAAATATGGAAAGACCGTAGGACCATCATCAACTTTGGCGCGGTGAAGTCGGCATACTATGTCTGGGTGAATGGACAGTTTGTGGGCTATACCGAGGATGCCAAGACCAACGCTGAGTTTGACCTTACGCCATACGTTAAAGTTGGCAAAAACAAGTTGGCGATGAAGGTTTATCGTTTTTCCAACGGCTCCTACTTCGAGTGTCAGGACTTTTGGCGCTTGAGTGGCATTGAGCGTGATGTGGTGGTTTATTCCAAACCTATGCTTAATGTTTATGACTATGAGGTCCGTGCTGGTTTGGATGAAAGCTACCAAAATGGTACTTTTGCGATAAAGATCAAGCTTCAAAGCAATACCAACAAAATACAAAAAAGATGCAATTTGGTGGTTGGTGCATACGAAGGGCCGGAAACACAAGGCTTCCCTGAAAATATCTTGTTTACGGTCACACAGCCTCTCAATGAATTAGCCTTTACGCTTGCTGAAGATGGCTATTATTATGCAGAGACAGAATTGTCTGTTGATAGCAAGGAGATTGGGACGGTGTTGCCTTGGTCGGCGGAAAGCCCGAACTTGTACCAGTTGAGGATGTCGCTGATGGACAAGAAAGCCAGAACCATAGAAAGACTTACCTCGTCGTTTGGTTTCCGCACCGTCGAAATCAAGGACGGCAAATTGATGGTCAACGGACAATACGTATTAATAAAAGGAGTGAACCGTCACGAACACGATGCTTTTACGGGGCATGTCATTGATAGTTTTGCTATGGAACATGATATTCGAATGATGAAATGCATGAATATCAACACGGTACGCACCTGCCACTATCCCGATGACCCGTATTGGTACGAACTCTGCGATAAATACGGCCTTTATGTTTGGGATGAGGCTAACTGTGAATCACACGCGCAAGGCTATGGCGACAGAAGCCTCGCCAAAGACCCGCAGTATAAGATGATGATTTGGTCGCGCAACCGTAATATGCTCGAACGCGACAAGAACCATCCTTCGGTGATTATGTGGTCGATGGGTAACGAGTGCGGCAACGGTGTGAATTTTGAGTATACCTATGACTGGATGAAGAAACGCGATAATTCTCGTCCCGTGACTTACGAGAGAGCCATTTATGATCGCAATACCGATGTCATAGGTCTGATGTATGCCAGCCCGGAGTACCTGCAACGCTTTGTGGATGAAGGACTTGACAAAGAAGGCAGACCCTTCATCATGGTGGAATACTGCCACGCGATGGGCAACAGCATGGGCGGCTTGCAGGATTATTGGGATGTCATCGAAGCCAACGAGCAGCTGCAAGGTGGCTGCATCTGGGACTGGGTGGACCAAAGTTTCATTGTCCACGATTCGGTCAAGGATGTGGAGTGGTTTGCCGTCGGCGGCGACTTCGGCCATGCCTACGGCGTTGGCGACGATGATGCTTTCTGTGCCAATGGTATTGTCTGTAGCGACAGAGATGACCACCATCATGCAGCAGAGGTGAAGAAAGTTTATCAGCCCATCAAGTTCACTGCCAAGGACTTGACTTGGGGCAAGTTTGAGGCCAAGAACTGGCTCTCGTTTACCAACGCTTCTGCCTTCGACTGCGATTATGAAATCTTTTCGGCGGAAAAATCATTGATGAAAGGCAAGATTGACCTTGATATTGAACCCTTTGGCACACAAGAGATTAACATTGAGCGTTTGCGCATTTATGGCAATCCTGGCGAGGAGTTTTTTGTGCGTTTTTCGGTGAGGCTGAAAAAAGACCAGCCCTTTATGCCTGCGGGAACGGAAGTCGCCTATGACGAGTTCAAATTGGACTGGCCTTCGGCACCGTTGGAGTCTTTAGTAAAGGGGAAGCCAGTTCAGTTTGATACTGATAGGTGCGAGGTTTTCAACGAGGACTTCAGGGTCTCTTTTGAACCAATGTCGGGATGCATCGACTGCTATGTATATAAAGATGAGGTTATTCTGTTAGATAAACATGGAATATTGGACAATTTTTGGCGCGCTCCCACTTTGAATGATGAGGTGGATGGCTGGGCTTTGCCACGTTGGAAGAAAGCGGGCTTGCAGCACCTGATCCCCGTTAATGGTGGGTATCTGAACGGAAAGAGAGAAGCGCTAAAAAGAATGAGTTTTGAGCGATTGGACGACAATACGGTGGCTGTTCATGCCGCTGTGGAGTATAATGATAGCAGTGGTCATTTGCAATTTGTGGTCAACAAATTGTATATTATCGATGGCGACGGCAATATCAGTATCACTAACCGTGTTGAGCCGATGGAAACGGTGACTTCCTTGCCGAAAGTTGGATTGCAGTTCCCTATGCCGTTGGATTACAAGAATTTGACGTATTTCGGAAAGGATACTGAAAACTATCCCGACCGCAACGCTTCGGGCAAGATGGGCGTGTACAATATGAACGCTTTGGATTTGTTTGAACAACACGTTGTGCCTCAAGACAATGGTAACCATTCTGACACGCGCTGGTTGGCTTTGACGAACGACAAGAGCAAGGTTGGTTTGTTCGTTACCATGGCCGAGCCATTCAATTTCAGTATTTACAACTACAGCGACGACGACCTTACCGCTGCCCGTCGTATCAATCAATTGGAGTCTACGGATTTTCTTACGGTGAACATCGACTACAAAGTGGCTCCCATCGGTACGGCTACGTGCGGCCCAGGCGTGGATGAGAAGTATGTGCTTAAGAATCAAGTGTATGAATATACGGTGTTGCTTTGCGCCTTTGACAAGACGCAAGACCCAATAGAGCTGACTCGTTTCCAAGTGCCGGATGCGACGGCCATGATGGTTCCGACACCCGAAATCCATTCCTCGATGCTGGGCGACGAGAACTACCGTATCTACAACCGTCCGATTTCAATTTCCATCACTTGCACCGACCCCGAGGCGGAAATCCGTTACACCACTGATGGCTCGGAACCGACAGCAAAATCACAAAAATACACCAAATCCTTCATTATCAACAATTCATGCACGGTAAAAGCCAAGGCTTTCAAGAAAGGCATGATTCCTTCGTTCGTGGCTTTGCGCCAGTTCAACCGCCTGAACATCAAGAACACGACCTTCGTCAACCCGCCCGTGGAACGTTATGGCAAGGACGCCGACATCGCCCTGATGGACGGCAAGAAAGGTGTATCTGGCGACTACTACAACGACTGGCTCGGCTTCCAAGGTGTTGACATGGAAGCCACCATCGAGTTGGCCGTCCCGACCGACATCAGCATAGTGAAAGTAGGCATTTGCCACGAACCCAACGATTGGGTGGTGTGGCCCAAGTCGGTTTGGGTCAGTTTTTCAAAAAACGGCAGTGATTTCACCGAGTGGCAGATGGCCGAGTTGCCCGTCTTCGACCGCCCCGACAAGCTGCATGGCTTCGGACGCATTGAGGCCCGAGTCCGCGTGAATGAGAAACAGGCCAAGTTTGTCCGCGTCAAGGTGGAAAACCAAGGCGTGTTGCCCGAGTGGCATCCCTACGCAGGTGAGAAGGCTTGGATTATGGTGGATGAGGTGACGATGGAATGAAAAAAGGCGCTCAAGGCGCCTTTTTTTTTGTTGTTACCACTCCACAGCCATTCGCTGCACGGGCATCGTCATGCATCGGGCGCCGCCGCCACCGCGTGAGAGTTCGTTGCCCTCAAAAGCGACGATGCACTTGTTGATGTTGTTCAAGTTCACTTTGTTGTTGACTACGTCAGAGGCAGTGACGATGTTAAAGCCTGCTTTGTTCAGAGCTTCTAAGGTGTGTTGGTTGCGGCCATAGCCGATGAACTTACCAGGTTCGAGGCAGAAGAAATTGCAACCGCTGTGCCATTGCTCGCGGGCAGCCCAGTCGTTGTTGCTGCCGCCGCAATAGATAGGCTCGACATCCATGCCGATTTCCTTGAATCCGGCAATCAGGTTGGGGATTTCCTTTCCGATGGCCTTTTGCCCGTCGATGGTGATGTGGAAGGTCTTGAACGCGCTGTTCATAATGACAGGCTCGTAGACCATACATCTGTCGACATCGAGCATGGTGAATACCATGTCGAGATGGATAAAGGACTCTGGCGTGAGTGGCAACTCCTGGAATATCAAATGTTTCACGCCTGGACGGGTTTTCAGGTGTTCAACCAAGGACTCAACGCCATGCATATTAGTACGAGCACCTAGGCCGCAGAAAATCACGCCGTCACGGATGATTTGTACGTCGCCGCCTTCCACGGTGCCAATGCCGTGTACGTCGTAGTCCAAAGTGGGCTTGACGACTTTGGCTTCCAACATGGGGTGGAGGTTGTAGATGGTGTCAAGAATCATGCACTCGCGGGCGCGCACTTGTGAAGCCATGTTGCTGATCATCAGGTTGTCGAACATGGTGAATGAGGCGTCACGCATGAAAAACAGGTTGGGCAACGGACGCAGCAGGTATTTCTCGTTCTTATATGATGCAATGCTGTCCATTTTCACTCCTTCAAGGAGACCTTTCGACAACTCTTGCGCGCTCATTCCTTTGAGGTAATCCGCTACCATGAGTCGGTCTTCTGCTTTGCAGATGCGGTCGACGAGGCTGTGTTTGATTCGTTCGTCCTGCAAAATGTCGGTCAGCAGGTCACCGATTTCGTGGACGTTCGCCACTTTTTGCAGCACGCGTTTGAAATATCCGTATTCCTTCTGTGCGACTTGCAGGTTGAGGATGTCGCTAAATAGATAAAGATGAGCGTCTTCCGGGGTCATGTTCTCAACTTCAGGGCCAGGCGTGTGGACCAGAACATGCTGTAACTTACCGATTTCCGAGCTTACATTGACGCTGATGGGGTTGAAATCCATATAGAGTATTTTCGTGAAACAATGGGAGCTTTTCAAAAAAAATTACGGCTCCAAATATCGTGGCAAAGGTAGGAAATCTTCCTCGAATGGCAAGGCAAAATCTAAAAAATCTATTCGTAATATCTAAACCTAACCATTTCAGGCCGTTCTATGGGGATAATAGACAGCTTGCATGAGCTGTCGCCCCAATTTCCTATCAACGAGGGTTCTGCCGTCAGCAACTCAAGTTCTTTCAGAAACGCTTGGCGGGGGATGGCGTAGGCTCCTAGACTCATCAGATGGCTGGTTTCTTGCTGACAGTCAATGAGTTTGAAATCATGTTGCTGAAGAAACTGGTGCAGATGAAAAAACGCCACTTTTGAGGCATCGGTTACGGTATGGAACATCGACTCGCCGAAAAAAGTCTTTCCTATGGCTATACCATACAAGCCTCCGACCAATTTATTGTCTAGATAGGTTTCAAATGAATGTGCAATGCCCAGTTCATGCAGGTGTGTATAGGCATCCACCATCTCGTCTTGAATCCAGGTGCCGTCTTGCCCTTTGCGTGGTGTGTCGGCGCAATGAAGCATGACATCCCGAAAGCAGGTGTCGATACGCACCTCGAATTTTCCCGATTTCAGCGTGTGTCGCAACGACTTACTGACTTTCATCTCGCCGGGACGGATAATAAGCCGAGGGTCGAGCGACCACCACAACAACGGCTCATCTTCGCTGTACCATGGGAAGATGCCGTTGGCGTATGCCATGATGAGACGTCGTGACGAGAGGTCGCCACCAAAGGCCAAGAGGCCGTCCTTGTTGGCGCGGTCTGCAGGCGGAAAGAAGAAGTCGTCGTCGTTGAGTTGGAAAATCATGGTGCAAAAATACGGAAATTCTCTATCTTTGCGCCGTCAATTCTACACCATGCCGCGTTATTTCATCCATATGGCTTACAACGGCAGCCGCTACCATGGCTATCAAATCCAGCCGCACTCCGACAGTGTGCAGGCGACGGTGGAGAATTGTTTGAGCCTCAAATTGGGGCAGCCGGTCTCCATAACAGGTTGTGGTCGAACTGACTCGGGTGTTCATGCGCGGAACTATTACGCCCATTTCGATTTTGACAAAGAGATTGCCGATACGGAAACGCTTGCGAATCAGATGAATGCTTTTTTGCCCGAGGATATCGTCATCTATCGGATTTGGCAAGTGGCACCCGAGTTGCATGCCCGCTTCGATGCTTTGTCGCGCACCTATCATTATTATATCACGCGCACGAAAAACCCGTTCCACATGCAGGATGCCTATTTCCTCTATGGCGACTTGGACATTGCCAAAATGCAAGAAGCGGCCGATATGCTCTTTGAGTATGAGGACTTTACGAGTTTCTCGAAGGTGCATACCCAAGTGAAGACCAACAACTGCAAGATTCAGGAGGCGCGATGGTTTGAGCAGGATGGTTTGTTGGTGTTTCGCATCAAGGCGGACAGGTTTTTGCGCAACATGGTGCGGGCCATTGTCGGCACCTTGTTGGAGATAGGGAAGGGGCGTATGACCTTGGAGGAGTTCCGTGCCGTCATCGAACGTAAGGACCGCAGCGAAGCAGGAACTTCCGTGCCTGCACAAGCGTTGTTTCTCGAGGAAGTCGAATATGGACACGCTTTGCGTCATTGCGAGGAGGTACGACGAAGCAATCTAGACAAGACTCTAGATTGCCACGGCCTGCGGCCTCGCAATGACAACTGAATAATTGAAAACTAAACAACTATGTTCCAAAAAATCATCCGTTTTTGCGTTAAGTTAGTTCAGAAGTACCTTCCTGAACCTTTTATTTTTGCCGTCATTTTGACTTTGTTGGCTTTTGTTATCGCCATGCCCGTGTGTAAGCAAACACCGCTTGAGGTGGTCGAGCACTGGGGTAACGGCGTGTGGTCGTTGTTGGCTTTCGCCATGCAGATGGCCTTGGTGCTGGTGACGGGCTCGGCCTTGGCTGCGGCACCGTCCATCAAAAGGGGCATCAGTGCTTTGGCAAGCTTGCCTAAGACGCCTGCCGGTGCCATTGCCTTGGTGACGGGCATTTCGGCCTTGGCTTGTTGGCTCAATTGGGGCTTCGGACTTATTGTGGGAGTCATTTTCGCCAAGGAGATTGCGAAAAAACTGAAAGGCGTGGATTACCGTTTGCTCATCGCTTCGGCATATAGCGGTTTTGTGGTGTGGCATGCGGGTCTTTCGGGCTCTATCCCGCTGACCATGGCCACTGAAGGGTCTAACCTTGAGACGGTGACGAAAGGAGCATTGACACATCCTATCCCCATCGGACAAACCATTCTCGCACCGCAAAACCTTATCATGGTGGCAGTGGTCATCGTGGCCATCGTGGTGGTCAACGCGCTGATGCATCCCAAAGGGGAGCATGTGGTGGCCATTGAACCTTCACTTTTGTTTGAGAAAGAGGAAAAAGCAGTAGCTAAATCGGATACTCCTGCCGAAAAGATGGAAAACAGCCGCGTGCTTTCGTGGATTATCGCCTTGTTGGGCTTGTCCTACTTGGTCATCAAGCTGTTTTTCAAGGGAGGTAGCTTTGACCTTGGAGCGGTTATCATGCTGTTCTTGTTTTTGGGAGTCATCCTTCACGGGACGCCATTGGCCTATGTCAAAGCATTTGGAAAATCGGTGAGTGGCGCGGCAGGCATCTTGTTGCAATTTCCGTTCTACGCGGGTATTATGGGCATCATTACAGGTGTCGGGGAGTCGGGCATATGTTTAGGCGAAGTGGTGAGTAATGCTTGTGTAAGTATTTCGACACCAAAGACCTATCCTTTGTTTACTTTTTTCTGTGCAGCTATCTTGAACATGTTCGTCCCTTCTGGTGGCGGCCACTGGGCGATTCAGGCACCGATTATGTTTACGGCAGGTGCTGCCTTGAATGTTGACCCGGGCTTGACGGGCATGGCCATCTCGTGGGGTGATGCTTGGACTAATTTGATACAGCCTTTCTGGGCGTTGCCCGCCTTGGCCATTGCCAAACTCAACGCCAAAGACATCATGGGTTTCTGTATCATCGACCTGTTTGTCACAGGCTTGATTATCTGTGGTGGGTTGTTGTTGTGGGCATGAGTCAGAAAGTGTCCATCCCGTCCCATATCACCAAATCGTGGCGCACATAGCCTATCTTGTCGCTCACATTGATTTTGTACCAACCCTTTGTTTTCCCGAGACAGGGATAGGTGACGGGCATGTCGCCATCGGCGCAGGTGATTTGGGTAATTACAGGAGACTCTAGATCGGGCTCCTTTCGAACATTAACGTTTTTGCGAAGCGTATAAACGATTCCCTGACCATTTTTTGCTTTGTAAACCACGATTTTATGTCCTAATCTTGGAACTTCGGCATCGTCTTGGACTAAAACCGTAAAGGTGGCTTGGTTGGTTTGCACATAACGTCCGACCAGGTCGCCATGGTTGTCGACCACCATTTCCATCGTATCGGCGGAGGCTGCCTTGATGTTGGGGTCACCATCGTCTTCGTTGTCCATCACGGACGTTTCGGTGTTGGCCTCTACTAGAGAATCAATGACCATCTCTTCTGTTGGATTGGGGGTGTCCTTTTTTTCGCTGCTGTTGTTGCAGGAATAAGTCAAGAGAGTCATTCCAAACAGGAGTATCGCTAGGTGTTTCATTCTTTGCATGTCACATCAATTAGTATGAACAAATTGGTAGAAAAAACAGGCTGTAAATTGTTGATTTACAGCCTGTTCAGTCGATGTAGCGGGAATGAGAATTGAACTCATGACCTCCGGGTTATGAATCCGACGCTCTAACCTACTGAGCTATCCCGCCGTCTTTCGGGTTGCAAAAGTAGATATTTTTTTGATACGGACAACAAAAAGGCGGAAAAATTTTTTCCGCCTTTTTGTAGTTGTATTTGTTATTCGGTCAGTTCCTTGGCTGCCTGCTCGAGTTTTTCGTCAAGTGTCTTGATAGCAGTATCGAGACCCATGGAGGCATCGCCCTTTATGCTGAAGTAGAACTTGATTTTCGGCTCGGTGCCCGAAGGACGCACTGTGATTTTCGAGCCGCCTTCGGTGAAGAACTGCAACACGTCGCTCTTGGGCAGGGTGATGGGCGTGACTTTGCCTGTCATCAGGTCTTTGGCCTCCTGTAACTTGTAGTCGCGGATTTCGACTACTTTGTCGCCAGCGATGGTAGTGGGCGGTGTGGAGCGGAACTTAGCCATCAAAGCCTTGATTTCCTCGGTGCCACTGATGCCTTTCTTGGTCAATGAGACAAGTTTCTCCTTGTATAGACCGAATTCTTTGTAGATGTCCATCAGCAGTTGGTAGAGGGTCTTGCCTTGTTCTGCAGCCCAGGCAGCAGCCTCAGCGATCATGCTGGTGGCGATGACGGCATCTTTGTCGCGGACGAAGTCGCCAGCGAGATAGCCGTAGCTCTCTTCTCCACCGCCGATGAACTGTTTCTTGCCTTCAAGCTCTAGGATTTTATCGGCGATGTACTTGAAGCCGGTCAGCACGTCGTAACGGTCCACGTTGTATTTCTTGGCCATCTCAAACAGCAGCTCGGTGGTGACGATAGTCTTCACAATGTACTCTTTTCCAGTGAGTTTGCCCAGTTCCTTCCAACGGGTCAGCAGGTAATAGACGAAGAGGCTGGCGGTTTGGTTGCCGTTGAGCAGGATAAACTCGCCTTTGTCGTCTTTCACGGCGATGCCCACGCGGTCGGCGTCGGGGTCGGTGGCCATGACGAGGTCGGCGTTCACCTCTTGGGCTTTCTTCACGGCCAAGGCCATGGCTGCAGGCTCCTCAGGATTGGGTGACTTCACAGTGGGGAAGTTGCCATCTACAACCATCTGCTCCTCAACGTAATAGACGTTTTCGAAGCCTTTGCGCTTCAGGATTTCGGGCACCAAGCGGCGACCCGTGCCGTGGATAGGCGTGTAGACAATTCGCATGTCCTTGTGCTTCTTGATGAGGTCGAGCGAGAGGGAGAGGCCGTACACCTTATTTAAATAGATGTCGTCAAACTTTTCGTCCAACACGGTGACGAGTTCAGGGTTGCGTTTGAAGTTGACCATCGAAGGGTCGGTGATCTTCTCGACTTCGGCGATGACGTTCTTGTCGTGTGGGCTGACCAGTTGTCCGCCGTCGTTCCAATAAGCCTTGTAGCCGTTGTATTCCTTGGGGTTGTGCGAGGCGGTGACCATCACGCCGGCATCGCATTTCATCTCGCGTACGGCGAATGAAAGCTCGGGTGTGGGACGGAGGCAGTCGAAGATGTAGACCTTGATGCCGTTGGCTGACATCACATCAGCGGTGACGTTAGCGAAGGCGGGGCTGTTGTTGCGACCGTCATACGAGATGGCGACGCTCAAGTCTTTTTTGCCAGGATTCATCTGCTTGATGTAGTTGGCGAAGCCTTGGGTGGCCATAGCCACGGTGTAGATGTTCATGCGGTTGGTGCCGGCACCCATGATGCCGCGCAGTCCGCCCGTGCCGAACTCAAGGTTGCGGTAGAAACTCTCGGTGAGTTCATTGGGATCGTTGTCGAGCATGTATTGCACGCTCTTTCTCGTTTCTTCATCGTATTGTTCTGTGAGCCACGATTTTGCTCTTTCGATGATTTTATGGTCGATGTTGTTCATGTTGTTATATGTTTTAGTTGTTGTTTAACTCTTCAATGCATTTCACCAGACTGTCCCGCCAAAACGGTATCTTGATCTCAGCAAATTCCTTTATCTTGCTCAAATCCAGAACACTATAAGCGGGTCGTTTGGCTTTGGTAGGGTATTGGTCGGTCGTTATCGGGTTTACCTTGCAGGTCTTCCCGCCGATTTCCATAATGGCGGTGGCGAAATCGTACCAGGTGATTTGTCCTTCATTGGTGAAATGGAAGGTCTCGTGAATGGCATCTTTGCCGTTCTTGTTGAGCAAAGCCATAAGTGCCACGGCTAGGTCGTGCGCCCAGGTGGGACAACCCTTCTGGTCAGCCACCACGTTGATTTCGTCTTTTGTGTCACCCAGCATGAGCATGGTCTTCACGAAGTTCTTCCCAACGGAGGAATAGAGCCATGCGGTGCGTACAATCATGTAATTGCAGCCGCTTTCACGGATGAGGCGCTCTCCATCAACTTTGGTGCCGCCATACACTGACTGCGGGTTGATGGGATCATCGACCTTGTATGGCTCGTTGGCATCGCCACCGAAAACATAGTCGGTGGAGATATGGAGCAGCAAGGCATTGTATCTCTTGCAGGCGTCGGCCAGCACTTTCGGGGCGAAGGTGTTGACCAAGGTGGCCAGTTGCGGTTCATCCTCGGCCTTGTCGACCGCGGTATAAGCCGCGCAGTTGATGCAAGCGTTGATATGATTGGCCTCGAAACATGCTTCGACAGCGGCCTTGTCGCAAATGTCAAGCGTGTCAATGTCGGTGAAGAGCCAATGATGCTTCGTGTCGCTTGCAGCGATTTTCTGTAGCTCGGTTCCCAATTGGCCTTTGCAGCCTGTTACTAAGATGTTCATTTTCAGTTGATTTAGAAGTTATGCACAAAGGCAATGCCTAGTGATTCCTTGAATTGCAGTTTGGGTACGTTGTCAATCACGACTTCCTCTCCGTTGATGATTCCTATGACGGGGAAGGTGGCGTTGTGGTCGTATTTCAGATGGACGAACAGGATCGTTGTGATGTATTTGTTAATGGTAAAGTTAAGTGTGTTTTCCCAGTTGAAGTCGATTCTTACGCGGTCGTCGTCGCGTTTTTCCGTGTAGTTGTAGAACGTGTTGAACACTGTGGTGTAGATGACGTTTTTTCCAAGGGGCTGCTTGTAGTTGACAATCAGGTTGACACCCAAGGCAGTGGCGATGTTCTCGCCGGGAATCCAAAGACTGTCTTGGTCATAATAGCCTTTTTTCACGCCGAAGCTACCCAAGTCAGCCAATTCCTGGTTCATCACGAAAGTGACTTTGCCTGCTATAGGGCTGAGGAAAATCTGGAAATGCTCGTTTTTTGTCTTGTAGGTATAACCGGCGGAGACGGTAAGGTAGGCAGGTGCAAAGAAACTGGAGATTACGGTGGAGTCGTTGGGATATTTATAGCCGTTGGCGAACTGCGTGTTGAAGGTGGAGACCATGGAAAGGCTCCATCGGGTCTTGCTGTTAAGCGAAAGCGCGTAGGTGAGGTCGATTTTGTCGTCCTGTTTCTCGATGCGCTTGTCGGCGAAACGTGAGATGCCGAAAGCGAAGGCCCCTGTAAGCTTTTGTTCAAAAGTTTTCTTGTGGTCGAGTAGGGTGAAGTTGGCAAAGGTTTTGCCAGCCCATGAGCTTTCACCGCCAGCCGCCCAGTTGGAAAGTGCCAATTGATTGATGTTCAAGCCGTAGGTACCATGAAAGGAGAGCCTTTCGTATAAAATGTCGATGATGTTTTCTTTGGGACGCGGACCGTCGGGACGTTTGGGAGCGAGTGAGTCGAGGTACTTGTTGATGGTGGCCAGTTCGCTTTCGATGGCTTGTTGCTCGTTAAGCAACTCGGTATGGCTTTTGTTCAAGGCACCGATGGTGCTTTCAAGTTGCTTTATCTCCAGCCCCACTTGTTCTTGTTGCCGCAATAACAGGTATTTGATTTGTACGTATTCGAGGGTGCTTTGGCAGATGGAGTCAACCTCGGGGGTCATAAAAGGAAAGCGCGCCTGCCCGAAAAGACGGGAGGCGGCTATCACTGTTATGATTGTCAGCACGATGCGGGTCAAATGCCTTGGGCGGAACCTCATTGTAATCAATTGTTTTTATGATAACGGAAGTTCGGGCAGTTTATTACGCTTCGTCCTCAATCGGGATCTTGTGGTTGGTTTGGTACAGATGCTTCTTGACGTTTTCGTATTGATAACTGATTTTGTTCCAAATCTCAACGGGTTTCTTGATTCCCAAGATGCGACGGGTGGTTCGCTTGAGTTCTTCGTCAAGGGTATGGTATAGGCTGCTCGGAATGCCAATGTAGAACGGCCGGCCGCATTCCTTGCTGATTCTGATAGCTTTATAGATGCATGTTCCGAACCAGGTCATATTTTCGTAGCCGCAGTCCGATGGGTTTTTCGAGCCCATGATATGCCCGTGGCAGAGACCCATCGAGAACTCCAATCCGTTGATAGTGGAAAACTGCTTCTTGTAAGTCTCGGAAAGGGCATAGACGATCTTCATGGCACCTTTCACCGCCTCGGGAGAGGAATCCTCACGACCAGGATAAACAACCAGAAAAGCATTGGGTGCAAAACAGTTGACGAAGGCACCGCTTTTGTCCGCAATGGTCTTCAGCACCTCTCTGTACATCGTGTATGCCAAGGCGGTCTTGCGTCGACCATTCTCCTTGAGCATGAAAGGTATATTCTTGATTTCGAAATAGATGACCGTGGCCTCCATATAGATGCCAGTTGCACCATAATCTATTTTTTCGGCTTCTTTGATGTCACTGGTTTCGATGTACTCAAATTCCGTGTTGGTGTATTGCGTCAGCTTTTCATCCAAGGATTCAATCCAACTCATTGTGATTTTGGCAGTTTGGGTTTTATCAGTGTTATTCCATATTTGTATATACGGCTTGGATGTCTTCGTCTTCGTCGAGTCTGTCCAAGAACTTCTCGATTTCCACCATCTGTTCGTCGGTGAAGCTGACGGTGGTGTTGGGGAAACGTTGCAGGTTGGCTTTCACGATGTTGATCTTGCGCTCTTCGAGGGCATCGTGCATAGTGCCGTAGTCGGTCCAAGCGGTGTAGACAGTGGTCGTGGTGGTGCCTTCTTCTTCATCGGTCTCAGAGGTGATTTCGTCCAGACCATAGTCGATGAGTTCAAGTTCCAATTCGTCTTTGTCCATGCCAGCGGGCATCTCAATCTCAAAGACGGCTTTACGAGTGAACATGAATTCTAATGAGCCGATGGGCAGGAATGAACCGCCGCACTTGTTGAAGTAGGACTTCACGTTGGCCACGGTGCGGGTCGTATTGTCGGTGGCGCATTCCACCATGCACTGGATTCCGTAGGGGCCTTTGCCTTCGTAGCAGATTTCCACGAGGTTGGCAGCGTCCTTGTCGGTGGCGCGCTTGATGGCGGCATCGATGTTGTCCTTGGGCATATTCTCGGCCTTGGCGTTCTGGATGGCCTGGCGGAGTTTGGGGTTCATGTCTGGGTCGGGGCCACCTTCCTTGGCAGCGATGGTAATCAGTTTTCCGAGTTTCGGGAACACTCTTGACATGTGTCCCCATCTTTTCAGCTTGGCCGCTTTGCGGTATTCAAATGCTCTTCCCATTGTAATGTGTGTTTTAGATTTTCGAATTCAATATCTTGTTTTCTATTCTAGAGAATTTTCGATTTGGGTGCAAAGATAGCAAATCGTCTCTTATGTTTGCAATTTCTTGCCAAAAATCTTGCGATTTGGATTTTTAGACTTACTTTTGTGCCTAATTATAATAGGAATGAGAGTCCTTGTCGTCACCGAAACAGATGCCTGCTGTGGCCCTATGGCTGCGGCCTTCCTCAACGATTATTCCACTTCTATAGAAGCGGTTTCTGTGGGGAAAAATCCATCGCAATACATTGATTCACTGGTTGTTGATGTGATGAAAGAATGCTTGGTTGATTTGGATGGTTATGTTCCGCAACCTATTGGAGCAATTGATCTGAAGAGTTTTGATGCGGTTTACGAATGCCCTGATTCATTGTGTCCGACCTCTTTGGGGGCCTGTCGCGAATTGCGTGATTACATCAAAAACGAGGCATTCGTGTTTTTCAAGAATCATTTATAGACCTCAGTTTCGTCGATTAAATTGTTCAACAACGCATATACCGTGAGACCCGACACCGATTTGATGCCAGTCTTGCGCGTGATGTTCTTGCGGTGCGAGATGACGGTGTGGATGGAGATGTTCATTTGGTCGGCGATTTCTTTGTTCATCATACCTTTGGCTACTGCAATTAGCACATCGATTTCGCGTTTTGAGAGTTCCACGTCGTCGGATTTCTCACTTTTGTCGCTTTGGGCGATTTGGTTCAGTTTGTTGATGACTTTCAACTTGCTGTCACCTACGCCAATGATGCCGTCATAGTTTTTTAGTGACGACTCTTCCATATAAGTGGTCACCAATGCGATGCAGGTCAAATGTGGGTTTTCCTTGGTCAATTGGGAGAGAAAACTTTGACTGTTGAAACCGAGTAGCAATGGGTTTATTATCAAGGTGTTGGCGTTGGATGTCAGCAATTTCTCCATGAGGTTTTCAGGAGTGTCCAAACGCATGACGACATCGAAACCTGTGATGCTTTGGATGATTTCGTAGAGTCCCGTCGTGATGATTTCCGAGGCTTCACAAAGGATGACGCGGTTACTCATGGCTTGACGTTTTCTAAGGATTCGACATAGGGTATGAGGATGTGCTCTTCAATGAGCGAGTGGCTGATGAGGTCGGCAGAGAGTTCCATGATGTCGGTGGCGATGCAGATGCGCTCGGAGGGCAAAATGTCACCTGGCAGGTATTTTATGAGGATGTTGGTCATGTCCTCAAGGGCATCCTCAATGTTGCTGTGGTTGTGTCTGAATTGGTCGATGCTGTAGTTCGATTTTTCGCCCTTGCGCAAAGAGGTGATGTAGGGGAACACTACCTCTTCTTCGTATTGGAAGTGCTTCACCATCTCGCGTTTGTACTCGTTGTAAAAATGGTCGAGCATATTGCCGTATTTGGGTCCGGCGGCCTTGATGATGCGCTCCAAATGTTCCTCGATGTGCGGAAACCGTTCGTCCAGATAGTCGCGGTGTGAGGCGTTGAGGTAGGATAAGAGGCTGTCAAGGTCGGCATTGTCGGGGGTTGCCATGCGGATAGGTGCGCTGTGGTCGAAGTGAAGTCTGCACACTTGCAAAAAAAGTCGGGTGCTGACGTGGTTCTGGCGACATACCTCGTCCACACTGCGGTCGCCAAAGCCCAGTTGGATGCCGAAGCGTGATAACAGGGGCAACAGCTTGGGGTTGCAGGCAATCAGCTCGTAGAGTTTCGATTTCTCGGTGAAGTTGGATTTGTTCATTTCTCGTTGTTTTGTTGCGGCAAAAATAAAAAAATCCGCTCGATTGGGAGCGGATTCTTGTGTTTTCTGAAATATTCCAGATTAGGCTTCAGCAGGAGCTTCGGCGGCGGGGGCTTCCTCAACGGGAGCTTCCTCTGCAGCAGCTTCAGCGGCTTCTTCGGCGGCAGCCTGAGCCTCTTCAGCCTTCTTGGCTTCCATTTCAGCGAGCTTGCGCTTGGCAATCTCGGCGGCGCGTGTCTCGTTCACTTGCTTTTCAGCTTCCAAACGGGTCTTCTTCTCGCCACGGGCTTTTTCTTCGTTAGCTTTGGCGATGCCGGCGATCTTGGCTTCCTTCTCCTTCATCCAGTTCTGGAACTTGACTTCGGCTTGTTCCTCAGTCATGGCGCCTTTCTGGACACCGCGCATCAGGTGATACTTCATCATGACGCCAGTCTTGCTGAGCAGCGAACGGGCTGTGTCAGTCGGAACTGCGCCAACGCTGTACCAATACAAAGCCCTGTCGAACTTAAGGTTGATCTGGGCGGGATTGGTGAGCGGGTTGTAGGTACCTATTTTCTCAATGAATTTGCCATCACGTGGCGCGCGAGAGTCGGCAACTACGATGTGATAGAAGGGCTGACCCTTCTTGCCATGTCTTTGCAATCTGATTTTTGCAGGCATAATTTGTTGTTTTAAGTTGATTATGAATGAATTAACTAAAACCTACCCGAGGTTTCGGCTGCAAAAGTACAGATTTTTCCTGAAATGACAAGAAGGGTCGCGCAAATTTTTTTGTCAGCAGGCTTGGCCTGTATAGGAATTAGTATTCGCAAGTGACTGCGATGCCGCTGTCGTAAATGGTCTCACCGCTGTCGGCGATTTCGACGCAGTCGTTGATGTGTCTTTCAAGAACTTCGTTCAGATACTCATCGGAGGCATAGCCTGTTGCAGTGCATTTGCAGTTCAGTTGCTTGCAGGAAGAGAATCCTACAGCCAGAAAAGCCGTAATGGCTAAAAGTGCTAAAGTCTTTTTCATAACGATAACTTTTTAATGTGAATGATTTGAATTAGTTGGATGTTTGAAACAAACTGGGCAAAAATAATAAATCATTCAATAGGTTTCGCAAAATGATGCTTTTTTTTCTCCTTTTTTTTGCACACGATGAAATAATCCCTATCTTTGCCCCAAATTCAACTTTAATCTATAAGTACGAACAAAAAACTACTGTCATGAACAACGACAATTTCGAAACCTCTTTGAAGGCATGGAATGAAAACGAAAAAGCCGCCAATGAACTTATCAATATCGTTGGTAGGTTATGGTATGACAAGTCAGTGGAACTCATTATGTTACGTTCGCTGTTGGTCAACCGTGGATCTGGAAAGATCTTGAACAAGCATCTCCGTGCCGCCAATGTGTTGGGCAAGCCCGTCCGTGTGCAGGACTCGCTGCTCATTGCCAAGGCACTGCTGGCCGAGAACCTCGCACCCGCCCGCATCGACCTTGGTCGTCTCAACTCGGAATGGACTGACGAGCATGAGAATTACAACAACGATGTCACAGCCTTTGTCCGCGACAAGCTCGGCTATATCATTGATGCCGTTCCGCGCAGCAATAAGGTGCAGGATGTCATCCTTTACGGTTTCGGTCGTATTGGTCGTATCCTCTGCCGCGAAATGACGGAGATGGCTGGCCGCGGTGATGCCCTTCGCGTCCGCGCCATTGTTACCCGCAAAAATTCGCCCGAAGATATCGCCAAACGTATCAACCTTTTCCGCACCGACTCGGTGCACCGTTACTTCCACGGCGTGTGCACACCCGTTGAAGGCGAGAATGCCATGATGGTCAATGGCCAAAAGATACTCTTCCTCGAAGCCAAGAACCCCGAGGACCTGAATTATGAAGAATATGGTATCCATGATGCTCTGTTGATTGATAACACGGGTGCCTTCCGCGACAGGGAGTCGCTGGAACGTCACTTGCAAGCCAAGGGCGTGTCCAAGGTGTTGCTCACGGCTCCTGGTAAGGGTGACATCCCGAATGTGGTCTATGGTGTCAACCAAGACACCCTCGACCTGGAGAACGAGCATGTGTTCTCAGCTGCCAGTTGCACCACCAATGCTATCGTACCTGGCTTGCAGGTTATGCAGAACAACTTCGGTATTATCAAGGGCCATATCGAGACCATCCACAGCTACACCAATGACCAGAACCTGTTGGACAACTACCACAAGAAGGAGCGTCGTGGCCGTTCGGCCCCGTTGAACATGGTCATCACCGAAACGGGTGCTGGCAAGGCTGCTGCCAAGGCTCTGCCTGAGTTGAAAGGCAAACTGACGAGCAACGCCGTACGTGTTCCTACGCCAGATGTGTCGCTGGCCGTTCTTGCCCTCGACCTTGAGCGTGAAACCACCGTTGAGGAAGTCAACGAGACCTTCCGTAAAGCCTGCTTGGAGGGCAACCTCATCGAACAGATTCGTTTCAGCAACAACACCGAGTTTGTCTCGAGTGATGGCATCGGCGACAGCTGCGCCTGCATCTTCGACGCCCCGGCCACCAAGGTCAGCGCCGATGGCAAGACGGTCATCCTATATCTATGGTACGACAACGAGTTCGGCTATAGCAACCAGGTGGTCCGCCTCGCTCGCCACATCGGTCAGGTGAAGAGCTATAGATACTATTAATCTGGTAAAATCCTATCACATCTTGAAAAAGTGTCCCGCGGGACACTTTTTTTTGTATCTTTGCCGCCTTATTTGCAATTCAAAACCTAATGAACAATAAAAACACTTTAATCGGTTTTATCCTCATCGCGGCCATCCTTTTCGGCTGGATGTATTTCATGTCTCCTTCGAAGGAGCAACTTG
Source organism: uncultured Bacteroidales bacterium (assembly GCA_905234765.1). The sequence continues at coordinate 25,215 of CAJOIF010000013.1, forward strand.
CCAAGCAACAGCATATTCAAGATTCCATCCGTCAGGCACGGCTGGAGCAGATGGCTTTGGACTCGTTGCGACAAGTCGAACAACAGCGTCAGGCAGAGGCCTTGGCCCAATTAGCTGATTCGGCTCTTGTCGCCGACACTGACTCGGCTACGCTTGCCAATCAGAAGTCAATTGCCATGCGCGACAAATACGGTGTCTTCGCATCAGCGGCCGAAGGAGAGGAACGGCTGTTCACCATTGAAAACAAGTTGCAGCGCCTCACGTTCAGCACCAAAGGCGGCTTCTTGAAACAGGTGGAACTGAAGGATTATAAGACGTATGATTCATTGCCGCTCATTACCTTTGACCCTGAGACGGCCAAGTTTGACCTGTCATTTTTCGCCAACAACCGCATCGTCAACACGTCGCAGTTTTACTTCCAGCCTTATCTGAACGGTCGGCCCTATTCGGGTGGTGACATGACGGTAGGAGAGAACGACAGCCTGGTCTTCGCCCTTCGCCTGCCTACCGACGACGCGCAAAAATATCTCGAATTCGTCTATACGGTGCGTTACGACAACTATATGCTTGATTTCGATATTCACACCGTCGGGCTGCGCGATGTGATTGCCACTACTGCCGATTACCTGACTATCGACTGGGCGGTAGACATGATGAAGCAGGAAAAGAGCACCGACCGTTTCGCCGATGAGTCGGTGTATTACCGCTCACTCAACGACAAGGACGTCGACTATCTTGCCGTGAACAAGGACAGCGAGCAAACCGTTACCCATAAGTTGAAATGGGTGTCGTTCAAGCAGCGTTTCTTCTGTAATGTGATTGTCGCCAAGAAAGAGTTTGAGAACGGCCGTATGGCCATGCAGACCCGCAAGTCAAGCAACCCGCGCTATTTCAAGTCGATGTCAGCGAACATTGAGATTCCTTACGACGTGAGGACAGAGGACAACGTCATCCCGATGCAGCTTTATTTCGGCCCCAACCATTTCAAGACCCTGCGTGCCTATGGCATCGGATTGCAGGACCAAATCAATTTGGGTCGGTTCTTCCTCATCAGATGGATTAATTATGGTGTCATAGCCGTGTTCAACTGGTTGAGTAGCTACGGATGGAATTATGGTATCGTCATTCTCATCCTGACCATCCTTATCAAAACCTTGCTCTTCCCCTTGGCGTTCAAGTCATACAAATCATCGGCCATCACCCGCGTTTTGAAACCCGAAATGGAAGCCATCAACGAGAAATACCCCAAGGAAGAGGATGCCATGAAGAAACAACAGGCCGTGCTGAACCTGCAACGTCAGGCTGGTGTGAGTCCTGCCTCGGGATGCCTGCCTGCTTTGCTGCAGTTCCCCATCCTCATCGCCATCTTCCGTTTCTTCCCTGCCAGTATTGAGTTGCGTCAGCAACCTTTCCTTTGGGCTGACGACCTTTCCACTTACGACAGCATCCTTGAGTTCCCCAAGATTCTTGGCATGGACCACCTTAGCCTGTTCACCTTGCTCATGACCATCACTACGTTCATCTACACCTACGTTAATAACAAGCAGATGGATTACTCGAGCAACCCGCAGATGAAACCCATGAAGTGGATGATGTATCTGATGCCCATCATGTTCTTCGGTATCTTCAACAACTATTCATCGGGATTGAGTTATTACTACATGCTGGTCAATATCATCACCTTTATCCAGATGTTCATATTCCGTAAGATGATCAATGAGGATAAGGTGCGTGCCACCATCGAGGAGAACAAACGCAAACCCCAGAAGAAGTCAAACTTCATGAAACGTTTGGAGGAGGCGCAGAAACAGCAGGCCAAGATGCAACAACACAAAGGACACTAAGCCATGGAAAACAAACTCGAACAATTCATCGCAGCAATTCTTGAGACGCGGAAGGTGTGGCTCTTGGAGGCAAAGGAAGGCTTCTTCGCCATGTTGGAAGACAACGATGGTGAGCCGTACATTCCGCTTTGGGAATCGGAGGCCTTGGCGAGAAAGGCCGCCCAAGGTGACTGGGAAGGCTATACTGTGACAGACATGGGCTTCTCAGAGTTGGAGCATTGGCTGAAAGAGTTGGCCGCAGACGAAATCGACATCGCGGTGTCGCCCGAGGCCGATGGTGAGATTACGGCCATTGCCTCGGAGAAGTTCAGGACGTGGCTGAAACCCTACGACGACCATTCCTACAAAGAAGAGGATGACGACGAGGACGATTTCGACTATGGCGACGGTTGGGCACAACCGTGGCAATGATGAAGAAACATGAAAAGCAAGCTGTTTGGTGTCCTGTTACTGATTGAGGCAGCGGCATTGCTGCTGACCGCAGCGGTGGCGTGGCATTATCAGCGTGTGACGGGGGAGAGTGATTCCCGTTGTTTTCTTCTCACGGCAGCCTTGGCGGGCAGCGTCGGATTGTTGCTTTTCAACATAGGACGCAAAGGTCATAAAGTCTTGCAAATCCGTGATTCTTTCATGGTAGTGGCACTTTCATGGCTGCTTTTCTCCTTCTTTGGGATGCTGCCGTTTTTGATGTACGGCACGGTTGACAACGTCACCGATGCGTTTTTTGAGACCATGTCGGGCTTTTCGACCACGGGTGCCACCATTCTTAACAATATTGATTCCCAGCCGCACGGTATCCTGTTTTGGCGCAGCCTGATGCAGTGGTTAGGCGGTTTGGGTGTAGTGGTGTTCACTTTGGCATTCATCCCAATGGTGGCAAAAGGCTCGAAGAAGATGTCGCTTTTTGCTGCCGAAGCCCCTGGATTGAGCGTTGAGAAATTGGCGCCTACCATGCAGGCTACGTCACGCTTGCTGTGGATTATCTATATCGTGTTGACCCTGTTATGCGCCTTGATGTATTATCTAGGCCCAATGGATAGGTTTGATGCTGTGTGTCATGCGCTTACTACCATTGCTACGGGCGGTTTTAGTACCCATCAAGCCAGCATCGGGTTCTTCCATTCGCATTATGTAGAGTGGGTATGCATCGTGTTTATGCTCCTTTCGGGTGTCAATTTCGCGATGTATTATTTCCTGTTCAACCGTCGCTTTGACGTGATTCGGCGCAATGAGGAGTTGCGTTGGTATTTGGTCGGCATCTTTGGGTTTATGCTGTTGTTTGTCATCCTGTTTTATTTCGCTCCCCGTTTTGGTCTTAGCACCGAAGAACAGTTGGCCGCGTATCCCCAGACTTGGGACGAGCGCGTTCGCACCTCGTTGTTCCATGTGGTGGCATTGCTGTCGAACACAGGTTTTCAGGGCAGCAACTATGACTACGACCTTTGGGGTCGTCTCTTCCTTATCCCGACAGTACTGCTGATGATTGTGGGTGGTTGCGCAGGTTCTACGAGCGGTGGCATCAAGATGGTGCGTGTCATCGTATTGCTGAGGTATGTCAAGAAGACCGTCAACGAGCTGATACACTCTTCGAGTATGTACACGATCAAGGTGTCGGGACAGATTGTCGACGATTTGGCGGTGAAACGCGTGGTGTCCTTTTTCTCCCTATTCATCCTGCTCTTTATGGGCAATGTGGTGCTGCTCACGGGGACGGGAATGGGCATGGAAGAATCGGCCATTTCGTTCCTGACCTGTTTCAGTAACTATGGCCCAGGCTCAGGTATTACAGGACCTAGCGGTACTTTTGCCAATATCCCAGATTTTGCCAAATGGCTGCTTTCCTTTGATATGCTGGTGGGACGTCTGGAAATCACCACTGTCCTGCTGCTCTTTTCTCGCAATTTCTGGCTTGCGAAATAACGGTTTATTCGGCGTGTTTGTAACCTTGGACTTTGTCCCAGTCGCCGCGCGTGAAGTCGGGCATGTACACTGGCATTCCACCGTTGGTGATGGAGGCTGCTGTCAGCTCGCCGAGGCATGACCATTCGGCGGCATCGTAGACGTCTTGGTCGAGCGGCAGGCCGTGGTGCAGGCAATAGATGAGTCGGTAGTCCATGATGAAGTCCATGCCGCCGTGACCGCCCACTTCCTTGGCTTTTTCCTCGATTTCAACAGCGATAGGATGGAGGTAGTCTTTCAAAAGTTTGTCGCGCACGTCGGCAGGTACAAATCCGTGTGGGTTCAGGTGTTGCCCTTCGGCGAGGAAACCTGCGGGCAACTTGTCATCAAGCAAGGTGAAACCCGCTGAAGGGTATTTGTTCGCAAAACCCTCAGTGCCAGTGAGCTGATACAAGCGGTTATAAGGCCTATAAGTGTAGACGTCATGTTCGATGAGCAGGGTCTTGCCCTTTTCAGTCTGAATCATGGTGGTGGTCATGTCGCCATTGGCGAATTCGTCGGTGCCCATCATTTCCTGTGCGACTTTCTTGCCTTTGTAGGACGGTGTGCTCATGCTGACCAAGGTCTTCATGCGGTCGCCGCGGTGGATATTGAAGGCTTGGCAGAGGGGCCCGAGGCCGTGGGTAGGATAGACATCACCTGAATGGCTTTGGTTGAACTCAAGGCGCCAGTTCTCGTAATATTCGTGCCAGTAGGGCTCCAGATTGTGGATATAGGCACCTTCTCCGTGGATGAGTTCGCCGAACATACCTTTTTGGGCCATGTTGAGTGCAGTCAGTTCGAAAAAGTCATAACAGCAGTTTTCGAGCATCATGCAATGGCGTTGGGTTTGCTCAGCCACGTCGACGAGTTGCCAGCATTCTTCTATGGAGGTTGCGGCAGGCACTTCTACAGCCACGTGTTTGCCGTGTTGCATGGCGTAGATAGCCATCATGACGTGGGTCTGCCAGTTGGTGCAGATGTAGACGAGGTCGATGTCATCGCGCTCGCAGAGTTCGCGCCAGGCTTCACGGCCCGTATAGGCGGTGGCGCGTGGCAGTCCTCTGGCTTCCAGGATGTTGGTCTGCACGGCTTCGACGCGGTCAGGCTCAATGTCGCAGAGAGCTACGACGGTCACGCCATCGATGTAGGTGATACGATCCACGGCATCATAGCCGCGCATACCTAATCCGATGTAGCCGATACGGACGTTCTCGATGGGGTCGACGGCGAGTTGAAGGACACTCTTTTGTCCTTCGATGCGTTGTGGCTCGTCGAAGACGATGGTGTTGTGGACGATAGAGTAATTTCCCATGCGCACTTGATCTTGCGATTGTGATTGTTGGCAGCATGAGGTGGCCAAAGTCAATAAAACCAGGCCAAAGATGAGGTGTAAAATCTTGTTTTTCATAGGATGATGAATTATTTTGAAAGCAAAATTAGAAAAAATCCCTATCTTCGCAAATAATTTTTATCTCATGAACGCACTTTTCAACATCGCAGGCCACTTTATCGACCAGAATGCCATCACAAGTATTGAGCCTTTGGGCAATGGCCTCATCAACGACACCTATAAAATAATAAAGGACGGCACGCCCAAATATGTGTTGCAGCGCATCAATAACGCTGTTTTCACGGATGTGGACATGCTGCAGAACAACATTGAAGCTGTGACGAATCACATTCGACAGAAATATGAAAACCAGGGTGTTAAAGACGTCGATCGAAGGGTCTTGCGTTTTCTTAAGGCCGACACGGGCAAGACTTATGTCGTTGAGGATGGAAAATATTGGCGTGTAATGGATTTCATTGCCGACAGCTACACCTACGAGGCCGTCACGCCTGAATATGCTTATTACGCCGGTCGTTCCTTTGGCGATTTCGAGTCGTTGCTGACGGATTTGGAGGCTCCGATAGGGGAAATCATTCCGGATTTCCACAACATTGAGTTCCGCCTGAAACAGATGGAGGATGCTATTGTAGAAGATCGAGTGGGACAAATGCGCGAGGTGGAGGTGCAGAAGTTCGTGGACAAGATTAGGGCGGTGGCCGACGAGATGTGTTTGGCTGAGAGGCTGTTCCGTGAGGGCAAGTTGCCGAAGCGTATCTGTCACTGCGATACCAAGGTGAACAATATGCTCTTCGATAAGGATGGCAATGTATTGTGTATCATTGATTTGGATACCATAATGCCGAGCTTCGTCTTCTCGGATTTTGGCGACTTTTTGCGTTCGGCGGCCAGTACGGGTGCCGAAGATGAACCCGATTTGGACAACATACATTTCAACATGGATGTTTTCAAGGCCTTTGCAAAAGGCTATCTGGAAGGTACTAAGTCGTTCTTGCTACCCATTGAGAGGGAGAATTTACCCTATGCGGCAACGTTGTTCCCATACATGCAGGCCGTGCGTTTTCTCACGGATTACATCAATGGCAACACCTATTATAAGATTAAATATGCCCACCATAATCTGGTCCGTACGCGGGCGCAATGGAGACTTTATGAAGAGGCTGTTGCAAAACTGGACGAAATGAAACGAATCATTTTATGACCAAAGGGATTTGTCGCGCCCGTATCTTCTTGGCAATGATGCGTTTGTCCTTGTTGAGGACATAAAGCAAGGGCGTAGCTTCGATATCGTAAAGGTCGAACAATGCCTGGTGATCCAATCCGCCCGAGCTAGGGTTCATGTCTATGGCTAGCACTGTGATTTCGGGATGCATGGCGCAGACCGAATCGAGGGAGCGTTGTTCTTGATGGCACACATCGCAGTCGTGGTCATGGAAAAACAGCACCGTGTATTCGCTTTTAATGGATTGTAAGTCAATGGAATCATTGATGGAGAAATTGGGAGCTGTGTTGAACATGGCCAACGGGCGCAGGCGTTCTGCTTTCTCGCGAATTAGGGTCAAGTTGGTTTCGTTCAATTCCTTGATTTTCAGTTTTGAGAAGTATTCATCATAGAGGTAGACGAATACTTGGTCTTGACTCATGTATTCAGGATGGTGATATTTCTCCAGCAGATGCCAAAGAATGAAGTCGCGAAGGCTGGTGTTATTTTCAGTCCTTTCAACCAATTTATTGATTTCCAACGTAATGGAATCGGGTAGGGGAACCACTAGTTTATCGAAATAAAAATCTATCTGCGAAGCCAAGATTGGGTTGTTGTTTGTGGGTCCGTCGAAGGTCTCGATACCGTCCCAGAAATGGGCGTTTTGGGCGAAGCCAAGGCTTGAGACAAACAGCAGCAAGATGACCAATTTCGATTTCATGGTGCAAAAATAAAAACAATTGACTTACTTCGTTTCGCCGAATCTAAAGATTTCATTAAATTTGCAGCGAATTATTGTTGCTATGAAACGTTTCGTTCGACTCTTTATTGTGGCGTTGGTCTTGTCTCCAGTTGTGTGTCATGCACAAAAAGAGCCATCTTCTGTTCGTATCGCGTTCTGGAACATGGAGAACTTTTTCGACCCCTTTGTGGATAGCACGAAATCGTATAATGCCTTTACCGAGGAGGGCATGCAGCATTGGACGAAAAGCCGTTTTTACCGCAAGCGCAACAATATGTACAAAGCCATTTTGGCCATGTCGGAGAACCGCCCTTTGGGTATCCTTGGAATGTGTGAGGTGGAGAACGAGTACGTGCTGAGTGCTCTTTTTGAGCAAACCCCGCTGAAAAAGCATAACTACCGTTGGGTGCATTACGAAGGTCCCGACAAGCGCGGCATCGACCCAGCCATCGTGTATTCCATCGACCATTTCCAACTGGTGGAGAGTGCGGTGTTTCCGTATTACAATCCCGAAGACACAGCATATCATTCTCGCGATATTCTTTATGCAAAGTTTATTTCTGTGGAGATCCCTGAGCCTGTAGAAGGGCCGACTCAAACCGCTGATACCATTCACGTCTTCGTCAATCACTGGCCCAGCCGTTACAGCGGCGAGTTGGAAACGGTGGGCTCCAGGGCCTGTTCCGCTGCCTTGCTCCGCGCCAAGGTGGATTCCATCGTGGCGGCAGCCCCCGAAGGCTACCAACCCAAAGTCATCATGATGGGTGACCTGAATGATTGCCCCACCGACCCAAGTGTATACGATGTGTTACGGGCGCGCCATCCCAGCGAGATGGAAGACGGCTGTCTCGTCAATCTGTTCGGGAAGAACAACGGTTTGGACTTTGAGGGTACCCTGAAGCACCAGACCGACTGGCAGATTTTCGACCAAATCATCGTCACACCCGCCGTGATGGACGATAGTAAAGGACTTCATTATCAGGAGGGTAGTGCTCGCATCTTCCATGCCGACTTCATGCTGGAAGACGATGAGACCTATCACGGTAAGAAGTTGTTCCGTACCTACATCGGTCCGCGTTATTTCGGCGGTTTCAGTGACCACTTGCCCGTTTATATTGATTTGACACGTTAATCCAACAAAAAAGTCCTATTTTTGCAGCCTCAAACCAAGACACCATGTGGGTAATCTTATCTTTGACATCAGCCGTCCTTTTGGGCTTTTACGATATCTTCAAGAAGCAGACTGTCGTCGGCAACGCCATTATTCCCGTCCTTTTTTACAGCACCTTAATCAGTGGACTGTTGTTCGTGCCGTTTGTGCTGCTGTCGAAATACCAGCCCGAATGGTTTGTGAGCGGCATTATGTCAAAGCTTTACATTGAGCCGCTGACCGCCCGACAGCATCTGTTGATATTGGGTAAGACAGCCCTTATCCTTGCATCATGGATGTTCAGCTACTCGGCCATGAAGCATCTACCTATCACTGTGGTGGGGCCCGTCAACCAGCTGCGCCCGGCTATTACGGTCATACTGATGTTCATTGTTTTTCGTGAGAGCCTGACTTGGCTTCAAGGGACGGGTGTGGTCTTGGCCATTATATCGTTCTATTTCATGAACCGTTCTGGGAAGTTGGAGGGTATCAATTTTAGGTCGGACAAATGGGTGTACATGTTGCTGGGTTCAGCCATCCTAGTGGCTTTGAGCGGTGTCTACGACAAGTTCCTCCTTAGCAAGGAAAGCATCTCGCCCTCTACCATACAGGCTTGGTACACCATCTATGATTTCCTGATGATGGCCGTGCTGTTTTTCGCAATTTGGTTCCCGACCCGCAAAAAACAACCTTTTGATTGGCGTTGGGGTATTGTAGCTATGGCGGTTTTCGTCACCGTGGCCGACATTATCTATCTCACTGGTTTGAAGCAGGATGCCGCCAAGGTGGTGCTCATCCCGCTCATTCTCTATGGGGTACGTCTCGTAGTGTCGTTTGTCTACGGCATCTTCGGTTTCAAGGAAGAAAACATCCGCAGCAAGATTATCCCTTTGCTGATGGTTTTGGCGGCCTTGGTATGCCTTTGCCTAAAGGCCTAATTTTCAAAAACCTTGATCGAATTGAATGTCAAAAACAGTGAAAAACTCAACATTTTCCTTTGTGGAAAGTGAAGCAACGTAGTTTTTTCCTATTTTTGCTCTTTCATTGAAAGGAATTGATTATGGAAATAAAAAGAGTATTTGACCTTCTCGACCACTATGTAGAGAAGTATCCCGATCAGCAGGTGGCCCTTGCTGGAAAGAAGAATGGACAATGGGTGAACTATAGCTCACGCAGCTATCAGGAACACGCCAACTATCTCAGTTACGCCCTCATTGAATTAGGTATTGAGAAAGGCGACAAGGTAGCCATGATTCTGACCAATCGTCCTGAATGGAACATGCTCGACATGGCCATCAGCCAAGTCGGAGCCATCAACGTGCCGGTGTATCCCACCATCAGCGAGGAAGACTATCGCTATATCCTGCACGACTGCGATGCCAAGTTAGTCATCATCGATGGTCTCTCCGTCATGAACAAGGTGACCAATATCCTGCCTGATGCGCCCAATGTCAAGATGGTGTACACCATGATTGACCGTGAAAAATACCCTTATTTCGACCAACTGCTCCAACTTGGCAAGGACCATCCGCATGTTGAGGAGCTGGCTGCTCGCAAGGCCGCCGTCGACGAGATGGAATGCGCCACCATTATTTATACATCGGGTACTACAGGTACTCCCAAGGGCGTGATGCTTTCGCACCACAATCTGATGAACCAGTTCCCCAACTTCCATTACACCATCAGCGACACTTCCAATAAGGCTTTTAGCTTCTTGCCCGTATGCCATGCTTATGAACGTGCGCTGAACTATTGCTACCAATACCGTGGCATGTCAATATACTATGCTGAGAGTTTGGGAACTATTGCTTCCGATATGCGTGAGATTCATCCCACGATGATGTGCGCCGTGCCGCGTGTGCTTGAGCGTTTTTATGATGCCATCTACCAATCTGGCAAGAAGCAAAAAGGCCTCGCTAGGATGATATTCTTTTGGGCATTGCACCTCGGCGAACGTTACAAAATCGATTCCTCTAGCCGTCACTGGTTCTATGACTGGAAACTGAGCATTGCTGACAAGTTGGTCTACAGCAAGATTAGGGCCAATATCGGTGCCGAGAGTTTCGACATTATCGTGTCGGGTGCTGCGGCCATCTCGCAGAAAATTGCAGGCTTTTTCTCGGCCATCAAGATGCCAGTGTTCGAGGGTTATGGACTCACTGAAACATCGCCGGTTATCGCGGTCAGTACCCGTAACCCACACGGACGCGAAGTGGGCTATGTGGGTCAGCCGTTGCCTGGCACCGAAGTGAAAATTGCTGATAGCGGTGAAATCCTTTGCCGTGGCCATAATGTGATGATGGGTTACTACAAGCATCCAGAACTGACCAAAGAAGTCATTGACGAGGAGGGTTGGTTCCATACCGGTGATATGGGAGAGATTGACCAATACAACCGCCTCCGTATCACGGGTCGCATCAAGAGCCTGTTCAAGACTTCGGGCGGCAAATACATCAACCCCGATGTTATCGAAGCCAAGTTCTGCGCCTCCAAGTTGATCGAAAACATCCTCGTGGTGGGCGAGAACCAGAAGTTCGCCGGTGCGCTTATCATCCCGAGTTTTACTGACCTGAAGGCATGGTGCGCAGAGGAGAAGATCCCGTATACCACCAACGAAGAGATGATTAAGCATCCCGAGGTGCTGAAGCGTTTTGCCAAGGAAGTCAACGAGTTGAACAAGGGTTTGGGAGAGACTGAAAAGATTAAGAAGCACGTGTTGCTTGCCGACGAGTGGAGCATCGCTAACGGCTTGCTTACGCCAACCCTGAAAGCCAAGCGCAAAATCATCATTGCCAAGTACAAGGATGTGATTGACAAGATGTTCGTCTAAATGAAAAAAGGAGCCTAAGCTCCTTTTTTCATTTATTCCAAGTAAGTATACCCATAAAGTCCCGACCGGTAGTTGGAGAGGAATTCCTTTCCTTCCTCAACGGTGATTTTCCCTTCCTTCACGCACTTGGTCACCCAAGTCTCCACCGTGCGTACCAGTTTCTTCGGACTATACTGAACATATTCCAACACATCGGCAACGGTCTCGCCATCGATGACTTGGTCGATGTAGTAACCCTTTTCGTCCACCGAGACGTGCACGGCGTTGGTGTCGCCAAACAGGTTGTGCAGGTCGCCGAGGATTTCCTGATAGGCACCCACGAGAAACACACCTATATAATAATGTTCCTTGTCGCTGAAGCTATGCAGCGGGATGGTGTGTTGCGTCGACTTGGCGACAAAGTTGGTGATTTTGCCGTCGCTGTCGCAGGTGATGTCCTGCAAAGTAGCGAGGTGGGTTGGGTTCTCGTCAAGGCGTTGGATGGGGATGATGGGGAAGAGTTGGTCGATGGCCCAAAGGTCGGGCAGCGACTGGAACAGCGAGAAGTTGCAGAAGTACTTGTCGGCCAAAAGTTTAGGAAGAGAGGTAAAGTCTTCCGGCACGCGTTTCAGGCTGTTGGCAATATGGTTCACCTCGCGGGCGATGCTCCAGTACAGACGCTCTATCTTGGCGCGTGACTTAAGGTCGAGCAGTCCGAGGCTAAAGAGGTTGAGAGCCTCTTCACGGATTTCTTGGGCATCGTGCCAGATTTCAAGAGACGAACTCTTGGTGAGTTCTTCCCACGAGTCGTAGAGTTCCTTGATGAGTTCGTGATCGTTCTCTTCGGGCTCCTCGTTGTCGTCCCATTCGGGCAGTGAGGTCTTCTCCAGCACTTCGAAAATGAGGACAGAATGGTGGGCGGTCAGGGCACGGCCCGACTCGCAGATGACGTTGGGGTGGGGCAATTCGTTTTTGTCACAGGCGTCCACGATGGTGTAGATGGCGTTGTTGGCATACTCCTGGATGCTGTAGTTGACAGAGCTGGCACTGCTGGAACTGGTGCCGTCGTAGTCGACACCAAGGCCGCCGCCCATGTCGACATATTCGATATGGTAGCCCATCTTATAAAGTTGCACATAAAACTGTGCCGCCTCGCGTAGGGCTACGTTGATTTTCTTGATTTTGCTGACTTGGCTGCCGATATGGTAATGAACCAGTTTCAGGCAGCTTTTCATGTCGTGTTCTTCAAGGAAGTCGAGCGCTTCCAAGAGCTCTGACGAAGTGAGGCCGAACTTGCTGCCGTCGCCGCCCGATTCTTCCCATTTTCCAGAGCCTGAACTGGCCAGTTTGATGCGCACACCCAGATTAGGCGTGACCTTCAAGCGGCGGGCGATCTTGGCGGTGGTCTTCAACTCGTTGAGTTTCTCGATGACGATGATGATCTTGCGTCCCATCTTCTGGGCGAGCAAGGCCAGTTCGATGAACTCTTCGTCTTTGTAACCATTGCAAACGATGAGCGAATCGGAATCGGTGCCGAGGGCGATGATGGCGTGAAGCTCAGGTTTGGAGCCGGCTTCCAGACCGATGTTGCATTTCTTGCCATGGCTGACAATCTCTTCGACTACAGGCCGCATCTGGTTCACCTTGATGGGCATCACTACGAAGTTCTGTCCATGGAACTCATATTCCTTGGCGGCCTCCTTGAAGCAGGAGTCGATTTTGTTGATGCGGTCGTCGAGGATATCGGGGAAACGCAGCAGCATGGGAGCCGAAACGTCCCTAAGTGACAGTTCGTCAACGAGTTCCGGAAGGTCTATGGAAGCACAGCCTTCCTTGGGGGTCACGGTCATGTGGCCTTTTTCGTTGATGGAAAAGTAATTGCCGCCCCAACCTTTCACGTTGTAAAGGTCCTCGGAGTCTTCAATGCGCCATTTTCTCATTGTTTCAAGTTTAGAATGTTGTAATGGGCTGCAAAACTAATAAAAAGTCTTGGTTTTGCACGTTTTTCTTTATTTTTGCGGAAAATATTTGCCATGAAACTAATCATTGATGGCGGTTCCACCAAAATGGAATGGATTCTCTTGGATAGAGAGGTGGTTAAAGACCGTTTCACTACGGAAGGATATAATCCCAATTATTCCGACCGTCACGACCTTGAAAATAGGGTTTTATCTGTGAAAACGCAGAGATTTGCGCCTCTACCCAACGAGATCCAATCCATCCATTATTACGGCACGGGCTGTGGCAACGAACGGAATTGCCTGATGATAAAGGACGTATTTCATTGTCATTTCCCCAATGCTGAAATCCATGTTACGCACGACTTGATGGCGGCTTGCCATGCCGTATTGGGTCATGAAGAAGGTGTCGTCTGCATTCTTGGAACTGGCTCGAATTCATGTGTTTACGATGGAGAAAACATTGTCAAAAGAGCCGTTTCCTTGGGTTATCTTGTCGGTGATGAGGGCAGTGGGATGCACATTGGGAGGGAAGTGGTGAGGGCTTATTTCTATGGTTTCATGCCCGCTGATTTGCGACAGCAATTTGATGCGACCTATCATCTTGAACTAAAGGATTTCATCCAACAACTTTATCAAGATGGTCAGCCTTCAAAATACCTGGCTACGTTTGCCAAATTCGCTGGTACACATCAAGACGTGCCTTTCATCCATGACCTGGTGAAAGAGTGTTTCGATGCGTTCCTCAAAGCATTTGTTCTTCGGTTTGAAGAAAGTAAAACAATGAAAATCAGTTTTATAGGATCTGTTGCCTATCATTTCCAAGGCATTTTGAAGGAATGTATAAAAAGCCATGACCTCACCATGGGCGAGGTCATGACATCTCCTGCTGAAGGTTTAGTGCGTTATTATTCCGAATGAAACTTGAAGCTGTTTTGAAGGCATGTCAACCCATAGATACACTCCCTCCTTCGTCGGTCGGTATGACATGGGTTGCTTAGTGAGTGTATCTATGCCTTCAAAACATTTTAATGTTTCACGATACGGTGTGCGCTACTTCTGTTGCCAAAGTCCAGCTGAATCAGGTATGAGCCTTCGCTCAAGTCGCTCAAATCAAGTTCAATACACTTTTCGGCCACATCTTGTTCTTTTACCAAGCGGCCGTAGATATCATAAACGCGGATACTCTTAATGGTCTTCTCAGCCTTGATGCTCACCATCGAAGCGAAGGGGTTGGGGAAGATTTGGCTAGTCAACGTGTTTTCATCAACACTGGCCGTCGGTTGGAATTGAGCTTCGTAGTCTTCAGATTCCGTCACTGTGAAGGAGTAGCTGGCTTCGGTTGAGACTTGAATGCCGTTCTTTGTCCATTCGACAAAGATGAAGCCCTCGTTTGCTGTGGCCAATAGGTTGCAAATTTGTCCGTAGGTATAGGTGCCGCTACCGGAAACGGTACCGCTTTCGCTCGGATTGGCAGTCGCACCGATCGTGTAACTGTTGGCAGAAAAGTGTGCAACAAAGGTTGCAGTTTCAGTTACCGTGAAGCTATAGGTCGGTTCGGTTGACACCTCGGTATTGTCTTTGGTCCAGTTGACGAAGGTGTAACCCACGTTGGCCGTGGCCGTTAGGGTGCAGACTTCGCCGAAATTGTAGCCACCACTACCGCTGACAACACCTCCTTCTTCTGGGGTAGCCACAGCTGTGATGACATAACCTTGTGTGGAGAAGTGTGCTACAAGAGTACGGTTGCTAATGACGGTGAAGGTGTAATCAGCATTGGCTGAAACTTGTGCTCCGTTCTCTGTCCAATTGATAAAGGTATATCCTTCGTTGGCCGTGGCGTGGACGGTGCAGCTTTGGCTGTAGTTGAACGTGCCACCACCACTGACGTTACCACCCGCACTCGGGTCAGCAGAGGCGGTGATGGTGTAGCTTTGGATTTGGAAATGCGCAACGTAGGCAGCTGATTCAGTAACAGTGAAAGTATAGCTGGCATTGGTGGAAACTTGTGTGCCATTTTTCGTCCAGTTGACGAAAGTGTAGCCTTGGTTGGCCAAGGCTGTCAAAGTGCAGCTTTGGCCGTAGTTGAACGCGCCACTACCACTGATGTTACCACCCGCACTCGGGTCGGCGGAAGCGGTGATGGAGTAGGTCTGAGTTTGGAAGTTTGCTACTAGGTTGCGGTCACCCTCCACGGTAAACGTGTAGTTGGCATCTGTGGATACCACGTTGCCATTTTCGGTCCAGTTGGTGAACGAGTAGCCTGTGTTGGCCGTGGCTGTGACGGTGCAAGAGGTGCCTTGGTTGTAGGTACCGCCACCTGTGACGTTACCTCCATCATTCGGATTGGCTGCCACTGTGACCGTGAATGATTGTGTTGGACTGGTGATAGACACCGTTTGGATGTTTTGGCCAATCATGGGATAGTTGGTGGATCTCACGCGGATTTGGTATTGACCGTCAGCTACATTGGGGATAGTAGCGGCAATGCTGCCACTTGTGGTGGTGGTGACACTCCCCAAAGCAGTGGGGTTGCTGAAACTGCCATTGGCATCGGAGAGTTCAGCAATGACTTGGTTGGCCGAGGCGTTTAGGTTGTCGGGTGACATGGTTCCTGTCAGAGTGAAAGGAATGGTAATGGCTTCGTTGGGCGCGAGGCTGCTTGAAGCCAGTTGCCCCATGCTGAGGGTGGGGCTGTAAATCAACAACACGTCATCAAGGAAAAGATCGTCGTTGGTGCTGCCTGTACCGGGCGTTTCGTTGGTAGTGGCCATGAGGAGGATGTAGTGCACATCAGTGCAGGGACCGTTATTGATGAAAGGGATGCTCAATCGGGTCCAGTTGTAAGCTCCGCCGTTGGCGGCAGTGCGTGTAAATCTTTGGTCAGCCGTTGCCACATGCATATTGGTGGGCTCTTCGGTGCCGTCGGCTTTAATCTTATAATCAGCATTACCGTGTACGACAGCCTTTACTTGTGCTTTGTGGGAAGTGCTTTGGCTGCGGAAACATACCCAAACGGTGAGCGAGTCAGGGAGTTGGGTGATGGGCGTGTTGAACGCGTTTTGGTCGCGTTGCGTATAGTTGTAGTTGCTCGAACCCGCGGGCGTCATGCTGCCTGCGTTAATACGGCCATTGGTGACGGTGCCGTTGGCTGTGATACCGAAGACGCTGCTGGGAACCAGCCTGACGCTTTTCGAGCCAGATGAACCGGGGCGAGTTTGGCTGGACTGCTCAACGGAGCTCGGCATCATGCTTGAGAATGAACCTGTTGCCGTACCGCCTGAGTGCCAATGCACGGGCTCGCTGACGGATTCTGTCTCGCGTGTGGTCCATTGTTCAAAGCCAGGGTTGTCGAATTGAGGGCCGTATTGGGCTGAAAGATTTAAACTTAAAATGCTGAAAAAGAAAACACTAAAAACGTTAATAAAAAGGTTCTTCATAGTCCAATGAATGGTTAATAATTCGGCAAAATTAGGAAAAAGAATCGATGCTTTGGAATTGCTTGTCGTTTTTCCCTACTTTTGCGCCAAATTATTTCGTTTATGAAGAAAACTATATTGATTCTTGGTCTATTGTTCATGGCTTTTTCTGCTCGGGCGCAGTGGACATTGCAGACCTACGGGGAATACGACTACACCCGTACATCGGGCAGCAGCGCCGCATTGGCGTTGAAAGGAAACTATCAGTTGGCCGACAACTTCAAGATTGGGTTGGGCTATCAAGGCACGACTTTGAACCGCCATGCTGTGAATCTGCAATGGCAAATCAATTTGCTCAAGGCGAAGAAAGGTACGCTCTATTTGGAAAACCGTTATTTGTATCGGCTGTTCCCGAAGTATGACCTGCAGGAATTCAACGCTTTGTTGGACATGGGTTGGCGCAATCGTCATTTCAATTTCCAGTTCGGCTTGACCAATCGTTACATGGCACCTGTTCCGTTGCGCTTGAACGGCGGCATGGAGACCATCTTTGAGCCGATGAATGTCACCTTTTGCATCGAAGGCAACCTCTTCGACCAAACGCATCCTTGGAATGTGGGTGCACGTATCTCCAACTACAGGGATTTCGTCATTGAGCGTTTTACGCTGTTTTTCTATAGCATGAACGGCTATTATGATTTCGGCAATGGCTTGCGTTTGACTGCTGAATTTGGGTTGCATCCATGTGGTGTGCTTAATTTGTCGTCGCAATACAACGGCTTGTTTGGTAACGTTGGACTGATTTGGAAACCTAAAAAATGAGAATTATGAAGAAGCTACACATTATCATAATGGCCGCAGCCGCCATTTTTTTTGCCACGGGCTGCAACCGCCTTGACATTGCCGGAATGTTCGTTAACCGCAGCGATACGGAGGAACGGGTGGCCGACTGGCTCGACTATGATGCGCAACATGGGATGCCCGTCATTGAGAATGCGCCCGATGAATACCACGTCTATTCTTGTTCCGACTCGCATTATTCCGAATATGATACTTTCATTTCGCGAGGTTCTGACGACCGCCTGTATCAGTATATCACGGCTGAGCGTAACGACCCGAAAGCTATTTTTGCCATCCATGCGGGTGATATGGTCAACCAAAGTGGTGAGACGGGTTTCAAGATGGTTGAAGAGTCTTTGCGTTTTGATTCCGCGAATCAGGATAAGAACGACCCATGTTACCCTGTCATTGGCAACCACGATGTTTATTTTGATTGTGCCCCGTATTTCAAGCAGTATTTCCATACTTCAACTTACACCGTGACAGTGAAGACGGTGTCTGGAAAGAAAGACCTATTCATCTTCTTGGACTCGGGCAACGGCACCCACGGCCCGCGTCAGTTGGAGTGGTTGGAGGAACAACTTTCGCATCGTAACAACTACCGCCATTGTTTCGTTATCAGTCATAATTGGCTGTTCCGCACCTCATACAACTACACTACCACTCCGGCGGCCAATCTGCCACAGGATGAGCAGTACGCCTTCATGGACTTGATGAGCCGCAGCAATGTAGACATGGTTATCATGGGGCATTTTCATGCACGCGAGTATCGTCAGTTCGGCGGCGTGACTTATGTCATGACCGACAACCTCAATGAGCCCGATGATACGCCTACCTATTTGGTTGTCAATGTGGGCAATAAGGTTACATTTGAGTATGAGGAGCTTGTGATCGAGTAATCATTAGCCTATGTGATGCAAAAATCGCCCGCTGGAATTTTCCAACGGGCGATTTTCAGTTTCAAAACCGATTATTATTTCTTCTCGGTAGGATAACTCAATCCCATATTATACAGGATGAACGAATAGATGTCCGCCTGTTCCTCAAGAACCTTGGAGATGGGTTTGCCACCACCGTGTCCAGCCTTGGTGTCGATGCGGATGATCTTGGGTTCTGGTCCAGTTTGGGCAGCTTGCAAAGCGGCTGCATACTTAAACGAGTGGGCGGGCACTACGCGGTCGTCGTGGTCGGCAGTGGTGACCATGATGGCGGGATAGTGCACATCAGCACCGCTCTTGATGGTGTGCAGCGGCGAGTAGGCATACAAGGCCTTGAACATGGCCTCGTCGTCCTCGCTGGTGCCGTAGTCGCTGGCCCAGTTCCAACCGATGGTGAAGAGGTGGTAACGCAGCATGTCCATCACGCCGACTTGCGGCACGGCCGCAGCAAAGAGGTCGGGACGCTGGTTGATCACTGCGCCTACGAGCAGACCACCATTCGAGCCACCATTCAAGGCCAGATAGCTCGGAGTAGTGTAGCCATTAGTAATAAGGTATTCAGCGCAGGCGATGCAGTCGTCGAACACATTCTGCTTCTGCAACTTGGTGCCGGCGACGTGCCATTCCTCGCCGTATTCGTTGCCGCCGCGCAAGTTCATCTGGGCATAGATACCGCCGTTCTCGAGGAAAGGCAGACGCGAAGTGCTGAAGCCTGGGTTGAGGGTGATGTTGAAGCCGCCATAGCCATACAGGAAGGTCGGGTTGGTACCGTCTTTCTGCAAGCCTTTCTTGTAGGTCAAGAACATCGGGACCTTGGTGCCGTCTTTCGAGGTGACAAAGACTTGCTCCGTCACGTAGTCGTCCGACTTGAAGTCGATGGCAGGAGCACGGAACACAGACGAGGTGTTATCGTCGATGTTGTATTGGTAAATCGTGGTCGGGAAGGCGAAGGAGGTGAAGGCGTAGAACACTTCGGGTTCTTCGTATTTGCTGCTGAAACCGACGGCGCCATAGGTCGGCAGCGCGATTTCATGGAGTTGCTTGCCGTCCATGGTGTAGACATAGGCATGGTTGGCGGCGTCTTTGTCGTAGGTGACGATCATCTTGCCGTTGGCGAGGCTGATGCCAGCGATGACGTTGTCGCTCTCAGGAATCACATCCACCCAGTTCTCCATCTGCGGGGCCTTGGCCGACACTTTGCAGATGCGGCCCTTGGGCGCGTTGTAGTTGGTGAAGATATACAGCGTGTCGTTGATGACATCGATGGGACCGTACTGGTAATCCATGTCGTCAGCGATTTGCACGAACTTGCCCATTGCGTCTTGCATGTCGCGGATCCACAGCGTGCTGCCTGCGCCTTGACCGCTCTCGAAGAGGAACATGTAATGTTCATCCTCGGTGAGGTCCACTTGGTGGAAATAGCGCGGCTGGGCGGGATTGGAGTAGAAGAGTTCATCTTGCTCCTGCGGTGTGCCGAGTTTGTGGTAGTAAATCTTATGGTTTTCGTTGACGTTGCTGAACTCCTTGCCAGCTTCGGGGCGGTCGTAGGCGGCATAGAAGAAACCGTCCTTGTACCACGAGGCGCCCGTGAACTTGGCCCATTCGATATGGTCGGGGAGGAGTTCGAGGTCTTTCATGCTCTTCACGTAGATTTCAACCCAGTCGGAGCCGCTGCGTTGGATGGTGTAGAGAAGCTGATGCCGCCCAACGAGACGGTGCCGTCATCAGAAAGGGCGTTGGGGTCGAGGAGCACAGAAGGCTCGCCGTCAAGCGTCTCCTGCATATAGATGACGTTTTGGTTCTGGAGGCCGTCGTTCTTCGAGTAGATGTAACGGCCGTGTTCCTTCGAAGGCATGCTGTAACGTTCGTAGTTGACGAGTTGCGTCAGGCGGTCCTTGAGGGCGCTGCGGAAGGGGATGTGGCTCAGGTAGTCGTTGGTGACTTCGTTCTGTGCCTTGACCCAATTAGCGGTTTCAACTGAGGTGTCGTTTTCCAGCCAACGGTACGGGTCGGCAACCAATGTGCCGAAATAGTCGTCAACGACGGTGGTGTCCATGCGCGTCTCGGGGTAAGCCTTGACGGAATAGCGTTCAGGCTGCTGTGGTTGCTGGTTGCAGCCGAAGAGGGTGATTGTGCCCATAACTAATAAGGTAAGTTTTTTCATTATTTTGTTGATTTAGAGATTTAAGATTCAAGATTTGAAATTCGGGGTCAAAGGTACGATTATTTGTTAAACGCATGAAAAAAATCAGTATATTTGCAAATCAAAATAAAGAAACAATGAATATTTCAGACAGTACCCAAAATAATATCATCATCTATCAAAGCGAGGACGGACTGACAAAAATTAATGTCAATCTGCAAGAAGAAACGGTTTGGCTTTCTCAACAACAAATGGCGGAGCTTTATCAGACCTCACGAACAAATGTGGTGGAGCATATTAGGCACATTTATCAAGAAGGAGAGTTGACCGAAGATTCAACCTGTCGGAAATTCCGACAGGTTCAAACCGAAGGAAACAGAGAAGTAACCAGAGAGATCCCGTTTTATAATCTCGATATGATAATCTCGCTTGGCTACCGGGTAAAATCCTCTGTTGCTACAAGATTCCGCATCTGGGCTACAAAACTATTAAATGAGTACATTCGCAAAGGCTTCGCCCTCGACGACAACCGCTTGAAAAACCTCGGCGGTGGCGGTTATTGGAAAGAACTCATCGAGCGCATACGCGACATCCGCTCGTCCGAAAAGGTGTTTTACAGACAGGTATTGGACATTTACGCCACAAGCATCGACTATGACCCGAAAGCCGACATTTCCATTGAGTTTTTCAAGAGGGTACAAAACAAGATTCATTATGCGGTTCATGGGCAGACGGCAGCCGAAGTCATTGTCAGTCGCGCCGATGCCGAAAAGGAATTCATGGGTTTGACCACATTTGAGGGCGACCGACCGCATCTGAAAGATGCCGTCATAGCAAAGAACTATTTGGATGAAAAGGAGTTGCGGGCTATGGGACAAATCGTTTCTGGGTATTTGGATTTTGCGGAACGACAAGCGGAACGGCAACAAGCTATGACCATGAAAGACTGGGCAGCACATTTGGACCAAATTCTGACGATGAGCGGTGAAAAACTGCTACGAGGTGCAGGGAAAGTGTCGCATCAACAAGCCATTGAACACGCCACCAACGAATACAAGAAATATCAGCAACGCACTTTAAGCCAAGTGGAAAAGGATTTCTTGGATAACATCAAGACCTTGCCCACAAAATAAGATTACATCTTATCCATCTCCGAATCATCCTCAATCCTAAGATTCTCGATGATGAACTTCTGGCGTTCCATGGTGTTCTTGCCCATGTAGTATTCTAATAACTCCTTGATTCCAAAATCGTAGCGCAGGATGACCGGCTCCAAGCGCATGTTGGGACCGATGAAGCCTCGGAACTCGTCGGGGGAGATTTCACCCAGACCTTTGAATCGTGTGATTTCGGCCTGCTTGCCACATTTCTCCTTGGCGGCGATGCGTTCCTCGTCGCTGTAGCAGTAATAGGTCTCTTTCTTGTTGCGCACACGGAACAGGGGCGTCTGCAAGATGTAGACGTGGCCGTTGCGAACCAAGTCGGGGTAGAACTGCAGGAAGAAAGTGAGCATCAGCAGGCGGATGTGCATACCATCCACATCAGCATCGGTGGCGATAACGATGTTGTTGTAGCGCAGGTTCTCGATATCCTCATCAATGTTCAATGCCGCTTGCAGCAGATTGAACTCCTCGTTCTCGTAGCAGACCTTTTTGGTCATTCCCAAGCAGTTGAGCGGCTTACCGCGCAGGCTGAACACGGCCTGGGTCTGCACGTCACGGCTCTTGGTGATGCTTCCCGATGCGGAGTCGCCCTCGGTGATGAAGATGGTGCTTTCGAGGCGCTTCTCGTGGTTCGTGTTGAGGTGGATGCGGCAGTCACGGAGCTTGCGGTTATTCAGGCTGACCTTCTTCGCGCTCTCGCGGGCAGCCTTCTTGATACCGGCTATCTCTTTGCGTTCTTTCTCGTTGGCTTGAATCTTCGCCTGCAAGACACTGACGGTCTCAGGGTTCTTGTGCAGGTAGTTGTCCAGATGGCGCTTCAAAATATCGAAAACATAGGTCTTCAGGAAGGGACTGTCGTTGGTGCCGTCGGGATTGTTGGGTGCGAGATGGGTGGAACCGAGTTTGGTCTTCGTCTGTGCCTCAAAGACAGGCTCTTGTATTCTTACACACAAGGCGCATACCAAACCTTGACGGATGTCGGCGGGCTCGTATTCCTTTTGGTAGAACTCGCGCACCACACGGGCATAACCCTCACGGAAAGCGGACTGGTGTGTGCCGCCTTCGGTGGTGTGTTGACCGTTGACGAAGGAATAAAAGTAGTCGCTCGACTGACCATTGACATGCGTGAACGCGGCCTCAAAGTCACCGTCTTTGATATGGATGATAGGGTAGAGGCCTTCGCCTTCCATGTTGTTCTGGAGCAGGTCGAGGAGGCCGTTCTTGGAATAATAGCGTTTGTCGTTGTAAATCAGGCTCAAGCCACGATTGAGGTAAGCGTAGTTCCAAACGCGCTTTTCGATGTATTCATCGACGTAGTGGTAGTTGCCAAACAGCGAGGAATCGGGAATGAACTCCGTCAAAGTGCCCGTGTCGCCATTGGAAGGGATGATGCCAGTGTCACTTACCAACTTGCCTTGTGCAAATTCAACAATTCTCGTTTTCCCTTCACGAACCGACTGTACCTTGAAATAAGACGAAAGCGCGTTGACGGCCTTGGTACCGACGCCGTTCAAGCCGACAGACTTCTGGAACACCTTGCTGTCGTATTTCGCGCCTGTATTCAGTTGCGAAACGGCTTCCTTCAACTTACCCAACGGGATGCCACGGCCATAGTCGCGGATACTGACCTTCTTTTCCACCTTGTTGACGGTCACCTCGATTTTCCTGCCGAAGCCCGAAGTGAACTCGTCGATGGAGTTGTCAATCACCTCTTTGATGAGTACATAGATGCCGTCGTCTTGAGAGGCACCATCGCCGAGTTTGCCGATATACATACCCGGGCGGCGACGGATGTGCTCCATGTCCTCAAGGTGCACGATGCTGTTGTCGTCATAGTTTTCTACAGTAGGAGTGGGATCGTTGTTTTGCGTGAAGATGTCGCCTTCGTTGATGTCGCTCATAGAATCTGATTTTGGGGCAAAATTACGAAAAAAAGTCAAAGAAAACCTTTAATTTCTGCTCTCACCCATTCCCAATCATCTTTGTTCGGAATCAGTTGCCACAACCGACTCCCAGTTTGTTTGTGGAAAACAATCCATTGGTACACAAACAACGCCGTATAAGTCAGCGAGGTGGTGATGGCCGCACCTTGGATGCTCAATAAAGGAATCAAAATGAAGGCTGAAATTAGGGTAACTGAAAGCCCAATGAGTGAGGCGAAAAGGTTGTATTTGGGCTTGCCCGTGCCGGAAAAATAATTGGCCAAAACGGTGTGTGCAGAGAAGAACACAATACCAGGTGCCATCAGAATAATGACCGTACGAATGTCTCTGAACTCGCCAGAAAACAACCATTCAAAAAACGTTGTTGGTAGCAGACAAATCACTAATAAAGCGGTGAAAGTCAGCAAGACAGAAAGTTTCATAAAACGCAAAGTGAGTTGCGAGGCGCGTTGCGCTTTTTCGGTGTTGCTCAAAGCGGAGAACTCCACCAAACCGATGCTTAACCCCACAATATTCACACCTTCAGTGACTTGCGTTCCCGAAGCATAAACTCCAATTTGTCTCTCGTCGCAATGTGTTTTCAACAGATAAAGACTCAAACGTTTGTTGAGCGTACTGACCAAAGTGGAGAGTTGCAGGAATGTCCCGTAATGGAGCATTTCCTTCAGGCTGTCTTTCAAAGGCTCGCGCTCTTCGCGCTTCAGGCTTGGGAACAGCAGCATCCAACCGACGATTGCGGCTAGGCTATAGCCGCAAAGTTGTGAGTAGAGCAATGCCTTTGCCGTTTTCAAATCCATGGCGAAAACAAACACCGCCATCATCGTGACTTGTGTCAATATCTGTATGAGAAACAGTAAGTTGAACACTCCTACCTTTTCTTTCCCGAGGAAATGGTTCAAATTGAAGCCGTGAAAGCTGTAAACGCAGGTCATCAGTAAGACGAGCCAACCATAGCCTTCGGGAATGATGGTGTGATAAAACGTTGGGAAGAAGGAAAAAACTTTGAACAGAAGCAGATAGATGAGCATCACGAAACCGATCCAGCCATAAGAAATCGTCATCAGGGTGGAGAGTTTCTTGCGTGGCGTGAAATACACCAGTCCGCTGCCGGCGATGAGCTCGATGCCTATTAATAAAAAGGTGATGTCGGTCTGTGCGACGAAAGCCTTGCCCCATTCTGCCGCACCGAGGAATTTGGTGCCCATAATGAGGGTGGCCAACTGCGTCAGCACATTGACCGCCCTTGCCGCGCCCGTTCCGAGTATCTTCTTGAACATTTTATTGCTTCACAAATCTCAAGGCATGTTTCCCGTCAATTTGGATGAGGTAAAGTCCGGCAGGCAGGCCTTCAACCGAAATCTCGTTTCCGCCAAACCATTCTCTCTTGACGCAAGTGCCAAAAACGTTGTAGATGCTGATTTCACAGCCTGCATCGATCCCTTTAAGATGGAGCGTTCCGTCGGTGGGATTGGGATAGAGGATGATGGCGTCATCACCGTTTTCTGCAACGTCGGCGCTGTCGAAGAAGGCGGAGAGGGTCAGGTTTTGTGTGACGAGGATGTGCCGAGGATTGTCGGTGTTGCCATCGCCCCATTTGACGAAGTGGTAACCGTCGTATGGGATGGCTGCCAGGGTGGCGGTGCTATTTGCCAAGTAAGTGCCTGCACCCAAGATGTAGCCTTGTTCTTCGAGATATTGTACGTTGATGTAATAGGATAGTACGGGTTCGTTGCTGAAATTGGCGATGAAGGTGGAGTCACGGACTACGATGATTTGGCGCGGATTGTCCATGTTCCCGTCTTGCCAACCGGCGAAATAATAGTTATCGTGGGGAAGTGCCTCGATGACAATGGTGGAACCTTCGGGGAAGACGCCTCCTCCAGAAACATCGCCCCAGTTGGGATTGTCGCTCCTGACGGTGATGATATGACTATGTTGCCGCTCGAAGAGTGCGGTGTAGGTGGCGTTTTGTGTGACAACGATGCTGCGTGGATTGTTGGTGTTTCCGTCGCTCCATCCCATGAAGAAAGCACCGGCAACGGGAGTTGCGCTAATTTGAACCGTGGAGCCTTGGACATAGGTGCCTGAACCAGTGACCGTGCCCAAAGTTGGGTCGTTGGCCATCACCGTAATGGTGTATAGTTGTGATCCGACAAGGTGGAACAAAGCAGTGTAGGTGATGTTGCCGGTCACAGTGACATTGCGCGGGTTGGTTACGATGCCGTCGTGCCAGCAGATGAACATGTAGTTTTCGCTGGCGGTAGCCGTCAAGGTGGCGGTGCTGCCATAGTCGTATGTGCCGGCTCCGGTCACGGTGCCACCTTCAACAGGATCGCTTGCTGTGGAGATTTCGTATTGTAAAGGCGTGAAGACGGCGGTGTAGGTGGCGTCGCCTTCAACGAGGATCGAGCGGGGATTGGTGAGGTCGCCATCGCTCCATTGGCTAAACGCATACCCTGTATTGTTGTGGGCGGTCAGGTGGATGGTAGCGCCGTAGTCGTAGGTTCCGCCACCATTGATGGTTCCGGCACCTTCGGGGATGACTTCTGTGTTGATGAGGCATTGCTGGATGCCAAAATGAGCCGTGTAGGTCTGGTTCTCCGTGACGATGACGGTGCGCGGATTATCATTGTTGCCGTCGGTCCAGTTGACGAACTCAAAGCCCAAGTTGGAGGTGGCTGCAATTTCGATAGTGTCTCCATAATAAAAGGTGCCGCCACCACTGACATTGCCCCATTCAAGGTTGTCACTTTCTACGGTGATGGTGTATTGAATTCTGCCAAATGAGGCGACAAAGGTGCTGTCTTGGGTGACGACAATGTTGCGCGGGTTGTCCGTGATGCTGTCGTTCCACATCAGGAACTCATAGCCTGCGTTGGGGATGGCTTCAATTTGGATGGTGTCGCCTTCGGGATAAGTGCCGCCCCCGCTGACCGAGCCCCATTCGGGATTGGCACTTTCTACGGTGATGGTATATGTCGGTTGGGGAGGGGCAGGTTTCACGACAAGGTCAGAGATGATGCACCACTCTGCAGGCTGATACAGGACTTCGCCATCTTTGTAAACCGTTTCTGCATCTGTATAATACACTCCACTTTCGTTGACGACCAAGTTGCTGATTCCGGAAAGCTCAGGCAGGGAATAAAGCACCTCGCCGTCTTGCCATATACGGACAACGGTATCTGTCAAGGAAATTCCTGTCCAATAAAGGCTGCCTTCAAATGCGGCGATGCACACGAAGTTGGCGTTTTCCATTTGGTGGATGATGGAGTCGTTTTGCCAGATGACACCGTAAGAAAGGGTGTCATTTACAACCTTGAATCCTGCGGCATAGAGGTTATCGCCGTCGAAGCAGATGCTTTGGACACTTGAAACGGTATCTTCCAGCCAAAGGAGCGAGTCGTTTTGCCAAACGCTGGCATACGTAAGGTATTCGCCAGAAAGGTAGATGGCACCGCCTGCGTAAATGTCGCCCGTCGTTGTGTCAACGGCTAAATCATGAATGTGGCAGTCGTCCTCTCCGTGGCCGTAGGAATAAAGGAGCTCGCCGTTTTGCCATACGTTGTTGCCCCCAGCCACTGTCCAATTGTTGCCGTTGAGGGAGATGTGGTCGAAATAGGTGTTGGTGTCGGCAATGAATATGCACGAGTCGTTCATCCAAACGCGACCGCGATTATCTGAGCTATTGTAGGCATATCCGGCTCCGTAAACCGTCCCGTCTTCCGACACTTGGATGCCTTTCAACTGAATATCGATGCTGTCGGTGATGCTATATAACAGCGTGTTGTTTTTCAATACTTTGCCCGTAGTAAAGTGGTTGCCTGAGACATAAACGTCTTGGGCTTGAGCAAAGCCCATGGTCATCATGAATGCGGTTATGAGTAATGCTATTTTCTTCATTGGATGAAATGTTTATCGGTGCAAAAATAGAAACTTTTTCTCGTATTTCGACAAGGGGAATAATAAAAAGATGTATCTTTGCCGCCGATAAGCGGTGCCGCGAGGCTCAATAGGGAATCGGGTGCAAATCCCGGACAGTTCCCGCTGCTGTAAGCTCTTCGTGCTGGCCATCATGCCACTGAAAAACCCAAACTTTTCGGGAAGGCGGCCAGACAAAGGGAGTGAGTCAGAAGACCTGCCGCCTGTCGTGAAAAGAAGCTTTCGGGACAAGAGCTGGCTTTCCTTCTCGAGTAAGGTTTACCCTCATTTTCCGTGAGCGTATTATCGTAATGGATTGAACGTTAAACCTTTAAATTATACTATTATGCGTAAAAACTTTACATTGTTGTTCCTTTTGGGAATCTTTGGTCTGTTTACGACCAACCTGTTTGCACAACAGGATGCTACTATTGACCCTGCCGACATCCGCTACTGGATTGGTGAGGGTGAGAACGAAGTGGTCTTCATCGTCAACTGGGCTGAGCCTGATACCGCTTTGGCATGGGGTTACCGCTTTGCTGGCGAAAGTGTTACGATCAAAAACGTCATGGATGGCATCGCCGCAGTGGATTACCGCTTTAGTTATGACAGCCCCAATGGCAGTTGGCTTAATGACATTTTCTTCAACGACGGCATCCTCGATTTGAGTCTTGTAGAACAAGGCTGGATTTCGTATTTGGTAAACGGCGATTCGTTCTGGGATACTTTTGACGAAAAGACCCTTGTGAATGGCGACTATGTGAAATGGGGTGATACCCATTGCGGCATCATGATTGACCCTGAGAACTGGATTTATGTCTGGGAAAAGGAAGTCGCCGCCGTGTATCCTATAGGCGAAGAAGCCATGATTGATTTTTCAGAAATCCTTTACTGGGTTGGCGAAGGCGAGAACGAGGTGGTGCTCGCTGTCAACTGGAACGAACCTAACAAGTGCCTCGCTTGGGGCTACCGTTTCAGTGGTAATCAGGTGATCCTTAAGGAAGTGATGGACGACATCGCTGCTGCCGATGCTCGTTTCAGCTATGTACAAGGCGCTTGGGGTGTCGATGACATCACTTTCAATGAAGGTGACCTGCACCTCGCTTTGGCTGGCCAATGGTGGCTCTACAATGTGAATGGCATGTCGGGCTGGAACGGTTATGATGCCGAGCCCCTCGTCAATGGCGATTTCGTCAAGTGGGGCGACGAGTCATGTGCTACGGAGATTGCCGAGTGGACTTATGTCTGGACACAGACCGTGGAACCCGTCAGCGCGTATGACGCTGTCAACGAAAACGCCGTTGCTTCCTTGTCCGTTTATCCCAATCCTGCCGTCAGCGAGACCTTCGTGACCATTGAAAACGCTGGTTTGAACGAGGTGTCGGTCTATGATATCCAAGGTCGTCTCGTGAGCAAGCAAAGTGTTATCGCCAATGAGAGTGAAAAAGTGCGCATCAGCACCGAAACACTCAACGCGGGCGTGTATTTCGTCACTGTGAGCAACGACAGTGCTGTGCGTAATGCCAAACTTGTGGTGAAATGATAAAAAGGATTTCTTTCCTGGTTATGGCTTTGGTGCCAGTGTCTTTGTGGGCGCAGTTTGCGCCTGCACAAGATCAGCCTGGCACCACAGCCATGCATGCCGACTCATCGGCTTTCGTGGCTTGGGCTACGGACTGCGAGGTTGAGCCAGGACCGATGAACATCACCAATCCAAGTGCTGGTATGGCTGGTTCTGGTTGGCCTGCTTCAAATGTCATAGGCGCTCCTGAAGGTACTTACGGCGTGGCTTGTCTTGGTGACGGCGGCATGGCCACTGTGACATTCAGTTCGCCTATTTGCAATGAAGAGGGACCGGATTTTGCTGTGTTTGAGAATGGTTTCGCCAACGCACAGAATCCAAGTCTTTGGTTTCTTGAACTGGGTTTTGTGGAAGTCAGCTCAGATGGCGTGAACTTCTTTCGTTTTCCAGCCTACAGCAATACTCAGACGTTGACGCAGATTGGAGGTATGGGCTGTATCGACCCCTCACAAATCCATAATTTGGCGAGCAAATACGGCGCA
This sequence comes from uncultured Bacteroidales bacterium, assembly GCA_905234765.1. The sequence continues at coordinate 54,636 of CAJOIF010000013.1, forward strand.
ATGTACGGCACGCCATTTGATTTGGACGAGGTTCCAGACGATCCTCTTCTCGACAAGAATAGTATCACACATGTCCGTATCATTGACGTGATTGGCAACATTGATCCTGAATACGCCACCTACGATTGTCAGGGTAATCCTGTCAACGATCCGTGGCCGACACCCTTTGCTTCATGCGGAATGGATCTCGATGCCGTCGGCGTGATTCATGATCTGGCACATTATGACCTTGTTCCAGAGAGCGAAATATCAGTGGCAACCGTTTATCCCAATCCCGTTAAGGACAGGCTTTCTATCAAGGCCGAAAAGCTGAACGAGGTGGCTGTCTTCAATATGACAGGAGCCCTTGTGCTTTCCACTAGGGAGTCTGAAATCGACATGACTGACCTGACTGAAGGCGTGTATCTTGTCCGCATCGTCTGTGAAAATGGAATCGTCACGAAAAGAGTTGTTAAACAATAAATTAGTTGAAGATGAAAAGAAATCTTTTGTTTCTGTTGGCTTTGGCGGGCATGATGCTGTTTTCATGCAACAAGAATGACGAGCCTACCAAGCCTGATACTCCTGTTATCCCAGTAAACCCAGATACGACAGAAGTCCAGCATCATACTGGTGTTTATGTGTTGAACGAAGGCACTTTCACCTACGCCAATGCTTCTTTGTCTTACTACGATGCGGAAAGTGATAGCATTTACAATAACTTGTTTTACAGGGCAAACGGCATTCCGCTTGGCGATGTGGCCCAAAGTCTCGCATTGTTGGGCAACGATCTGTTTATCGTGGTGAACAACAGCAATAATATTTATAAGGTGAATGCCTCCACGATTGAATACAAAGCAGCTCTTGGCGACTTTTATTCGCCTCGTGAGATGTTTATTGTGTCGCCCGACAAAGCCTATGTCAGCGATATTATTGGCACCTGTCTTTGGATTGTCAATCCGAAGGATATGACCCATATTGGAAGCATTGAGATGGGCAAGACCACCGAAAAGATGGTGAGAGTGGGTGACGAATTGTACGTCAGTAACTGGTCGTATTATTACATTGACTACAACTCGCATGATAGCTATACCACTGTGCAGGTGCTTGACCTCACCAATGATGCTATTTTGACAGAGGTAGAGGTAGGCAAGGAGCCCAATACGATGGCGGTCGACAAGAATGGCCATGTTTGGGTGCTTTGCGAAGGCCGATCATGGGATATGGACTATGGCGAGCAACCTTCGCTGTGGGAAATCGACCCGACTACGAAATCAGCCACGCGCCGTCTGCTGTTTGAGACAACCGCATCGTGCTTGCGGGCAAATGCCGATGGCAACTGTCTTTACATGATTGGTGACGGTGATGTGAGACGTTATGATGTCGATGCCCAGGCTTTGACGGACTTCCGCATCGCTTCTGAAGGACGTTTGTTCTACAACCTCGCTGTTGATCCCGATTTGGGTATTTTTGTCACGGATGCAAAGAACTATGTGATGAATGGTTCTGTGTGCCGCTACTCCGAAGAAGGTGTGCTGCTGAGTACGGTGGATGCTGGCATCATTCCCAGTGCAATGTTGTTTAAATAAATTGATATTCATTTTTGTGAGACCTCCTATTGGGGGTCTCACGCTTTTTATGTTATGAAGAAAACCTGTCCCCGTTGCGGAAAAGAGTTCGAATGCGTCCATTCCGTGGATTGCTGGTGCGTAAAGGTGAAGCTCACCGACGCCACCAAAGCCCATTTGAAGGCCAATTACACTGATTGCTTGTGCAAGGAGTGTCTTGAAAAACTGAACGAGCAATGAGAAAGCTTTGGTTTTTTTTGTTGGTGTTTGTCGTGGCCTGCGCGCCCAAAAGCCAACAGGTGAAGGAGAAAACGGAAGGCGAGAACCTCATGCGCCATGCCCGTAACATCTCGGTTTATGAAAAGAATTACGGCTACCTGTTGGATGTGGTTTGTCCATGGGACACGACCCTTTCTTTGGGAAGATTCGCTTTCGTGAAAGACACCGCCACGGTGACCGACCAAGGGTTGGCCGGCGTTATCCATGTGCCGGTGCGTTCCGTGATTTCGTTTTCGGCTACGCAATGGTCTGTCTTTTTGAGACTTGGTGAAATCGACCGAGTGAAAGGCATCCTAGAGGGACGTTTTGTGAGTGATTCTACCATGCGTTCGCTTTTGGCGCAAGAAAAAGTCTACGACATCGGCACGGAGTCGGCTGCCGACATTGAGCGGATGATACAGCTGCAGCCCGATGCCTTGCTTTACTCGCCCTATTTTGACGGTAACCAAGGCGGACTGAACGTCACTGGCGCAGTGCTGTTTCCTTTTGCGGATTATATGGAAAACACGCCTCTGGGTCGTGCCGAGTGGATTCGTGTCATCGGTATGTTGGCGGGCTGCGAGGACAAGGCCGATGCTTGGTTTGATGACATCGAGGCGCGTTACAACGCCCTTTCGACGCTTTGTGCCGAGGTGGAAACACGCCCGACGGTGTTTTCCGATTTGGCCTTCAACGGGCAGTGGTATGTGGCCGGCGGGAAGAGTTATATCGCCAAACTTTTTGCCGATGCGGGTGCCGACTACATCTGGAAAGACAATCCGTCAACGGCTAGTGTGCCAATGGATGCCGAGACTATTTTAGCAAAAGCACAACATGCTGATTATTGGCGTGTTATCAATTCCAATCCTTTCCCAATGACCTATGAGGCCTTGGCAAAGGAGAACCCTGTCTACCCACTTTTCGATGCCTATAAAAACCGAAAAATCATCGTTTGCGACATCCTTCCGACCTGTTATTTTGAGACGTCGCAGTGCGAACCAGACCTCTTGCTGGCCGATTTCATCCACTTTTTTCACCCTGAAATGTTGACGGGCGAGTGGGCTGAATACCAACCGCATTACTACCATTTGATGGGAGAATAAGATACCTTGTCTTGGCCTTTGTTTTCGCCCCATTTTTTCAAAAAACCGCATAACTGATGCTTTTTTTGAAAAAGTTATCGGAAAATTCCGTATTTTTGCAAACTTATTGTAAAAAGCAAAATACATAATCCAAACATGGACGAAAACAATATCAATACCCCTGAAAATCAGGAAGGAAACATTCCTGAGAATACTGGAGAAAAAATCATTAAGGTCAACCTTGAGAACCAAATGAAGTCGGCTTACATCGACTATTCGATGTCGGTCATCATCTCTCGTGCCTTGCCCGATGTGCGCGATGGCTTGAAACCCGTGCACCGTCGTGTGCTTTACGGCATGAAGGAACTTGGCGTCACCTCGCGTAGTGGCTACAAGAAGTCGGCCCGTATCGTCGGTGAGGTGCTCGGTAAGTACCACCCGCATGGTGACTCGTCCGTTTATGACGCCATGGTGCGCATGGCCCAAAATTGGTCGTTGCGATATCCTTTGGTCGACGGACAAGGTAACTTCGGTTCGGTCGACGGCGACAGCCCTGCTGCCATGCGTTATACTGAGGCGCGCCTTCAGAAAATTGCCGAAGAAATGCTTGATGACCTTGACAAGGACACCGTCGACTTCCAGAATAATTTCGACGATTCATTGCAGGAGCCTACCGTGCTGCCGACGCAGATTCCTACCTTGCTGGTGAACGGCACTAACGGCATCGCCGTGGGTATGGCCACCAACATGGCACCCCATAACCTCAGCGAATGCGTCGATGGCATCATCGCCTACATCGACAACCGCGAAATCACCACGCAAGAGCTGATGCAATACATCAAAGCCCCCGATTTCCCGACCGCTGGTGTCATCTACGGCTACGAAGGCGTACGTGAGGCGTTTGAGACGGGTAGGGGGCGCATCGTTCTTCGTGGCGAGACCCATTTCGAGGAACACAATGGCCACGAGCGCATCATCGCCACCTCCATACCTTATCAAGTCAACAAGGCCGAGATGATCAAGAAGACTGCCGACCTCGTCAACGAGAAGAAGCTGGAAGGCCTGGCCGACATCCGCGATGAGTCAGACCGCAAGGGCATCCGTGTGGTCTATGAACTGAAGCGCGATGCCAACCCCGACGTGGTGCTGAACAAACTGTTCATGATGACCCCGCTTCAGAGCTCTTTCAACGTGAACAACGTGGCTTTGGTCAACGGTCGTCCCTATACCTTGAACCTCAAGCAGCTGATTGAGCATTTCGTGGCGCACCGTCACGAGATCATCTTGCGTCGCACGCGCTTCGAGTTAAAGAAAGCTGAAGACCGTGCCCATATCTTGGAAGGTCTGGCCCGCGCCATTGACATCGTCGACGAAATCATCGCCACCATCCGCGCTTGTAAGGGCGGCACACCCGAAGCCAAGCAAGCCATCATGGACCGTTTCGGCTTCGACGACCCGCAAGCCAGCGCCATCGTGGCCTACCGCCTCGGTCAGTTGGCTGGTCTTGAGATCAAGAAGATTATGGACGAGTTGGACGAAATCCACGAACGCATCAAGCATTTCCACGATATTCTACAAAATGAGGAATTGCAGTTCCAGATCATCAAGGACGAGCTGTTGGTCATCAAGGAAAAATATGGCGATGCCCGCCGCACCCAGATTGTGCCTGCCGCTGGCGAGTTCCGCATGGAAGACATCATCGCCGACGATGCCGTGGTCATCACCATCTCGCACCTCGGTTACATCAAGCGCACCCCGCTGACCGAATACCGTGTGCAGAGCAGAGGAGGCAAAGGCTCAAAAGGCTCTGCCACCCGCGACACCGACTTCATTGAGCATATCTTCACGGCCACCAACCATAACCACTTGCTGTTCTTCACCGAACAAGGCAAGTGCTACAAGCTGCGAGCCTTCGAGATTCCCGAAGAGGGCAAGAACAGCAAGGGACGCGCCATCCAGAACCTGTTGCCGCTCGACAAGGACAACAAGGTCATGGCCTACCTCAACGTGAAGAGCATGAGCGATGAGGAGTACCTTGAAAACAACTATATCATCCTCTGCACCAAGAAGGGTATCATCAAGAAGACCACGCTGGCGGCATATAAGAATGTGCGTCAAAACGGTATCATCGCCGTCAACATCCGCGAGGATGACCAGCTACTGGAGGCTTGCCTCACCAGTGGCAACGATGAGGTGCTGATGGCCGTGCGTTCGGGCAAGGCCGTCCGCTTCAACGAGCAGACCGTCCGCCCGATGGGTCGTACCGCTACCGGCGTGAAAGCCATCACCTTGGCTTCGGAACAAGACGAAGTCATCGGCATGGTGTGCATCGACGACCCGCAACAGACTGTCTTGGTGGTCTCCGAAAAGGGCTTCGGCAAGCGCTCCGACATCGAGGACTACCGCATCACCAATCGTGGCGCGAAGGGCGTGAAGACCTTGAACATCACCGACAAGACGGGTGACCTCATTGCCATTAAGGGTGTGACCGACAATGACGACTTGATGATTATCAATAAGTCGGGTATTGTCATCCGTATGGAAGTCAGTAAACTGCGTGTGATGGGTCGCGCCACACAAGGTGTGAAACTCATTGACTTGCGTGGCACCGATGAGATTGCTGCTGTCACCAAGGTGGATCACGAGGACGAACCCGAAGAAGAAATAGTTGAGGTCCCTGAGCCTGTCGAAGGAGTCGAAGGGCCGACCCCAACAGACGAAACCACTTTGGAACAATAATTGTAAGAGAAAAAATAAACAAACAGAATTGTTAAACTTTAATATTTGAACAAAATGAAAAAAGTTGTGATTTTGCTGGCCGTCCTGCTCACTTCCACAGTGATGATGGCTCAAAAACAAGACAAAGTCAGTGCTTACTCCTACAACAACAATGGCCAATACGCTAGGGCCATGGAATCCATTGAGAAGTGTGTAAACCACGAGAAATTTGCAGGTATGAAACCTAATGATCAGGCTCAAGCTTGGCTGTACCGTGCAATGATTTACCAAAACATTCTCCAATCGAAAGATGAGAAACTTAAAGCACAGGTTCCCAACGCATTGGAGATTATTTATGAATCCTTGATGAACTGCATGAAGAATGAGAGTTTTGCGCAAGAGAACCGCAACGATATTATTCCTCGTGTCAATGCGGTGATGGTCAACTACTACAATGCTGGTGCTGCATCGTTTGACGCTGGTGATTATACCAATGCTGTTCCGCAGTTGAAAAAGGCATACGAAATTGCGAAAACCTTGGGCACCCCTGATGCGGCTGATATGCTGAAATATGCCGCTTTCGCCAGCTTGAAGGCTCAGGATTACGACAAAGCCATCGAATCCTACAACGAATTGCTGAGTTCGGGTGACCAAAGTGAGGATGTGTATTTCAACCTCGCATCGGCCTACACTGCAAAAGGTGACAAGGAAAAAGCTACAGCAACGGTCAGTGCTGGTCTTGAGAAGTTCCCCACGAGCGATGGTCTCATTCGTGAGAACGTTAACCTGAAGCTTTCCGAAGGCAAGGGCACCGAAGCTGTCGCCGACCTTGAAAAGCTGTTGGCAACCCGTCCCGACGACGCCACCCTGATGTTTGCCCTTGGCACCATCTTCGGTGACGACACCAAGGAACTTTACGATGCTGACAAGGCTGTCGATTACTACATGCAGGCCATTAAGGTGAAGCCCGACTATTACGATGCCATCTACAACCTTGGTGCTCTCTACATCAACATGTCGAACAAGATCAAGGAGCAAGCTGATGCCATCACTGGTTTCTCGAAGGCCGAGCAGCAGCAGTATGAAGACTTGAGCAAACAAGCCAACGCGCTGATTGAAACGGGTCTGCCTTACGTGAGACAAGCCTATGAAGCCCAGCCGTCAGCTGAAATCAAGTCGGTGTTGAGGTCGATGTACGTTCGTCTCAACATGCTTGAGGAAGCCAAGGCTTTGGATGCCGCTGAATGAGAATAAAGCACAGATGAAAACAAAAAGCCTCGCTTTGGCGGGGCTTTTTCGTTTTATGGTTTTCTTGTTCCGTATACCTTGGTGATTCCAAGGCTTTTCAAGGAAGTGGATGGATTTTGTATATATCTGACATCATCCTTGTCGTCGTTGACTTTGGCGAGGGTGCCTTTGTCGCTCTCCAGTGTCCACCAGTTGCCGCTACCAGTGTATGGGATGGCACTGTAGCTTTCGCCGTCGTGGTAATGCTGGATGTAGTTTACCAGATCGCTGACCGTGGCATCGGTGAGCAAGAGGATTTCCAAATCTCGGTTTACATAATCGTCTGCGGCACAAACACTTTCGCGGCTATAGTGAATGCGGATTTGTTTGTCGTTGGATTGTTGTGTAGTTGGCTTTTTGAATTCTGGAATCTCTTCGAGGAAGAAGAAAGGCTTGTAGATGGCAGGGCTTTGGTCGAACTCGTTGCAGAGCTCCTGTTTCTTGCCCTCCAAGTGCTTGTGCTCCCAGTCGAAAGCCTCTTCTTTGTTCTTCCATTGTTGCTTTTCCGGCCATTTCTTGAACTCTTGGTATTCCTGTTCTGTGAGGAGGTAATACTCAAAATGGTCGGAGTTGCGGTTGGGATAGCCAAAGGCGATGCTGTAGGTTTTGACCACATTATATTCATTGCCCAATACATTCTCGAAATGACCGAGCAACAAGTAGATACCTTCATATAGTACCTTGTCGCACTTGAAATCTCTGGTTTCGAACTGGATAGAACCGAGACCTTTCTCCAATACCAGCTCCTTCTGCATCTTGCTTTCCACCTCGTTGATTTGGCAGTCGAAGAAGCCATCGATGGCGGTGGTGAGTAGGCGGCAGAATCGCTCGGCATTGTGGTGCTTGCCGGTGATGGTGCCAACTAAGTATCTGCTGTTTTCGATGAAGCCTTTGCACTCGTCGGGATAGAAGGCGTTGTGGATATACACTACGGCTTCCCCATTATGCAAAATGATGGCCATGGGTTCGTAGGGCTGACAGCTGAAGGTGTACCTTTCGCCTTTGTAAATCAATATCGGCGTGGTGCCTTCGAAGTATAGGTTTCGTTTCTCATCCTTCCATACCACCTTGCCGTCAAGGGTCTGCCACTCCTTTTCTTTCTCTTCGGCCTCAATCTCAGATTCCGATTTGCGGTCAAGCAGTTCCTGTGGCGGCAACAAGGGTGAACATCCGTCTTTCGCTGGGTCGCCAGTGGGTGGCACGAGACGGTCGAGTTTGGCAATCAGTTCCTTGTAGTCGTTGCGCTCTATAACATTCTCTATCAATGCGAGGGCCAGACAAGAGGCCATGATGTTGCGCTTGATGAGGAAATAGCGTTTCTCTACCGTCCAGTGGCTGAGATCGCCGTGTACGTAGCGACGCTCGAGGATGCAATGGTTCTGCGGGTCCATACCGACACGGCTCATGCCAGGTTTGTCGGGGTCTTCGTAGAAAAACCACCACGACAGGAAGTTTGCTTCGTGCATCTTCACCTCTTCTTCGCCATATTCTTGGAAGTTGACATTTTCGCCGCTGGCTGGGAATCGGCAGCCACCTGGTTTTTGGGCAGGGTAGGGAAATTTGGTGGCGTTGAGGACGGGCTGTGGTTGAGGGGTAGGTTTTTGCTGTGGTTTGGGATTGTTTTTGGGTTTAGGCTCAGATTTGGGTTCTGGTTTGGGGGTAGAAGCCTGTGTCGTTTCGTCAGGCTTTTTGATGAAATGATTGTAGTAATAAACGCCCAAATATACAAGAATGCCGATGAGGAGTAGGTATAGCATAATGAATGGTTAGTTTTTTCAATGGCGAAACATACGTTTTATTGTCACCATCTTCCGGAATAGCCGCCGCCACCGCTGCTGCCGCCGCCAAACGAGCCGCTTGAGCTGGAACTGCTTCTGCTGGAAGAACTTCTGCTGGAATAGCTGCTGTCGCTGCTTGTGTGGTGGACATATTTCGGGATGACCTTAGTCTTCACGTTCATTACGTTGCAGCATTGGCATGTGTAGGTGATTTCCTTCAATCCACTTTGCTCATAATCAGCTTCTTTTACGGTCTTTTCACTCGTTTTCTTGGCCGCGTGTGCGCCGCAAACCGAGCAGGTGACAAACTTCTTGTAGCGCGGGCCTTCCTCACGTTCCACAAAGCGATGCCCTGACAAGCAATGGTAGGGATGGTATTTGTAAGCCCCGATACTATTTTCAAGAGCCTGTATCTTAGGCAGTTGGATTTGTTCGTCATTTTCCAATGGCTGGTTGCAGGTTGGACAATAGTAAGGGATGCTTCTGTTGACGCGCTTTTTAAGTTGATGGCTAAAAAACACGCCTAACCATGGCGCCATGATGCGTAGCAGCAGGGAATGGAAGTCGTTTTGCGCGCTTTTGTAAATGGCCTTAGGAGCCTTGGATTGCTTGGCTTGGGCATCGGCTTTCCTAAGCAATATGAGGTTTTGCACCAAACATCCCAAGGAAAGGTAGGCGAACAAGGTGAGCAGAACGATATAGTTGTCTTGCGTGGTGAGTTTTGCATTGGGAAACATAACGGGGACATAGTTGACGGCCAGAGCGTAAAAGCCCACCAAAGTGCCGCCATACAGCAGAAGTCGGAAGAAGCTTTTGTTTTCCCAAACGTTGGGATGCCAATTGGATTTGAGGCTGTCGAAATAGGCGATGCCATTCTTTTCACTGATTTCAAAGGCTTCGGCGACAGGTTCTTCCTTCTTTTTGGTTTTGCCAAGTCTTCCCACAACATCGAGAAGCCATCTGATACCCGAAATGAAGGGTATCGGCAGGAGAAACAGCAGTACGAAAAAAGCCCCTAACGTAGTCATGGCATCCTCCGAGTCGCCGCTGTCCGTGATGGCTTCGTCAGTTGTTCCGTTGAGGTTCGACATCAGTCCTACAGGCACCTCGCCACCGAAAACAGTGACGATTTCGACTACGCCAGCACAGAGGCCTCCTTCATAGTCGCCGGCGCGGAAATAGGGTAGGATGGAAGTTCGGAAAATCCGTTCGCATTGGGCATCGGTGAGGGTGGCTTCCGCGCCGTAGCCTGTCTCGAACTCGAGGGCGTGTTGGTCTTCCACAAAGAGCAGCAAAACGCCGTTGTCGGTGTCGGCATCGCCAATGCCCCAATAGTTGAACAGACTTGTGGCAAAGCGTTTCGGCTCTGCGTCTCCGATGCTGTACAAGGTCACGACAAATACATCGGCTTGGTCGCGGATGGCGCACAAAGCCGTATTGATGACGCTCTCAGTGCTGTCGGAGAGGTAGCCGTCGGGATCGGAGACATGGATGGCGTTGCTCTGCAATCGCGTGTTGGGCACGTCTTTCACCGTCCATGTTTGGGCAAAAGTGGCTTGGGTTAAGAAAAGCAAAAGCAGCAGTATGGATAAACCAGCGCTTTTACCCTTATGGCGGACAAGGTTCCGCCGTCCCCTGTGCTGAAGGGGGTTCCTTGCGCTTAGGGGATTGCGGGTCAAGCCCGCAATGAGGGTTTGAGGCTGGATGTGTCTTTTAATAATCATACTCGTTTACCATAAATTTTACTAATACCCAGCTCGCGAAGGGTCGTGTGCGGGTCGTTGTTGCAATACGACAATATTTGGCTGCTGTCATTGACTTTGGCAAGCTCGGTTTCGCCCGCCATGATGAGCCAATAGGCGCCACCGCCGGTGTAAGGGATAGCAGCGTAACCGCTGTCTTCGTGGTACTTGATGATGTAGTTAATCAAGTCCTCCAAAGTGGCATTATCTGACAATTTGATTTTCAACGATTTGTTCACGTAGTCGTCGCCCATGCATACGCTTTCGCGGCTATAAGTGAGGTGGATGGTGCCGGAATGGTCGGAGTCTTCGGAAGAAACTGCTTTTCTTGCGGACTCCTCCTTCATCTTCTTGCGGCGTGCTTGATAATCCTCTAACTCGAAAGCTTTGCGCTCAAGTTCGTCAATATAATACTCCATTTCACTGTCCTGCCCCCGGTCGTGAGCGACGGCGGTGCATAGGAGCTGGCAGAAATGCTTTATGTCAAGTTCGCGACCGGTGATGGTTTTTATCGTGCCTTCCGGATGCTTCTGGAAATAGCGGCATGTGGCATCCACATTCTCTCCCTGGCGGATAATGACATAAATATTGCTTCCTGTTATAGTGGCAAAAGGCTCTCTTCCGTCATAGCCGAAGGAGTATGATTTGTCCCTGTACCTCAGCCTTGCCGAATTATCTTCCAACCACAGTCTCGCTTTGTCATCTTCATAGACGGTTTCGCAAGTTTTGGACTCAAGCGGCTCGCCTGTGACTATTTTCTTCAACTGTTCCATCTGAAAGTCGTTTTTACCTGAGCGGATGGCATACGCTATCATCTCGCAGAACAGTTTGGTATTGCAGGGAAAACCGAATGGAGTGAAGGTCTCGCCGCTGCGCCAGTCGTCGGTGTATGCAGCAATCACGGAACCTTTTGTTCCGTTGATGCGTATCTTGGGTTTGTGTCTGTCTTTCTCGAATATTCCGAGTTGCCCGACTCTTTTCATGTTGGCGTCTTCAAGCCGGTATTCCTTGCCGTCAACGATGATATACATAACATCATATTCGAAATGCGTTTTCGGCTCGTCGTCCTCTTCTTCAGTGTCATACTCGTCATCTATCTCATAGCCGTAAATGCCGAACTCTATGTCGTCTGTCTTATAGAATATCACACGCTGTACGAACCGCTCGAGCGAGAACAACTTGCTCTCAAGGTCATTGATTTGCCAGTCGTAGCCGTAGTCAATAGCCGTGGTGAGCAACATACAGAAGTGCTTGGCGTTATGCTTATGACCTGTAATAGTGCCGCATAGGTACTTCGGATTTTTCGCAAATTCCTTGCATTCATCATCCACAAGGAAGGAGTTGTGGATGTAAGCCACCTCGCCGTCCTTGTCTAAGATGATGGTCATAGGCTCGTAGCCGTGGCCGCTGAAGTGGTATTCTGTTCCTTTGTAGATGAGTTTCGGAGTGTTACCGGCGAAGAACAGTTTCCTTACACCGTCGTCCCAAATCACTTGGTTGAACATCTGTTGGCGCTTCTGAGTTTCTTGATTTACAGACTTTTTCGTGTGTTTCGGATGGTTTGGGTTTTGTTGGATTTGGGGCGTAACAGTTTTTTCCGGCGATTCCGTGTTTGTGGAATTCACGGTTTGTGCTGGATTCTCCGACGGTTTCTTGCGGTCTTTGTAGAAATAATAAACAACCGCCCCGATGATAAGAAGTGATAATAGTACAGGCATAACGATTGAGTTTACGGACAAGTGGTCATTGTGCTGCCGCACACCCATTCCTCGTCAATCCAGCCATGCAAATCGATGAACGGCTCTTTTTCATTCTCTTCTCCGGGCTTGGCCCAGCACCAGTCGTTGGGGTTGGAGCGCACCAACAGGCGGCGTGTCTTAAGATTGGCAGCAACCACGTCCAAGTTGATTTCTTTATTGGTGGTGCAAAGCACCTCGTTGCTGTCGGGTGCGGCGTAGAATTTGATGGTCTCTCCTCCGTAGTTGCGGGTGCTGAACGAAAGGTCGGGTCTGTGAATGACAGGATAGGGCTGGCCTTCAAACGGGTCGTTGTAAACGACTGGCACTTCGTTGCCGTCTTCGTCGATGCGGGTGATGCACCCAGAATCGTCCTCTTCCATGCACCAGTGCCAGGTGATGAGCCAGTCGCCATCAGACATAGGCCAAGCTGACACATCCATACTGTAGCCACCATAGCCCAAAACCAAGCCGAAACAATCGTCTTCTTTATAGTTGGTGGGTAGGGCCTTGAGATAGCGTACCGTCGTGGAGTCAGATGCTTCTTCTGCGATAGGTTCAGCCGCAAGGGTGTCGGATGCGACTTCTTCCACATCAAAAAAACCATCAACGATGACTTGTTCTTCCGTTACGGGATTTTTGGCAGTTGTATTGTTGTTTCCGCAGCTGCACAATAGTGCGGCAAGGGCACTGAATAATAGAGTTTTTTTCATGATATACTGGTTTTATTTGTAATACTTTATTTCTCGCGAAATGATATTTAAGACATCCACGTCGAACTCGTTGAGCCTTATTTCGGCTTTGCCCACCCAGTTGCCATGGGAGTCATAATAGATGTGGACATCCCTATGGATGTCAGGGAATTGTTTCGAGGTGTATTCAATGATGTCTCCGTGGCTGTTGCGTTTCACCGTGTATATCTTTGTGTTTTCATATGTCTCACCGTAAGGTCCCGGGAAATTCTCGAGGTCTTCTTCGTCGCCTTGGATATTTCCTTTCTCGTCATACCAATAGTAGCGCGCTTCCATCGTCTCCCAAAAGTCCATGGTTTCCTCCAAGCCCATTCCTGGGTTGGCGCGCATCTGGAACTGGGTGAGACGGCCCAAAGTGTCGAACTGATACACTTCGATGTAAGGTCCGTCGAAATGGGTCTCCTTGATTTCGGCTACAGGTCCGTTGAGCCCGTATAATTCGAGATGGTTGTTGCTTCTCGGCACTTGGGCGATGCAGCTTGTCATTGAGGCCAAAGCAAAGGCCAGTAGTAGAAGTTTTAGATGTTTCATTTTACTGCATTTTGTTGGTCGTTAAATGATGCCGTGTTCGATGGCGAAACGCACCATCTCGACCGATGAGGATAGTCCTAACTTATTGAAAATATTGGTCTTGTGCGAGTTGACGGCACGGAGGCTGATGTGGAACTTGTCCGCAATCTCTTTGCCCAATAGGCCGCTGCAACAGGCTTCGATGATTTCCAGCTCGCGCTTGGTGAGTAGGGTAGAGGACTTCTTGTCCAATTTGGCGTCTGCGATGTCGCGCACGAGGATGGCGAGGTCGCGGCCATAGTAAGGTACCCCTTCTTCCACAGAGCTTACGGCGGCATTGACTTCCTCCAAGGGGCCGTTTTTACTGATGAAGCCGTCAATGCCAATCTGAATGAGCTGAATGATGGTGTATTCCTTGGCTTCCATTGAGACGACGATGATTTTGATGTCGGGATATTCGGCGCGGAGCTGTTGTGCCACTTCGATGCCATTCGTGACAGGCAAGAGGATGTCCAACAACACCAGATCGCACGGCGTGCCGTCACGGAGCTGCTTAAAGAGCGTGTCGGCATTGGCCGCTTCGATGGTGACGGTGTGCGGCGTGGAGGCGAGGGTGCTTCGCAGGCCTACGCGGATGAGTTCGTGGTCGTCGAGAATCGCGATGTTCATCAGTTGTCAGTTTCAGAGTTGGGTAGGGTGACGGTGATGGTGGTGCCTTCACCGAGTTGGCTTTCTATATTAATGTGTCCGTTGTTCAGTTTCACCAATTCGAAGCAGAGCGGCAGGCCGATGCCGGTGCCGTTCTCGCCTGCGGTGCCCATTTCTGAGAGGATGGGCTTGTTTTGCTTGTTGGCGACGGCCATCAATTCTTTGACACGCTCCTCGCTGATGCCGACGCCGTGGTCGCGGACGAAGAAGCTGTTGGCGCGGGAGCCTACCTCGATGGTGCCGTTTTCGTAGGAGAACTTGATGGCGTTGTTGATGAGGTTACGCAATACAGTACGGATGCTCTCGCGGTCGGCACTGACGAGGGTCCGCTCCACCTGCATCGCAATGGTGATGTTCTTCAGGTTGCTGACGACGCGTTGGGTGGCCACAGTATCGCTGACCAAGCCGCCCAAGTCCAAACGGGTGGGTTGTATTTTGCGCTTGCCCCATTGGATCATAGCCAATTCCTGCAAGTTGCCCAACAACTCGATTTGTGTGCCGTTGCTGGAAAGAAGCTTGCCGATAGAGTTGTGTATTTCTTGTTGTGTTTCAGGAGTTTGTGTTGTATTGGCTGAGGCTTTGTAGAGCATCTGAAGCACTTGTTGTTGGGCCATCATGGGGTCGCGCAAGTCGTGGCTGAGGATGGCATAATAGCGGTCTTTGGCTAGAGCGGTTTCTTCCATTTCGCGTTTGCGACGTTTCAGTAGGCTGACGTAAAGGATGAGAAGCACGAATGCCAATACAATCGCCACAATCAAGGCGATGAGCCAGCGGTTGCGCAGTTTCTGGGCTTGGATGGTCTGCTCTTGGAGTTGCAGCTGCTGCTCCTTTTGTTGCATGTCGTAGCGCACCTGCCACATCGTAAGTTGCCGCTCGGCGGTTTCGGTGTTAATGGCTTCGCTCAGGGCGGCGGCGCGTTCGAGCAGGGTGACGGCTTCGGCGTATTGCCCGGCATCCTTGCACTGTTGGGCGAGGCCGCGACAGGCTTCCAACTCCTGCTTTTTCATGCCAAGTGCATTGGCGAGGTCGATGGCCTCGCGGTATTGGTCGAGTAGCAGCAAGGTGATGACTTCGGTGGCGCGGTTACCAGTCTCGCGGGCGATTTGCAGGGCTTTCTCGTTGCAGTCGCGGGCTTGCTCGTCGTTGTCAAGTTGCTTGTAGATGTTACCGAGTTGCGAGAGTCGCATCCCCACTTGGGCTTGTCTTCCCAATTCTGTATCAATGAGATAGGCATCTTTGGTGAGTTGCAGGGCTTGGGTTAACAAGGGCTTGCTCTCCGTTTCGGGCAGCCCCAACGATTTCGCCACGAGCACTTCGCCCAACATTGCCTTGCGGATGGCTAGCGACTTTCCGGTGTAATCGGGGTCGTTCTCCATCAGTTCTTCCTCGATGCGGATGGCGCGGTTGAGGTAGTCGATGGCTACATCGTGCTTTCCGGCGGAAGAATAGATGCCTGCGAGGTTGCCCAACGAGGCGGAGAGGTCGCTCTTTTCGCCTTGGGCCTCGTCATAGCTCAGGCACAACTCGCCATAATGCAAAGCCCTTTCGTAGTCGCCGAGACGATGGTAGCAGTAGAGCAGGCAGGAGTAGAACTCGCACTGCAAGGCCATTGAGTCGGTGGGGACGAGAGCCAAGCCTTCCTCGTTGATGCGGATGGCTTCGGGAATGCGCCCCGCCATCGCCTCGTTGTAGGCACTGTCGACGAGTTGCAGTAGCACGTCGCTCGTTTGTGCTACGGCTGTCGCAACGGTCAACGTCAGTCCTATGGTCAGGAGGAGTCTTCTCATTATAATTAATGGAGCTGTTGCCCCTTTACGTTGTACTTTTTGCCGTCTTTGGTGATGACGATTTGTCCGTTTTCGTAGCGTTTCTGGACCTGTTTTTCCTGCAGGTCTCCGTCGTATTCCTCAACGCCGAATCCATCCACGATGATACGCACCAGTTTGGCAGCGGTGCCGTCGCCGAAGCAGATGCCGCCTTCAACAGGGTTGATGCCGCCGCCTCTGGGCTTTTGAAGCCAACATTCGTTTAGCGTCATGCATTGCGCGGCGACTGCAAGGGTGGCTGTGGTGACTTCGGCGTAAAGGATGGCGTTGTTCACCGTCAGCTCGTCGGCGCAGTCGAGGGCGTGGAGGTCGGCTGACGAGTTGCGCGACAGCAGGTCGAGGGTCACGTTGCTTTCGACGGTCAGGTTGGGGCATTTCAGTGCCGAGCCTGAGATGTTCGACGTGATCTTCAGCGTGTGGGGTACCGAGGTCTCGATGAACAGGTCGTCGCTGCAGTTGATGGAGGCCGACATTTCGGCGTTGCCTTCGAGACGGATGCGGAAGTCGCGGCCCGTGGCGATGGTGACGAAGTCCTTGGTCTGGTGGTAGTCGAGGCCTTCCTGGAGCGTCAAAATGTTTTGCGTGGCGTCGTAAGCGGCCTTGCCGTCGCCGAAGATGTCGGCGGCGTTGTCGGCGGTCACTTCCAGTTCGCCGAAAGCGATACCGTAGTTTTGCGCTACGGCGGTGGCGGCCATAGCGATGACTGCCACCAATACCATAAGCTTTTTCATGGTTTTGTCCTTTTATTTTTTGCGTTGTTCAATAGCTTCTGTGATGTTGTTGCGCAGCTTGCGGAACACGTTGGTGAAACGGATTTCCTTGCCGTCGGTCAGCACGAACATGAAGCCGCCGAGACCGTATTTCCTGTAGCTGGCAATCTCGTTGATGTCGATGCACCACGACTTGGGTGCGCCGCCGAAATCCAAGGGATGTCTCTCGTTCGGGTCGGGCGGGGCAACGAGGAAATAGACCTTGTCGCGGGTGAAGATAAGGTCGCCGCCGTAGGACGACACCCTGGTTTTGTTGTACTGAACGTCTTCAAACGTAGTTTTCAGTTCGTTGGCGAGGCTTTCAAGGCCGAAGTTGTCATCTAATTCAATCATGATGTGATGGTTTTTAAGGGTTTTGGGAATGATTTTGCAAAGAAACGAATATTTCCCGAAAAAACAATACTACCTAAAACTCGCATTTTTTCCAGCGAAGCTGTTTGTTTTTCACCTTGTAAACTACGATAAAATCCTATTTTTTCGTTTTTAAGGTACGATAAATTCCGATAAAAATCTTCATTCAATTGAAGAATTTCATATAAATTTCTTCATTTCATTGAAGAATTTCGATAAAATTGCTTTCAAAAACTCGCATTTTTTTGATTCCATGGGATCAGTGTGGAATCCCCCCCGCCCCCCTTAAAAGGGGGGCGCGCAAAGCGGCGCAAAACATGCGTCCGGTAGGCGTCCCCCTCTTGAGGGGGTGGCCGAAGGCCGGGGGAGTCCACACAGCCCGGCAGGAAAAAACAGGACTAAAAAATGCGAGTTTTGGGTACTACCGCAGCGTTTTTTTATGCTATATTTTTGTACCGATTTTTTGCAAAAAAGCAGCCTTTCATTAGGAAATCAATAGTAATTCAAAAGTAAGTATACTTAAAATCAGTTTATTATGAAAAAATTATTACTTTTTATCATTGCGGTGATGGCTTTCACTGGTATGAGTTTGGCCCAGGACATCTATTCCGCGGGCTATTTCACAAATTCCAACAACCAACGGGCAGCAGCTGTTTACAAAAACAATCAGTTGCTTTACTCTCAAGCCTTTGGAACAGGCCCCAACGAATCCACTTCGGTGGTAGTAAACCCAACCAACGACGATGTGTATTGGGTTAGAAACTCAGAGTATGGCGAAAGCAGCTATGGCGACATCATGAAAAACGGAAGCGTTTTTCTCAACAGCCCAACATCACAAGCGCCTTCGGCCATCAACAACCTGTATTGGATATCGCGTCACACCAATGATGCTCCTGAAAACAGTTTGTATGCCGCTGGCTATTGTAAAGTCGGCGGAATAAAGAAAGCGGCCATCTGGAAAGGATCCAACACTACTCCAATATGGGTCCCCACTTACGCCAGTAACAACGAGTCGGAAGCCAACGACGTTTGGGTGGAAAATACGGTCAACCCTACCGCAACAACGGTCTATTCGTGTGGCCATGAGAAAATATCAGGCCTTCCCAAGGCGCGTGTCTGGAAAAACGACCAAGAGCTATTCGTATTGTCTAACAATCAGTCGAACGCCTTTGGCATCGCCTACTATAACGGCGACGTATATACGGTTGGCCACGAGCGCTCGGGAAGCAATTGGGTGGTAAAAGTCTGGAGAAACGACCAAGTGGAATACACGCTCACCAGTGCTTCAAGCAACGGACGTGGCTGGAAGATTTACGTGGAAGGCGGAGACGTGTTCGTGAGCGGCTGCGTTGATAGCTATGCCAGGGTATGGAAGAACGGAACACAGATTTTCTCCTTCCAAAGTAACAACGTGGACAATTTCAAGGGTCTCGATGTCACTCCCGACGGCGTTTATACCGCCGGTTACGTGGTTTCGGGCGGCGACTTTGTAGGCAGAATCTACAAAGACGGTTATCCCGAAGTCACGTTTACCCACGACCAGTGCGAGTTCCTGTACGATGTCTATGTGTCGCGCGAATGCACCAATGACGAGGTTCGCCTTTTGCCCTTCAATGAAGACTTCGAGATGGGTACCACCGATTGGAGTTGTTGGACGATTACCGATGAGGGCAACAATACCTCTAGCGACCCCTACCAACCAGGCGAGTTCAATACCTATTGGATGCGCCATGGCGATGCGATATACGGTGAATACTATGCGCGTCATCGTTCCCACTCTACATTAAATCAGGAAGGATGGCTGATTAGCCCTCGCTTGTTCTTGCAGCCCAACAGGCTCTTGACGAAACTCACTTTCAAGTCTAATGAAGACGATGGTTGGAACAGCACTCCTTTCTATGGTGCCGTCATGATTTCGACAACGAACACCAATCCTAACAGTTTCAGTGAGTTGGTGGTGATGGACCACCAAAATAGTTGGAGAACCAAGGAAGTTGATTTGAGTGCCTATCAAGGTCAGGCGGTTTACATCGCCTTCAAGTATAGCAGTGTCGGCGCCAATTCAACTAGCAGCATTTGGTCACTCGATGACATTAGCGTCATCGAGAGTTGGGGGCCCTGTGGTCCCACCGGGACCATTCCCTACATCGAGAATTTCGACGTTGAAGAGTCCATGAGATGTTATTACGTCCTCGACAACGACCATAGTGGCGACGGAAAGCACTGGAAGTACGATGCCAACAACCATTATATTGTTCACCCGTTTGGTCCCACTGGCGCTCCACAGGAAGGCTGGATATTCAACAATGGCGTGGTAATCCCCTCTGGAATGGATATCGTGCTGACCTTCAACAGCAAGTCGGCGCAACCCAACCAAGGCACAGGAAAGAGAAACAGCGTTTGGATTGCCTTGGACGAAACGGGCGTGCCCGACCCGAATCACTACGACATGGTTTGGGAACAAACCAATATGTCAGCCGAATGGACCGAAGTCAATATTCCTCTTACCGACTATGCTGGCCATACCGTCAGGGTAGGTTTCAAGTACGAGGGCAATCATGGCCACAATTGGTGCATTGACGATGTCGTATTCCATCAAGCCGTCGTTGAATACACCATCACCGCCAACGCGAACAACAGCAACTGGGGTACGGTGACCGGCGGTGGCCAATACAACGCGGGGGCACCATGTACCCTGACAGCCACGCCCAACAGCGGTTACCAGTTCCAGAGCTGGAAGAAGAATGGTATGGTGGTAAGCACCAACGCCACCTATACCTTCACGGTGGTTGAAAACGCCACCTATACGGCCTACTTCGGTGAGATACCTATTAATTATTATACCATCTCCACGACGGTCAACCCGACAGGTGCAGGCACGGTAATAGGCGGCGGTACCTTCCAGGAAGGCTCCAGCATCACTTTGACGGCCACGGCCAACAGCGGCTACACCTTCGACCACTGGCAGGACGGCAACACCGACAATCCGCGCACCATCACGGTGACGCAAAACGCCACCTACACGGCTTACTTCACGCAGGATGAATACACCATCAATGTGTATGCCAGCCCCAGCAACGGCGGATCGGTAACCGGCGGCGGCACCTATCACTATGGCGAGACCATCACCCTGACAGCCACGCCCAACAGCGGCTTTGAGTTTGCAGGCTGGGACGATGGTATCTCTACCAACCCGCGCACCATCACGGTGACGGGCAATGCCAACTACACGGCCATCTTTAACGAGGTGGGCGCCACTTACTATACCGTCAATACTAGTGTCAGTCCCGCAGGCGCAGGTAGCGTCACGGGCGGTGGTACCTTTGAGGAAGGCACGGTCATCGTGCTGGAGGCCGTGGCCAACATGGGCTATACCTTCAGCCATTGGAACGACGGTAACACGAGCAACCCGCGCACTGTCACGGTGACAGGCAACATAAGCTTCACGGCCTACTTCAACCAGAACAGCTACACGATCACTGTCGTCGCCAACCCAAGCAATGCGGGTTTGGTGACGGGCGGCGGCTCCTATCACTACGGCGACTATGCCATGCTTTATGCCACCGCCTATAGTGGCTACGACTTCGTCGGCTGGAGCGACGGTTCGAGCGAGAACCCGCACCAGGTGCTGGTGACGGGCAACGCCACCTATACGGCCACCTTCAGCCAGGCAGGAGCCAACTACTACAATGTTTCGACCTATGTCTCACCTGCCAACGCAGGTAACGTGACGGGCGCAGGCACCTATCCCGAAGGCACCAACGTTACCCTGTCGGCAACGGCCAACGAAGGCTACACCTTCAGCCACTGGAACGACGGCATCACCACCAACCCGCGCACCATCACGGTGAACAACAACATGAGCTTCACGGCTTTCTTTAACACGTCGGAATACACCATCTCGGTGAATGCCAATCCGAGTGCAGGTGGCACGGTGACCGGTGGCGGCACGTATCCTTATGGTGCCACGGTTATCTTGACGGCCACGCCCAGCAGCGGCTACAGCTTCATGCAGTGGGGCGACGGCAACATGAACAACCCGCGCACCATCACGGTGACGGGCAACGCCACCTACACGGCTTTGTTCCTGAGCGCGAGCGGCGAGGTGTACACATTGACGCTTACCACGAACAATGTCTTCCTTGGTTCCGTCTATGGCAGCGGCACCTATCCCGCAGGTTCGGCAGTCGAAATCAGGGCCTATCCTTCGCTGCAAGGCCGCTTCGTGAGATGGGATGACGGCAACACCGAGAACCCGCGCACGGTCATTGTGGACAGAGACATGGAGATTATGGCAGAGTTCGTCATTTCCCAAGACTTCACCATTACGGTGGAGAGTGCTGACCCCACGATGGGTCAGGCCTTTGGTGGTGGCACGTTCCAGGAAGGCAGCACGATTGAAATCGCCGCGTTGGCCAACTCGGGCTACCTTTTCATTGGCTGGCAGGACGGCAACGCCGACAATCCGCGCACTGTCACGGTGGAGGGCGACGCCACCTACACGGCCTACTTCAGCGAGAACATCGTGATTACTTACTCGCTGACCCTCATCTGCAACACGAGCGAAGGCACGGTGAGCGGCGGTGGCGTGTATGTGGAAGGCTCGACGGCTACCATCCAAGCCTTCCCGAACGAGGGCTATGCCTTCGACAAGTGGAGCGACGAAAACACCGACAATCCACGCACATTAGTCATGGACGGCAACAAGACCTTGGCGGCCTTCTTCAAGGGCACGGGCGTCGATGAGAACGGACAGGCCAACATGGCTGTCTTCCCGAACCCCACCAAGCACAGCATCCGTATCGAAGGCATCGAGGCCAATAGCGAGCTGCGCATCTTCAACGTCCTCGGCGAGTTGGTGAGGGTGGTTAACGCCGGCCCCGACGACGACATCGCCGTCGGCGACCTTGCCCCTGGACTCTACCTCATCCGCATCGGCAACGCCAGCATGAGATTTGTGAAAGAATAATAATAAACTGAAGTTGTTATCCCGACCCCCGTGGTGGACTTGTCCGCTGCGGGGGTGTTTTTTGCAAAAAATGCGAGTTTTAGGTAGTATTATTTCCGAAAAAATCACTATAATTTTGCAGCGGGAAATAATATGCAATTCAATACTAAACAATCATTAAATTTTCAACAAAATGGTACAATCATTACATCGAAAAAGGGCATTGCGAGCCACCCTGCTCCTCCTGCTGATGACAGCGGGAGCGACGAAGGGGTTCGCACAATTCACGGACCCGGACGGGTATTTCAAGTATACGATAACCGACTATGATAACCACTATGTGTCTATTGGTTATTTCCCATCCACCACCAACTTGCCTGACAATTACATCGGCGTGTTGCCTAGCACGGTGACTCACGAAAATGTGACCTACACCGTCACCAGCCTTGCAAACAGTGCCTTTGGCAATTGCAACAAACTTTTGGCTGTCGGTATTCCTGAAACAGTGACCAGCATCAGCGACTACGCTTTCACTGGCTGCGAGAACCTGCAATCCGTAAGCATTCCGAATTCGGTGGAAAACATCGGAGTTGGGGTTTTCTATCACTGCACCAGCCTGCAAAGCGCCAAGTGGCCCGAAAACAACGACTGCTGGAAGATACCAAGCCAGACTTTTGAAGGATGCACCAGCCTCCGCACCTACACCATTCCTGATCATGTGACCACCATCGACGTGGCAGCCTTCAAGGATTGTACCGGATTGCAAGAGGTCTATCTTTCGAGCACGCTCAACCATATCAATGCCAATGCCTTCAAAAACTGCTCGGCTTTGATTGGAGTGTATTCCTACAATTTGTATCCTCCCGTAATTTATGGAACGACTTTTACAGACGCTTTTGCTGCCGGAGCGAAAGTCTATGTTCCAGCCGAATCGTTGTATCGTTATCAGACAGAATACTGGGATGCATCTGTCAACTTCGCATGGCTGGTAAGGTCATCTGATGTCAATGCTGACATGATTGAGGTGATGCCAGCCCACAAGTTCCTCACATACGAGAATTTCAGCGTCGACCATAACATCTTGGCCAGGGTCACGGGCTATCGCGCAGGCATCTCTGGCGATCTTGTCATCCCCAGCATAGTGAGCAGCAGCTATGTCACTGAAATTGTCCCACAGGCATTGGAAAACTGCACCAGCATCACCTCGGTGATATTCCCTGAAACCATGAAAACCATCGGCGACCATGCCTTCAGCGGCTGCACGGGTCTGACCACCATCGACCTTTCGGCTTGCAACGAGATGACGACCACCGGAAAAAGGAATTTTGTCGATTGCGACAATGTGACGACAGTGCTTCTGCCTGCCAACCTCACTACCATCGGAAACCACGCATTTGCAAGCTGCAATGCGTTGGCAAGTATCGAAATACCTGGCGCAGTGACCTGCATTGAAACGGGAGCCTTCCAAGGCTGCACCGCATTGTCCTCGATCACCTTCCCAAAATCGGTGGGCATCATCGAACAGCAGGCATTCCAAGGCTGCACTGCTCTTGGCAGCATTACAGCCTTGCGCACCCTGCCTCCAAGAGCACACGACAATACTTTCGATGGGGTCACAAAGACAATCCCCGTGAATATACCTAACGGTGCCACGGCCAGTTACAACACAGCTGCTGGTTGGAGCGATTTTACCAACTTCGTGGAACTTTCCGCCAACACCTTATTATATAGTTACGACGAAGTGAACCACACCGCCACTATCACGGGTTATATCGGCGAAGTCAGCGGAGTGCTCGACATCCCGAGCGTCGTCACAAAAAACAGTGTTGACTACACCGTGACCGCCATCGGCGACAACGCTTTCATGGGCTGCAGTGACCTTATAGGCGTGACCTTCCCTGCCACGCTGACAAGCCTAGGACAATACGCTTTCAGAGAATGTACGGGCATCACTTCCGTTGTGATTCCAAGCACCTTGACCACCATCGGCGACGGCGCGTTCCTGTGGTGTACCTCGCTTGCCGAAGTGTCGCTTCCCGACAACATGACCCGCATCGGGAAAGGCATGTTTGAAGGTGCTGCCTTTACCGAAATCCGACTGCCGAATAGCCTGCAAGTCATCGACAAGCTGGCCTTTTATGCCACTGGTCTCACCACGCTCACGATTCCTGCTTCTGTAACCACCATTGGCGCACAAGCCTTCAAGGACTGCCTCGACTTGGAATATGTTGCAGCCTTGCCGACCACGCCGCCAACCATCATTGCCAATAGTTTCGAGGATGTTGAGCGCATTCCGTTGTATATGCCAGCAGCCTCTTACGATGCCTACCATGACGACCCGTTGTGGAGCACCATCTTCGACATCACCCACCGACCAGGGCTGATTTACAACACCGAAACAACCACTGCCATCGTAGCAGGCTGCACACCGAACTATGTTGGTGCTGTAGAGATTCCTGCAACATGGGGCTCTTTCAGCGTTGTCGGCATCAAATGGTCGGCTTTCAACGATCAGCCTTATATCACATCCATCAGCATTCCGGCATCGGTAACCAATATCGAATTTGGCGCCATCATGAACTGCGAGTCGTTACAGAGCATCACTTTAGCTGCTGGAAACACATCATACAAGACCGATGCTACAGGAGCATTGCTAACCATGGACAACAAAGGCCTTATCGCTTTCCCATGCGGTAAAACCATCACCAGTTACGATATTCCGGAAGGTGTGGAACAAACATGGCATGTGTTTGATGGCAACAAGAGCTTGCAAACCATCTATATACCGAGATCATTGACTTTTGGCAACGATGATTTCCAGGTAGAGCATGCTTTCTATGGTCTTGACTGCCTCACAACACTCACTGTGCCTTCTGACCATCCTAACTATCAGGCCAACAACGGCGTTTTGCTTGACAAAAACGGCACAAAGGTGATTTACTGCCCGAGAGGCAAGGCCGGGAGCTACGCCATTCCAAATACGGTGACTACCGTTGACCGTGGAGCCTTCTATGGCTGCAAAAACCTTACTAACGTGACTATTCCGAATACGGTGTCAACAATTGAGGCGAATGCCTTCAGAAATTGCGAGAGTCTGACTTCGGTTGTCATTCCGACAGGTATTGTGACTGATGGCGACAAGACTATAGAAAGTGAAGCTTTCCGCCACTGCACCTCGCTTACAGCAATATCGATTCCCGACGGCATCATTGAAATCAAAAGCGGTGCTTTCGCCGAAACAGGAATCACTTCGTTATACCTGCCCGCCAGTGTTACAGCACTCAACGAAGGTTTCTATGACTGTCTGGACCTCAGCGTGATAACCTGCGATGCCACGACACCACCAACCGGTGACGCATGGACATTCGACCTTGTGGCAACCGACATTCCAGTGTATGTCCCATACGCTTCACTCGGAGCTTACCAACAATCTGAAGTCTGGAACCGTTTCACCAACATCCAAGCCAATCCCGATGCAAGCTTGAACCTCGTTTACAGCTATAACGACAGCGACCTGACAGCCACGGTTACAGGCTACACGGGAACAATCTCGGGCGACTTGGTCATCCCTGGAATGGTGAAGAACGACAATAAGACTTACACCGTGACCGCCATCGCAGACGAAGCCTTCAAGAACTGTACTGGTTTGACCTCGGTTACCACACCTCATACCTTGGTGAACATCGGAGCAAGTGTTTTTGAAAGCTGCACAGGCATGAAAAGTGTCGTCATCGGCAGAAATGTGAAGTCCATCGGCAGCTATGCTTTCAAATACTGCTACGCGTTGGTGAACATTGACTATTATGCTGTCAATTGCGGAAGACTTAATACAACTATTTGGTACGATGCGTTTGCATCCAACAAGAACTTAACCATCCGCAATTCGGTGAAATCAATTCCAGACTATGCCTTCTTCCACTTGCCCGGTCTGACTTCGGTCACTATCCCCAACAGCACAGAAAGCATAGGTGAATATGCTTTTGCTGGGAATTATCAATTGGCCAGCTTTACAATGGGAAGTAATGTAAAGACCATAGGATATTACGCATTCAGGAGCAGTGGAATCACATCCATCGACCTTCTGAACGTGGAAACTGTCGGCGAGGGTATTTTCGAAGATTGTACCGAATTGCAAACCGTAACTTTACGCAACAGCTTGAGCACACTGAAAAACAAGATGTTTAATGGTTGCACGAGCCTCAACAATGTGCATATCCCGTCGGGTGTGAGAATCATCGGCAATGAAGCTTTCAAGGGCTGCACAAGCTTGACGAACCTTGTTTTCGACAATCCTATCCAAGGCCTGCTCACCACCATCGGTGAAAGCGCCTTCGAAAGCTGCGGCCTGACTTCCGTTGACATCCCGAGCACTGTGACCACCGTCGAAACATGGGCGTTCTATGGTAACACCAACCTGACAACAGTCACCATCGGAACAGGCATGCAATATATGGGTTCTAATCTGTTCTATAACTGCACCAGCTTGGCAACCGTCAACTACAACGCCACACACTGCAACACCATTGCCAGCTCCTTTGGCAGCAATACAGGCGGTGCCACAAAGACACTCCACATCGGCAACAATGTGAGTTACATTCCTGGAAATGCTTTCGCGGGTCTTAATTTAGCTTCTGTTACCATCCCGAATGGGGTAACGGCAATCGGAGAATACGCATTTTATGATTGTGCAAACATCACCGAAATCAATATTCCGAACAGTGTGACCTATCTGGGTGAAGCGGCATCCGCCGGCAACCGGTTGGAAACCATCACCCTCGGCAGTGGTCTGGTCAGCATTGGTGATTATGCTTTCCGCACCGACGAGAGCCAACAATATTTACAGACGGTCACATCGTACAATGTCGCACCGCCCACCATCTTTGAAAACACCTTCAATACAGGTGATTATACAAATGCAATGCTGTATGTTTTGGGTGAAGCAGCCGTAACAGCATACGGTTCTGCGGATTATTGGCAGAATTTCACTAACATCCAAAGCATGGACGGCTACTACTTCACTGGTGCCACCAACAGCAACTGGGGAACGGCCACCAACTGGTCGAATGGAACTGTGCCGACAACAGATCAGCAATCTGATGCACCTACAGTAATCATCATGGCTGATGCCACGGTGAACGTTACTGATGCCTATGCTTTCAACCTCACTGTCATGGACGGCAATGTGGTGACTGTTACGGATGGAAACAAACTCAAACTTGGTTATTATCAGGGATTGAATAGCGATAACGGTTCCTTTACTGCTACCGATGCTTCTGCTTTGGTCATCAATGAAGGCGGCAGCTTGATGAATGCTTTTGAAATGCAGGCTACAGTGGAGAAGAACATCACCGGCTACGGCAACGGCAGCGGCAACTGGTATTTCATTTCCTCGCCGCTGAAGGGAGAGAACTTGTACAATAATGAGTATTACTATGACAATCCCGACGATATTGGGAATCTGACAGAGGGCAACTATGACCTGTATTTATTCGACCAAGCCCAAATCGGAATGGAATGGCAGAACTACAAGGCTCACCAAGAAGATTTCCGAATTCGCAGGGGTCAAGGCTATCTGTACGCAAACGAAGAAAACACCACTTTGCAGTTTGCCGGAACCATTGCGGCTATTGAGGGCGATGACGTTACTTATCCTGTCGACCTTTCATATCAGAATGACCCCATTCAGGTGGAAAATCCAGATGCTCCGGAAGGCTACGACTATGTCTATCCTCAACTGGCTGGCTGGAACCTCATTGGCAATCCGTTTGTAGGCACTGCCTATCAATACATGATGGGCGGCCCGACTTTCAGCTTCTACATGATGAATGCTCAAGGCACCGCTTTGGCTGAAGAAGGTGTTTCCAATGCTGCCATTCCTGCTTGCACGGGTATTTTTGTGAAATCCGATAGCCCATATCAAACATTCACCTTTACTACGCAAAATCCTGAAATGATGCGACCCAACAACGGTAGCCTAAATGTCACTTTGCAACAAAGCGTGGAGCGCGGCACTGCAACCACTATCGATAATGCCATCGTGAGCTTCAACGAAGGTAGGGAGTTGGAGAAGTTCGTCTTCAACGCGGAGACCTCTAAACTCTACATCCCGCAAGACGGCAAGGACTACGCCATCGTATGGAGCGAAGGCAGGGGAGAGGTGCCCGTCAACTTCAAGGCCACGCGCAACGGTAGCTATACCATTACGGTGAGTCCTTCCGAGGTGAGCATGGCTTATTTGCACCTCATCGACAACCTTACTGGCGACAACATTGACCTGCTTGAAACGCAGAGCTACACCTTCGAGGCTAACATGACGGATTACGAAAGCCGCTTTAAGTTGGTATTCATAACGAAAGCCGCTGTAAGTGCTGAGAACGACAACTTCGCGTTCTTCAACAACGGCAGATTCATCATCGCTAACGAAGGACCAGCCACCCTGCAGGTCGTCGACATCATGGGTCACATCCTCAGCAGCGAGCGCATCAATGGTACCGCAGAGGCTCGCATCAACGCCGCCGCAGGCGTGTACATGCTGCGCCTGGTGAACGGAAACGATGTGAAGGTTCAAAAGGTGGTGGTGAGATAAGGGTTTATGAATTCCCCCTTCCCCCCATAAAAGGGGGACGTGCTTCCGTGTAGGGTAAAGCCCGTCCCCCTCTTGAGGGGGTGCCCGAAGGGCGGGGGAGTCAAAGACAACCCAACCCCGAAGGGTGGGGGAGTCAAGACCCGAACAGGACAAAACGGAATCGAAAACAAACAAACAAACAAAACACAACATACAATGAAGAAACTAGCATTAACAATCGCAATCGTCCTCGGACTGGGCATGACAGCCTTTGCCAATGGCGACAATAACAACGGCGGCTTGTTCAAACGTGGCAGCACGGAAGAGGATTACTATGGCTATTTCGGCACCAACCGTGACGGCGCCAATCCACTGTTGCCCAATTACCATAATAACAACTACGACGCTAACGGACAAAATGGCAATCCCACACCGGTTGGCAGTGGTGTATTAGTGTTGCTCGGCCTCGGAGGTGCCTACCTCATCGCCAAACGTCGCGAGGAATAAAGCATCCTTCGCGTCGGGGAACCTGACAGTAAATGTTTCCTTTTCATACAATTTGTGAGAAGACGGCCAATGTAAATTGGCCGTCTTTGTTTTTGCAAAAAATGACACTTTTTCCCTTGTCATTTTGAAAATTACTATCTTTGCAAGGAAAAATCACATGAAAACTAACTCATATTCCATACATTATGTTCGAGATTTTACATAAAGAAACCTTCGCGGCAGAGACCTATCTCATGGATGTCTACGCGCCGCGTATTGCTCATTCGGCCTTGCCAGGCCAGTTCCTTATCGTCAAGATGGAGGAGAACTCGGAGCGTATCCCATTGACCATCAGTGACTACCATCGCGTCAGGGGAACGGTGACTATTGTCTTCAAGGCGATTGGTGAATCCACTAAAAAGATGGCTGAATACAAGGAAGGGGACCGCTTTGCGGACATCGTCGGTCCTTTGGGCAAGCCCTCCGAGTTTGCCACGATGACGGCTGAAGAATTGCGCAAGCGTAGCTTCGTCTTCATCGGCGGCGGCGTGGGTATCGCCCCAATCTATCCCCAAGTGAAGTGGTTGAACGACCACGGCGCCACGGCCGACTGCATTATCGGTGCCCGCACCAAGGACCTGCTCATCTTCGAAAAGGAATTGGCGGAAGTCAGTAATCTGTACGTCACCTCCGACGATGGCTCCACGGGTCGCAAGGGCTTGGTGACCGACGTGTTGCGCCAACTCGTGGCCAGCGGCAAGCAATATGACGAAGCCGTAGCCATTGGCCCGATGATCATGATGAAGTTCGCCACCAAGACCTGCGAAGAGCTGGGCATCCGCTGCACGGTGTCGCTCAACAGCATCATGGTTGATGGCACAGGCATGTGCGGTGCCTGCCGTGTGAGCATCGGCGGCAAGACCAAGTTCACCTGCATCGACGGCCCCGAGTTCCTTGGCAAAGATGTCGATTTCGACGAAGCCATGAAACGTCAGATGATGTACAACAACGTGGTGACTCGCAAGCAGCTTGAAGCTGAGGAGAAAGCCGAAGGCCACAAGTGCCACATAGGCGGCATTTCGGAAG
Source organism: uncultured Bacteroidales bacterium (assembly GCA_905234765.1). The sequence continues at coordinate 84,786 of CAJOIF010000013.1, forward strand.
AGACGTTCGACAAGAAAAAGCGTGTGCCGTGCCCAGAACAAAAGCCCGAAATCCGCGCCCACAACTTCGATGAGGTCTGCTTGGGCTATTCAGCCGATATGGCCATCATGGAGGCGCAGCGTTGCCTCAACTGCAAGAACCCGCAGTGCGTGGCCCATTGCCCAGTCAACGTGAACATTCCTGGCTTCATCGCTCGTGTCGCACAAGGCGACTTCGAGGGTGCTGCCGGTGTCATCAGCTGCGACTCCGCTCTGCCGGCTGTCTGCGGTCGTGTATGTCCCCAAGAGAATCAATGCGAAGGCAGCTGCGTGATGGGCAAGAAGTTTGAGCCTATCGCCATCGGCAAGCTGGAACGCTTCGTGGGCGACTATGCCATTGAGCATGATTTGCATTTCAGCAGCCAGTGCATCCCGAACGGCCATAAGGTGGCCATTATCGGTAGCGGTCCCTCAGGCTTGACCTGCGCTAAGGACTTGCTTTCAATGGGTTATGATGTCACCATCTTTGAAGCACTTCACGAGATGGGCGGCGTGTTGATGTATGGCATCCCCTCGTTCCGTCTGCCGAAAGACACGGTGGTGAAGAAGGAAGTGGAAAGCGTGCGCAAGTTGGGCGCCAAGTTCGAGAAGGACGTGGTCGTCGGTCGCACCATCACCATCGACGAGCTGATGAAACGCGAAAACTTCAAGGCTGTCTTCGTAGGCTCGGGAGCTGGTTTCCCAATGATGATGAATGTGCCGGGCGAGAACCTCTGCGGTGTGGTCTCGGCCAACGAGTTCCTGACCCGTAACAACCTGCTCTTTGCCTATAAGGAAGGCTATGAGACCCCCAACTTTGTCGGCAAGAAAGTCGCCGTCGTGGGTGGTGGTAATGTGGCTATGGATGCCGCACGTACCGCCTTGCGTCTCGGTGCTGAGGTGCATATCGTTTACCGCCGCTCGGAGGCTGAGTTGCCCGCTAGGGTAGAGGAGGTGCACCATGCCAAGGAAGAAGGTGTCATCTTCGACCTGCTGACGGCTCCTGTCGAGGTCTTGGGCGACGAAAACGGCTGGGTGAAAGGCTTCAAGTGCGTGAAATGCGAACTGGGCGAGCCTGATGCCTCTGGCCGTCGCAGCCCTGTCCCGATCAAGGATTCAGAGTTCGTTCTTGATGTCGACATGATCATCATGGCGCTCGGTACTTCGCCGAACCCGCTGATTGGCAGCACGACGCGCAACCTCGAACTGAACAGGAAGGGCTGCATAGTCGCTGACGAGGTGGGTACGACTTCACGTCCGGGCATCTTTGCCGGTGGTGACGCCGTGAGTGGTGCCGCTACGGTCATTCTCGCCATGGGTGCTGGTAAGAAAGCCGCCAAGGCGATTGACGAGTACATCAAAGGCCTGCACAGCTGATTAGACGCATTGCAGGAATAAGACGAGACGAGGAGTTAAGGTTTCCCTTAACTCCTCGTCTTTTGTTTGTCGGCATGGGATTGTCCGGCCGTTTCGATCAGGAATTCCATGACTGCAACTTAGAAATGACTCAACACGTTTCGTGATGACAATGATAGTCAGGTGTTTCTGGCTCTAAGGTGACGTGTGTGATCCCATGCTCGACAAGGATGTGCTTGAGATGTTCTGTCACATGCGGCCAACAAGTGAGGTCGTCGAGGACGATATGGGCGGTAAGTGCCGTCTCGGTGGTGCTGATGGCCCACACGTGGATATGATGCACATTCTTTACATGCTCTTCGGCAGTTAGCATCTGCTCGATTTCCTTTATATCCACCCCGTCGGGGATGCCGTCCACCGCAAGTCTTAGGCTGTCGGAAAGCAGTTCCCAAGTGGAAAAGAGGATGACTGCCGCGATGATGAGCGACACGATGGGGTCGATGATGGTCCAACCGGTGTAAGCAATGACGATGCCACTGATGACTACGCCGACGGACACTAAAGTGTCGGCAGCCATGTGCAGGAAGGCACCACGCACGTTGAGGTCGTTCTTCTGACTGCGCATGAGCAATAGGACAGTGGCACCGTTGATGAGGATGCCCACGCCAGCCGTCCATGACACAGCAATGCCGTTTACCTCGGTAGGTGCGCTGAACTTGTGGATGCTCTCGATGACGATGGCTCCGACCGCCACCAACAAGATGACGGCGTTTAGCAGCGAGATGAGGATGGTGGACTTGCGATAGCCGTAGGTGAAACGTTCGTTTCGCTGCACTTTGGCTAGGCGAAAAGCAATCAGCACGAGTACTAGGCTAAACACGTCGCTAAGGTTGTGTCCTGCGTCGCTGAGGAGGGAAAGCGAGTCTTGCCACAGGCCTACACCCGCCTCGATAAGCACGAAAAGTCCATTGAGGATGATGGATAGAATAAAGATACCGTTCAGCGACTGTGCTGGTGCGGTATGATGATGGTGATGATGATGTTCCATGACAATGAGTTTAATTATCGGCTGCAAAAATAAGGAGAATGTCTATTGCCTAAACTCATCATTAATGATGAAAAATTTGTTAGAATCTCATAATTTGCGGCGTTGATTAAAACTGTGTTGTGGGATTCCGTAGATGCTGCTTTCCAACGCGACGAGGGTCTTTTCGATAAAGTCTGCGTGCAAATTGCGTGCAAATTTTCGGTTTTTCCATGAAAAAAGGAGTTACGTCATTTTGTAACTCCTTGATTTTCAACCGTCGGGGCAAAAGGATTCGAACCTTCGACCCCCTGCTCCCAAAGCATGAAAAACCACTTTTCACACATAATCAACCACTTACATTTTTATTTAAATATTTCTATATCAAATACTTGCGTATATGGATATTTATACCTATTTTTGCATGGTTTTAGAAGTCTGAGTGCAAATGGAGTGCAAATTTTTTGCACTCAGAACGAAAAAATCAAACGCGCAACTAATAGATAATTAAACCTTTAGAGAAATGAAACTCACACCATCCATGTACGAACCTCTCTTCGTCAGTGTCACTGAACATGTCACAGTGAACACTCTCTACGACGTAAGAAGAGTAAAAAAAGATGGCACTTACCCTGTATATATTAGGGTTTGCTGCCGTCACGACAAGCTGTATTTACCCACGGGCATCTCGCTCACTCCTGAAGACTATGCCAAGGCACTCATCGTCAAGACAGGCTCCACTAAAATCTGTAAAGCCAAGGCGCAAGTCGGCCAGGTCTTCAAAAAAGTCAACGACGCAGTCGACTCCCTCAATGCCGAGAACAATTTCACCTTTGAGAATCTGAAGAACATCCTCGCTGGCCCTCAAAAGACCCAGTCCAAGTCGGTCACCCTTCTTGAATACTGGATGGAGTTTGGCGAGAGCAAAAACACCGAAAAGACCCGCGAGCAATACCTCAACGCGCTGAAGAGCTTTTATCGCTTCCTCGGTTGCACCGTCACTTGTCACATCAAGAGACGTTCCAAGGAGAGAGTCTTCACCGTCAAGGGCAAGAAAGCCAAGGTCACTCCCTCTTTCGTGAATGAGACAATTATCAAGCAATGGGATGCCACGATGGAAGAAGCTGGTTTGTCCATTTCCACTCGTAGCATCTATCTCCGTGCCCTCCGTGCCGTCATGAACAGCCTGGGCGAAAAGAAGATCATCGGCGAGGTGCCCAAGTTCTCCATCAAGTCCGGCACCCGCCGCAAAGAGGATTTCATCCCTGTCTCTGATATTGTGAAAATCCGCGACTATAAGAAAAGAGAAGGAAAGAAGGCCGCTGATTGGTGGCTCATCCTCTATCTCTGCAATGGTAGCAACTTGAAAGACTTGGCTTATCTCGAATGGAATGACGACTACTTTTATAATAATGAGTTGACCTATATCCGTGGCAAGATAGCCGATAAGGTCCAGGTCACCGTCCATATTCCCGTCACAGAGCCATTGAAGAAGCTGCTCGAAAAGTACGCCAGCAAGCCCGAGAAAGGCAAGCTCGTCTTCCCGCAGATTCTTCTCAGTGCCAAGCATGATTCCGACATGGAAAGCCGCATTCACGACTTCAACCGCCAAATCCGCAAAGGCATGAAAGGCGTTTGCGAACATCTTGGCATCCGCCCCGTCACCGCTTCCACTGCCCGAAATTCCTACATTACAACATTGACCTGGCACGGCATCCAAGATGCCTTCATCGATGCCATGGTCGGCCACGTCGATTCCAAGAACGTCCTCCGAGGCTATCAAGGCACCATCAGCCCAAAGAAGCGATTGAAGGTCAACAACCTCCTCTTCATCGATCCAGAGATTGACGAAGACGAAGAATGAATCAAAAGCCCGGCGCTCTGCTGGGCTTTTTTTATCCCTCCATTTCGCGCACTCTTAAATCTTTATAGCCATGACAGCAATATCATCATTTAAGATCCATGCCGACCTGGACGGCTATCTGAATGACCCCGTCTTTGGGCCACTTAACGAAATGATTTATGAAACCCTGCTTGAAATCAACACGTTCGACAATTCTAGCAACAGGCATTATCCTATCTGGCATCCCGCGCACGTGATTTTCAGGGAAGCGTATTCTTTAATGAACGACTTCGCAAAAGAGCCTCACCCCGAAGAAAACTTTGTCCGAGATCATTTCTTCAAAGTCCGCAAACGTCTTCTCGACACCTACGCGGCAGAAATCGTCCTGTCGGTCGATTTCGTGCTGCTACGGCTTCAGGATGAAAGAAAGAGCCGTTTCCTCGTCTCTGCCATCAAACGCGCTGTAGATGTCAATTCATACTACTTCAAGGCGTTTGAACAGCTGACCAACGAACTTGACGAGCCTGAGGAAGATTGGAAAGAAAAAAATCACACCCTTCAGAAACAATATGATGCGCTCTGCGCATCCATTCCATCGCCATTAACCGACAAGAAAAACCAGTATCTTCTACCTCTCGATACAATCGAAGCGGCTCGTCATGGCTATGTCCATGTCCAAGACCTTCTTCAAGCCGTCGACAAGGTCAAAACGGCCAACCTCTATAAGGTGCTGACCTACCTCCTTGCCGACATCAAAGGCGATTTCCAAGAGATGGTGAAAACCAAGGAAAGATTGCATAACGATGAACTCGCCTCAACCTACATATCCCACCTGGCCATCAGCAAACAAATCTCCGAAATCGACCTCATTCGCGTCTTCCTGGCACTTTATGAATCCGGATGCATCATTGACCGTAAGACAAGGAAGAAACCGACGCAAAAGGAGTATTTCAAAACCATTGGCGACTTGTTCGACATCGATCTCTCCGATGCCACTGCCACCTACAGCAGGTCGCTCCAACAAGGTTGCACCGAAGAAACGACAGAGGCCATCTTCATCCTTTTGGCGCAAGCCCTTCTAAACAAGCCAGCTGGGAAAAACAAGAAAAAACGTACATAAGTAACACCTTACTGATGTAACCGCGTGAAGTTTTAGCTCGTATTTAGCCGCCGAAAACAACCACTAAAATTTCACGTCATGTACCAATCCAACGAACCCCTGTCTTTCGACAGCCTACCCAATGCCGTCTCACAGCTGATAAAAGACGTAGGCGAAATGAAGACCATGCTGCAGTCCATCGCCGACCGCGATGGCCAGCCTCAAAAACAATGGATGAGCGTCGACGACCTCATCATCTACCTCCCCGGCAAGCCAGCCCGCCAAACCATCTACTCATGGGTCTGGAAAAAAGCCATCCCTTACCACAAAGCCGGAGCCAAGCTCCAATTCCTCAAGTCAGAGATTGACGCCTGGATCCTTGGCGAGGAGTTCGCCGTCGACGACGATGAAACCGTCCGCATACCATTGAAAGCACGCAAAGCCACGAAAGGAGGCCGTCCATGAACAATCTGCAAGGCTATGTCAACAAAGAGGAAGTCACCCTGACCCATCCCAACCTCTCCAAACTCTGGCTCGACTCAGGCGATGTCATGCGGCTGCTCCATTGCTCCCGTCGCACCTTGGATAAGCTCCGCTCCATGGGCTTGCCTTTTTACAAGGTGCACACCCATTACTGCCTCTACAAGCTGGATGAAGTCCAGGCATTCATCGAGAACCATAAAATCACAAAAAACCATGGAAACGCTCGTTAGACCTCAACCGTTCATCCCCTCGCATCCCGTGTGCCCTCCGGTCACGGCGGTCGCTTCGTTCTCCCGCTTCTCCTTCTTCACCAAGCCGATAGAGAGCAAGCAGCCCTCCATGGAGTTCTCCCTGGCCGATGCCTACAACTACATCCGTAGTGGCGTGTCGGCACAGGCCACAGCTCGCTTGCGCTCGCTGCCGCCCGCGCAACGCCCGGCCTTTAAGAGATCAAACTTCGACTTCTGCACCTTCTCCGGCCTTTTCCAGCAGCGCAAAGCCGACAAACTCATCCGGCATTCCTATCTCGTGTGCTTCGACTTCGACCATCTCTCAGATGTCGAAGCCGTCGCGCTTACACTCCTGAACGACCCCTATTTTGAGACCATGCTGCTCTTCCGCAGCCCCTCAGGCGACGGCCTCAAATGGGTCGTCTCGATGGAACAGAACTACGCCTACCGCGAGCGTTTCTTCCCAGTCGAAACGCCCGCTTCCTATCACCCCCTGTTCTTCTATGCCGTCCAACATTACCTCCACACCACCTATTCCCTCGATGTCGATGAAAAGTGCAAGGACGTTTCCCGTGCCTGTTTCCTTCCATTCGACCCTAATGCCTACATCAACCCAGCTTTGTCATGACCAAACCACAAACCACCTACGCCACTTCCGTCGCTGATTCCGTCGAGGCCCTGACCGTCCTGATAGAGCGGTCGGCCACCGACATCACCGTCGATTATGGCGACTGGTGCAGCATCGGCTTCGCCCTCGCACACGAATTTGGTGCCGATGGTGAGCCTTTTTTCCACAGAATTTCGGCTTTTTACCCCAATTATGACCCCCAAACAGCCAAAAAACAGTATGTCGCTTGCCTCCGTCATAGGATGCCGTCCGGCAAAGCTCCCATCACCATCGCCACCCTCTTCCACATCGCCAAGTCCCACGGAATCAACTTGCCCCTTCCCCCTCTGAGAGGGGGTCAGGTGGAGTCTCCTCACGCTGCCCTCATTGCGGGCTACGACCCGCAATCTCACCCATTTTCCTCACGAAATCCGAATGAGGAAATGAGGAATGAGGAAAACCCCAGGCTTGCGGATGGCTCGTCCGCATATCATGAACCCTTGCCATCGTTTTCCAAATCCATCCGTTCCAGCCTCCCATCCATCATGCAGCGCATCATCGCCGACTCGGTCTCGGATGTCGATGCCGACATCCTCATCCTCGGCTCACTCACTGTCTTTTCGGCCTGCATCCCGAATGTATATGGCATGTACGACTGTCGCGAGGTCTTCGCCAATCTCTTCCTCTTCGTCACCGCCAGCGCATCGGCTGGCAAAGGACGGCTCTCGTTGTGCCGTCATCTCGCTGCGCCGTTGCACCAGGCTCTTCGTGAAAAGTTCAAGAAGCAGATGAAGAAATACGAAGCCGCACAGGTGGCCTATGCCGTCAACCGCAAAAACTCCCTCGAAGTGCCGCCCAAGGAACCGCCGTTCCTCACTTTGTTCGTCCCGGCCAACAGCACCGCCACAGTCGTCTATCAGACCCTCGCCCAAAACAACGGTGTCGGCCTTCTGTTCGAGACAGAAGGCGACACCTTGGCCAACGCTTTCAATTCTGACCTCGGCAACTATTCCGACGGATTCAGGAAAGCGTTTCACCACGAAACGATTTCCTATCTCCGCAAGAAAGATCATGAATACGTTGAGATAGTGAAGCCCAAATTCTCCGCTGTCCTGTCCGGCACACCGCAGCAAATCTTCAATCTCATCCCTGACGCTGAAAACGGCCTCTTCAGCCGTTTCATCTTCTATGTCATGGAAACCGAATTGGTCTGGCACAACATGTTTGCCTCCCATGATGGCACCACGGCTGATGAGAAGTTCAAGGAGATAGGCCGCGACTTCTTCACCTTCCTGAAGAAGTTCCCCAAGCGGCCAGTCCAGTTCACCCTCAGCCGTTCCCAGATGGACCAGTTCAATGCCTACTTCGAGGCCACGCAGCTTCGCTTCGCTCAGCTGCTCGGCGACGAAATCGTGGCCACTGTCCGCCGCCTCGGCCTCATCCTCTTTCGCTTCGCGATGATCTTGACCGTCCTTCGCCGCATCGACGATGCGCCGAAGTCCGCCAAGAGTGGAGATAAAAATCTTCGCATGGTCTGCTCCGATGCCGACTTCGACACTGCCTTGGCCATGGTCAAAGTCCTGCTGCAGCACTCGGTTGCCGTCTTTCAGGCGCTGCCTCGCAACGCCAAGGCACCTGTCTTGAAAGGCCGTCAAGTTATCGCAGCCGAAACCCGCGAAAAGTTCCTTGCAGCATTGCCAGAAACTTTCGACCGTCCAACCTACCTCAATACCGCCGCTTCGCTCAACATCACCGAAAAAACCGCTGAGCGTTACCTGCAATTCTTCATCAAGTCTGGCCAGCTATTGCACCCCTCAACTGGCCAGTACCGCAAGAACCCCGAAGGGGTGACACAACCCTAACCAGGGGGTTCAACCCCTGACATTCACACACCTAACCTCACATACTATGAAATCAGTAATCCTCATCGAAGCCTACACCATGTCCGCCTATCGTGCCATCCGTCCCGCTATCGTCGGTGCCCATATCGGCTACGTCGGCGTTTGTGGCCTCACATTCTCGGCCACCATCTATCAAAAGGACTATGCCTACCTCGTCGATGTCATCAACATCGCAGCGCAAAGCGCTGGCATCCCACGCGACGAGTACAACATAGTCGCCCTCCAGAACATTGCCAAACCCACAAAAACTGAATGATATGATTACCACCATTCGCATCGCAACCTACACCCTCCCAGCTCACGCCGCTATCCATCCCATAGTGGTAAAATCAAACGTCATCAAGCGTCGCTTGCTATTTGTGTGCTTTTATTGCACCATACGGACCCGGAAAGGGAAGGAAACTGTAGATGCACTTCAAAAAGCCTGGGATGATGCTGGAATAAAACACAGCGAATACAAAATCATCATCGAGGAATGAGGCCGTTTCCTCATTTCCTCATTTCCTCACTTGAACTATTGTGAGGAAACAATTATCTCAACCTTTATCTATTTGTTGATATTCCTCTGCAAAGGCTTGGTGTAGCCTGACCACTTCCATCAGCGAAGCCGCGTATTCACTGGCATCAAGGTCGTCTTCACGGTCAAGCCTTTCCAAGATCTCCTGTGCTGCCTGTAACTTGCTTTTCATGTCAGAAAACAGCTTGTTTTCCTCTTCTTTGGTCATTTTTCTTGGTGTTTTGGCCTTGCGCTTTTCGTCACACACAAATAGAAATAAAGAGGCGTGAGACAATCCGTTTCTCGTCAACGCGGCTCTGGGTAGCCTCTACAACAAGATAACGAAAAGCTCACGCCTATCGGCGCGAGCCTTATCGTTCTGTTCCCGTTGTAGTTTGTTGAAATTTCCCAGATTTCGTTGACAGGAAGCAGAGCGTAAAGCTCTATTATTTATGTCTTTTTACGGCTGCAAATTTACAACTTTTATCCAACTATCATAGTCTTTCTCTTAGCCTATACATCGTATCGTGAACGGCTTGAAGTTGTGCCTCTGCAAATGATTTGATTTCTTCGCAATCAAATCTCCCTATCTCCTCGCCATCAATACTATAATGATAGCCATAGAAAAGGACGGTGTCCGTGTCGTTTTTATAGACTGGAACCACCCTTAATGACATTCCATGCTCAAAAAGCAAGAGGTCATATAGATCTATCCAATCTCCTGTTGTTACGGCAGAGCGCTTCTTTAATTCATCTATTATGTCAGGGCAAGCACTAAGCATCTCTTTCAACGCATCGTTAGTGCATTTCCTATGTTCTTTTTTAGCTTTTTTCATATAGTTCCGTTTTTGCCCCCATTGCATGGGGTGGGCAAGCATTCATCCCTTGATATAGCTTGAACAGCTCGGCAAACGCCGCCGCTGCAACAGCTTGTTGTTTCTCCGTTTTCATGCCGCAAATATAGTTTTTATTCTCAAAACTCCTTGCGGTTTAGAACAAAAACCCTACTTTTGCATCCGATAAAACTGTCACGTGTGACACAAAAACCGAATAAATGGAAATCAAACGAGACTTATATTTGCAGAAACTGATTGACCGGCGGCACAATGGATTGATTAAAGTCGTGACTGGTGTCCGCCGATGCGGAAAATCATACCTGGTGTTCAACCTGTTCACCAAATACTTGAAATCAATCGGCGTGGACGACGATCATATAATCAAGGTGAATCTGGAGGACCGCAGAAACAAGAAGCTCCGCAATCCTGATGCACTCCTTGAATATCTTGACGGAAAGTTTGTCGACGAGCAGATGCACTACATCCTGCTCGATGAGGTGCAGATGGTGGATGAGTTCGTGGATGTGCTGAATAGTTATCTCGATGTTCCCAATGCGGACGTGTACGTGACCGGCTCAAATGCCCGCTTCCTCTCAAAGGATGTAATCACCGAGTTCCGTGGCCGAGGCGACGAGGTAAAGATTTATCCCCTCTCGTTTGCTGAGTTCATGACCGCATACAACGGAAGCACACAATTGGGCTTGGACGAATACATGACATTCGGAGGCCTTCCCCTGATACTCACCTATAAGACGGAAGAGCAGAAATCAGCATATCTGAAGAACCTGTTTGAAGAGACCTATATCAAGGACATCAAGGAGCGTTATCAGATCAGGCACGAAGAAGAGTTTGAAGAACTGCTCAACATCATTTCTTCGTCCATCGGAAGCCTCACCAACCCCACAAAGCTGTCCAAGACCTTCAAAAGCGTGAAGCAAGTGACCATTGACCCCGAAACCATCAAGAACTATCTCGAATACCTTTGCGACTCGTTTCTTGTGTCAAAGGCCATGCGCTATGATGTCAAAGGCAAGAAGTATATCGACACCCCGTCAAAGTATTATTTCTCCGACATGGGATTGCGCAACGCTCGCATCAATTTCCGTCAGGACGAAAAGACCCACATAATGGAAAACGTCATCTACAATGAGCTGTTGATTCGTGGCTTCAACGTTGATGTAGGAGTCGTCCCCGTGGTCATCCGCGACGAGAACGGCAAGCAAAAGCGTTCCCAACTGGAAATTGACTTTGTATGCAACCAAGGTAGCAAACGCTATTATATCCAATCGGCTTTCCGCATGAACAGCGAGAGCAAGGAGCAACAAGAGCAAGCCTCATTGACCAAGGTGAACGATTCGTTCAAAAAGATCATCATCACAGGCGAGGAAAGCCTCGTCCATCGCAACGAGCAAGGCATCACCACGATGAGCATCTACGACTTCCTGCTTAATCCCAATGCCTTGGAGCTATAAATACAGTTTAATTTATGCATATAGCACAAATCAGCATATTGATGGTTATAGGCATCATCCTCATAGTATTGGTCATTGCCTTTATTGTTTCGCGGGCGTTCAGGAACACCCCCGAACACAAAGGAAGGGAAGGAGAGCTTCACGTCCATTGCATTCTTGCTCAGCTTCCTGAAGAATACACCGTGCTCCATCCCCCTCTGAGAGGGGGTGGCCGCAGGCCGGGGAAGTCTTCGTAAGCACGTTAGCACATCTGCGCATATCGATAGCACGTCTTTCTTTCAAATACTTTTGCCTATCTTTGCGCAGCAAAACCTCAATCCATGGTCGACATCAACTAAATAAAACAATAGGCCATAAGCCGCTGGACGTTAGGCGAGACGCATGGCATCTCACATTGGGAGCGCGTCGAGCGCAACGGCCTGCTGCTGGCCACACCCGAATGCGATGTCACCCCTATCTCCACGACAGTTGCCGTGAAGATGACAGCTATGACGAGGAGCATGGCCCTCGCGCAGCCAAGATGATAGAAGGTTTGAGGGAAACCCTATTGAAAGACCTATCCGATGAGCAATTCAGATTGCTTCAAGAAGCCTGCCGCTTACACACCAGCACCCACAGCACCGGCAATCCCACCATCGATGCCTGCTTCGATGCCGACCGCTTAGACCTTGGTAGGGTAGACATCACACCCATCCCTGAAAAGATGGCCACTAAGAAAGGAAAGAAGATAGCAGCCCGAAACCTCCGCAAAAGAGGCTCCTATTACTGAAGCTTTGTAAGTGCCAACCGTATTCCAAAGCAACACAAA
>CAJOIF010000014.1 GCA_905234765.1 uncultured Bacteroidales bacterium
AGACCCCACAATGCGTATGTTGCAAGTAGCTGAGGCATCGGGATTTACTAACGAGAAGACGTTTTTGCGCAGTTTCAAGGCCACTTGCGGTGTCACGCCTTCAGAATGGAAGACGGGGCTTATTTCACCTCAATCTCAAAATTCTCAAAAACAATGATTTCGCCAGCGGTGATTTTAGCCCGCTTGCGGGTCTCCACCTCGCCGTTGCGGAGCACCATGCCCGCCGTGACCACTTCTTGGGCTTCGCTGCCTGTATCCACCACTCCAGTGGCTTTCAGCAGTGCAATGAGAGGAATAAAGGTCTCATTGTCGCGTAAGGCAAAACGTATCCTATTAAGTTTCTGTGCCATAACTTTTTGGTTTAGTTTTGAAAAAGACCGCCCTCCACAAGGGAAGGCGGTCCCAAAAACAATTATGAGAAAACATTACTCTGCTTTAGATTCGTCCTTGGCAGCCTTTTCCTGCTTCTCAAGGTTTTCCTTCAGGCCAGCAAGAACCTCAAGGTCTCCAAGCGTGCTGTGCTCAATGTTGTCATTGATTTGTTTCACAGTGCGCTTGGTTTGCTTGGCAGCCTTCTCGGCTTCGCTCTCTTCTGCTGACTTGGCAGTAGCTTCCTTCTCCACTTCCACTTTAGGCAGGGCAAGGATGATCTTCTTGTTTTCCTTGTTGAACTCAAGGACCTTGAAGTCGAGGACATCGTCCACCTTAGCGGGTGTGCCGTCTTCCTTCTTCATGTAGCGGCTGGGGCAGAAGCCTTCAACGCCGTAGGGCAGCGAAACCACTGCACCTTTGTCGGTGGCGCTGATGACGGTGCCTTGCTGCATAGAACCGACGGTGAACACGGTCTCGAACACATCCCAAGGATTCTCCTCGAGTTGCTTGTGACCAAGGCTGAGACGACGGTTCTCCTGGTCGACGTCGAGGACAACGACTTCGATGGTCTCGCCCACCTTCGTGAACTCGGCCGGGTGCTTGATCTTCTTGCTCCAGCTGAGGTCGCTGATGTGGATGAGGCCGTCAACGCCTTCCTCAAGCTCGACGAAGATGCCGAAGTTGGTGAAGTTGCGGACGGTGGCAGTGTGCTTCGAACCGACAGGATAACGCTCGGCGATGCTGGCCCACGGGTCGGGCATCAGCTGCTTCATGCCGAGGCTCATCTTGCGCTCTTCGCGGTCGAGGGTCAAAACCTTGGCTTCCACCTCGTCGCCCACCTTCAGGAAGTCTTGAGCGCTGCGGAGGTGCTGCGACCATGACATCTCAGAAACGTGGATGAGGCCTTCAACGCCAGGAGCGATCTCGACGAACGCGCCGTAGTCGGCCACGACGACGACCTTACCCTTGACGGTGTCGCCCACTTGCAGGTTAGCATCGAGGGCATCCCACGGATGAGGAGTGAGTTGCTTGAGACCCAATGCGATACGCTTCTTGTTGTCATCGAAGTCGAGGATGACGACCTTGATCTTCTCGTCCAAAGTGACCACCTCTTCAGGATGGCTGATACGACCCCAGCTGAGGTCTGTGATATGGATGAGACCGTCAACGCCGCCGAGGTCGATGAACACGCCATAGCTGGTGATGTTCTTGACCACGCCTTCGAGGACTTGACCCTTCTCGAGCTTGCTGATGATCTCGGCCTTCTGGGCTTCGAGTTCGTCCTCGATGAGGGCTTTATGGGACACGACCACATTCTTGAATTCTTGGTTGATCTTCACCACCTTGAACTCCATCACGCTGTCAACAAACACGTCGTAGTCGCGGATAGGTTTAACATCAATCTGGCTTCCGGGCAGGAAGGCTTCAAGGCCGAACACTTCGACGATGAGACCACCCTTGGTGCGGCTCTTGACATAACCGTTGACGATTTCGCCCTTTTCGTAAGCCTCGTTGACACGGTCCCAAGACTTAAGCAGCAGAGCCTTCTTGTGCGAAAGGATAAGCTGACCATTGGGGCCTTCTTGGTTCTCGACATAGACTTCCACCTTGTCACCCACCTTCAGGTTGGGGTTGGTGCGGAACTCGGCGACGGGAATGACACCGTCTGACTTGAAACCGATGTTGACGACTACTTCGCGAGGAGTGATGGCCACCACAGTGCCTTCAATCACTTCGTGGTCAGCCACTTGGCTCATCGTGCCAGCATACTTCTCCTCAAGCTTTTGACGCTCGTCGGCGGAGTAGTTGTCAAACTTCTTGTGCGATGAGTTCCAATCGAAATCTTCAGCGGGAACGGGTTTTTGTTTCGGGGCTTTGGGAGCCTTCTTTGCAGGAGCTTCCTGAACCTGGGTTTCTTCAACGGCCTTTTCTTCTACTGGCATGGCCTCGTTGATGATGTTTTCGTTTTCTGCCATTGTAATAATTGATAAAATTGTACCCGCAAGCGTTCCAGAAACCCGCCCACGAGGAGGTTAAACTTTTGATTTTCAACTTAAACCGCTGATTTTGCAATCAATCTGGAGTGCGGCTCAAATCGGGCTGCAAAGATAGGAAAAATTTTGATATGATTTACGTCCTAACGAATTATTTTTCAATTCTTTTGAAAACCTTCTGCCAAAAGATTATGGCATCATTTCGTCTCTTGTCTTCATGAGCATCCAAATCCAGCCCATGGGCGGCATGATCAAGAAACACACGGCAAACCAGAACCAAAACGACTTGCCACGCCTACGGGCGACCAAGCCTCCGATAACAGCCTGCATCACATAAGCTACCATAACTAATAGGATGATTATATCTTCTTCTCTCATTTCTTTTTCCTCCCAGATTTTTTCAAGGCCTCCGCGATAATCCACTGTAGCTGCCCATTGACGGAGCGGAACTCGTCGGCAGCCCACTTCTCCACCGCTTCCATCGTATCGGCATCAACGCGAAGCAGAAAGGTCTTGTTACTGTTAGTATTGTCTTTTTCCTTTGCCATGGTCTACCTCTCCAATGCTTCGCCCAAGGTCATCTCGCAAAGGTTATCCTTGGAAATATGTTTATCATAAATCCAAACGCACAGGATGGTCACAGCCATGACGATGAAACCCGACAAACCTGCCATGCCGTTCAGGAAGTCGTTGCCACCCAAGGTGAAATAGATGGTCAGACCACTGACGGCATTGACAGTGCCGTGCATGATGGGTGCCACCACCATTGACTTGGATTTCAGAACGAAATACAGCTCAATGACACCCAAGAGGATGCACATCACAACCATCAGCAAGACGCCCCAATAGGGTTCGTTTGGGTAGTTGTGGCCCATCATAATGAGCGGAAAATGCCAGATGCCCCACACGATGCCGATGAACAAGGCGGCCTTCCAAAACTTCACCTCGCGCAAGGCCCCGACAAGGTAATTGCGCCAACCGTATTCCTCGCCGAAAGCAGCGATGGCGTTGACGGTGATGCCCGCAATCAAGCCACTGACGACGACGGAAATCACAAGAAGGTAGGCTGGAATCTTTCCCAACTGCTCGCGCACCATCTCCTGTTGCTCCTCTGGCACATGATACTGGCTGATAAGCTGCTCGGAATTGTACTGTAGTTCCACCCCTGGCATCAAGCCATTGACGAAAATACATATGGCAACCATCACCACAGGCAACAGCCATGCCACTACCCAAGACCACGAAACCTTGAAGTTGACCAAGCCCGTGTGGTTGAATTTCTCCTTATCGATAGCTTGCAGCACAAGAGCCGTGATAAGCGGGAAAAACATGTATACAGTGGAAAAGGCCATTAATCCTTTTGGGGTGTCAGTTCCCATACCAAATCCCCAGTGGGCCGCGGCGAACATCGCCCAACTGAACAGACAGACTGCGATTGAATATCTTATTGCTTTTTTCATTGGTTTTCAGTTTTTTGTTGTTTCACTTTAGCTATCATCTCCAAGGTCTCCTCTTTCGTGCCGCAATTGAGATAATACAGCTTGCCATTGACGGTGCGCACTTCCAAAACCGGTCCGCCATCGGTGCAGACGAACATCATGCATTTTTCGCCCCCTTTCGTACGGAAATGTCCAATGCCCACATTATCTGTAGAAATGCCGTTGGTACGAATGGCAATGTCGGGCCAGTCACTCAATACAGTGGCCACGGTAATGTCATTTATGGCAATGGAAGCACTATATCCACCACCTTTGGCCGTGAGATAGTCCTCTGACACTTCAATCGTTGCGGGTTTGCCGCCCTTGAAGAAGAAAAACAGTATTACGGCAAAAGCCACAACAGTAACAATGATGGAAACCCAGTTTTTCATCCTCTCCTTTTTGCCTTCCTCCCCTTGCATACCCGCATCGTATCTTTTGCCGAGCACCACGCAGGCAATGACAAGGGCAAAAACCGCCACTAGTTGCATCACCAAATGATAGCCATAGGGCAAATGCGCCAGAGTGAAAATGCCGCCAAGAAGTGCTGTCGCCCCACCACAGATGATAAACACATTGCGATAACCGGTCTTCAAACCTTCCAAATCGACTTTGGCCAAACGCTTCTTCGACATGGTGTTCACGCCCGAAATCAGCATTGGGTTTCGATATACGGCCCAACCCAAAAGCATGAGGATTACCCCAGTTGATAAATCTATCCAGAACATAGTCATAGTATTGTCATTTAAGAATAAAATACACAATTGTAAACACTAACCCGATTGCGAAAGTAACGATACCCGCCTTGCTGATCTCTCCCGTAAAGCGCCATTTGGCAATGTTCAGCGCCAATCCCAAAGCAATGGCAGGAATCAGCAGAGAAAGAAACCTTTCCATGCCAAAGACGTCTTCAAGCACGGCTGCCATCACAAAACAGGGTATAGTAGATAAGTAATTGACCATAAAGAACTTCTGCATTCCTTTCTCGTATTCAGCACCCCGTTGCTCTGCCATTACTCCTCTCATGCCCCGGTCTTTTTCAGGATGCCGCATCACCCGGATGGCAAGCCAAACCGGCACGGCGACCACGACAAGCAGCAAAAGAATCGCTAATAGTATCAATAGTGGTTTGACAGTCATTTTTGCAAGTTTTCAATTTTACTACTCATTTGCTCAATAAGCACATCGGTTTCTTCCGCCGTTTTGCAGTTGACGAGAATCAAGCCGTTGCGGGTGTAAAGCATCAGATAAGGTGCCTCTTTCCCTAATAAGTAGAATTTGGCATCCGAGCCGTCTTTTAGGCGGAACTCGCCTTTTTTGCTACCGCCAAAGCTGTAGCCCGCCTTGCAATACTTGGTTTTCGGCAATTCGGTTACAACCTTAACGGAATCAATGCTTTCATAATACACAGTCATGCCATAGTCGCCTTCTATGGAAAGCATTTCGGGCTGCACTTCCACTTTGCTGCCCTTATACGACACAGACCATCCAATCACCACACCAAAAACAACAACAGCGAAAAGCACCCATTTCCAAGCCTCAATTCTTCCAGTGACTCTTTGTTTGGCATACAGGAACATGCCCCCTGAAACGATGGCCGCAAACAGCATGAAATAAGCAACGTTGATGCCGAAAGCCAATCCCATCAACCCGGGAAGGATGAACAACACGCCCGTCACGAGATAGTTGATGAAGTAAAGTCGCTGTAATTCAGGGTTGTCAGCCAATTCAACATAGTATTTGGACTTCCAGCCTTTGGAAGAAAACGGTTCCCGATTCCAAAGCGAAACGAGCCTAAAAGGCTTTCTGATGCGTACCCTATCGGGGATGTACCTGATGCGGAATGCATTCAGTATCAGGATAACACCTATTGCTATGCTGATGAAATTGCTCATGTTTTTCTATTATACAGCGATATACCAAAAATAGGCCGCAACCGCTAGCAAAGATACTGATAGCAGCAGTACAATGATCAAACTGGCCATATACCCTTCCCTCTGGCTCAGTACCATTTTCCAAAACAGCAGCAGCATCACAACCGTCATCACCATGATAATCGAAAAGAGGATTGCCTTCTGGTAAGCTTGCCATTGCGGGATGCTTAACGCTACTGCCAACATGAACGCCATAATGCCAAAGAGTAAAAACACGACGAAACCCCAGCGTTGCCTTTCAGGAATCGTAAGTTCCCTGCCGCCGATCTTATATGCCATGCCTTTATAGATGATGTCGGGACGGAGTTTTCCCAAGATGGCCACAGCGATCGAGACGATGCCTGTGATGATTAAAATTATTGATGTAGTGTCCATTTTATTCTTTTGTTTTGTTTCTTTCTGCGCTTGGCGTCATTGCGAGGAGAAACGACGAAGCAATCTAGGGTTCAACTGGTTGTCTGGATTGACTTCGTCGAATCTTCGATTTGCTTCGCTTCGCTCGCAATGACGCGAAGCGGCAGTCCGTTTTAATATAAACTACCTGTATTGACCACCGGTTGTGCCGATTCATCGGCGCAGAGCACCACCATCAGGTTGCTCACCATGGCAGCCTTGCGTTCCTCATCGAGTTCGACGACGCCTTCGTCCTTCAGCTTGTCCAAGGCCATCTTGACCATAGACACAGCGCCTTCCACAATCTTCTCACGAGCCGAGATGATGGCAGCAGCCTGCTGACGACGCAGCATCACAGCGGCAATCTCCGGCGAATAGGCCAAATAATTGATGCGGGCCTCAAGCACTTCCAAGCCTGACATTGTGAGACGTTCGTTCAGCTTGGCCAACAGGACATCGTTGATTTCTTTTCCACCAGCACGAAGTGTCAGTTCGTCTTTTTCAGCTTCATTCTCGTCGTAAGCGTACATGCCCGCCACTTCGCGCAAGGCAGCGTCGCTCTGCACCTGGATGAAGCTCTCGAAAGCCCTCATGCGGTTGCTGACCGTCACGGGAGCCGTGCCCGAGCCACCGCCCGCCATCGTCTGCGAGTCGATTTCGAACATGGCCTTGTAGGTGTCTTTCAATTTCCAGACCAAAATCTGGCCAATCATAATGGGGTTGCCTGTTTTGTCATTCACCTTGATGTTGTCAGGGTTGAGGTTACGGGCGCGAAGCGAGACCTTCTTAGAAGTCATCAAGAAGTTGACCCAATAGAAACCCGTCCTGGTGAAAGTGCCTTTGTATTTGCCAAAGAACAACATTACCATAGCTTCGTTCGGTTCCAACTTGCGGAAACCGATGGGAAGGATGCAGGCCAACAACAGGCCAATGATAGGAAGCACAGGGGTGGACAGCTGTCCGTTGGCAAAGGCAACCATGCCCCAAATGCTCAAGCCAATGATGGCAAATTCGATAAACAAAGCGACGAAACCATTCATCGCAAGACCCTTGAATTCAAATTCTTTTGTTTCCATAGATGATATTATTTTGATATTATTTTGATGCCGCAAAAATACATTAATTTTGGAACATGCAAGAAAAAAATGCACTTTTTTTGAAAAAAATTCTTTTTTATGCACTATTTTTGCGGTGACAATACAGATAATCAATTCAAAACTTTATCAATATGAAGAAATTAGCTTTAATTTGTGCAGCCGTCATTTCATTGGCAAGCTGCTCCTCACTGAAAATTGTTGACCAAAACGCAGCCATTAATGCAGGGGCTGCCGCAGTACAAGCCTTGACTATCAGTGACGCTGAAATCAAGCAACTCTGCAGCCAGTACATGGTTGAAACCGACGGACAAAACACCATCTTGCCAGCCAATAACGAATACACGCAGCGTCTCGACCGTATTATGGCGCGGTTTAAGAACATCAGCAACCTGAACCTGAATTACAAGGTTTATCAATCCAACACGGTGAATGCCTTTGCCAGTGGCGATGGCAGTGTACGTGTCTACACCGGCTTGATGGACGCCATGAACGACGATGAAGTATTCGCTGTCATAGGACACGAACTGGGACACCTTATTAATAAAGATGTGCGTGACGCTTATCGTACGTCCTATCTGATAGTGGCTGCCCGCTACGGCATCGGTGCCTTCAACCAGACGGCAGGCGCTATTTCTCAAGGCTTCCTCGGCGACTTTGGTCAAGAATTGGCATCTAACGCTTACTCGCGCAAACAAGAGACCGAAGCCGACGAGACCGCTTTCCAATTCTGCGTCCAGAATGGTGTGGATCCTTTCGCCATGTATCACGCTCTGAATGTGCTGGTTTCATTAAGCGGCAACAGCGGTTCCCAAGGCAAATTGGCCGAGCTGCTCTCCACGCACCCTGACACCCAGAAACGCGCCACCCATATCAAACAAATAGCTGAGGCCGCAGGCTACAAACTCAGCAGTAGTGGTACAACTGGCGGTAACAAAACGGGAGTGCAACCCAAAAAGACAGCAACTCCATCACAAAGCAACAGCAATTCCAATAATAATGGAAACTCGAACAGCGGTGGCAAGAAGTCGGTCAAAGTAAATAAGAAAGGATAAAGAAACAATATTTAATCTACTAAAACTATTACATCATGATTAGAACAAGCAAATCATTTTTGATGCTGATGGCTGCTCTCCTGCTCCTCGCGAGCTGCAAAAAAGAAAGTAGCGAAAAGCAAATCCTCAGCTTCAGTTTTGCCTCACCTGCAGTTGAAGCGACAATCACTGAAAGCGCAAAGACTATCGTGGCCACAGTGCCAGTTGGTACCAATGTCACAGCCCTGGTACCTGTCATTACCATTTCCGAAAAGGCAACCGTTAACCCTGCTTCGGGTATTCCTCAGGATTTTACCAATCCTGTCATTTACACTGTTACCGCTGAAGACGGTTCGCAAGCCAACTACACTGTTACTGTCACCTTCGGTAACGGCGGTGGTGGTGGCGGCGGTGTTGATCCCAACGACCCCACTACTTGGTCAGGCAGCATCGATGCCAACACCACTTGGCCCGACCTTGGATTGCCTGTGGACTATGTCATCGAAGGCTGGGTTTATATTGAAGGCAACGCCTGCCTCACCATTGAACCTGGTGTAACTATCATGTTCACAGGCGTTAACGATGGCTTCGACGTAGGCGAAAACGCCGGTCTGAAGATGGTCGGTACAGCAGATAAGCCCATCCGCCTCGTCAATCCGCTCAACAACAACAATCCTGGAGCATGGCACGGAATCAACATCCACTCCAACCGCAACGACAACCAGTTCGAATATGTTGAATTCATCAATGGCGGTGCCAACGAAAACACCGTAATTCGCAATGAAGGCAAACTTTCCATGAAGCATTGCCTTATCGACGGCGGTCTGGGTGTCGGAGTGGAACTGGGTTGGGGAGGCGTGTTCACCGCATTCGAGAACAACACCATCAAAAACGTCAATATTCCATTATGGATCACTGGTTTCGAGAAAGCTAGCATCCTTGGCGACGGCAACAGCTACCTCAACAACACCAACAACATGATTACCTTTGATTGCTACTGGTTGGATGAAGGTAATACCGCCACTATCAGCAACCAAGGTATTCCTTATCTCGTCAAAGATGGAATCAATGTGTGCGAAAACTCCAAGATGATTGTTAACGCAGGTGTGAAGTTCGTGTTTGACCCTGAAAAAGAATTTGTTGTCAGCGAGGACAGCCGATTGGAAGTGAACGGCACAGAAAGCTTGCCTGTCATTTTCAGTGCCAAAAACGCCGAGGATCCTTGGAAAGGCGTTAGATTCTACAGCAACCGCTCCGGCAATGTCATCAACTATGCCCAAATCATGAACTGCGGCGTTGGTGATTATGCTAGCGATCGTGCCTGCTTATTCATTGGAAACGAAGCCAAGCTCACCCTCACCAACAACGTGTTTGGTCCTAGCGCCTACAACGGTGTGGTCATCGATGAAATCTCCAGCTGGGGCAACGTGACTCACAGCGGCAACACATTTACGGGCTGCATCGAAGGCAACGTGTATATCTTCTGGGGTGGTGAATGGAACGGCATTGAATATGCTGACGAAACGACTCTGAACGATTTGCCGTAAACAACAAACATGGTACATACGTTGCGAGCAACGTCTTTTCCAAAAGAAAACCCGCTTGGAACACTCCGAGCGGGTTTTTCGTTATTTACCAAACTGTTGTGCCAAATCCTTGAACTTCTTGCCTCGCTCCTCGAAATTCTTGTACTGGTCGTAACTCGCCGCTGCAGGTGACAGCAAGCAGACATCGCCTTTTTTGGCATGTGAAGTAAGATAGGCAAAGGCTTCTTCCATTGAGCCATAAAGTTGCACATCCGTATTTATTCCATTGTTTTTCAACAAAGCCCTCATCCTTTCGCCTGCATTCCCTGTAAACAATAAATGCGGCACTGGATGCTCCTGCAAGTATTCAGCCAAAGGCTCGTAGTCAATGCCACGATCGAAACCGCCAAGCAGCAGGAAATCGACACGTCCCATGGCCTCGCAAGCCGAAATCGTCGCCTGCGGAATGGTGGAGATGCTGTCATTAATGAAAGTCACGCCACCAAAAGTGCCAACTGGTTCCAAACGGTGTTCCAACGGCTTGAAAGTGTATAGATACGGTACAAGTTTTTCACAATCAACGCCATATGCATAACACGCCAACAATGCCGCCTTGACATTTAAGAAATTATGTTCTCCCTTAAGAGGCAACATTGTTTCGTCAACGAATCCACTAACGTCAAACAAGGAAAACACGATATGGTTGACAAGTAACCTTCGTGCATCATCCGTCAATGTCTCGTGAACAACAGCAGTATCGTCTTCGCCCATAAAGCGCATGATGTTGAGTTTGGCCGAACAATAACGTCCCATGGAGCCGAAATGGTCGAGATGCTCCTCAAATACATTAAGCAATACACCGACACGAGGGCTATTGTGCACATATTCCAACTGATGTGCCGAGAGTTCGTACACCACGATACTCTCAGGCTTGATGTCTTCCATGATATCGAAACAAGGTATCCCTATGTTGCCCGTCACAATGGCATCGTGTCCCGACAGTTTCAATAGATGATGTATCAAGCTCGTTGTGGTGCTTTTCCCTTTCGTACCCGTGATTCCGATGGTCTGGCTATGGAACTGGCTAAGAAACAAATCGGTCTGCGAGGTGATTTCAACGCCTTTCGTGTCAAAGTCCTTCAAGGAAATCCCTGGTGTCTTGATGACAATATCGTAGTCGTACATCGCCTCAAGATAGCCTTCTCCAGCATAGGTGACACCTTCCATCGCGTTCTTGTCGGCCACTGCCACGACTGCGTCTGGAAGATACTTTTTCAAAAAGCGCATAGTTGATTTTCCTTCCCGACCATAGCCGAGGATAAGGATGCGCTTGCCGCGTAATCGGTTCAGTATCAGGTCAAACATAGAGATGTTGTTTTAGGATTCTTTCAAACTTTTCAGGGAGGAAATGATCGTTATTGAAACGATGTAAGATTTCGTTCACCGCGTTTCTATTTCCCTTCACGGCCTCATCACAAGCCCTCACCTCCTCCACCGTCCCGACACACTCAAATGGCTTCACGGATGCTGTACCGTTCAATTCCTCCAAAATCGGTTGCAACGACGCGTCAGCCATCAAGTCCTTGCCAAAGATGGCGATTAGTTTCTCTTTTGGAAGGAACGGCGACAAGATGATCCACGTGAACAGGCACTTTGGACAATAACCGCACCACGAGTCGGTCTTACTACCCACATTGCAGCTACGAAACACTGAATGATATGTTTCGCATTTCGCAAACAAACTGGCAATCTGCAATTCACTCAACGGCCTCAAGAAACTGAAATATTGCACTTCCTTGTTCAAATTCTCGGCCACGTAATTCCTGAAATCACACTCAAACTCAATCGACTTGCTGTATTGGTGGTTGATGTTCGTCCCAGGCACCGTCGACTCGTTGGCGCTGTTTTCATTCGACAAGGCTATATACTTTGAACGGCTGCCAAAAGCCACCAACACACTGATGAAAGCCAATAATGCAGAAAATGGCGTGTGACCATTCAGATAGCCTTCTGAATTGAGTTTCAACATGGTCGGGTCGAGGGTACGGTTAACGACAATGATGTCATTTTCACCATAGCCCGCCGTTTTCACGCAATTCAAAGTAGCACCGCGTGGATTGACAATCAATGGAATAACAGGCGTTTCAGGGCGCAGACATTCCAACGTGACAACAGAATCCTTGCCGCCACCAATTGGCACTAAAACCTTCTCTTCAAACCAATTATCGCCGTCCTCAGATGCTCTCGCTCCTTCGTCGCTCGGCATGACATGGTCAGCTATGTATTGAAGGCTTGTCATACCGACCGAAGGGAGTGTATCTATGCCTTCAATCACCATTAGTTCATCTTCCGAAACCGTGATGCTATTCAAATACAGAAATTCCCCCAACCCATTGTAATACAACTTCTTCCAAAACGCCATCTGTTGCTCCGTCAAGGCAAAAGGCTTCACCACTACTCGTTTCGGACAGGCAATTTTCCAATAACTCACCAACTCGGTCATGCCGATTTGGAACGCCAAGGCCTCCAATTGTTCGAAAGGCATGTTGCCCCAGTCAAAGAAGTTACGTGCAGGTATCTCAAGCGTTGGACGAAAATGGTAGCGGCCATCGAGATCGAAGTCAAATGCCATCGACAAAGTACCCTTTTCCAACTTCACCGTTTGTCGCTCAAAGGTAAAAGTCGAAAACTCCTTGCGCAAGGCGTCAAATTTGGATTGATTTTCAAAACGTTTCAAAAGGTGTATGTTTTTATGCCACAAAAATACGAATTCTAACGCTAATATCATTCAAAAAGTCTAATTTTGCAGTATGGATTTGGGAGAACTATTCAAAATACGCAGCAATTCATTGGAGCCGAAACAAGGTAAAATCCTGATTTCCGAGCCTTTAATGAACGACTTTCATTTTGGAAGGTCGGTCATTCTACTCATTGACCACGAAGAAAGCGAAGGCAGTTTCGGCATCATCATCAACAAGAAACTCAATGCAAGCGTAAGTCAAGTGGTGGATGAGTTCGCCGATTTCGAAGCACCGGTATATTTGGGCGGTCCTGTTGCCGACAACCAACTGTTTTTCATCCACACCTTAGGCGACCTCATCCCCGACTCCTGTCCTATCATCGATGGTTTGTACTGGGGTGGCGACCATGAGACCCTAATCACGCTCATCAACACAGGCATCGCCAATGAGGACAACATGAGGTTCTATTTGGGTTACGCAGGTTGGGACTCAGGGCAATTGGTCGACGAGCTGGTCCGCAACACATGGCTTCTTGGCGATATCAGCACCGAACAGTTTCTCCACACCCCAACGGAAGACATGTGGCAGGAGGCTGTAAACCGCTTAGGTTCCAATTACGCCATGTGGAGCCGCTTTCCGAAGAACTTCGAGGACAATTGAGAAAGCAACGGGAAAAAAACGTATTTTTGCACGT
The DNA here is from genome assembly GCA_905234765.1 of uncultured Bacteroidales bacterium. Next base: position 13,261 of record CAJOIF010000014.1, read on the forward strand.
TTTTTCACGCGCTAGAAAGCATGCACAAGATATTTCTACCTATTTTTGGGTATTTTCGGAATCATAAAGTGCTGATGTACACATTACTGGCTGTTACATCAGCCGTTTTTCTCTTTTTCGGATTAAGGCTTCACTTCGAAGAAGACATCTCTAAACTCCTTCCCACATCAAGTGTTGAGAGCCAATTGGCGTTCAGTTCCATTGAGTTGAAAGACAAGATTTACCTCCAAATCACCTCCGCCGACAAACCGCTGTCGTCTGAAGTCTTGGCCGAGAGAACCGATGAGTTTGTTGAATTGCTATTCGAGAAAGACTCTTCGAGCCATTTCATTTCCAATGTGTTATATAGAATGGAATCCGAGACGGCCATTAACGCCTTGGATTTCGTGATCGATCACATTCCCTCTTTCATCGACACTTCGGCTTACCGTAGATTCGAGAAAGTCATGGAACCAGATTCCATTCGTAAGCAAATGGAAGCCAACTACACGCTGATGATGGAAGACGAGACAGGCGACATCACGCAAGCCATCGCCTACGACCCACTCAATCTGCGCAGTGTGATACTCGATGACGTATTGTTAAGTGCTACAGGTAGTTATAACATTATTGACGGACATTTCTTCAGCCCTGACAGCACTGTAGCCATTGCCTACCTAGCGCCCGCATTCCGATCGTTGGACTCGAAGTCCTCTACTGCTTTCAGCCACATGCTCAAACGCACCCAAAAGGAGTTTGAAACCAGCTATCCCGATGTAAAGGTGCATGCCCACGGCGACCCCATCGGAAGCGTCTCAAATGCAAGCCGTATCAAATCCGATCTGGTGGTTACCGTCGGTATTTCATTGATTCTCATTTTAATACTCATTGGCTTCTGCTTCAGAAATTTCGATTTCCTCGTAAAGCTATTATTGCCCATTTTTTATGGCACTGCATTCTCTTTGGCATGCATCTATTGGATCAAGGGCGGCATGTCATTGATGGCACTTGGACTGGGAGCCATTGTCCTTGGTGTGGCCATCAGTTATTGCTTGCATGTACTGATACACCATTTCTTCGTAGGCGACCCCGAAAAACTGCTTCGCGATGAGTCGACACCTGTTTTTTTAGGCTGCATTACTACCGTGGGTGCATTTTGCAGCCTGCTCTTCACCGACAGTGACCTACTACGTGACTTCGGCCTTTTTGCTTCACTGGCCCTATTAGGAAGCACACTATTCTCGCTCATCTTTCTGCCCCATTTCCTGCCCGCCATCAAAGCTGATAGCCACAACAAGACTTTCCGTCGCATCTCACGCCTTAACAACCTGCCATTTGACAAGAAACCATGGTTCCTAGTTCTGATGGTCATCTTTGTGGTTATGGGTATCATCTTCTCTCCCAAAGTAGAATTTGACAGCGACTTACGCAATCTCGACTATAACTCACCTGCCGAGGTGGAAGCGGAGAACCTTTTTAACGAGAAGAACAACGACGGCTTTTTCCACCTCTATTTTGCCACCGTTAGTACCGACATTGATGAAGCTCTGGAAGCTGACAAATCACTGATGCTTCTGCTAGACTCGCTCTCGAAAGCAGGTTTGGTACACACATACACTGAAATAATCCCAAAACTATTCGTTACCCAAACCGACCAAGAACAGCGCATCGCCGTTTGGAACGCATACTGGACTAAAGAAAGGCAAGAAGACATCATCCAGCAAATCGACAAGAATGCTCTGTATCTAGGCCTTGACCCAACGGTATTCTATGCGTTCAAAGACCTGATAAACACCGAGTTTGAACCTGCTTCGTTGTTGGAAAGCGGCATAATACCCGACAACCTTCTCGGCAACTTCATCGAATGCAATGCCGACAACCAATACATGGTGTTTACTGATGTTTCCATGAACGCTGCCGAAAAGGACATTGTAACTGATGTTTTGGTCACCAATCCCAAGACTTTTGTACTAGAGCCGTTCTATTACTGCAAAAGCATGGTGGAGGTTATCCATGATGATTTCAACATTGCCGTCTGGATCTCCTCACTTTTTGTGCTGATTATCCTGCTCGTTTCGTTCCACAACCTTATTACCGCCTTGCTTTCTTTCCTTCCAATGGTGCTCAGCTGGTTCATGGTACAAGGCTATATGGCCCTCATTGGTTTGGAGTTCAATCTTATCAATATCATCATCTCGACTTTCATTTTTGGCGTAGGCGTCGATTACAGCATTTTCATCATGGAGGGTCTTTTGTCAGAAGCCCGAACCGGAAGCCGAGACATCCTTACCTGGCATAAGGTAGCCATTTTCTTCTCAGCGGTCATACTTGTCATGGTGGTGACTTCGCTTCTTTTTGCCGTGCATCCCGCCATCCGATCGATAGGTCTCATTACCCTCATAGGCATGGCTTCAACGATTATAATTTCTTATGCGCTCCAACCTTTCGTTTTTTGGCAACTAATGAAGATTTCGGCATACAAGCGCAGTGTTCTAAAAAAGGTATCCGATGAATACAATGGAAATAGATAGTCTGACTTTCGCCGACATGTTGCGGCAGGGTACGGTATCGTTGGGCAAGGATAAAACCGCCATCAATGACCTGAACGTGTTCCCCATCCCCGATGGCGACACGGGCGACAATATGCTGATGACCCTCAAAGCCGGTTGCGCAACGCTGAAAGACCATCTTGGAACCTTGTCAGAAATGGCATCAGCGGCTTCTTCTGGGATGTTGTTGGGTGCCAGAGGCAATTCGGGTGTAATACTTTCCAGGATCTTTGCAGGTTTGGCCAAAGGTTTGCAAGGCGCGATTGTCGCTGATACGCAAACCTTTGCAAAAGCTATGCAAGCCGCAGTAGATGAAGCCTACAAGGCCGTGCCAGTGCCAGTGGAAGGCACCATCATCACTGTGTTGCGCGAAGGTGCGGCAGGTGCTGATACAAGTCGAGACCTCAACCTTTATTTTGAAACCTTGTTGGAGGCCATGCAAGTCTCCCTCGACCACACGCCCGAGCTGTTGTCGGTGCTGAAAGAAGCAGGCGTGGTCGACAGCGGTGGCGCCGGACTGCTGAGTGTTTTCCGTGGCATGAACGACGCTCTACATGGGAACATCACAGAGGAGGAAACAGAAACCTCAACAACGGCTCCCATCCCAACGGTTGAATTGAATAAATTCGATGAAAACAGCACGTTGGAATTCGGATATTGCACTGAGTTCTTGCTCCGCCTGATGCACTCCAAAGTCAATCTTGACACATTCAACGAAAATGAAATCATTGACTATCTAAATAAGAATGGCGAATCCGTGGTGGCCTTCCGCGAGGGAACAATTGTGAAAGTTCACGTACACACCTTCAAGCCTGGCGAAATATTGAACTTCTGCCAACAATTCGGTGAGTTCCTGACAGTCAAGATCGAGAACATGACCTTGCAACACCACCAAACGGTGAACCAAAACAACGCCTCATTCAAGTTGCCACCAAAGCCCTACGGTATCGTAACAGTGGCCTCGGGTGAAGGCCTCATCAATGCTTTCCGTGAAATCGGAGCGGATGAGGTGATTGAAGGCGGTCAGACGATGAATCCGTCCACACAAAGCTTCTTGGATGCTTTCGCGAAAATCAACGCGCAGCACATTTTGGTTTTTCCGAACAACAAGAACATCAAAATGGCCGCCGACCAAGCTGCCGAGCTATATAAAAATGCTGACATCCATGTACTTCCATCGACCACCATTGGCGAAGGGTACTATGGCATCGGATCCATTGACCGCGACAACCCCAATGCTGAGGAAGTCATCGCCAGCGCCACTGAAATCATGCAATCCATCGTCACGGGCATGGTCTCCACGGCCATCCGCGATGCCGAAGGCGACAAGGTGGAGGTCCACACAGGCGACTATGTCGGATATAGTGGCAAACAGCTCCTCTCCGACAATCCCAACCGTGAAGAAGCCGCCAAAGCACTTGTTGAACGTCTCGGCGCAGCCTCACGCGATGTGATGCTTGTGTTTTTCGGCAAGGAAGTGCCTCAAAATGAAGCAGAAAACCTTGTCAATGACCTAAAAACCAGATATAAGAACCTTGAAATTATGTTGAACTACGGCGCACAGCCGATATATGATTATATTTTTGTACTATGCTGACATTTTTTAGTGACACCGATTGCGACATTACTCCCAAAGAGTGCGCCGCATACAACATCAAACTTATCAGTATGCCATACACCGTGGGCGACCAAGTGACATACCCTTACATAGATTTCGACGAATTCGACTCCCACAAATTCTATGACATGCTCCGGGCAGGCACCATGCCGACCACAAGTGCAATGAGTGAAGAGGCTTATATTCAATACTTTGAGCCTGAATTTGAGGCAGGTAACGATATCCTATATGTTCATTTCTCGTCTGGCCTGTCAAACACCTTCACGATCATGAATCAGGCAGTGGAGAAACTGAAGCAGAAGTATCCAGAAAGGAAGTTCTATTCCATTGATACTTTGGGTATTACGGCATTATCATACAATATCGTGCTTGAAATTGCCGACATGTACAAGGCAGGCAAGTCTGCTGAAGAAATTGTGGAATGGGCGAAGGTCGAAGTACCTAAGTTCCCAATGTACTTTTTCGCTGATGACCTGAAGTTCTTCCGCCGCAGCGGTCGCGTGAGCGGATTGGCTGCCACAATGGGTGGCCTCATCGGCATTCGTCCTATCATTTATCTTGACGATAATGGCAAAATGATTTCCATCGGCAAGGAGACAGGCCGCGCCAAAGCTATTGCCCGCTTGGTGCAATATGTCGAAGACCTCGGAGAGGACGTGAAAGCCCATCGTGTACTCATTGGCCATTCGGATTGCCCTGACATCGCCGCCGAAGCTGAAAGACAACTGAAAGAGAAATTCGGCGAGGATTTGAACGTCATCACTACTGTTGTCAACCCGACCATTGGCAGCCATTGTGGTCCCAACGGCCTCGGCATCTGTTTCCATGCCAAACACAGGTGATTTAATGATTTAGATTTCAAAAACCAAAGATTCTTTATTGTGATAACGATAACACAAGTACTGAACAAAAAGCAGCAAAAAGACTTTCTGGATTTCCCATTGAAACTCTACAAGGGCAACCCGTACTTCACGCCGCCTTTGTATATGGACGAGAAGAAGATCTTCCGCAAGGACTTCGTTTACAATGACATGTGCGATTCCATCCATTTCAACGCATACAAGGATGGCAAGATAGCGGGACGTATTTCGGGAATCCTTCAGAAAGCTGCCAATGAAAAAACTGGCAAGAAACAAGTACGTTTTACTCGTTTTGATGTCATTGAGAATGAAGAAGTTGCACAAGAACTATTCAAAGCAGTTGAAGAATGGGCTATTAGCAAAGGGATGAACGAAGTAGTGGGACCTTTGAGCTATTCCGACTTGGAACGAGAAGGCCTGCTCATCGATGGATTCGACTATCCGGCAACATTTGAAGAGAACTACAACTTCCCGTATTATCAGACTTTTTTGGAGAATTACGGATACCAAAAAGAGGTGGATTGGACTGGCAGTTGGCTTCGCGTCCCCAAGGATTACGATGGCGAAATCGACAAACTGGCCGACTACGTGATGCGACGTTATAAATTGCACCTTGGACCGGCACGTAACACCAACGATTTCATCAAGAGATATGCTGACGGCATTTTCGAGCTACTGGACAAATCTTACGAACTGCTTTACGGCACCGTGCCATTCACCGAAGGCATGAAGAAAATGATGATTGACAATTTCAAGCTTGTCATCGACATTAAATACGTGGCCGCCATCCTAGACGAAAACGACAAAATGGTCTGTTTCGGTCTGGCTTTCCCTGCCATTGGTGATGCTGTAAGGAAATCGGGAGGAAAATTGACGCCCGCCACCCTCATCAGGCTGCTCAAAGCCTTGAAACGCCCCGATGTCATCGACCTATGCCTCATCGGTGTTGATCCAGGATGGCTCAACCGTGGCGTAAGCACTATTATTTCCGCTGAAATGATGAAGATGCTCAAAAACGTCAAATATGCCGACACCAATCTCAACTTGGAGGAAAACTACGCTATCCAAAACCAATGGAAACGTTTCGACGAGCAGAAGGTAAAACGGTATAGATGTTATAAAAAAGAGTTAAAAGCCGAGGGTCATGATTAAAATGCTGATAGACTGCTTTGGTGGCGACCATAGCCCTGAAGCCAACATTGACGGAGCTTTGGCTTCATTGGCCAATTTCCCCGACCTCTGCCTAATATTGACAGGCGATGAAACCATCCTTCAGAACTGTTTGAAAGGCAGAAATTTCGATTCATCGCGCCTTGAAATCGTACACGCTCCCGAGATCATCGGTTGCGACGAGCGTCCCATAGATGCCATCCGTCTGAAAAAGGAAAGCTCAATGATTAAGGCGGTCCGTATGCTCCGCGACCGTGACGACATCAACGCGATGGTAAGCACCGGTTCCACGGGAGCTCTTGTTGCCGCCGCCTTGACCCGTATTGGGCGTGTGAAAGGCGTGATCCGTCCAGCCTTCTGCCCTATCCTACCCACCATGAACGGCGGTATCGTTGGCATCTGCGACAGCGGAGCCAACGTAGAGGTCACCCCTGAACATTTGAGGCAATTTGCCATTATGTCAAGTCTCTACATGGAAAAAGTCTATGGTATTGAAAGACCGCGTATTGCGTTGCTCAATGTAGGAAAAGAAGCCGAAAAAGGAGACGAAATTCGACAAAAGGCACACATTTTGTTAGGTGAGACTCCTGAAATCCATTTTGTAGGCAATATGGAAAGCCGCGACCTGCTTTCGGGCAACTACGACGTGGTGGTCTGCGATGGCTTCTCGGGCAATGTGCTAGTGAAAACAACGGAAGGCACGGCCCTTGAACTGTTGAAGAAACTAAAGAAAGACATCTACTCGAGACCTATTTACAAGTTGGGTGCCTTACTGATGAAGAGAATGTTTATGGAGGAAAAAGAGTTCATGAACTATCAAAACTACGGCGGAAGCGTACTCCTCGGCACCTCCAAGACGGTGGTGAAAGGTCATGGCTCCAGCAAAGCTACAGCAGTGGAAAAATGCATCGAGCAAGCCTACAAGATGGAAGTCAGTTCTCTGTCATCCAAAATGGAAGAGATAATAATGAAATACGAACACTACGAATACTAAACTTGAATCGATATGTACGAAGAAGTAAAAACCATCCTTGCGCGTCAGTTACGCATAGCCCCGGAGCGTGTCACCCTCGACGCCCAAATCAAGAAAGACCTCGGTGCTGATTCTGTTGACATCCTGCAACTCTTAATGCGGCTTGAAGACGACTATGGCATCGTCATTCCCGACCAAAAGTTAGCCACGTTTGAAACTGTTGGCGATGTAGTAACCTATTTAGACAACCTACCAAAATGAAACGTATTGTACTGATTATCATAGCATCATTGCTATCGCTCTCAACATATGCCCAGAATAAAGTCGACACCGACTTCACCCAAACCAAAGTGATGAAAGTATCGGGCAAGACCATCAACAAGATAGGGCATATCGTTTTTGACGGAAACGACCAGCTTAGAATCACTTACACCAATCCCGACGGCGATTATTTCATCATCGAAGGCAACAAAGTGAAAATCAATATGGACGGCAAGAAAACCGACCTCGACACAGATAAAGTGAAGACGGCCAAACTACAAAGTTCCACTTTGTTGAATTGTCTATCTGACAATTGGGAGCAAGCTGCCAAGGACAACAACGCCGATTTGGCCATCATTGAAGAAGGGGGTGCCAAGACGGTATCGATTGTCGCCAAAGGAAAAGTACCGAGAGGCGGCTACAATTATGTCAAACTAACTTACCGCCTTTCCGATGGTTTGATGACAGAAATGGTATTGGAGGAAGCCGCTGGCATTATCAATACTTACAAGATTCGGTAAGATTTTTGGCACAAACTCCATTATGGTATTGGATACGCTTCATAAATGATGTCGTGAAGCATCGATCGTATGCCGCTTTTGACCAATTTATTTGGCTCGGCATTAGGATAGACACGATTCGAAAGGAAAACGATGACCGTTTTGTTTTCAGGGTCAGCCCAAACGAAAGTCCCAGTAAAGCCAGTGTGTCCATATCCTTTCATTGATCCAGATTTGGAAGCCGTACAACTTCCCTTTTTCTCAAGAGGAAGTTTGTCGAACCCTATCCCACGCCGGTTGTCATGCGAAGCTGCATAAGGAGCCTTGGTAAAATACCGCACTGTTTCCGGTTTTAGATAACGCACCCCATTATAAGTGCCTTCGTCAAGCAACATCTGCATCAGAGCGGCCAAGTCACCAGCATTGGAAAACAGCCCAGCATGACCTGCCACACCTCCAAACATCGCTGCTGCTTGGTCGTGAACATCGCCCCAAATCAACTGTTTGCGAAAAACAGTATCGTTTTCCGTAGGTGCAATCTGTTCACGGGTAAAATGACTCAACGGCTTGTAACAAATGTGATTCAACCGCATGGGATAATAGAACTTCTCATTCAAATAATCATCTATATTCTTGTTGGTCAATAATTTAACAATTTTCGGAATGTAATAAAACCCCATGTCGCTATAGAGGTACTTCTTTTTCCCCAACGTAGTTTTTGAAACGGAATCGAAAATACGGTCGCTATAATCATTCACCAAGTACAGATTCTCCGCTACCCTAACGGTGTGTAATTCATCAATTTGGTCGCTGTAAAACGCGGATTTTGGGCCGTTTTCATCAATAGTAGGTATGTAAAAAGGCACCCATGCCTTCAGTCCAGCCTGATGCGTCATCAATTCTATCAACTTCAACTTACCATGCGGACTGCTTTTCAAATAAGGGAAAAAATCGGCAAGGGTCTTGTTCAGGTCGATGAGGCCGTCATCATACAATTTCATGACCGCCAACGTAGAAGCAAAGATTTTGGTGCAGGAGGCGATATCATACAGATCATCAGGCTGCACTTGATGACCGCCTCCGTAGGTAAAAGTGCCGAAACACTTATTATAGACCTCGCTCCCGTCCTTCATGACAATGATTTGGCATCCTGGGTAGGCACTACTCGTGATACCTGAAAGCGCCACGGAGTCCAAACGACGAGCATATCTTTCCTTGATAGGTGTAGACTTCTTCGTAACTTTTTCATTTTGGACAGGAAGCGAAGGAGCTGGTACTTCCTTGGAGGGTACGACATGGTTTTGCTTCTCTGGAATCGTTGCCAAAATGCCATCACCACAACTGAATTTCGTAGTTGAGACAGGCAATGACCCTTTAGCCACAGCTTCACCCATCAGAATCTTCACAACCGCGTTCACAGCCGGAACTTCATCCTGATAGCCAACAAGCAACCCTTTCACACTATTATTGATACGGAACAGATCCAAGGCATATGGACATGCAAACAGATTGAGAATCACATCATTCTGCGCTACAAGACGGTTGAAAAACTTCACCGTTTCGTCATTAATGCCATAGTTTTTATTTGCAAACATTGTAGTCTTTTCGACACTCACCACAACCAAATCAAAGCCTTCCAAAGTTGCCAGCCATTGTGACGACTTGCTCCCAATCTCCTCTTTCGTACACACAAACGATTTAATATTCAATCCTTTGCCATCCAAACCATTGAATATGTCATTTTTGGTGTTGCCGATAGTCACAACCGCTATCTTCTTGCTTTTGTCTAGTGGGATCACATTATCATTACGCAACATCGTAACCGCATCGGCAAACAAACGCTGACGCAAATCCTTGTATTCCTGCTTTTTAAGGTCTGTCATCAAGTTAGCAGTCGAAGAAGGCTTATAATGATTCAGACCCGCACGATACTTGTAATGAAGGATTTTTTTACAACTTTCCTCCAAGCGTTGCGCCGTCTTGGGATCGCGTTCCGCTGCCGCCTTGATGGTCTTGATGGCAAAAGGCACATTGGTGGGCAAAATCAACACATCATTTCCCGCCATGAAAGCGACATACGGCACGCTGTCCTGACGCACCTTCTCCGAAACGCCTTTCATGTCAAGACCATCTGTGAAAATCAATCCATTAAAGCCCATATTTTCCTTCAGAAGTTCCGTCACCACACCATAGGAAAGGGATGATGAAGTGTTCTTAACCTTCTCAATGGCAGGGAAATAAAGATGGCCCACCATGGCACCATTCACGCCATTGGCAATCAAATGACGGAAAGGAGCGAGTTCTATGTCACGCACCTCTTCCATATTACGCGTCACCGTGGGTAGAGTCATATGAGAGTCCGTTGACGTATTACCATGTCCAGGAAAATGTTTCATACTGGTAATCAAACCTTTACTCTGCATTCCAAGAGCATATGCTGTGCCTTTCTCGCCTACTTTTGCAGGATTTTCACCAAAACTTCGCATACCGATGATTGGATTGGCAGCATTAGAGTTGACATCCACAACTGGGGCGAAGTTTACATGGATACCCATGCGATGACATTGCTCTGCAACCTGTTGCCCCATCTTGTAAATCAATTCATTATCGTTCAATGCCCCTAAGGTCATCTGATATGGATAGGCCAAGGTATTCTTCACACGCATGGCTAACCCCCATTCTGCATCTATGGAAACCATGAGCGGCGTTTGTGCGAGAGCCTGCCACTCGTTGGTTTGTTTGACCTGAGCCTCAGCATCGGCCCGAAAGAAACACACTCCACCTATATTATATTGCTTGATATATTTTGTTACATCGTCATAAAAAGGCTTGTCAGGTTGATTGGCGCGCATACAAATCAGCTGTCCTACTCGCTGTTCAAGAGTGAGGCTATTATACACTGAATCCACCCAACGACTTTCCGCATCCTGTCCTAAAACTTGACCAAACGTCAAAGCAACAAAAGCCAATAAAAAACTAATTCTTGATTTCATAACACAATATTATATAATTATTTATTCCTATTTATATAAAGTTTTAATTCAATCCAATCATATGGCTTACACACGATGGTTTTCTCACCGTCCAAAAGAAAAACAGTCGGAACTGAGGTGACATGATAATCCAAATACGCTTGACTGTCCCATCGTAACGGGCCGTAAAAATGATAGCCTGGAAGTCTCATCTTATCGACCGCTTTTCTCGCTTCCTCTGGGCTCTCAGCCAACGCGAATGTAACCAATTCATAATCAGACTTCAAATCCAGATTCTTGCGAACATTGACAAGGAAATCATGGCAATATTCGCAATCTGTTGACCAAAACATCACAATAATATGCTTCACATTTGAGTCATAAAGATGATAATCCTTGCCATCAATCGTAACACCCGAAAAATCAGGAGCTTTAGCACCTACATTCACCAATTGATATGGCTCGCTGATTGAGTCAAGACGATGGCCTTCCGCTATTGAAATCTCTCCTTCAAATAACTGTGGATAATTTAACAGATAATCAACAATTTGTGATTTTCCCATATTAGTATACCCATTCAAAAGAAAAGCAAGAACAAACTCATAAACGCTCATATTAACTTTAGCTTTTCCAAGAATGATATCTACACCTCGTTTCGACAAGCTATCAAAATGATTTATGTCATCGTCAAATGAATTGAGATAAAGATAGGAGACAATTTTGTTGGTCAGCATCTTGGAAGAAATCAAAGTGGAATCATTGAAATCTATATCGTTCCAATAATCTTCAGACATATTAGACTGCGCTTTCAACGAAGAAAAGGAAACCGTGAGTAATATTGAAATAAATATCTTTTTCATTTTCAATATATTATTCAATACTACTAAAAGTCTAACTTTAACTGAATTGCCATATTGAATGTCATCCTATGGAGTGGTGTCGTACCAAAATCTGCAATGGCTTGTTTATGCTCCTTTGTAGGATAGCCTTTGTTCTTTTTCCAATTGTAAACGGGAAATTGCTTGTCGTATTGTTCCATCAACAAATCCCTGGTTGTTTTGGCCAAAATAGAGGCCGCCGCAATGGACTGGTATTTCGCGTCGCCGCCCACGATGCAGATATGCTTGATGTCTCTATACGGATTGAAGCGATTGCCGTCAATAAGCAACAATTCAGGTTGAAGTTTTAATTCATCTAAAGCCCTATGCATCGCTAAAAATGAAGCATTTAAAATATTAATTCTATCTATCTCTTCCGCTGTAACGATGCCTATACCATAGGTCACAGCCTCTTTCATTATCAACTCTCGGAGTTGCATACGTTTCTTTTCATTAAGTTGCTTGGAATCATTGAGTTCCGGATAGTCCGATCTCTGTTTCAAGATGACCGCAGCCGCCACCACAGGTCCAGCCAAACACCCACGCCCTGCCTCATCACATCCGGCCTCCAACAAATCACTATAATGCGTCAGCAACCCCATGTTTTACAACAATTTGAAATAATAGTGATTTGCCACGACCAGCAACAAGAACACTATTAAGCAAAGATTTGCCCAACCTGTATTCCCCATATATGAGAACTCATATGAAATAATGATGGACAAAGCAAAGAAAATCAATCCATTATGCAGCAAATTACCACCTAAAAACAACAATAAAGCACCGAATACAACCAGCAAAACGCTCATAGTCATCTTGGTGCGTACCGCAACGGTCTTCTCAAAGCTGGCATTGCCACTACCAAAAAACAGCAATACTGCGGAAACGATGACAAACAACAATAGAGTGATATTCTTCAAGTTAAAGCCTTCTACCGAAAGCTGTAAATCAACAAACCAGTTTCTATATCCATTTATCATCGTTTGGAAATCACCAAAGAGAAAAACGCCACTGAAATACAAGAAATAGGCAAACAAGAAACCCGTAATTGGAATCAATTGAAGGCGGAAAGTACTTTTCTTGGCGATAGGTAGCGATATCATCACCCAAAAAACCAACACAATGGCTGGGAAATAACACATCGAAGCCAAGGCCGTAAAAATTCCTGTCTTCAATAAGTGCAACTCCGGATTGGGCAACTGGTACATTTCATATAAATTATTGATTGCCAATAAAATGAAAAAAACCGACAAAAGGAACGGATAGAAATTAGTCTGCATTTTGGTCAGGCTCATCAACAGCACAAAAACAAATGCACCCATGGAACTCACCTTCCCGACAATCTGATTATTCACTAGTATCGCATTAAAAACCAGTGCCTCCAAGACCAAGATCAAAAAGGCTACAATATGCTGAACTAGAGGCGAAAATCTCAACAGACGGTCAATGACATTGAAGATCGGCGTCACCGGCTCGCCCAATCCCATAGTCACCTCCCCTGCAATAAAAGACGGCAACCACAAGGCTATGACCATCAAAGCCAAAACCACGTATTGAACAGCGTAACTTTGTCTGAAAAACTTAATCATTGTAACTTCATCAAATCAAGTCCGATATCGTGTCTATAGTTAACACCCTCAAAATGAATCTTTTCCACATCGCAGTAAGCTTTACTCCTCGCCTCTTCGATGTTGTTGCCATGTGCAGTCACTGCAATGACGCGCCCCCCAGCCGTAACCACATTCTTCTCGGTATCAAACGCTGTGCCAGCATGGAAAGCCACGACATCCTTCGGCTGGTCCAAACCACTCATTATCATGCCTTTCTTGTATGCTTCAGGATACCCGCCAGACACTAGCATCACTGTGACCGCCGTCTTGTCGCTCTTGGCGTAATGCACTTCGTTGAGGCGACCGTCGGCACAAGCAAACAGCAAATCGGCAAAGTCACCTTCGATACGGGTCATCACGGCCTCAGTCTCTGGATCGCCCATACGTACGTTGTACTCGATGACGTATGGATTGCCGCCATCGTTCATCAAACCCAAGAAAATGAAGCCTTTATAGTCGATGTCTTCTGTCTTCAGACCTTTTAGGGTAGGCTTCACGATACGTTCTTCTACCCTGTTCAGAAACTCGGGTGTGCAGAACGGCACCGGCGAAACGGCACCCATACCGCCCGTGTTGAGGCCTTGGTCGCCATCGCCAATTCGCTTGTAATCCTTGGCTTCAGGAAGCAAAACATAGTGCTCGCCGTCGGTCAGCACAAAAACGGAAACTTCAATGCCTTTCAAGAACTCCTCAATGACCACGGTAGCCGATGCAGCGCCAAACTTGCCATCGAGCATCTTGCCCAACTCGTCCTTAGCCTCTTGCAAGTCATTGAGAATCAACACGCCTTTACCAGCAGCCAATCCGTCGGCTTTGAGCACGTATGGTGCTTTCACGCTTTCGAGGAACCGGCAACCCTCATCGAGGTTGTCCTTATTGACCTTGAAGCATTTCGCTGTGGGCACACAATATTTCTCCATAAAATCCTTGGCGAAGGCCTTGCTTCCTTCCAATTGGGCACCACGCTTGTCGGGACCAATGATTTTAATGGCTCTCAATGCCTCATCTTGCTTGAAGAAATCCACAATGCCGTCTACCAAAGGCTGCTCTGGACCCACCACAACGAGATTAATATCTTGCTTTAAGCAAAAGTATTTTATTGCTTCAAAATCAGAAAGTTTAATACTGACATTCACACCCACTTGTGCCGTACCCGCATTGCCAGGAGCGATGAAGATATGGGCACCTTCACTTTGGGCTAACTTCCATGCCAGAGCATGTTCGCGTCCGCCCGAACCAAGCACCAAAATGTTGCGCTCAACAGCGGTGATATGTTGCCCTTGAACGGCTTTCCAATCCATAGTCTCTTTTCTGGCTTCACCAGGATACATTATGATTTTTTCCATATCTATTCTTTTATCGTTTTCATCAATGAGTTCCAAATAGCTTCGGCTGCCATATCCCACGAGAAATCCGTGCCGCGTTCGCGACCCTTTTCTATCAATGCCTCACGCACGTTCTCGTCAAGCATCTCCGTCATCCCTTCGGCGATGGAGGCTTCGCTGAATGGATCAACCAACAAAGCCGCATCGTCGGCGACCTCTGGCATAGATGTCACATTGGAAGTAATGACGGGCGTGTCGCAACGGAACGCCTCCAAAATCGGGATGCCAAAACCCTCAAAATAAGATACATACACCGAAGCCAAGGCCGCTGCCGTCACCAAATGAAGGTCTTCGGCACTCAAACGGCCTGCAAAGACCACATCCTCCTTGAACCGCATCTGGCTGTAAGCCCTTTCAATTGGCTCCGACCACCAGCGCTTCTCCCCTACAATCAGCAACTTAACATTGGAAGGCGTCTGGCTTTTGAACAAGTCAAATGCCGTGAACAGCCTCGCCAAGTTCTTGCGCGGATGCAGCGAACCAACAAACATGAAATACGGATTGCCGTCTGTGTATTTTGCGCGAATGGCATCCTGTTCCACGTCAGAAATCGGCGCAAACTTCTCATTCACACCATTATACGCCACGTCAATCTTTTCGGGTTCGATGCCGTAGCACTCCACGATATCCTGTTTTGAGAACTCCGACACCGTCACGATGCGCCTGGCCTTGCGGGCAAACCTCGGGAAGAATTTCTTGTAGTGCCACAGATGAATCTTCGGCATATCCTTCGGGAAATGCTCAAAGTTAAGGTCATGGAACTGAGCTACTTGTGGCACATCGGAACGAAGGCTCAAATAACCGTCTGGCGAGAAAAACAAGTCAGGCTGTATCTTTTTCAGGGCCTTCTTGACGGAAAACTCGAAGAACCAAATGAACAGGAACGGATGACGCGCCTGCGGAAAAAGCACAACAGGTTTCACATTGTCGCCGAATAGGAACATCGGGTCTGGCTCACGGTCGAAAATGAAGTAAAACTCCACCTCGGGGTGGTCTTTCACCATACGGCGCAAGGTTTCATAAGCCACCCATCCGATGCCTTCCAGCTTGCCTTTCAGCAACAAACGTGTATTGACAGCGATTTTCATGTCGAGGCATCAATAGCGGTAGATGTCCGACTTGTATGGGCCTTCAATGGGCACACCGATATAATCGGCCTGCTTCTGCGTGAGCTTGGTCAGCTTCACGCCAATTTTCTCAAGATGTAGGCGTGCGACTTCCTCATCCAAATACTTGGGCAGGCAATAGACACCTACTTTATATTGGCCGCGCTTCTCCCAAAGGTCCATCTGGGCCAAAGTCTGATTGGTGAACGAGTTACTCATCACGAAGCTGGCGTGACCCGTGGCGCAACCGAGGTTGACCAAACGGCCCGAAGCCAACAGGAAGATGCAGTGACCGTCGTCGAAGACGTACTTATCGACTTGAGGCTTGATGTTGATTTTCTCTTTCAGGTGCTCGGTCTTTTCGAGGCGATCGACTTGAATTTCGTTGTCGAAGTGACCGATGTTGCACACGATGGCCTGATCCTTCATTTGCAGGATGTGTTCCAGCGTGATGACGTCGCAGTTGCCCGTCGTAGTGACAAAGATATTGCCTTCCTTGACAGCTTCCTCCATCGTCGTGACCTCAAAGCCTTCCATGGCGGCTTGCAGGGCGCAGATGGGGTCGATTTCGGTGACGAGAACGCGGGCGCCGTAGCTTTTCATCGAATGCGAGCAGCCCTTACCTACTTCGCCGTAACCGCACACGACGACCACCTTGCCGGCAATCATCACGTCGGTGGCGCGCTTGATGCCGTCGGCCAACGACTCGCGGCAGCCGTAGAGGTTGTCGAACTTCGACTTGGTCACCGAGTCGTTTACGTTGATGGCAGGAACGAGCAGTTCGCCGCGTTCATGCATCTGGTACAGACGATGCACACCTGTGGTGGTCTCTTCCGAGACACCCTTCCAGCCAGCCACAACCGTGTGCCAGAAGGTAGGATTCTCTTTATAAGTGGCTTTGATGACGCTCATCAGCGCTCTTTCTTCCTCGCTGCCCGTGGGTGCGTCAAGAAGTTTCGGGTCGTTTTCGCAGGCATATCCCTTGTGAATCAGCAGGGTTGCGTCACCACCGTCATCCACAATCAAGTCTGGACCCGTTCCGTCGGGGAAGGTGATGGCGCGTTTGGTGCACCACCAATAGTCTTCGAGCGTCTCGCCTTTCCAGGCGAAGACGGCGGTACCTGTTTCGGCAATGGCTGCTGCAGCATGGTCTTGCGTGGAATAGATGTTGCAGCTGCACCAGCGCACCGTGGCACCCAATTTAACCAAAGTTTCAATGAGGCAAGCGGTCTGGATGGTCATGTGCAGCGACCCCATAATCTTCGCGCCTTTCAGCGGCTTGCTGTCGCCATATTTCTTGCGCAGTGACATCAGGCCGGGCATTTCGTGTTCAGATACTTCAATTTCCTTACGTCCCCAAGCGGCCAAGTTCATGTCGGCCACCAAATAGGGTAATTTGTTGTCTAATAGTCTGTTATCCATTTGCTTATAATTTTATTTATTGTCAATTATGAATTGGCAAAGATAAGCAAATTTCCGACATCTTCACAAAATGCCTTCCTGTTTTCAATGCAGAATGACAAAACTTTTCAACTTTTAACGGAATGCCAAAATAATGTGTATTTTTGCAAACAAAATTCGTATCAACAAACAAAATCTTAGAAAAATGAGCCAACCTTACAACATCAACATCAATCACAACAACAAGAGAATCGGACGCTACATCCTTTGGGGCTTTATGGTGTTTTTAGCCATCTTAGTATTCTTTTCTTCGTTCTACACCATTCGCTCCACGGAGCGTGGCGTGCTTTCCACCTTCGGCAAGATGAGCGATGACGTAATTGAGGACGGCCTGCACATGAAGATTCCGTTCATCCAGACCATCAAGCGCGTGAACGTGCAACAGAAAAAGTTCGACGGCAAGGAAAACAGCTACACCCGTGACGTGCAGACTTCCGAGGTAGAATACACCATCAACTACGACCTGGTTCGCGAGAATGTCAGCAAGCTGATGAAGAATGTTGGCGACGACTACCACAACCGCATCGTGGTGCCATTCATCCGTTCGTCCATGAAACAAAGCTTCGGCAACTTTGCGGCCACCGAAATCGTCGAGAACCGTGATGCCGTGCGCCGTGAGATTGAGCAAACGCTACGTCAGACATTGGACAGCAACTATTTCATGAACGTCCAGTTCCAGATTACAAACATCGACTTCGACGACGACTTCGAAACCGCCATCAAGGAAAAGCAAGTTGCCGAGCAGAACGCCTTGAAAGCCAAAAATGTCACCATTCAGGTGGAGGAGCAGGCCAAGCAGACGAAAATCAGGGCACAAGCCGAAGCCGAGGCTATGAGTATCAAGGCGGCAGCTTTGGAGAGCAATCCTAAGTTGGTGAACTACGAAGCCGTGCAGAAATGGGACGGTAAGATGCCACAGTACATGCTGGGCAACTCGGTGCCGTTTATTGATTTGAAGTAAGCTTCTTGTAGTAATCGCAAATCCCGGTAATCCCACATTCCTCGCATTTGGGTTTGCGGGCGAGACAGACATAGCGTCCATGCAGGATAAGCCAATGGTGCGCTTTTGACAAGACTTTGGGGGACAAATGATCCACCAAGGTCTTTTCCGTTTCCAACACATTCTTGGAATTCTGTGTCAGTCCGATACGATTGGAAACTCTAAACACATGAGTGTCGACAGGCATCGCGGGCTGGTGGAAAGCCACGGCCATCATCACGTTGGCGGTCTTGCGACCCACGCCGGGGAGTTTCTGCATGTCCTCAAGGTTGTCGGGGACAATGCCATTGAAATCGCGGACCAAGGCCTGTGCCATGCCGAGCAGGTTTTTCGCCTTGTTGTTGGGGTACGAAATGCTTTTGATATAGGTGTAAATCTGCTCCACAGAAGAATTAGCCATATCTTTAGGTGCTGGAAAACGTTGAAACAAAGCCGGTGTCGTCATGTTCACACGCTTGTCGGTGCACTGTGCAGAAAGGATGACCGCCACTAAAAGTTGATATGGGTTCTCGTACTGCAGTTCCGACTCCGCGATAGGCATATGCTCTTCGAAATACGACACAAAGGCATCGTATTTCTGCTGTAACTTATTCAATCTCATCAAATAATGTCCCCTTGTTCATCCACGAGAACGCCCCAACTCACGGCAGTCATCTTGTCGCCCTCAAAGAAAAAATCGAGCAAGGCATCCTCGAAGGAAATACGCAGTTCGCCGTCTTCGGTCTCTTCGTCCAAGTCCTTGAAACCGTTGTCTTTCATCAGTTTGACCACATCGTCTTTATTGAGGTCAAACACTTTCTTGCCGTACAATGTAGCCGCTTCGTTTTCTGTCTCAAAGCAAGCCACCACCGACTTGGTAATGCCCTCGAAATAGATATTCGTCTTGATGGCATCGTATTCGTAATAGATAGAGCGGTTGCCTGTTTCCTCCATATCACTTAACTCCTCATAGAAGTCAGGCATGTTCAGCATCTTGACCGTCTCGTCAAGCGTCATTCCGAAAGGTATTTCGCCGTAGCCTTTCAACGGTTGAATGGTAAAGTCTTTCATCATAATTGTATTGATTTGGCCGCTAAAGTAGGCATTTTATTGGAATCTGTTCTGATTTTTCTAAAAAAAATCGCCCATAGATACACTCGTAGTTTGTCTGCATGTCATATCGACCGATGAAAGAGGGAGAATATCTATGCAGACAAACTCCTCGGTATGACATGGGCGCTTCCTCATTCAAACCGAATCGACTTGGTGGGGCTGATGCGATTGATGACCGAGGTAGGAATCAGAAGCATCAATACCCAAAGGAGGAAAGTACCCAAGTTAATGAGAGCCACCGTACCGAAATGCAACTCAATGGGCACTGCAGAGAGATAATAGGTAGCGGGATTCAATTTGATGAACCCCGTATACTGTTGCAGGAAACAAAAGCCCAAACCGATGATATTGCCGATGAACATTCCGATGAACAAGATACGCAATGAACGGTGCAAAAACACCTCACGAACGAACTTGTTGCTGGCACCCATGGCTTTCAGAAGTCCGATAGTGGAAGTACGTTCGATGATGATAATCAGCAACATACTGACGACCGTAATGCCTGCCACTAGCAACATCAGCACCATGATAAGCCACACATTGGTATCCAACAAGTTGAGCCAGTCAAAGATTCTCGGATGGCTGTCTCGAGCAGTATAGGAAGCCAGATGAGTGGGAAGGGCGAAATAAAGCTTTTCATTCACTTGATCAACATCGGCTTTTTCATCCACGGCAATCTCCACCACCCCTGCCTCATTGTCTGCCCATCCGTTCAGTTTGCGGATTTGGTTGAGGTCAGCAAAGACAAAACGTTCATCAAACTCGGTCAAACCCGTCTCGAAAATGCCAGTCACCTCAAACTTACGTCCTCGCGCCTGCATATCCTTGTCGATGAACCACAAACGCACATCGTCACCCACATTAAGCAGCATCTTGTCGGCAATCACCTTGGAGACCAACACCTCCGTGGAGCGTTCATCGGCATGATACACAGGCGTTTTGCCTTCTACCAGACAATTGTTGAAATACGTCCAGTCGTAATTTTCATCCACGCCTTTCAGCACCACGCCTTGGATTTCGTCGTCGGTCTTAATCATACCTGCCTTGTTGGCTACCATTTGATAGTGTTTGATGCCATCAATAGAATTCAGCCTACGGAGCAGCAACGAGTCCAACTGGAATGGTGTCTCCTCCACCGATTCATTCTTGTCCAACGACTGCACATGTATCGGTGCCACAAAACCGATGACCTTGTCGCGGATTTGGTTTTTGAAACCAACCACAA
Organism: uncultured Bacteroidales bacterium; assembly: GCA_905234765.1. The sequence continues at coordinate 33,900 of CAJOIF010000014.1, forward strand.
CAGCCCAAGAAATCAACATCACGACGATGGCCAAAGCCACGCTTGTGACGGCCAGTCGCATCACTGTCGAGGAAAGGTTTTCCTTCGATAGCGAAAAAATTCGGTCTGCTATGAATTTTGGGCCCGACATTTGTAAGAATTTCAATAATTTTGCAAAAGTAAAAATAAAACCAAAATGAAACGAAAAATCTTTTCTTTTGCCCTGCTGCTGTTGGTTCTCATGTCACATGTAAACGCCCAAATCTTTAAGATGGACGACAAACCTGCTTTGGTGCTTATTAGCAAGGAGCATTATATATCCGCCGCCATGCAAATCGATGATTATCTGCCACTTATCCAAGGAAAGCGCGTGGGTTTAGTCGGCAACCAAACCAGCATCATTGGCGAGACTCACTTGGTGGACACCTTGCTTTCCTTGGGCATCGACATCAAGAAAATTTACACGCCAGAGCATGGTTTTCGTGGCACTGCCGACGCTGGTGCCAAAGTGAACAGCGGCAAGGACGAGAAAACAGGAATTCCTATTGTCTCGCTTTACGGAAAAAACAAGAAACCAACTCCTGAAATGCTGCAAGGCATCGATATCATTCTATTTGATTTACAGGATGTTGGCGTTCGTTTCTATACTTATATCTCCACTATGAGTTATGTGATGGAAGCCGCTGCTGAAAACAAGATTCCTGTCATCGTCCTCGACCGTCCCAATCCCAATGGTTTTTATATCGATGGTCCAGTTTTGAAGTCTGAAAACCAGTCGTTTGTGGGAATGCACAAAGTGCCTGTAGTTTACGGCATGACCATCGGAGAATACGCCAAGATGGTGAACGGTGAAGGTTGGCTGAAAGGCGGCATCCGTTGCGACCTCACCGTTATACCTATTAATAAATACAATCGAAATGCCATTTATGAACTGCCCGTGAAGCCCTCGCCTAACCTGCCCAACTGGGAGTCGGTTTATCTCTATCCTACCCTGTGCTTCTTCGAAGGCAGCATCGTCAGCATCGGGCGCGGCACCGAAACGCCGTTCCAAGTCTATGGCCACCCCGAAATGCGCGGCAGCTACACGTTCACGCCGAAAAGCACGAGTGGTGCCTCCAAGCCTCTTTTGGAAGGCCAACGTTGCCGTGGTGAGAACCTTGTGGAATACGCCCACAGTTATCCGTACAATGGAGACCAACTTCATTTGGAGTGGATTATCGAAGCCTATCAACAATTGAAAAGCCAGGGCTTTTTCAAGGATTACTTCCGTCTACTGTCAGGTGACAAACAACTGCAGCGCGACATCGAAAACGGAAAAAGCGCAGATGAAATCCGCGCTTCATGGGAAAAGGACTTGGAGGCTTTCAAAGCTATCCGAGCCAAGTATTTGATGTATTAAGATTCCTTTTTCTTCCGCTTGAAAATCTTCGTCCTTAGCATGAAGATAGTCAAGGCAGCCCAGAAAATAATCAGGATACCCAAAGTAATCCAGGCGGCTTTTAGGCTCTGTGGCGCGAAACCCATCAGCAACAGCACGGGGAACCCTAAAACGATAGCAGCCAAAGTCTGTAAAACGAGGTTATTGGCAGCCGGTGTTTCAAACTTCGGGTCGATTTCACGGAGCAGGATCATGCCATTGCTCGCGGTGCCTGTCAACATGCCAAACATGGAGAAGAAACCCTCGTACTTGTAGTTGGGATACAAATGCTTACTGATGGCCAACACATAGAAGAAGGTGACAATGGTACCCAAGATGACGATGATAACGAAAGGCAGCACGAACTCGCCGAACTCCTCGAAATTGATGGCCGCCGTGCCCGCTACAATCATAATGTCGAAGCAAAAGCCACTGATACGGTTCAGCATATAGTTGTTGATGTACTCGCGTTTCATCAGTTTCGCCTTCTTAAAACGGTTCAGAATCGCCTTGAAGAGAATGCCAAACAGCGTTCCTATCAGGAAGTTGAAGCCCCAAAGCATAGGTTTTAAGGTGTTGGTGCCGAAGTTGCCCAACTCCATATTTTGAATCCAGTTGGTGAACAGATACACAAGGAAATAGACGAACAATACCATGCAGATTTGCACCGAGAGCTTGTCTATGGACTCGGCATCTGGAATCTCTCCTTCTCCTTCATAATCCTCCAGTTTATTCACCTGAGCCTCAGCAATTTTCTTTCTAGAAAGAATGCCTTTTCTGCGAAGGATATTCATATAAATCACACCTACCACACTGCCCACGATAAAGCCCATTGCAGCGATAGACAAGCCGAAGTCCGCACCTGGAAAATCCACACCCTGCTGAGAGGCCCAGCCCGTGAAAATCTTACCGAAATTCAAAGCCTGTCCTGGTCCTTGACCGAAACCCATGGGCAACAGCAGACCCGCTGCATAAAACAATTTCCTGCCGACAAGAAAGAAAATGATGGAAACAATCAAGCCGATAATGCCTTGAATGACATAGGTAGAGGCTGTCAGTGCACCCGTCTCAATCACCTTCATCGGCGTGGACTTAGATTCTATCTTGTTGTTCTTCAATGCTAAAGCAACAAAGCCCAAGCCCAAGGCATGATAAGTCACGATTTCCATCATCGGCTTGTTAATGATTTCTTTGCAACCTGGTATTGCCTTGAAAATCAACAATAAGAGACCTCCCAACAAAGCTGAAGGAAGGAGGCTCTTGTTCAAAAATGGGACTTTGGTCCTCAGCACGTTACCCAACAGAAGGGCCGTTGCCAAAATGCAGAATTGAATCAACCATTGCCAAGCCTCAGGCCGGTCAAAGGTCATTACTTGTAATGAGTCTAAAAGTACCATATTATCTTTATTTAAGTATCATAATGCATAACGATTTTATTAATCTGCCCGCAAAGATACTGTATTTTTGATTCAATGAACAAAAACCTGTAATTTTGCGCCATGAAAAAACCATTGCAACTGTTCCTGACCTTCTTCAAAATTGGGGCTTTCACCCTCGGTGGCGGCTATGCCATGCTTTCCATGGTGGAGAAGGCTGTCGTCGACCAGAAAAAATGGATTCCCAACGAAGAGTTTTGGGACATGATTGCTGTGGTTCAGTCACTTCCAGGCGTGTTCGCCGTTAATACCGCCTTGTATGTTGGGCATCGTGTGGCGGGCACCAAAGGTGCTTTTGCCGCCATGCTGGGCGCTATCATTCCCTCCATCACCATCATTTTGCTGCTGGCTACCGTCTTTCGCGAATACCGCGACCAACCCGTGGTGGAACGCATCTTCAAGGGCATCCGTCCCTGCGTAGTTGCCCTCATCCTCGCCCCTTCGTTGCGCATGATCAAATCGGCCAAGGTGACTTGGAAGACCGCCATCATCCCCATCGCCACGGTGTTTCTGATTTGGTGGTGCAAGATTTCGCCTGCCTATGTCATCCTTGCCGCCATAGCAGGAAGCCTGATATACGCGCTTATAATAAATAGACGCGAGACTGCGAGACTACGGGACTGCGAGCCATCCCGAAGTCCCGAAGTCCCGAAGTCCCGAAGTCAAAACGGAAAGGAGGTCGATCCATGATTTACCTGCAACTGCTTTGGGTTTTCGTGAAAATCGGCGTATTGGGCTTTGGCGGCGGTTATGCCATGCTCTCGCTTATCCAACATGAAGTAGTGGGTCATTACGCTTGGATGACTACGACGGAGTTCGCCGACATGGTGGCCATTTCGCAGATGACTCCTGGCCCTATCTCCATCAACTTGGCGACTTACGTGGGCTATACTGCGGGAGGCTTGGGTGGTTCGTTGTTGGCTTCCTTTGCATTGTGTTTGCCCTCTATCATTATGGTGTATCTTATTCTCAAACTCTTTATGAGCAAGCGAAACAATGTTCTGATGACCAACACGTTAAAAGGCTTAAAACCCGCCATAGCCGGACTCATCTTTGCCGCCGGCCTCTCCATGATGAATCTGCAAAACTTCCCCGACTTCGGTCGCGGACAATATAACATCAGCGTCATCATTTGCATATTGGCGTTCGTGGCCTCCTATTTCTTCAAAGCCAACCCGATATTGCTGATTGTACTTTCAGGTGTAGTGGGGTTTTTTGCCTATTAAAATGACATTGTTTTGTTTAATGAAGTCTCCGAACTTCCACCTACCATAAAAGTGAACTCCCCAGGTTCAACATGCCAACCTTTCTCAACAGAATACACCGACAAGTCTCGTCCTGTAAGATAAAAGTCCACCTGCTGGCTCTCACCTTTATTAATATGTATTCTTTGAAACCCTTTCAACAGTTTTAGGGCAGGTGCAACAGAGGCCACTTCGTCGCGGACATAAAGCTGGACGACCTCATCACCGTCATAGGGGCCGGTGTTTTTTACGGTGAAATGGACTATAAAACAGCCCGCCCTTTCAGGCACGCTATCAACTTTCAAGTCGCTGTATTCGAACTGGGTATAACTCAAACCATAGCCGAAGGGGAACAACGGCTTGGCGGATTCCTCCACATAATCACCCGTTTGAGGTTGTGAGTAATAGACGGGAATTTGTCCCACCGAACGCGGAATCGAGATAGGCAAACGACCCGCGGGATTGTAGTCGCCCCAAAGGATGTCGGCCAAAGCGGAGCCGCCTTCCATACCTGGGTACCACAGCGTCAGGAGGGCATTGGATTTTTCGTTTGCCAAATTCATGTCCAAGGGACGGCCTTGGATGTAAACCGTCACGACAGGCTTACCCGTGGCATAAATGCGCTGCATCAGTTCCTCTTGTTTGCCTAAAAGTTTCAATGTCGAGCGGTCGTAGCCTTCGCCGCAGTCCATGTCGGATATGGACTCATTGACGATGGCGGCACCCGTTTCCTCGTAACTTGTCTTGAAGTCGCGGGCGGAGGAGCCACCTACCACCAAGACTACTACATCGACAGCCTTGGCAACGCGCACGGCTTCGTCAAGGTCGGCATCGTTCTCGTCTCGGATGGCACAGCCTTTGGCATAGGTCACCTCTGCCCTGCCCTTCGCTTGGATGCCTTCAAACATGGTCACGATGCAGTCGGGGTCTTGAGGCGCAGTGTAATCGCCAAGTTGATTGTACATATTATCGGCATTCGGTCCAATGACCGCCACCTTTTTGACTTGTTCGCCAAAAGGCAAAATGCCATCGTTTTTCAGCAAAACAGCGGATTCCAAAGCCACCTGCTTGGCGAGTTGTGTGCTTTCTTGCGTGCCCACTTCCGTTTCGGCCAAAGCCTCGTCAACGTATGGATTATCAAACAATCCGAGGTCAAATTTCAGTTGCAGCACATGGCGCACGGCACGGTCAATGTCAACTTCGGTGACGAGGCCGCGTTGCAAGGCTTCTTTCAGGAAACCACCATAGTTGTAACCACCCAAGTCAATATCGATGCCCGCTTTCAAAGCCAAGACAGCGGCTTCGGCAGGGTCGGCGGCCACATGTTGCGTAGCATAAATGGCATTGACAGCGTTGAGGTCAGAAAAAACCACGCCTCTGAAATTCCAAGAGTTACGTAAGACTTCTTGAAGCAGCCATTGATTGGCCGAACAGGATACACCGTCAATCGTATTGTAAGAGGTCATCACGGTTTTAGCACCGCCTTCGCAGATGGCTTTTTCAAAAGATGGCAGATAGTCCGTCATCAAACGATTCTGCCCGACTTCCGCTGTGGCAGCATTATGTCCGCCTTGCGGGATGCCGTAGGCGGCCAAATGCTTTAAGGTGGCACTGACGTGTTTCTGCATCCCCTTGACTACCGCAGCACCTAGAACACCAGCGAGATACGGGTCCTCACCCATCGTTTCTTCCACGCGAGACCAGCGCGGGTCGCGGGCGATATCAAGGACAGGACCATAGCCCACTTGTGCGCCTTGCAGACGCACCTCACGTCCCATCACTTCGCCCATCTGTTCAAGCAAGGCAGGATTCCATGTGGAAGCTTGTCCAATTCCAGTCGGGAAGACGGTCGTCCCCACGGCCATGTGACCATGTGGCGTTTCCTCGCAAAACAGCAAAGGAATACCAAGGCGCGTGTTTTCCACCGCGTGGCGTTGCATCATATTCAACAACCTCGCCGATTCGCGGGGATGCAGACCTGTCTCCACCGTTTTCCTTGACCAGGGGTCAGCACGCAGCACCGCCCAGCAGGAACCGATCGGCAATGTGTCCATCATGCTGAGGAAATCGTCAGCCAGCCATAGGGAATCGCCGTCCTTACCGTAGAAGTTGAAGCCTATGGGACAAGTGAGCTGGCCGCATTTTTCTTCGAGGGTCATCTGGGATAAAAGGAGGTCGATATTGTCTTGCTTTGGGGTACAGGAAACTACAGAAAAAAGCACTCCTGCAAAAAAGATAACCCTTACGCCCTTTACCGTCATGGCGGACAAGGATCCGCCATCTCCCAAGCGAACAAAGGAGCCTATACTGCGTAGGAGATTGCGGGTCAAGCCCGCAATGACGTGGGGTTGGAATGAACGCGCCATAGTGAAAAACCTTGGACTAAACCAAATGTGAAATCAATTCCTCGCGGTCGCCGGGGAGCATATCAATGACAGGGATCTCCACCATCGTGTAGCAGCCTGGTTGCAGGCGCATTGTGGCGCGAGCCACATTGACCAGCACCTGTCCCGTCAAGGCGGGGTTGTTGATGCTCATGTTGAACTCCATGCGCTGGTTTTGGGTCTTGCCCGAAACGCCTTTGCGCACAAGGTTCACGCCGTGGCCCATGTCGCGCACCGCATCGACGCTATCCACTGCATACACATGGGTTTCGTCGTGGGCGAAATATGGGTCAGCCTTGATTTCGGCGGTCACTTGTTCGAGCGTGGCACCGTCTTCAAGTTCAACATAGACCATACGGCGGTGAATACCTTCACCCAAAGGGATGGTCACTGAAAGGGCGTTCTTCACGCCTTTCTTGGAGCGCACACAGACGCTGTGACCCATCGACATTCCAGGACCGAAGTTGGTGTATGACAATCCTTTAGGTGCAAGGCTCTGCATCAAGGTGCGGACGATGGAGTCCGAACCTGGATCCCAGCCGGCGGCGATGACACTTACCGTCTTTGTTTCCTTATTAATAGGCATCAGTTCACGGCGGTAATCCACGATGGAAGTGTGTATGTCGAAGGAATCCACGGTATTAATGCGCAAGGGCAGAATTTGTTTGGCGTAATCAGGGCAACTGCGTGTAGGGCAGGCCAAAATCGCCACATCCACATTTTTCAGTTCCTTAATATCCTTAACCACCTCGTATTGAGATAGTTCAATCGGCTTATTTTCGGCACCATTGCGGCGGACAACGCCTGCCACTTCGAAATCGGGGGCGGCTTCTAGGGCTTCCAACGCAAAGCGGCCCACATTGCCGTAACCTACTACGGCGGCTCTAATTTTCTTCATTTTTTATAGAATTAAAGGGCAAAAGTAGAAAAAAACGAAAAAAACACGGCAGTTTTTTTTATTTTTGCGGCCAAAATAATTCACCACGATGAAAAAACTGAGTTTTATTCTCACTTTGTTGGCCGCCACGATGTTTGCGCAGGCCGAAACTATCGAACACATTTTTCACTTCAGTCAGCCTACCATAAGCGAACGCGATGGATACCAACAGATTGGCTTCCAAGACTGCCTCCCAAAGGGTACCATAGGCGAACCTACCCTGCCTTGGCAAAGCGTCAGCCTGATGCTGCCACAAGGCCAAAAGGCTGTTACGGTCGATGTGGAGTTCTCTGATTACGTTGAGCTTGAAGGCTCCTTCAACCTCTATCCGTATCAGCCGCCACGACCTTATTCATGCGAAAAGGAAATTCCTTTTGCAAAAAATGCGGATTTATACCGTTCAACAGCAGCTTATCCTACTCATAATTACAGCAACGTCACCACACAATATCTGAACGGCGTGGCCTTTGCCTTCGCCGGTTTCACACCTGTGCTGTATGTGCCTGCCACAGGAAAAGTCAAATATGCGCAAACCGTGACGGTTACGATTGAGACCGCCACGAGCCGCGATGACCATAGCCGCAAGCTTTGGCTCACACCCGAAAACGAGGCTTCCTTCCTGCGTTTGGCACAAAATCCCAGTGTTTTAAACACTTACAGTAAACGAAACCGTGAAATCGGAGGCTATGACATGCTCGTCATCACTGCTGAAGGATGGATGAAAGACTTTGAGGACTACCTTAACTTATACAATGACAAAGGCATCCGCACTCGTATGGTGTCACTAGAAACCATATACGGATCCATGACTGGTTACGACCCACAGGAACAGATTCGCAATTACATCATCCAAGAATATGAAACCAATGGCATACAGATGGTCATCCTTGGTGGTGATGTAAGCATCGTGCCCTACCGTAGCCTATATTGCTGGGCACAAGAAGGAGAGGAAGACCAGTTGCCATCCGATATGTACTACGCTTGTCTTGACGGCTCCCTCAACGATGACGGTGACGACCGTTGGGGCGAAGTGGGCGAAGATGACCTGTTGCCTGAACTCGGCATTGGGCGTTTGCCTTTCAACAATGAAGCCCAGTTAGAGACCATCCTGCATAAGACTTTCAGCTATCTCCAGAGCCCCGTTCTGGGTGAGTTCACCTCCCCTATCCTCGGTGCGGAACATCTTGGCGACGGCTACTTTGGTAGCAATGACATGGAACGCCTTATCGGAGAGAACAATGACTTCGACTATACTACCTACGGCTATCCGGAAGACTACAATTTCAAACGTTACTACGCCACGCCACAACATGACTTCATGGGTGGTGAATTCCGCAACTTAATTGGAACGGGAGGCCAGTATGTACACCATGTCGGCCATGCTAATTCCGATTATGTGGCGGGTTGGACCGGTTCTATGATGAGCGACAGTTTCTTCTCTGGCAATGACGGTATTACTCACAACTACCAAATCTTCCATTCCCATGGCTGCATCTGTGGCAACTTCCCGTCGAGTTGTGTCCTCGAAAAAATGATCACCATTCCTACAGGTTTTGTGGTCACTACAGGCAACTCGCGTTACGGATGGTATGTGCCGTGGGGTGACGGTATGGCTGCCCACATCCACCGCGAGTTCGTCGATGCTTATTGCCACGACCATATCGCCACCGTAGGCATGGCCTTGCGCGAAGCCAAAATCGCCACCGCCCCTTGGGTGACAATGTACGGAGAAGAAAACGGTTGCCTGCGTTGGAATATCTACTGCCTCAACGTGTTGGGCGATGCCGCCTTGTATCCTTGGTTTGAAGAGCCTTTCACGCCTAATGTGGTCTATGAACAAGGCTTGATGGTCGGAACGACTTCTACTACTGTGCAAGTGAGCCATTTCGACACACCTTTGGACAATTTCTGTGTCAGCCTGTTTGATGGTGAGACCTTGCTGGCTCGCGGTATCACTGACCAAAACGGCGATGCCGATCTGAGTTTTGAACCTCTTGAAACGGTTGGCGCTTTGAAACTCATCGTCACGGGGCAGAGTGCCTGGCCGCAAATCCTTGAAGTGACGGGATTTGAGAGCGGAGAGGCTTTCGTTTATGGCGACATCCTCGCCCTCAACGGCGAAGCCGAATTCGGATCTTCGCGTTTTGTCAGCGTTGCTATTTACAACAAAGGTGATGTGAGTGCCTTCAATATATATCCCGAGATAACCGTTGAATGCGAATATGTTACTTCTGTCCCGGGCAACCTCATCATCGCCGAACTTCCTGCCAACAGCTCCGAACAATTTGATCAAGGCGGGCTAATCCAAATCGCCGACAACATCCCCGACAACACCATTTTCACCCTTGAACTTACGACCTATGAGGGCGATGTTACGCACACCACCCAAAAGAACTTCATTGCCAAAGCTCCCAACTTGCAATTTGGCGAAATCGAAGTGGATGACAGCGAAGGCGATCATAACGGATATGTCGACCCAGGCGAGCGGATTACATTGAAAATACACGGCAAGAACTGCGGACATGCCATCGCGCCTGATGCCTACCTCACCATCGCTTGTGACGACGAACGCATCCATTTTGATGACGACCTCATCCAAATCGGTTCGGTGAATGAACAAGACGACTTCATTGCAGAGCTTGGTTTTGTATGTGACAACGACATCATGGGAGGTTCCATCTTCCACTTTAATCTTGAACTCCACACGGGAGCCTACACAACAACGTTTGAATACAATTTCTCCATCGGTATTGCTCTTGAAACCTTCGAAAGCGGCGACTTCAGTTTCCTCGAATGGGAGCATGGCGGCACACAGCACTGGTTTATCACCGACGAAGAGTCACACAACGGCTCCTACAGTGCACGCACAGGTGCCATCGGCGACAATGAAGAAACCAACCTGATTGTCTATGCCGACATCATTAACGATGGCGAAATCAGTTTCTGGTTCAAGACATCTACAGAAAACAGGAAAGACATGTTCGCTTTCTTTATGGACGGTGACAAAGTTGAATGGTGGTCAGGCGAAAACGACTGGACTTTCTTCAGTTTCGAGTTTAAGGCAGGCAGGCATGTCTTTGAATGGCTCTACCATAAAAACAGAAACGGTCAAGCGGGAGAAGACTGCGCTTGGATTGACGACATCACCTTCCCGCGCACCTGCATCATCACAGATATCAAGGAGAACGTGACACATGCTTCAAACGACCTCTTCCCCAACCCCAACCGCGGCGACTTCAACCTTTCCCTGAACTGCTCTTCACAAGTCAGCGTGTTCAACATGATGGGGCAACAAGTACTCAACCTCAACGCAGTGGATGGCTTGCAGCGACTCCATTTGAGTGAGGCAGGCATGTATTTCGTCAGAATCAGTAATGAGGATGGCGTTGAAGTGAAGAAAGTGGTAGTAGAATAACTTATAATACGTATTTTTGCGCATCACGAAAAAGACAACAACATACAATACGATGAAAAAAAACATTCTAATCCTCTTATCCTTGATGGTCAGCCTGTTCGCTTCGGCGCAGACCATTGAGAAGACCTATTACCTAGGGCAGCCCAACTTCAGCCAAATACAAGGCTACGAACAAATCCAGTTTGCGGACTGTATGCAGTCGGCTCTTGTCGGTCAGCCCTCCCTGCCCTGGCACAGCGTCAACCTGATGCTGCCCCAAGGCACCGAAGCCGTCGCCATCGAAGTGGAGCTCTCCGACTTCCAAACGTTGGAAGGCAGCCACAACTTGTATCCTTACCAAACGGCCCTCACCTACTCCGACCCCGTGCGCAAGCAGTTTGAAAAAGACGAGACCCTCTATGCCTCAAAAAGCATCTATCCCACTCAAGCCTATGGCAAACTGAGCACGCATTACCTAAACGGCGTTGGATTCGCTTTCTCGGCCTTTACGCCTGTGCAGTATGTTCCTGGCACTGGTGAGGTGAAATACGCTACCAAAGCCACGGTAAGAGTCACGACGACCGCTGCAAAGACCGATCAAAGCCGCAAACTATGGCTCAACGGCGACAACGCCTCACGCGTCATGCGCCTCGCCCAAAACCCTGAAATGTTGCAAACCTACGACAGCAGAGGTCGCGTTATGGGTGGTTATGATTTGCTTGTGGTTACCAAGCAGCAGTATGTCGACGCCTTCGAAGAGTATGTCAAGTTCTATCAGGCCAGAGGTTTGCGCACCCGCGTCATAGACCTTGAGACCATCACCAGCACGATGGAAGGCCGCGACAACGCCGAAAAGTTGCGCAACTACATCATCCAAGAATATGAAGAAAACGGCATCATGATGGTGAACCTCGCCGGCGACGTGCCCAGCATCCCCTACCGCGGTCTCTATTGCCACGTGGACAGCGGCAGCGGTTATGATGACAGCGACATTCCTGCCGACCTATACTACGCTGCTTTGGACGGCAACTGGAACGACGACGGCGACAACCTATGGGGCGAGATTGGCGAAGACGACCTGCTTCCTGAAATCGGCATCGGTCGTATGTGCTTCAACAACCAGAGCGAGTTGGACAACATGCTCCACAAAGCCATCACCTATCAAACCGAACCTGTCCTTGGTGAGTTCCGCAAGGTCATCATGGGCGGTGAACATCTCTATGATAACCCCAACACCAACGGCAGCCAATACCTCGAACTGCTCATCGGCACCCATGACGACAACGGCTATACCACCACTGGCATCCCTGAGAACTATGACTTCACCCGCCTTTATGACGAGGAAGGTACTTGGAGCGGCACCCGTCTGCGCAACGCCATCAACCAAGGCACACAATACGTCCACCACGACGGACACGCCAACACGAGTTATGTAGCAGGCTGGACCAACAGCGACATCACCGACAATAAGTTTAGCGGTGCCAATGGCGTAGATCACAACTACACCTTCTTCCACACCTCGGGCTGCATTTGCGGCGACTTCAGCAGCGACTGCATCCTGGAGCGCATGACCAAGATAGCCAACTTCGCAGTGGCCACCTTCGGCAACTCACGCTACGGCTGGTTCAACGAAGGCCAGACCGAAGGTCCCGCCATCCACCTCCACCGCGAGACGGAAGACGCTTATTACAACGACCGCATCCCTTACGGCGGCATGGCTTTGAGAGAAGGCAAGATCCAAACCGCGCCTTGGGTGACCGCCCCCGGACAGTGGAAAGAAGGTGCCCTGCGCTGGAACTTCTACGACCTCAACATGATGGGCGACGTGGCCTGCAGCCCTTGGCACGACGAGCCGTTCGAACCTTGGGTGGAACTCGAATATGGAGATGAGTATGTCTCAAGCATGACTTCGATGGATGTGACCGTCACTGACAACAATGGCGTAGGACTCAAGAACTTCCGTTGCGCCCTTTTCCACGGTCTGGATCTTCAAGGACTCGTCGGCGTGGCTTTTACCGATGAAAATGGCAAGGCCACCATTGAATTTGATGACAATTTGGGTGCTTACGCCCACATGCAACTCATTGTCACGGGCTGCGATGCCTGGCCACAAACACTTACCTTGGAACTCGTTGGCACCGAAGAAAACACGCTGCAAAACGTTTCCATCTATCCCAACCCGAACCACGGCCAGTTCAGCATCAGCCTCCCCGAGGAAGACTGCGACATCGTGATTTACAACAGCTTGGGACAACAAGTGTTCAGCCAAAGCCAAGCCAAAGGCCGGACATTGCTCAACTTTGAAAACTTGAACAGCGGAATGTACTTCATCACGGTGAAGTCGGCGAGTGTCGTTCGTACTTTGAAGTTTACGAAAGAATAAAGGACGAACGTCTTATCAAATAGTTCAGAAGCGCCTCGGGAATTCCGGGGCGCTTCTGCTTTAGGTCAAAGATATGACCTCTGTGACAAAGATGCTTGACAGTTTATTTATCCATGTCAATATACCAATTGCCATCGATCTTTTTGGTCTTGATAACCTCGTCATCATCCACGTCTCCGTTGCCATAAGTGATTTCGCCTTTCACGACAGCGGTGTCGCCATCTTCTTCCACAGAATCAATCTTGAAAGACTTGATGCCTCCCTTTCCTTCAATGGCTTTCCCGCCCTTTTCAATCAAGTCGACCATTTGAGCTTTATGGGTCTTGATTTCATCTTTGCTTCCTTCATAGTAAAAACAATTGGCAGCCTTTTCGTAATCCTTGCTTTTCATCGCTTGAAGATACGAAGTGACAACGTCTTTGGGTGAGGTGCTTTTCTTTGAGCAACTGACCGAAACTACGGCTAACATGATTACTACGAATCCTAAAATTACTTTTTTCATGGTGGTAAGTTTTTAATTAATAATTGAGTTAAAGTGTTTTATGCTAAAAAATGCTTTTCTTGATAAGCAAAGGACTGTTCCAGATATCTTCCGGGAATATCACACGTGTTTTTGTATTGATGATAGGAATCCTATGCCAGCGATCCTCGCAAAGGTCAATATGTTGTGCGAGATAGACGAGACGTACAAGTTCCGTACAATAAAGCTCAGACGTGTCGTTGATATCATAGCTATTGTCAAAAACGACCTTACGATTCACGATGCGGAGTGCACTTTCGGCAATGGCATTGGCTATTGAGTCCGTACAACCTACACGAGCCGCCCCTCCCAACTTTGCGCGTGTATTGCAATAAAAATCTGAGATAGGCTCACATTTCAGGTATTCTGGCGCGCCTTTTTCATTCTCTCCCGGTACTGCATGAATCACATTCCATTGTCTTCCATCATGATAGGCTATCCCAATGTGTGAAAATTTGCCGTCACTCAGACCTGTTACCACACGGCTCTCATACCCGATGCCATTACGAAACAACAAGTCTCCATTGCGCAGTGCTGTGGTGTCGTACATCACTTGTTGACGAGACTTGAGGGTATTGTTCGAACACGACATACCCGCCATGAGCCATGTCACAATCAATAAGAGGCCTATCGCTTTGCTGGTATTCAAATCAAAATTGATTTACAATGTTTCGTTTGCAAATATACAAATTTTAATCAAAATCAATGATTTATGTAAAATAATGCTACTTCGAAATAAAATCCATCAATTGTGTCGCACATATTCCGATAATTCCCTATCTTTGCAATTTCTTTTTCGAAAGATTGAATATCAATTAAATCACTAATAATCAATTAAGAAAATGACAAAGTACGTTTACACCTTTGGTGGCAAGACTGCTGAAGGTAATGCTTCGATGAAGAACGAGCTGGGCGGCAAGGGTGCCAACCTGGCTGAGATGTGTTTGCTGAAGCTCCCCGTCCCTGCTGGTCTGACCATCACAACGGAGTGCTGCACAGCCTATTATCAGAACAATTGCCAACTTCCTGCCGGCTTGATGGACGAGGTCCACGCAGGCATGAAGAACATGGAGAACATCATGGGCATGAAATACGGCGACCCCGAGAACCCACTGCTCGTCAGCTGCCGTTCCGGCGCGCGCAAGTCGATGCCCGGCATGATGGACACCGTCTTGAATATCGGTCTCTGCTCCAAGACCATCCCTGGCCTGATCAAGAAGACCAACAACCCCCGTTTCGTGTATGACTCCTACCGTCGTCTGATCATGATGTACGCCGATGTCGTCATGGAGAAGGCCGAGGGCATCGAGCCCGCCGACGGCAAGAGCATCCGTAAGCAACTCGACGACATGCTCGACGCATACAAGGAGAAGATGGGTTACAAGAGCGACACCGAGCTGAAGGCCGAAGAACTGAAGCAGTTGGCCGAAGACTTCAAGGTGCGCATCAAGGAAGTGCTCGGCACCGAGTTCCCAGACGACGCCGAGGCTCAGTTGGAAGGCGGCATCAAGGCCGTGTTCAAGAGCTGGAACGGCAAAAAGGCCATCTCCTACCGTCGCATCGAAGGCATCCCGGATGACTGGGGCACTGCCGTCAACGTGCAGACCATGGTGTTCGGTAACATGGGCGAAGGCTCCGCTACTGGCGTAGCATTCACCCGTAACCCCGCCACTGGCGACAACCAGTTCTACGGCGAATGGCTCATCAACGCCCAAGGTGAAGACGTCGTTGCCGGTATCCGTACCCCCAACCCGTTGAATGATGACACCAAGAACGAGCAGAACAAGCACATGCAGTCGATGCAGGAGCTGATGCCCGAAACTTATAAAGAACTCTGCGAGGTGCGCCGCATCCTTGAGGAGAACTACCACGACATGCTCGACATCGAGTTCACCATCCAGGATGGTAAGCTTTACATGCTGCAGTGCCGCGTCGGCAAGCGCACTGGCGTTGCCGCTCTGACCATGGCCTTAGACATGCTGAAGGAAGGTCTCATCGATGAGAAGGAAGTCGTCATGCGCCTCACCCCCGAGCAACTTGACGAGCTGCTCCACCCCATCCTCGACGCTGCTGACGAGAAGAAACACACCGTCATCGCTAAGGGTCTGCCCGCAGGTCCTGGTGGCGCTGTCGGTCGCATTGCCCTCACCAGCGAGAAGGCCAAGGAATACCGTGCCGCCAAGGTGGCCAACATCCTTGTCCGTGAGGAAACCAACCCCGAAGACGTTGAAGGCATGCGTGCCGCCGATGGTATCCTGACCGCCCGTGGCGGTATGACCTCACACGCCGCCCTCGTGGCACGTGGCTGGGGCAAGTGCTGCATCGTGGGCTGCGACGCCGTGAAGATCGACCTTGAGAAGGGCATCGTGAAGATCGGCGACAAGCAGTTCAAGGAAGGC
>CAJOIF010000015.1:0-1967 GCA_905234765.1 uncultured Bacteroidales bacterium
CAACAGGTCGGAATAGGGTTTCGAGAAAATCTTTTCAAGCATGTATGTCAACAGCACATAGTTCGAATTGCTGTAGTCTGCCGTGCTGTCGGGTTCGAAATCGCTGCCGCCGTTCTCAATAATCCCAAGCATTTCTTTTTCTGTCTTAGGCTGCGTGCACCAGGTCAGATAGTCTTCGTTATGTGTAAAATCGTGTATTCCGCTCCTATGGCTTAGCAAATGCCTTACTGTTATTTTCTGTGAATTTGCGATTGTCGGAAACCATTTGTCAATCGTTTGGTCAAGGTCTATTTTCTTTTCTTCAACCGCCTTTAAAACCAGAACCGCTGTAAACGATTTCGAGACGGAACCAATTCTATATTTGGATTTTTCAGTTGCTTTTACATTGTTTTCGACCTCAGCGAAGCCGACTGTTTTTGTGTAGATAATCTCCCCGTTCTTCGTGACGGCAACACTTCCCATAAACTTGTTGTTTTCTTCAAGTATACTAAAGTAATTATCCAACTTTGCCTTGTCGAAAAGATCTTGTGCAAATACTCCGCCACTTACTATTAGTAAGAGCATGAGCGCTAATAATTTACGATACTGTTTCATATAAATAAACGGGACTCCTTTTTGACATTTTCGCGACGTTTCATCCGACTCCGCCGAAGTCCATTGAACAGGACCAGATGATAACGACACTGCAAAATTACAAAAAAGTATGTTTTATAGTTATGGTTGTAAAGAAGATAATCCGCAATTCAGGTGAAAGCTTGGGTTGCGGTTTTTTTGTACTTTTGCAGCCATGAACTGGATTATTCTTATCATCGCCGGCCTCTGTGAAACAGGCTTCGCTTTCTGTCTTGGTAAAACCAAACTCGCGGTCGGCACGGAGTATTGGCTATGGATTTCGGGCTTTGCCGTGCTTTATGTACTGAGTGCCGTGCTTTTGGCAAAGGCCACGCAGACCATCCCTATAGGCATCGCCTATCCCGTCTGGACAGGCATTGGAGCTGTCGGAGCAGTGCTGCTGGGCATCTTCGTCTTTCACGAACCAGCCACCTTCTGGCGGGTGTTTTTCCTCAGCACACTGATTCTTTCTATTGTCGGACTTAAAATTGTGGGATGATAAGCTTATTATCTCCACTCATTCATGATGATGTCCCTCGCAGTGGTGGTGGCAGCTGGGGTCGCCGTAAACGATGGTGCCGTTGAGTAACATCGCCAGCACCTGTTCCACGGGAAGCTCGGGAGCGCCAGCGTGGATGCGGATGCCTAACTGGTTCAGCATGTTGACTGCCCCTTGTCCTAATCCGCCGCAAAACACATCCGTGCAGCCCTGTTCGGCCAGGAACCTCGGCATCGCACCGTGTTCATGTTCGGGTGCCTGCAGCACCTTTGAATCGATAATCTTTCCGTCTACGACGTCGAAAATGGTGACTAGGGGAGCAAGTCGGCTAGCATGTGCAATTCACCACCGATAAACAGCCAAGCGGTTGTTCAGGTGAGGAAGGAAAAAGGCAAACAGCTTAGCTCGGACGGAGTATTTCTTCATTTCCTCGTTATAGCTTTTTTCTGAAACCAACGACAAACGCGGTTCCAAATCGAGGTATTCCTTGCCCGATTTGGTTCCCCACTTGAATTGTGCGTTGGTGTATTTGACTGCATCATGTTGTTTGGTGTGCCTGCCAAGAACAGGGGAATGCAGTTCGGCCAGCAGATAACCGTGTTCGAATGAGTCGCAAAGCATCTTCAGGCACGTGGTAACCTCTTCTTTTGAGAAATACTCCAGAACGCCTTCCATTATGATGATGTTCATTGATCGTTTGGGCAAATCTTTGGTCCATTCGGATTCAAGAGCACTTCCCTCCTTCATGATACAACGTTCGCTGTCTTTGCAAACCTTACGGCGGGCTGCTAGGATGTCGGGCAAATCGACATCGTACCAGATGATTTCCCCATTGTCGACCTGGACGAACTTGTTG
>CAJOIF010000015.1:2034-159605 GCA_905234765.1 uncultured Bacteroidales bacterium
CGACACCTTCGTGAGACATGAATGGATCGTATTTGCTGACATCAACCCCCAAAGTGTCGATGATTTCCTTTGCCAGATCGTCCTTGATTCTGGCATTCGGGCGCGCCGTCTCGCTGGCCCTGATGGCCAATGTGATTAACGCAGTCTCTTGAATGTCACCTATTTTTAATTCCATATTTAATAAGAGTTATTGTTTCAATAATGCTGTCTGGTTTTTCAGTGCCCGTTCAGCAAGACGCATGGCGAGAATGGCGACAGGGATAGTCAAAAGTATCGCCACGATTAGCATCGGGATATTATTGATGACGGGTTTCATCAGCTCGTCATAGCCAGGACGCATCTCCTCTACGGCAGCGGCAAGCGAGCCTTCGGTGTCAGTCCACCAGTGGAGCGTGTAAGCGAAGAACGAGAGGGCGAAGGGAACGAAGCTCCAGCGGATCCCTTTCAGCGTGTCGTATTTGCAGCAGTAGCGAATGATTTCGGCAAGTACGGTCAATGCAACGATGCCGATGATAAAGGTGGTGTCGGCTTCACCCGCTATCAGAAAGAGGACGAGGATGAATCCGTTCAAGAGGGTCGCTGTGCCGAAACTGCGGATTGTGGTCGCTGTTGTGAGATACACAAATGCGGACAGCAGCGGCAGTAGGGCTCCGATGTAGGCATAGCATGCAGGGTGAATGGCACCGCTGGCGGCGCCAAGGATGAAGATGGCCAAATAGGCGACGGCCATCAGAAGGAGTTTGAATACTGTTTTCATACCAAATGCTTGTTTAGATTTTTTGCAAAAGTAGGGGCTTCGGAGGCTGCCAAAAATCACTATTTGTAGGGATTTTCGGATGGTTGTCTCACCAGTTTTCGCAATTCGAGCAAAGTCTTGGGCTGCGGATTTTTTCATACTTTTGCACATGCTTAAAAACATCACAAAATGAAAAAAGTAGTTGTTATCTCAACCAGCCTAAGAGCTGGTTCAAACAGTCAAGTATTGGCGGAGCAGTTTGCCGAGGGTGCAAAAGCCGCTGGAAACCAAGTTGAATTCATCACACTAAGAGGCAAGGAAATCAAGTTCTGTGTCGGATGCTTGGCTTGCCAAAAATTGGGGGTATGTGTGATTAAGGACGATGTGCCGGCCATCATGGAAAGCGTTCTCAACGCCGATGTGGTGTGCTGGGCGACACCCATCTACTACTACGGGATGAGCGGCCAAATGAAGACCCTCATCGACCGCATGAACGCGATGTATCCCAAAGATTACAAGTTCCGCGACATCTACCTGCTGACCACCGCAGCCGAGAACGAGGAGTTCGTGCCGAAACGCGCCGAGGGCGGACTCACCGGCTGGATCGACTGCTTCCCCAAGAGCCGCCTGGCTGGAACGCTTTTCTGCGGAGGAGTGACCATGCCCCGAGATATTGAGGGTAACGGCATGTTGCAGGAGGCGTACGAACTGGGGAAAAACGTTTAATTCTCCGACAATCAATAATCTGCAATTCAAGCGAAGGTTTGGGTTGCGGATTTTTTGTACTTTTGCACCAAACTTTCCACTATGCCCAATCCCACTACAAAACAAGAGCTGCTGGCGACCATGACCGACGGCTATGCCCAGCTGAACGAACAGATTGCCAAGATGAGCGAGGCAGAACTTGCCGCGCCGTTCACCTTTGCCGCCGACCCGAAGAAATGCGGCGTGCGCTGGCAGAACGACCGCTGCCTCCGCGACCTGCTGATTCACCTCCGCGAATGGCAACTGCTGATGAGCACCTTCGTGCAGAACATCCGTGAAGGTCACCCGAGGGACTATCTCCCTGACGAGTACCGCAAATGCTATCACGAGATGGACAAAATGCTCATTGAGAAGCATCAGAGCACCACGTTGGATGAAGCCAGAAACCTCCTGAAGCAAAGCCACGAGGAAATGCTTCATCTTGCCGAGAGTTTTTCGGAGGAGGAACTTTTCACCAAAGGCTACTACAAAGTCACCTACACCACCAGCATGGCGGCTTATTTCCTTAGCGTCACACCCTACGGGCAAGCGGTGAAAATCCTGAAGACGCATCAGAAGAGCTTGAAGAAGAAATGAACTCAGATGAAACTCACACAATGGAATTCGATGCGGTAATCCTGCAAAACGAGGACATGGATGCCGCATACGTGGAGGTGCCGTTCGACATCAAGGCTCTCTATGGCAAAGGCCGGCTGTTGGTGCACGCAACCTTCGACGGAGTGCCTTACGACGGTCAGATTGTTAAGATGGGAACGCCTTGCTATATCATCGGCATCCGGAAAGACATACGCAAACAGATGGGCAAGAGCTTCGGTGATGTGGTGCATGTCACTTTTTGTGAACGGAAAAGCAAATTATAAATCATCATGGCAATAACAAGCGATAGACTGAGACAGACCTTTAGTGAAAGCGGCGCAAAGGAAATTTACGATGAGATCAAAGCTGGTGGCGATTTCCTCGGCTTTGCAAAACAGTATGCCTTTGACGCGGACTACCGTGTCGCCAGGAGTGCCTTGTGGGGACTGACCAAAGCCAGCGACGACGAGCTGTCGCAACTCCAGGTTTTGCTCAACGAACTGATAGAACAAGCCATGCAAACGGAGAACTCCTCCGTCAGGCGGCTGACGCTAAGCATTATCGAGCAGCTGGAGCTAACGGAAGACAATCTACGCACTGATTTTCTCGACTTCTGCATGGAGCACATGGTTGCTGGTGACGAGTTCCCCGGCGTTCAAACCCTCTGCATGAAACTCGCCTATCGAATGTGCAATTTCTATCCCGAGCTGATGGAAGAATTCAAGCGAGTCGTTGATGCAATGGAAATAGATTATTACAAACCCGCCGTGAAAGGATTGAGAGCCAGGATCCTCAGCGGGAAATACCGATGAACAATGAACGCTCCGCAATCTGGGCGAAAGGCTTGGGTTGCGGATTTTTTTCGTTTCTTTGCATTCCATAACCCATGAACAAGTCCATGAAAATATTACTCATCGTCCTTGCTGTCATTTCAGTGATTGCCATTGTCGGCGTAATCATCCTGAATCATCCTGCTTTTGGTCGGCGTATGTCGAAAGAGCGCAAAACCCGCATTGAGGCCTCACCGAACTATCGCGACGGGCAGTTCCAAAACCAGATTCCCACACAACAATTCACTGGCGACAAGTCCATGTTTCGTGCGTTGTGGGAATTCCTAACGAACCGCAAAAAGGACAGGACACCTAAAGAAGCCGTTCCTGCCGTAAAGACAGACTTGAAGTTGCTGCCCACTGACCGCGACTGGCTCGTGTGGTTCGGGCATTCGTCTTACCTTTTCTGTTTGGACGGCAAACGCTATTTGGTTGACCCTGTGCTGAAGCTGGAGTTTCCTGTAACGGTAATGATGCACCCATTCAAGGGCACGAACATCTACTCGCCTGATGATATGCCGGAAATCGATGTGCTGATTGTCACTCATGAACATTGGGATCATTTGGATTATGCCACATTGCGCGACTTGAAGGACAAAGTAAAGCACGTGGTGTGTCCGCTCGGCGTGGCGGAATATTTAGAGTATTGGGGCTATAACCCAGAGTGTATCACCGAGATGGATTGGTACGAGAAAGCTGACAACATCACATGTCTGCCCACTCGACATTTTTCCAACCGTCTCTTCAAGCGCGACCAAACATTGTGGGCCTCATTCATGGTGGAATCAGGCGGCAGAAAAGTCTATGTCGGTGGCGACGGTGGTTATGACCAGCGTTTCAAGGAAATCTATGAGCGTTTCGGCTCTGTGGATTTGGCCTTGATGGAGAACGGCCAGTATAACAAGGACTGGGCGAATATCCATCTGATGCCTGCCGACCTCGAAAAGGCTATACTGGATTTAAAGGCAAAGCAAGTGTTCACCGTGCATCACGACAAGTTCAGCCTTGCGCCTCATGCTTGGACAGAACCCGATTCAGTGTCACACGACATCGCTGAACGCAATTCCATCCGTTTGCTCGACCAACCTATAGGGACAGTGGTGGAGTTTTGAGGGGGAAATCCGCAATTCAGGCAAAGGCTTGGGCTGCGGTTTTTTTCATCAACATGTCATAAAAAAGAGATTGCGGATTAGATTCTACACAAAAAACAAACACACTCCAATGACACTGATGATGGCTCCCAAAACCTCGCGCAGCGTCACTTTTTGATGGAACAAGAGGGCTGATGGAGCGATGATGAGGATGGGCGTGAGGGCAAAGAGTGTCTGGGCAATGCCTGCCGAAGTGTATTGCGTGGCCAATAGCGATGCGCTGACTCCGATGAAAGGCCCGAATATGGTGGAGGCTAGCACGCACCACATCGCCTTGCGGTCGTTCACGGCATGATGTAATTGAGCCAATCCGTCTTTGTTGAACAGCACCAACGCCAGGAAAAAGCCTACCAGCCCGATGTAAGCACGGATGGTGGTGGCTGCAAACGACATGCTGACACAGACTGGAAGTCGCAACACGGCATTGGCAGAAACCGAATCACCTGAAATGCCGGCAGCAGTAAGTGCCGCATCATAATGCGTCAACCCTACCTTGCTGAGCACCAATCCAAAACCTTGACAAATGCCAGCCATCGCCGCAAAGAAAATGCCTTTTGGCGGCAGCTTGAAACTAATGGCGTGATGTTTGGAGTCGTCACTTTTTGACAAGATGGATAGCGCGATACCACTCAAAGTGATGACCATGCCGAGGATGGCTATGGGGCGCATCTGTTCACCGAGAAGCAGTCGACCAGTGAGTGCTGCCGTGGGTGCCGAAAGGGTCATGAAAAGCTGGCCGAATCGTGAGCCTATGTGGATGTAACCCTGCATCAGACAGTAGTCGCCGATGACATACCCAACCACACCCGAAAGCAGTAGCCACATCCAAGTGCTGCCATCAGCATAACGCGGATAAGGCACACCCATCACCAGCCATAGCGTGATGGTGAGCAACAGCAACGGCATCGTCATGCGGATGGTGTTGAACGGCAGCGAGCCCATGCGTTTCGAGCCTACCTCCGCAAACAACGCGGTGGCGGTCCACGAGAGGGCCACGCCCAACGAAATCATTTCACCGATAAACATATACAAGAAAACCGCGGCAAAAATAGAAAAAGTTGCGGTTTCCGCTTTGTAGATTTTTGTACTTTTGCGCCAAAACTTATTCAATATGAAAAAACGAGTATTTCTCGCAGTAGTGGCACTGATGATGGCCACAGGCTGCAACAACCAAAACAACAAAACAACCCAAAACACGGAAACTGAAACAGAGGCCGCAAGCGGCATCTATGACATCACGGTCAAAGACATCGACGGAAGCGAGGTGTCGCTGGCCAACTACAAAGGCAAAGTGCTACTCATCGTCAATGTGGCGAGCAAATGCGGACTGACTCCGCAGTATGAGGGTCTGGAAGCCCTTTATCTGAAATACAAGGACCAAGGGCTGGAGATTCTGGCCTTCCCTTGCAACCAATTCCTCGGCCAAGAGCCTGGCAGTAACGAGGAGATTCAGAGCTTCTGCTCGCTGAACTACAACGTGACCTTCCCGTTGTTCGACAAAATCGATGTCAACGGCGAGAACGAAAGTCCGCTCTATACCTTCTTGAAAGAGCAGGCTCCTTTCAAAGGCTACCCCGAGGGCACCGAGGAGTTTGCGGCCATGCTAGACGAGATCCACCAACAGACTGGTACGGGCTTCGACCAAGGCGACGCCATCCGTTGGAACTTCGGCAAGTTCCTCGTCTCCAAAGACGGCAAGACGATTATCCGCTTCGAGCCTATGGTAACGCCCGACATGATGGAGAATGACATTGAAGAAATGTTGAAGTGACTTTTCTCAGCACATTAGTTCTTTCTATTGTTGGGCTGAAAATCGACGGATAATCTTGGTGTCAACAATTCCGCAACTTGGGTGAAGACCCGGGTTGCGAATTTTTTTCAACTTTTTTCAAAATATCGCTTGCGATATAAAAATAAAGTTGTACTTTTGCATCGTGAACGATACATATTTAAACATTATGACTACAGTTTATGATTTCAAAGCCCTGAACAACAAGGGCATGGAAGTGGATATGGCCCAATACAAAGGTCAAGTCCTGATGATTGTCAATACCGCCTCGAAGTGCGGTTTCACCCCACAATACGACGGTCTGGAAGCGTTATACAAGAAGTACCAAGACCAAGGGTTCGTCATCCTTGGCTTCCCCTGCGACCAGTTCAAGCACCAGGAACCCGGCACCGACGAGGAGATTGCCGAGTTCTGCCGTCTCAACCACGGCGTGACCTTCCCGCTGATGAAGAAAATCGACGTGTTTGGCGAGAACGCCGACCCGATTTTCAAGTATCTCACCACGCAAGTGCCCGACGAGGAAGTTCATGGACTGAAGGATAAGGCCACAATGAAGCTTGTGGACAGCCTCAGCAAGTCGGAAGGCCGCAAAGATGGCGAAATCCGCTGGAACTTCACCAAGTTCCTCATCTCTAAGGACGGCAGCGTCATCAAGCGCTATGCCCCCACCACGAAGCCTGAGGACATGGAGAAAGACATTGAGGAGATGCTGAAATGAAGCCTGAGTTTCTTTTGGAAAACCAGCTCTGTTTCAGGCTCTACACCGCTTCGCGCCTTCTCACGCAGGCCTATCATCCGCTGCTTTCTGAGCACGGATTGACTTACCCGCAGTACCTGGTGCTGCTGGTGCTGTGGGAGAAGGACGCCCAGCCGGTGAACGACATCGCCAAGCGCCTTTATTTGGAGACCAACACGGTGACGCCGCTCATCCAGCGTATGGAGAAGGGAGGCATCCTAACCCGCACGAAAGGCACGAAGGATGCGCGCCAGATGATTGTCAAGCTGACCAAGAAGGGGAAAGGACTTCAAGACAAACTGGCCGAAGTCCCCTTCACCTTGGGCAATGCCGTCATCTGCGAGAGCGTCACGCCTGAAACCGCGCCGGAATTGTTTCGGATGCTGGACGACATGATTAAACAATTGAAAAACAACGCAAAATGAAGCATTTATTATTCCTCGCAATGGCCGTGTTTCTAGGTTTCACTGCCTGTGCTCAGAATCCACAACAATTAAACAATTCAACAAATCAACAATTAAACATGAATAAGACACTGGTAGTTTACTTCTCGGCCACGGGAACCACCAAGGCCGCTGCACAACGGTTGGCAAAAGAGTTCAACGCTGACCTTTATGAAATCATTCCCGAGGTGCCTTATACTGCCGCCGACCTCGACTGGCGCGACAAGACCTCACGCTCGACCATCGAAATGCAGGATAAGAGTTCGCGTCCCGCCATCAAAGGCCGTTGCGAGAACATCGCCGACTACGACACCGTGTGGATTGGTTTCCCCATCTGGTGGTACACTGCCCCCACCATTATCAACACTTTCATCGAGGCTCACGACTTGAGTGGCAAGGTGCTCAACGTTTTCGCCACCAGCGGCGGTAGCGGCGTGACAGGTTCGGCCAACGACTTGAAGAAAGCCTATCCGCAATACACCTGGGACGAAAGCCGGTTGATGAATTGAATAATATTTTGTGATTTTGCAACAGAAATAGTAAACGATTTAACGTAATTGATTAACAACTAAAACAAAAGCATTATGGACAAAAAGAAATCTATTGAGGCATTACAGTTTTTCGTAACTCATCTGGCAGAAGGTGCCATCGTTCACAAACAGCAGGGTATGATCTTCAAGTCGCAGGGTATCACCAAGCTTGGAGAGAAATACATCGGCCATTTCAATGAGGAGATGGGCTGGGTAGAGAAGTTCACAGAGCGCATCCTCGACCTTGGCGGAGAGGTCAAGTTTGAAGGCATGAAGTGCCGCGACCTTATCTGCGACCCCGTTGAGTATGTCAAGGCCGACCTCGCCATTCAGGAGCCAGGCGTTGAACTGCTGATGAAGTGCATGGAAGGCGTGAAGGACGACCCCATCACCTACGACCTGCTGAAGGCTTACCTGAAGGACGAGGAAGAAGACCTTTTCTGGAGCCAGGGTGCAGTGGAGCTTATCGAGAAGATTGGCACGCAGAACTGGCTGCTGTTGCAACTTTGATAATTGAAAATTAGCTAACATAAAATTTAGATAACAATGAAAGAGAGAGTTTTACAAGCCATGCGTGAGTTTGGTGCTCCCGTCAACGCAGGCAAAATTGCAGAAATCACAGGCATCGACCGCAAGGAGGTTGACAAAGCCTTTGCCGAACTGAAAAAGGAGGGTGCCATTGTGTCGCCCGTCCGCTGCAAGTGGGAACCGGCAAAATAAGTTGACCTTACGAAAGGCAATCCGCAATTCGGGCGAAAGCTTGGGTTGCGGATTTTTTTTGTACTTTTGCAACCCATAACAAAGGCATAATAGTTATGGAAACAAAGTACATCTTCGTCACAGGAGGGGTGGTCTCGTCCTTGGGCAAGGGCATCATCTCCGCCAGTATCGGCAAACTGCTACAAGCACGCGGTTTCAAGGTAACCATCCAGAAATTCGACCCTTATATCAACATCGACCCAGGCACGCTGAATCCTTACGAGCACGGCGAGTGCTACGTGACGATGGACGGCATGGAGACCGACCTCGACTTAGGACACTATGAGCGCTTCACGGGCATACATACCACGCGCAACAACTCGATTACCACGGGACGTATCTACAAGACCGTCATCGACCGCGAGCGTCACGGCGACTATCTGGGCAGGACCATTCAAGTGGTGCCCCATATCACGGACGAGATCAAGCGTCGCATGCTTCGCGAGGACGAAAAAGACGAGCAATTGGACTTCGTCATCACCGAGGTGGGTGGCACCATCGGCGACATCGAGAGCGCGCCGTTCATGGAGGCCATCCGTCAGCTGCGCTGGCAGTTGGGTAGGAACGCGGTGTGCGTACACCTGACCTACGTGCCTTACCTCAAGGCTGCCGACGAACTGAAGACGAAGCCCACCCAACACAGCGTGAAGGAGTTGCAGTCGATGGGTATCCAGCCTGATATCCTCGTGCTGCGCACCGAGCGTCATCTTGACGATGCCTTGCGCATGAAGGTGGCCTCGTTCTGTAATGTCGACTTGGAGTGTGTGGTGCAAAGCGAGGATTTGCCCAGCATCTATGAAGTGCCTGTGAATATGCAACGTCAAGGTCTCGATGCTGCCATCTTGCGTAAGATTGGCATCCCGGTAGGGGAGACCCCTGCCATGAAGGGTTGGCACGACTTCCTCGACAAGCAACGTAACGCCAAGCGCGAAGTACACATCGGGTTAGTGGGCAAGTACGACCTGCAAGACGCCTACAAGAGCATCCGCGAGAGCTTGAACCTGGCGGGCATCTACAACGATGTGAAAGCCAAGATACACTTCGTGAACAGCGAGGAGATTACCAAAGAGAATGTGGCCGTGAAACTTGAGGGTTTGGCGGGTATCGTCATCTGTCCAGGCTTCGGCACGCGCGGCATCGAGGGCAAGATCATCGCTGCCGAATATACACGCACCCACAACATTCCCACCTTCGGCATCTGCTTGGGTATGCAGATGATGGTCATTGAGTTCGCCCGCAACGTGCTGGGTTATAAGGATGCCAACAGTCGCGAGATGGACGAGCAAACGCCTCACAACGTCATCGACATCATGGAGGAGCAGAAGAACATCACCCAAATGGGAGGCACGATGCGACTTGGTGCCTACGAGTGTGAGTTGGTCAAAGGCAGTCGCGTCTATGAGGCCTACGGCAAAGAGACATTGATCAAGGAGCGCCACCGTCACCGCTATGAGTTCAACAATGCTTACAAAGACGAGTACGAGGCAAACGGCATGAAATGTGTGGGTGTCAACCCAGCCGCCGACCTGGTGGAAATTGTCGAGATACCCGAAAAGCGCTGGTACATCGGTACGCAGTTCCACCCAGAGTACTCATCCACAGTGCTGCATCCACACCCGCTTTTCATGGATTTTGTCAAGGCCTGCCTTTGAAATCTAGGGTATAATAATAAATTGATTATCCGCAACTCGGGCGAAGGCTTGGGTTGCGGAATTTTTTGTAGCTTTGCAGCCATGAAAACCAGAGATACTCACCTATTGGAATTTGATGCAGTAATCCTGCAAAACGAAGGTATGGACGCTGCCTACGTGGAAGTGCCGTTCGACATCAAGGCACTTTTCGGCAAAGGCCGTCTGTTGGTGCACGCCACTTTCGATGGTGTGCCTTACGATGGCCAAATCGTGAAGATGGGAACGCCGTGCTACATCATCGGGCTACGGAAGGACATCCGCAAACAGATTGGAAAGAGTTTCGGCGACCTGGTGCATGTGAGTTTTTGTGAAAGATAAAAACACGACCATGAATATCCGACTAGAACAACCCAAAGACTATCGCGAGGTGGAGAACCTGACGCGCGAGGCGTTCTGGAACGTCTATCGCCCCGGATGCACAGAACATTATGTGCTCAACCAATATAGAAACAACCCCGACTTTATCCCTGAATTGGATCTCGTGATGGATGATGAGGGCAAAATCATCGGCCATGTGATGTTCTCGAAAGCCGAAATCATCCTTGACGACGGAACGGTTTTCCCTTCATGGACCTTCGGTCCCATTAGCATTGCCCCCGACTACAAACGAAAGGGATATGGGCTGAAACTCTTGACCTATGCGCTGGAGAAAGCCAAGAATATGGGCATTGGCCTGCTCAGCATGGAAGGGAACATCGATTTTTACAAACACGCGGGCTTCGACTTGGCCAGCAAGCTGAAAATACACTATCACGCCGAGCCGCGAGAGGCCGAGGTGCCTTATTTCCTTGCCCAAGAGCTCATCCCTGGCTATTGGGGCAATCGCGAGGGTACCTATTGTCCGCCCAAAGGTTATTTCGTAGCCGACGAGAACCCTGAGGCTTTTGAGGCGTATGAGGCCACCTTCCCATATAAAGAGAAACTCCGCCTGCCGGGACAATTGGGATACGAAGGATAGGTTCCCGTAGTCGCATCAACAACCAGTGCATCGGCAAGAAATGTCCTTTCTCGTCTGAATGAACAATAAGCATCTTACCCGATAGGCACCGTCAGCCGAAACACCACATTTCGTCCCATATTGAACACCCCTTGTCGGCCTGTCGCGACGTTCCAGTCAGCGTATTTTAGGCGGCTTAGGTGGTCTTGATAGCACACGTCGGTGAGGTTGTTCACAATGATCGTCAATTCGGAGACTTTCTTGCCTTTCACCAAGAGGTCCGTTCCTGCAGAGAGTCCAAACAACAAGTAGGAGGGTGTCGGTGTCTCCGTATCGTAGGCGGCGTAATAGTGGCCCTGTTCCAGGTACCAGTCCATGCGGGCGGCGACATAGGCGTTGTTGAACACCTTGCCGTCATGTGTGAGTTCGTATTTCACATCCGCTGAAAGACGCGGTGCCGGTGTCATCGGAAGCCATTTCATATCCTCGGGCTGATTTAAGAGTTGGGCATCGACATATGAGAATGCCGATCCGACATGCAGGGCGTGGATTGGATGGATATCGACACCTGCCTCGAAACCCAACAACATAGCGTCGCCTTGGGCATAGGCAAAAGTCATCAACTCGGGATCGACGATGCTGTCGATGCGGTGCAAATAGATGTAGTTGCTGATGCGGTTGGCAAAGGCTGATCCGTACAACTCAAAATAACGCGTGTTGTAATCGAATCCGAAGTCGGCCTGCAAGCTGTATTCAGGGTTGAAATTGTGATTGCCGATCTCATACCTTAAAGAACCTTCATGTTCGCCGTTGGATGCCAACTCGCTGATGTTCGGCGCGCGGTAACCACGAGCGACATTGAATTTCAGATCCAAGCCCTTGGCGACTTCGTATGTAGTGCCTAAACTGCCTGTAACACCATAGAAATTCCTCGTAAAATCTTCAAAACGCACCTCGTCGTCTTCCATTAGGCCTTTGGCGTTCAAATAACGGTAGTCGAAACGAAGTCCACCACTGAGATTCCAGCGGTTCAACGACTTTGAGGCTGTCGCATAAACTCCAGCGTCAAACAAGTCGTAGTCGGGAATGAGATATTCCTCGCCTAAATTGAGTGATTTTTGCCCCATGCCGTTCGCGCCCGTCGAGAACTTCCAACCAGCCCTTTCCTCCGAGACGTAACGGATGTCGTAGTTCAGCGTATGAAGCTGCATATAAAGCCCGTATTCATCTGCTGACTCCTCAAACTCCTGGCGGCGGTTCTGCTGATAACCCGCAATCACCTTTAGGTAGCCTGAAGACAGGTTGATGAAACTCTCCGATACAGCCTTGTAATGATACACTTTCTGATAGGGCAAACCATGTTGGTACGACAGCAAATCACTTTCTGAGATCAGCTTGCCTGTCACCGTGTCGCGTTCGCCTTCCACGATGCTGGGGACGAGGTTGTAATAACTGAGTTTTAGGTTTGAAAATCCCCATGATTTCATGACTCCTGCTTTCAACGAGAAGGCACGCTCTCCGAATTGGGAGTTCGGCACATAGCCGTCGAATTGGTTCTGGTAGGCATGGGCGTGTTTCTCGCTGTAGCGTGCACTCCAGATAAAGCCTTTTTGGTTTCCCGCGAGGTTGAGTGATCCTCCAAACAAGCCGTTGTTGGTCTGATATTCTGTATTCACGCCACCTATTACAGTGCCTTCCGCAGGGGTCGGAGCCCCTTTGAACACCAGCACGCCGCCCATGGCATCAGAGCCGTACATCAAGCTGGCTGGGCCTTTCAGTATCTCTACGGTTCCCACTTCGTTGGCGTCGATTTCAATGCCGTGTTCGTCGCCCCATTGCTGCCCTTCCTGTCGGATGCCGTCGTTGACCACCACAATGCGGTTGTATCCCAGTCCTCGAATCACGGGTTTTGAGATGCCGCCGCCTGTTGTAATCTGCGCCATACCAGGGAGTTTGGCGACAGCGTCGATTATGTTGGTAGAAGGTAATTGGTTCAGTTCTTTGGCTGGAAGCACCACTATCGGCATGGGAGTCTCTTTCATCTTCATGTCGCCGATGGCACCTGTCACAACCGTTTCTTTCAATTGCAAATGCCTGAAAAAGATATCGGTAGAGTCGGGCAAATCCTGAGCCGTCATCGGCAATACAAAGGCCAATGACAAGGCTAATAAAAACTGTTTTTTCATTTTAGCCTTTTTTCAAGGGAGCAAAAATACATTTTTTAGTATTGTTGTTTTCGCCAAACTGATTAAAAGACGACTTTTCTTATGACATCCCCTCCCTCAGATTGGACGGAAACCGTGTAGATGCCTTTGGCTAAGCCTTGGAAGTCCAGCTTCACCTGATTGGCGTGACCGCATTCCTCGGAATGGATCAGGTGCCCTTGTGCATCGAACACCTTCACCGACTGGATGCCTGAGCCTGTAATATGTAGCATATCCTTGACAGGATTTGGATAGAAGGCCAATTGCTCTTGTTGCTCGTCCACCTTATCCCAGTCGGTAACGCTCCATCCTTCAGGGATGCCAGAGATGCTATTGAGCGGCCAGTCGTACATTTCGGGAGCTTTGTAAAAAGTGCCGCAAGGGGCTACGCTGTCGAGCCACTCATAGGTGCAACCGCTTGCGGAGATGTCGGTGGCCAAGCAGGTGACTTCGGCAAGCGAACTGCAGTTGTTGAACATCATAACATAGCACGAATCCGCTAAAACAGCAGCCGCCAGTTCGGGTGTTTCGGTCAATGAACTGCAACTGTTGAACATGCGATAATAGCATCTATCTGCCAAAACAGTAGCCGGCAACTCAGGAGCCTCGATGAGCGAGGAGCATCCTTCAAACATATATTCATAACATGCATATTTTAGTGAAGTGGCAGGCAATTCTGGAGCCTCGATTAACGAGGAACAACCAAAAAACATTCCGTAATAACATTCATCAGCCAAATCGGTCGCCGGCAGTTCGGGGGCTATCGTCAACGAAGTGCAGCAATGGAATGTGTTATAATAGCAGAACTCGGCCAAATCGGTCGCTGGCAATTCAGGAGCCTCCGACAATGAATAGCAGTTTTCGAACAGGTTGGCATAACAGGCATATTTCATTGTGGTGGCCGGCAATGCGGGAGGCGTTGTCAACGAACTGCAGCCATAGAACATTACATAGTAACAATAATCAGCCAAATCGGTGGCTGGCAATGCGGGAGCTGTCGCCAACGAGCTGCAGTCGTAGAACATTCTAAAATAGCACCAGTCAGCCAAAGTGGTGGCCGGCAATTCTGGTGCTGTCATTAACGAAGCACAACCATAGAACATGCCTACATAGCAACCATATTCCAAATCGGTGGCTGGCAATGCGGGAGGTGTCGCCAGCGAGGTGCAATCGATGAACATATACATATAACACCTATCAGCCAAAGTGGTGGCTGGTAATGCAGGAGCCTTCGTCAATGAAGGGCAATTGAAGAACATATAAGAATAACACCGTTCTATCAAGGCAGTGGCCGGCAGTATCAAGTTTTCGGCGGAAACGAGATGGTCGTTATCCATAAACAGCGCACTGAAAGTATTGTCTGAACCTGCGGGCAGCGTGGTTTGCGAGGCAAAATCATCACCATAGAGTAAACTCATGATGTTGCCGTAAACCATAAAATCATCTGTGCCTGAGAAATTGCAATACGAGGGAGCGTCATAGGTAGCGTATTGTCTTCCCAATCCCTTGAAATACACTTTATCGCCTTGGTTTAAGCCGACAATGATGGTTTGGAGGGTACTATCAATTTCCAAAGCAGTCCAGTCTGTTCCGTCAGTGGAATAGGACACGGAGGTCAATTCTGCGGAAGTGACTCCAGGCGGAATACGCAATGTGATGGTGTTGTTGTCGGTAAGGCTCTCGATGGTGAGATATGAGTTAGTGTAATCATCCTTGGTGCCTGATGCCACGAGGGTCCCCATGCCCATGACGAGGATGGTGAACATCGCCAGAAGGCGTTTGTAAGTGTTTAGATTTGTTTTCATTGCGTTTAACAAAATTTGGGCGCAAAAGTATAAAAAGATGATCAATTGTAAGCATGAACACCGCCCAAAAAAAGATTAACCCCGAAATAGGTGATCACCACGCTTAGGAAGGCAAGGATGCAGTAAATGTGGAAAAACATGGGCTTGTCGAATGATTTCCAAAGTTTCCCGTGTAGCGGCGCGGCATAAATAAGCAAGGTGATAAGCGCCCAAACCTCCTTAGGATCCCACGACCAGTAATTGCCCCACGAGATGTTGGCCCACAACGCCCCGATGAAGATGCCAGAAGCGAGCAAGGCCACTGCAGGGTAGAGCATGGCCGTACTGGTAGCTTTCAGACGTTTTTGGCGAGTCAGGTCTTTCGGTCGGGACAATGCGATAATGCCGACGACCATAATCCCAAGCAGCAAGGCATAAGCGGTTACGATAGTCGAGATATGGATGCTGAATAGGGGAGACCTTAGCACGGGCATCAGAGGATGGGTGAGCATCCTGATGTGGAGCACCACCATCAAAACGACGAGTACCGAAATCCACGACCACGTGACCGCACGGAAAACCTTTCGCTGTTCGACAAGCATCGCCGCCAAAGCGACGAAAAGCACAGCATAGCCCGCGTAAGTCACCCCAATGCCCCAGGGGTCACGGGCGACATCAAGAACCGAGTTGCCGTGCTCGTCGTAGTCGCTTTGGTAGAAGCGGTAGTGCTTGTGTCTCAAGATGTGGTTCATTGAGATGACGGCATCTTTCTGCGTTTTGCCGTCATTGAGCCTAAGGTGACTCATATAATCCTTCGGCTTTCCGTTGTCGTATCGTTCGATTTCAAAACGGTCTAAAGTGAGGCTGAAAGGTAGTGTTGTTTTCGTTATCTCGTCGTTGTGCTTGATGAAGAAGTGACTGTTGGGCCGGTTGGGCTCCAGTTTCATCTTGCCGTGTTGCCCAGTGAGTTTGGTGAGCAGGGCACCCAGCAGGATTAGGAGGATGGCGAAATGCAGGGCGCAGACCGCCATCCTTTTCCACATACGACATTTCACCGCCATAATAATGATAAGGCCTGCCATCACGGCCCACAGCCCTACGAACCACCATGCAGAATAGACATGGGCAAGGGCAAACTCTGAGCCATGCAGTTTCTCGATGATGGTGCCTGCTGCGAGGACGGCGATGAGGACGATGATAAGAACGGAGACAATATGACGGATTGATTTCATGGCGCAAAGGTATTAAATTGCGTCAATGAATTTCACTACAGCATCGCGATCTTTTTTGTCAAGTTCGCGGAATTTCTCCACTGAATAGCGGGCATCGCTTTGCGGGTTGCCGTGCCACATAATGGCCTCAATGACGGTCTGTGCGCGGCAGTCGTGCAAACGATCACTACGGCCAGTGCAAACGGCTGACAATCCGCGTCCCCAAAGTGGTGTGGTGCGGCACCAGCCTGTGCGGATGTCGTTCTCCATGTGGAGCTTGTGTTGGATGTAGTCGCTATAAGGCCAAATCTTCTGGTTGGGATAGCGCGGCAGACGCGGGTCGCTGTCAGCGAAGAAGCCTGTCGGGTCGGTGAAGTCGTCGTCGCCAGTCTGCCATGACGGACGGTGGCAGTAAGCGCAGCCCATTTGGGTGAACAGTTCCTTGCCCCGTTGCACCTCAGGGTCGTCAAGGTTACGAGCCGCGGGCACAGCCAGGCCACGGTGCCACACCATAAAGTTGACATAGTCTTCGTCTTTCATCTCTGGCACTTTCATCTCCGTGGGGATTTGGTCGTTCATCATCAGATAGTTGTAGATGTCGGTCTCCACGTTGCCTGTGAGGTTATACTGTGGGAAGTAGTTGTAGAACTCGGCCTGCACATCGGGGTCTTGCGAAGCCTTTTGCGCGTAGGCGGCGGTCATGTAGTGACCCATTTTGGTGCGGTGCGTCACATTGGTGATGTTCCAGATGGCGTTGGCACCAGGAGCATCCTGCAAAGGACCGCGCGTAAGGGCGTAAGTGTACTTCTTAGGATGCGGCGTGTTGCCGTACAAACCCGTCGGAGCCCAGTCGGAGCCATCCCACATGGAAGGATTGATACCGTTTTGCATATAGCCATCGTTGTATTCTTTTTGGTATTGTGCTTTCAGTGAGTCGTCGGGGATGGCATCGATGAGGCCGGTGCCGTAGATGCCGATGGTGGACTCAAGGCGGACCACCACGTCGCTGTAGGGAACGTCGTTGCCACCCACTTGCAACGGGACATAATATGCCGTTTCGGGGATGTAAACCTCGGGGTAGGTGAGGCTATAGGTCTCTCCATCAGGGAATTGGTTGCCCCATTCGTCGGTGTAAGCAAGCCAGTTGATTTGAATCTGGGTCTCGTCAATAGGGGCTTTAAAGGGTGCCACAGCTTTGGTTTGGGGCATCCCCGTAAGCGAGCTCAAATAGGTGTCGCTTCGGTCGGTGACGACAAGCAGGTAGCCGTTACCCCAA
Organism: uncultured Bacteroidales bacterium; assembly: GCA_905234765.1. The sequence goes on from CAJOIF010000015.1 coordinate 19,453, forward strand.
TCATCGGCACGGTAGCGGTTCATGCGCATCCCATGGCCGTAACCAGGATGGCAGGCGATACAACTGCTGCGGATATAAAGCGGTCCAAGGCCGTTGAAAGGCTCGTTGTTTTGCGTGTAAGTACGCTCGAAGAAGTACTCGCCATACTTGAAGGCAGTGGTAAGTCCCGCCTGCTCGACGGCAGGAGTGGGGTCTTCGTAGGCGGTAGCTGAAGTATTGAAGGTGGTACCCAACTCGCCTCCAGCATAGGTTTCCTCGCCGACAATGGTCGGAACGGGTTCATCATCATGCTTGCATGAGGAGATGGCTGTGACCAAAAGGCATCCTGTCAAAAAAAGTGCTAGTGGTTTTTTCATGTCTTTCAAGTTTTATTGGTTGTCTATTTTAGCAAATTCTGCTTTTACTTCGGCCATCACATCGGAGAGGTCTTGGCAGGCTTCCATGGCTTTGCCGGCACTGGCATCGGCGTAATAGAGGACGAAAGGTGCCTTCATGGCCTGTATCTTTGTCAAAGCGTTTCCAATGGCATTCAAGGCCTTGGCATCCAGTTCGGCGTTGTTGTCCTTGATGTAAGTGTGCAGTGAGAGTGTCTCGTCTCTTTGACCTTCCATGCCGCCCATGTAGGCATTCTTGATGCTGGTAATATTGTCATAAAAGTCAATGATGGATTTTTGGCTGTAGGGTGATTCCACATAAGTCATATCTTCACCCGTGTGGCACTTGCCGATTTTGGAGGTACCCACCTCATCGGCGATGTCGATGCAGCCATCGGCAATGGCTTCAAGGGCATTGGTCAATGAGGCGTAGGTGCTACCAGCCTGGCCGCTTTGGATCATGTTGGTACCATAGGTGTTGTCGCTGCCGTTGACAGTGGTGTTGAGCTCCAACTCATCCATCAGGCTTTTGTGGGATTGGGGAGCGTTTTCGTTCCAGCTCACCTCCAATTGGAAGCAGCGGTTGCGAAGGTCGCGAGAGACAGCCACGGCATAGACCATCATGTCGTTATTGAGATCGGCTACGTTGCGGGGATTTCCATTGCGGAAAAGGATGTATTCGATGCCATGGAAACCGAGCAGGGCGTTGCCAAGTTGTTCACCAGCTACGGTGCCGTCTTCGTCAGTGGCAAGTTGAGCAATCATATTGGGACTCGTCATCAAACGGTTGAAGGCGTCTTCGTCAAGCGGCCATGAGTCAATGTGTGGGTCGATGCCAAAGTCGGAGGCGGCACCAAAAAGGAAGGCTTCGCTCAACTCCCACCAGTGACGGGCTTCGAGGAAGGTGACTGTGGCAGCATCCACGTTGACTTGGGTCATGTTGTCTTTCAAGGTCTCCAGATTCTCAACGAGAGCATCCGTCTTCTCGGCCAGTTTGGCATAGGTCGGATATACCGTATGGTTAAGGTACTGCTTGATGATGGCCTCTTTCATTTCATTGTTGGCCTCATCGGTGGTCTCGTCGTTTTTGTTGCAGGAACTGAAGTTCGTTGCGAGCAAGGTTGATAGTATCATCAACGCTGCGGGTTTTAGGAATTTTTTCATTGTATTAGTGTTTTAGTGTTATTTCGTGAAGAATCCGCTATACGCCACGCCCAACGAGAACATTGGTTCATCGTTGTATTGCTCCTTCAAAAAGCGTTTGGCGTATTCTGCCTTTATGACGACCTGTTTGATGGGATAGTAGTTCATGCCGAGGGTCATCACGTGGCGTTCAGTCCATTGATAGTCGGTGAGAGCGTTGGCAGTGGGGATGTAACTGTCATAATAGTCGTAACGGCCAAAGAGATAAAGCTTTTGGTTGCCAGTGTTTCTCATCGGGTGCAGGATGTCATAGGCCATCTCGCCGCCATAGGCGATGGCTGCCTCTCCCACCAACGAACGCGGGTAGGGCGAAAAACTTTGGTGATTTTGGTTTTTGTTCCACGACGAGATGAGACTGGCATCGCTGAGGTGTCCGTAGTCGAAATTACCGCGCACCACAAATCCATGACCTTTGTAGTCGAACTCCGCTGTGCCGATGGCGACCGTACCTTTCACGTCCTTGTATTGGCTCGTCTCGCTGAACTCGTTGGTGACAATGTCATTATTAAAGGTGTTGCCCACATAGCCGCTCACGCCCCAGTGGAAATTATGGATGCTGTAGTTATCAATGCGCAAGGCACCTGCCAAATGATTGGCCACACGGAACTTATAACCCGAGGCAGAGCCGTTCTTCACCCAGTTGGCGTTGTTGAACATATTGGAATTCAAGGCAGGCACCACAATGGCTTCATAGCGCCAACTCCCCAACTTTCCCCAAAGGCTGATACCTGTCTCATGCCAAGTGCAGGGTAGGATATTGAATTCTCCTTCAGGACGGTAGCAGGTGAAGAACTGCGTGGGCAAGTGGGCGTTGTTGGTCTGCCCGACAGGCACGATGATATGTCCCATGCGGATGTTGAAGCCTTTGCCGAACGACTTCTGGATCCAAAACTGCTCCAGAGCCACCTCGCCACCGCGTTCGATTTCATGCTCAAATTCACCAGTTTCCTCAGCCTCGATCTCAACGGCCACTTCGTTGCCGCCATGTTCAAACTCGATTTCACTGCCCATGCTCCAGCCTTTGCCAAAGTTGTATCCGATATTTATGACCTCATGGGGCAGGTCCACTCGTCCATGGCCTTTGGCATCTTTGTAACGCTCGGCATGGGAATAGCGGAACATGTTGTCGCTGTAGAAGTTGCGGGTATAGACGGCCTCGCCGTAGCCACCGATGGTTAATCGGGGCTTCTTTTCCACGGCGGTGTCGTTGGTTTGCGCTTGCAACGGCAGGGTACCCAATGCCAAGCCGAGAAGAGCGCATTTGACAATTGCTTTGGCTTTCATGACGGAATGCTATTATCTGTTTCGGTTGCAAAAATCGACATTCCGTCAACGCTGTTTCCTCCCTATTGTTTGGGATTTTTGAAATGTAGCATAGTCAAAAATGATGAGTCGTGGCTTTTTTTGTACTTTTGCAGCCATGAATATTGAAGACTTTCGTGAATACTGCCTCTCGTTAGGTGATGTTGAGGAAAAGTTGCCCTTCGCCAAGATGCCAGGAGGCGACACGGTGCTGGCTTTTTATGTCAACGGTCACACGTTTTGTTATTGCGAAATCGACGACTTCAGGACCGTCATTGTGAAATGCCAAACCGAGCGCATCCCTGAACTAATGGAAACCACCAAAGGGGTATGTCCGCCCGACAATCATTTCAACGCCAAGTATTGGATAGGTATGGAAGTACAAGTCGTTGAAGCGGAAACGCTGAAAGCGTTGGTCGCCAATTCATACGAGATTGTGCGGGCAAAATACAAAAGAAGGCTTCACTCGTGATGACGCCCGTCTATTGGATATTCTCCTCGTTGAGGGCTTCCTTCGCGTGCGCCAAAGCCGCATCGAAGTTGTCGTGAATGTTGCCCTTGCCGATGAGGAAAGTGATGCGGCACTTGTCGAGCGACTTGCGGACATTAGGCTGAACGCCCGAAAGGATGATCTTCTTGTTGTCGGTCTTGAGTGATTTTATGGCTTCACGGAAGTTTCGTTCGCCAGTCTCGTCCATAAACGGCACGTGTCGCATTCTGATAATCAGTATCTTGGTGGAATCTGGACGACCTTTCAGTACCTCACTGAACTTCTTTGCTGCGCCAAAGAAGAACGGCCCGCTGATTTCGTAAATCTCGATGCCTTCTGGGATGTTGTCGTAGTTTTCCATCGTATTGGTATCCAAGTCGTTCTTCAAAATGGCTTCACCGTTGTCGGCCATGCGCTTCATGAACATCAGCGATGCCAGCACAATGCCGACCTCAATGGCCACTGTCAGATCGACGAGCACGGTAAGGAAGAAGGTGACAAGCAAAATGATGATATCGTAGGGTGAACCGCGGAGGATGGAGGCAAAACTGCGCCATTCACTCATATTGTAAGCCACCACGATAAGGATGCCCGCGAGGCACGACATGGGAATCATCTTCGCATAGTTTCCCAAGCATAACATAATGAGCAGTAGGGTGATGGCATGGACAATGCCCGCAACGGGAGTACGGCCCCCGTTCTTGATGTTGGTGGCGGTGCGGGCGATGGCACCTGTGGCCGGAATGCCTCCGAACAAAGGCGCGACGATGTTGGCAATGCCCTGTCCAATCAATTCGGTGTTGCTGCGGTGCTGGCTACCAATCATACCATCGGCAACAACCGCTGACAGCAACGATTCGATGGAACCGAGCAAGGCAATAGTGATGGCAGGCTGTATGTAGTTTCCGAAATTCTCCCAATGGACTTGAGGGATGCTTAACGCAAGACTGCCTTTGATTTCGCCAAACATGCTTTCGATGGTGGTCACCGGAATGTCGAAAATGGCTACCACAGCTGAAACAAGGATGATGGCCACAAACGAGCCTGGAATCTTGTTTGTTAACTTATTGATTATGATGCTTATGAGAATGGTTGCGACCGTAATTCCCAATGCCCAGTAGTTGGTTGTGCCGAGATTGTCGATGTAAACCGCCCACTTGTCAATGAATGCGGCAGGCACCTCGGCAATTTCAAGCCCGAGGGCATCTTTGATCTGAGTTGAGAAGATGGTAAGCGCGATACCACTGGTGAATCCGACCACCAAGGGATGTGGTATGAAACGTAATAGTGAGCCTAGTTTCAACAGACCGAACATGATCATGAACATGCCCGCCAAGATGGTGGAAATCATCAGTCCGTCGAGGCCGTATTGCGATACAACACCTGCGATGATGATGACAAATGCTCCCGTAGGTCCGCCAATCTGCACGCGGCTACCGCCCAACAATGAAATCAGGAATCCCGCAACAATGGCAGTCACGATGCCCTTCTCAGGCGACACACCCGAGGCCACCGCAAACGCAATGGCCAGTGGAAGAGCCACGATGCCCACGATGATGCCCGAAAACAAATCCTTTGTGAATTGCTTTTTGGTATATCCCTTCTTCAGCACACTGAAAAATTTAGGATAGAAAATGTCTTGTATCTGAATTTTAGCCATTTAGTTAGTCTTGAAATCGGGAGCAAATATAAAGAATATTTGAACCCTGCAAAAATTCTTTGGCGATAACTTTTTCTATTAAAAATTTGCTGTTTTCACTTTCCGTTTTCGACAATTTATTACTTTTGCACCAATGTAAAACTAGAGTTATGTTAGAAGAAGTATTAAGACAGTTATTCATAAAGTCGTTTAAGAGTTTATACGGACAGGAACCGCCTGTGCAGCAGGTGAATTTTCAGAAGACACGCCCCGAGTTTGAGGGCGATATGACCATTGTAGTGTTCCCCTTTGGTAAATTGGCGGGTCGCAATCCTGAGCAACTGGCCAACGAGATGGGTGCCGAGATGATCAAGGAGTCGGATATGATTGCCAAGTTCAATGTGGTGAAAGGCTTTCTTAACCTGTTGATTTCCGACAAGTTCTGGATGGGTTTCTTCAAGGTCAACCACGAGAACCGCGAGTTTGGTCGAAAGCCTGTTTCAGGAAAAGCTGTGGTGGTGGAGTATTCGTCGCCCAACACGAACAAGCCTTTGCATCTGGGTCATATCCGTAACAACCTCCTTGGTTGGAGCGTGTCGGAAATCATGAAGGCCAATGGCAAGAACGTGGTGCGCGTCAATCTGGTGAACGACCGCGGCATCCACATCTGCAAGAGCATGTTGGCTTGGCAGAAGTGGGGCAATGGTTGCACGCCTGAATCGACAGGCAAGAAGGGCGACCACCTCATCGGCGACTTCTATGTGCTGTTCGACAAGAAATATAAAGAGGAGTTGAAAACCCTGCTTCCTGAGAACTTCGCCACTTTGAGCGAGAAAGAACAGGAAGAGGCCAAAGCCAAAGCTGAAGCCGAGTCGAAGCTGATGCAGGAAGCCCGCGAGATGCTGGTGAAATGGGAAGCCAACGACCCCGAAGTACGCCACTTGTGGGAGACGATGAACCAATGGGTGTATGACGGCTTTGATGTGACTTACAAGCGTTTGGGCGTGGCCTTCGAGAAGATATACTATGAGTCACAGACCTATCTTTTGGGCAAGGCACTTGTGCAAGAAGGTTTGGACAAAGGCGTGCTCTATCGCCGCGAGGATAACTCCGTGTGGTGCGATCTCCGCGACGAGGGCTTGGACGAAAAACTCCTGCTCCGTCGCGATGGTACCTCGGTCTATATGACTCAAGACCTTGGTACAGCGCAACTGCGCTATAACGAATACGACCCCGAGAAGTTGATTTATGTCGTGGGCAATGAGCAGATTTACCACTTTGATGTGCTGAAGCGCGTGTTGGTGCGCCTTGGTCGTGAGTGGGGCAATGACATCGAACATTTGTCTTACGGCATGGTGGAACTGCCCAACGGCAAGATGAAGTCGCGCGAGGGCACCGTGGTCGATGCCGACGACCTCATGGACGAGATGGTGTCCACGGCCAAGGCTGTCTCCGACGAACTCGGCAAGGCCAAAGACCTGTCGCCCGAGGAAGCAGACAAGCTGTATCACACCATCGGTTTGGGTGCCTTGAAGTATTTCATCCTCAAGGTCGACCCGAAGAAGACTATGCTGTTCAACCCCGAGGAGTCCATTGACTTCAACGGCAACACGGGTCCGTTCGTGCAATACACCCATGCCCGTATCTGCTCGGTGCTGCGCAAGGCAGAGGAGCAAGGCATCAAACTCGAAAGCGAGGTGAAAGTCAGTGACTTGCAGCCGAAGGAAAAGGAAATCATCGTGATGATGTACGGCTGGCCGATGGTTTTGAACCAAGCCGCTGAGAACCGCAGTCCCGCGATGGTCGCCAATTTCATTTTCGACCTGGCCAAGGAATTCAACCAGTTCTACCAGGAGTGCAGCATCCTGAAAGAACCCGATGCCGACCGCCGCATGTTCCGCTTGCAGGTCTGCGATATGGTCGCGGCACTGCTGCGCAATGCGTCTGAATTGTTGGGAATTGGTATGCCGGAGAGAATGTAATCATGAATGTCTTTTACATACCCAATGCTGCCGAAGGCCTAACCACCCTCCCCGAGGACGAGTCGAAGCACTGCGTCAAGGTGTTGCGCATGACCGAGGGCGAGCGGTTCTGTGTCACCAACGGCGAAGGCTTTCTCTTCGATGCCGAGTTGGTGGAGGCTATGCCGAAGCGGGCCACCGTCAACCTGACGAACCAACGCAAAGGGTATGACCACTGGGGCTTCAACCTTGAAATCGCCATCGCCCCGACCAAACTCAACGAACGCACGGAGTGGTTCTTGGAAAAGGCTACGGAAATAGGCATTGACCATGTGAGGTTGTTCACCTCGTACCATTCCGAACGCCGCGCCGCCAACGTGGAGCGTTTCCAGAAGGTGATGGTCGCGGCCATGAAACAAAGTATTAAGTCACGGCTGCCGAAAGTCGAGGATTTGGTTCCGTTCGAGAAATTGGTGAAGCAACCTTTCGAGGGTCAAAAGTTTATTGCCTGGATTGACGATGATGTGAAGGATTGTCTCTGCAATCTATATAATAAAGGTGAAAACGCCTTGGTGCTCATTGGGCCTGAAGGCGATTTTAGCCCTGAGGAAGTGGCACTTGCCAAGGAAAATGGTTTCGTGCCGTGCAGTTTGGGCGAGGCGAGGTTACGTACAGAAACGGCGGCCATCGTTGCTTGTCATACTATCCAACTCATCAACCAAATGAAATGAAGAAGTTGTTGATCGTCATATTGATGTCGTTCTCTTTCGTTGCCCCGGCCCAGCAACTCAACATCGCTTTGCTGAAATACCGTGGGGGCGGTGACTGGTACGGCAACCCGACTTCGCTGCCCAACCTGGTGCGTTTCTGCAATCAGGAGATTGGAACGGACATCAATCCAAATGTGCCCACCGTGGAGCCTTCCAGCCCCGATTTGTTCAACTATCCCTACGTCTACATGACGGGTCACGGCAACGTGGTCTTCGATGCAGCCGAGGCGCAAAACCTGCGGAACTACATGCTGGCGGGCGGTTTTCTCCACATTGATGACAACTACGGCATCCGCCAATACATCGAGCCTCAAATGAAGAAGGTGTTCCCCGAACTGGATTTCGTGGAACTGCCTTATACGCATGAGATTTTCCAAAAGCCGTATGCCTTCCCGAATGGCTTGCCGAAGATTCACGAACACGATGGCAAACCACCCCAACTCTTCGCCTTGATTTATGAAGGCCGTATCGTATGCATCTTCACTTACGAATGTGACCTCGGCGATGGTTGGGAAGACCAGCGTGTGCATCACGACTCGCAGGAGACCCGCGAGAAAGCCCTTAAAATGGGGGCGAATATCTTGAGATATGTATTCACAAATAAATAGACACGAGACTGCGAGACACGAGACACAGGATAATCAAAGTCTCGCGTCCCGCGTCCCGAAGTCTCGTGTCAAAACAACTTAAACAACTAATACAATACAATGGACGAAAAACGAAAATGCCTTTACTGCGGTGAGCCGATAATAGGTCGTATGGATAAAAAGTTTTGTTGCGACTCATGCCGCAATAGTTATAACTATGAGAAGACCCACAAGCAAATCAACGTGGTGAGAAAGATTAATGGCATCTTGGCGCGCAACCACAACATTTTGTTGGAACTGAATCCCAACGGGAAAGGCTTTGCCAGTCGGCAGCAACTAACCGAGAAGGGCTTTGATTTCAAGTACTTTACGAGTACATATACGACCAAGGCTGGTGCTGTTTACCATTTCGTTTATGACCAAGGCTATGTGCCAAAGGAAAACGATAGCAATGCTTTTGTTTTAGTGCAAAATACAGATAATTAACTACTTAAAATACTAATATCATGAAACGGAAAATTGTATTTTTACTGTTGGTCACGCTGTTTTTTGGCGGACTTCAAGCCAATCCTGTTGATATCAACAAGGCTAAGGCTTTGGGGGTCAAGTTTATGAACACAAACACCGAAATCAAGTCGGCGGCGGCTGATTTGGTTTACACGGCTCGCGCCGACAAAGGCCAAGCGGCGTTTTATGTCTTCGCCGTGCAGCCCCGAGGCTTTGTCATCGTGGCGGCCGATGACCGCGCCAAACCCATTTTGGGCTATTCCACCGAAAGCAATTTCACGGCGCAGTTGCCCGATGGCCTGATGACATTTTTCGAAAACTATAAAGCGGGCTTCAGTCAGATGTTCGCCAATAATGACAACCGTACTGAGCAAGCTATTGCAGATTGGACAAGTTTGGAAAATACTGGCAAGCTTGTGTCGAATAAAACCAATCGCAGCGTGGCTCCGTTGATGGCTTCCCTTTGGAACCAAACCGATCTATACAACAACATGGCACCCGAAGACCCCAATTCGATCTTCAGTGGACATTGCAAGTCGGGCTGTGTGGCCAATGCCATGAGCCAAATCATGCGTTATTGGGAATGGCCGCGCCACGGACAGGGAGGCCACGGCTACGCGGCGGGGGATTATGGCTGGCTGGAAGTCAATTTTGAAGAGGCTACCTACCGTTTCGAACTGATGCCCGATTTCCTCGATTTCGCTAGCCCACAGGCCGAGGTGGATGCCACCGCTCTGCTTGAATATCATGCAGGCGTGGGCGTTGACATGGGCTATGGTGCCAATGCCAGCGGCGCCTACTCCTCGAATGTGGGTCCGGCCATGGAGGATTATTTTAGATATAGTCCCGAATGGGATTACCGTTATAAGCCGAATGGCTCCAGTTCTCAATGGAAGCACGACCTGCGAGCCAACCTTGATGCTGGTATGCCTTTTTATTATGCCTCACAAGGAGATGATGGAGCTCACGCCTATGTGCTCGACGGCTACGATGACAACGATATGTTTCACCTTAACTGGGGCTGGGCGGGTTTCGACAATGGATGGTTTGCAATTGACGGCTTCTATCTGACTTACTATTCCTTCCCCTATTACCATAATGCCATCTTCAACATACATCCCACGGATGAGTATTATGATGCGCCCAAGGCAGTAGAGAATCTAAGCGTCCAAGCTGTGTTTGACCATGCTGAAGTGGAAATGCATTTCAATCCGGTCTATGAAACACGCAATGGTTCAACTCTTTCGGCGATTGACACCATCGTCATCATGCGTGACGGTGAGGTGGTTGAGACCTTAGTTAATGTAACTGATAGCGAGGTCGTCCTTTATGATGAGTTGGAGAAATATGGCAAATATTATTACACGGTATATGCAGTGAATGAGGCTGGCATGAGCAAAGTGGCACGCGATACCGTGTTGGTCGGCCCCAATTGCGACTTGCGTTTCGAGTTGGCAGATAGTGGAAACAACGGTTGGGACAAGTCGTTCATCGCCGTACTTGACGAAGACGGCAAGGTGTCGCAGCGTGTGGGTCTTAAGGACGGCGGTTCGGCTTCACTGATTGTGCCAGTGCCGAAGTACCAGACTGTGACCTTCTTCTGGACATACGACAATACCTGCTATTCTCATGGAAGTTTGTCGGAGGTCTCATACGAGGTTTACGATTGGAATGATAATCTGATTGTGGCTTCCAACGGTTATCCCGAAGTGGGTGTTATCACGAATTACGAGATCAACTGTGAGTTTGGCTGCCAACCTGTCTCCAATTTGGAAGGCTCTTACCAATGGAATACAGGAGAAGAATTTGGTGCCTTGTTGACATGGGATTGGGATGGCAACACCGAAGAATTTGAAAAATTTATCATCTTGAAAAACGATGGAATGGTGATTGCCGAAATCGACGATGCCTCGGTGAGGTCTTATTATGATGCTTCGAATGAAACGGGAGAGCAACGATATGGTGTGCTTGCATCCTATGAGCGCCTCAATGAGTACTGCGAATCCGATATCGAATGGGTTTCCGTCCTGTTGACCTCTGTTTCGGAAAAAGCTGACGAACCAATGCTTTATCCCAATCCTGCTACGCATATTTTCAAGATAGAAGGTTCGGTGAAGGAAGTCAGTGTGTTCGACATTCTCGGCCAATGTGTCCATGTGGGCTTTAACAATGTGGTCAACGTCTCTTCATGGCCTGAGGGCTTATATTTCGTCCGTATTGTGGATGAGAATGATGCCGTTGCTACGGTGAAGTTGTTGAAGCAGAATTGATGATCATTTAAGCAACACTTCCGCAGCCCGCAAAGCCTCGTCTGTCACCTTGTCATTGCTAAGCATTTTGGCGATTTCTTGGATGCGTTCAGCGGAATTCAAAAGGCGAATGTGCGATTGTGTGCGTTCGCCTTCGTTGTTCTTGTAGATGAAATAATGATGTTCGGCTTGACTGGCCACTTGAGGCAAGTGGGTGATGGCAATGAGTTGCAGCGAATGACCCATCTGTCGCATGATGCTACCGATTTTGGCCGCCACTTCGCCCGAAACGCCCGTGTCGATTTCGTCGAAGATGAGGGTGGGGATGTAGTTGTAACTCGAAACGGCACTCTTGATGGCAAGCATGAGGCGCGACAACTCGCCGCCCGAAGCCACGCGGCGCAGGTCATCGGGAGCAATGCCTTTGTTGGCCGAGAACAGGAATCGGATCTCATCATTGCCTTTGCTGCCAAAGTGGTCTTGGCTGTCGACGGCCACTTGAAACATGGCAAATGGCATGGCCAATTGCCGCACCAAGGTGCTCACCTGCTCGCCGAACGTGGTGGCAGCTTGGCAACGCCTGTCGTGTAAGGTTTTGGCTTGGTTTGAAAGCCGTTTCTCGCTGTCTTTCAGTTGTTTTTCGGCCTGGGCGATGGCTTCGTCGATGTTTTCGAAAGCGTTTACTTTTTCTGTCAGGCTGTCGCGCAAAGCGATGAGTTCCTCAAAACTATTAGCGTGGTGCTTCATCATCAGGCGGCTGAGCAGGTCGTAACGTTCTTGCATAGTCTGTAGTTCGCCTTCGTCAAACTGGGTTTCGTCTTCCTTGCGGCGAAGGTCGTAGGCGATGTCTTTCAGCTCCACTTTCAGGTTGTCGATGCGCTCTTCTAGGTTTTCGGTATCGGGCAAGAGGTGTTTCAGCCGCGAAAGGGCAGAGGCTAACTCATTGACTTGTCCCAAAATGGCATTCTCCGAATCATCCAACAAACCATTGGCAGTAACGAGCAAAGTCTTGATTTCCTCAGCATTCTCCATCACGTTGAGGGTCTGCTCAATGTCATCATATTCACCTTCTTTTAGGTCAGCTTTGTTAAGTTCGTCAAGTTGGAATTTCAGGAAGTCGTTCTCGGCGGTGTTTTTCGTTGCTAAGTCCCTTAATTCATTGAGTTTGCTCTTAAGCGTGTTGTAGTTGCCGTATTCGGTTTGGTAATCGGACAAAAGCTCATGGTTTTGTGCGATGTCATCCAATAGCCTTAGTTGGAAATTGCTGTCGGTGAGGAGGAGGGAGTCGTGTTGGGAATGAATGTCAACGAGTTGGTTTCCAACCTCTTTCAGGGTCTGCAAGGCCACGGGCGTGTCGTTGATGAAGGCACGGCTTTTCTTTTGAGGGCTTAACTCGCGTCGAATGATGCATTCATCGTCGAAATCGAGGTCGTTGCTTTCGAATAGAGGTTTTAATGTTTCATCTGCCAACTCAAAATGGGCTTCCACCACGCATTTTTTGTCTTTGTCGTAAAGAACGTTGGCGTCAGTCCGATCGCCCATGGCAAATCCTAGTGCGCCGAGTAGGATGGACTTGCCTGCACCTGTTTCGCCAGTGATTACGCTGAAATCTTTCCCGAAACTGACATTGAGTTTGTCAATTAAGGCATAGTTGCTGATTTGCAGGTGCTTGAGCATGGTAAAGGTTACTTGCCCGGGTTCTGAAGCATGGTATCGTAGCGCGACGATTGCGATGGGTCGATGGCTTTCATGATATTGGAGGCTTCGGTGCGGAATTTCATGTTGCCCTCGGAGAAAATTTGGATGATTTCGTCGCGTTTGCTTTCGATGATGAGTTGCAAGAAGTAGCACATGGAGTTGCGCTCATAGACCGACTGCAGCGCAGACAAAGCGTTCAAGATAGCTTCGCAGCCTTCAGTGGGGTGCTCGGCCATCATGTCCAAGCCATTGCGGTGATAGTCGTAATAGAATTGGTGCAGTGCCTGATAACTTGAGTTATTGATGTCGCTAATGAGGGCGTAACGGTTTTGCCGTCCCGTGGTGCTCCAACCAGCCTGGTCATCGCTTTGCGGTACGCTTTGGGCGATTTGTTCGCAGATGGCGAAGAAGGGTGCGCCTCCATTTAACGAGAAGGAATCAAAATCGAGACCAAGCATCAAATAGACATAGAATCCAACAGTACTGGTCAGTTGCGAGATGTATGTGTTTGGGTTGAAGTCCAGCGACGTTCCGTCCATGTATTCGAAAAGGAACTTGCGGTCGATGTAGTTGAACATCGGCGAGTTGTAGCTTGATTTGTAGACGGGTCTGCGTAGGGCGACGCTGATTTCGGCGGAGAAGACGTCGCTTTCGCGTGATTTCACGTCAATGAGGATGCTGCACTCGATTTTCTCGTTCTGCCTGAAGTTGATGTCGGTAAACTTCGTGTTGTTAATGAACTCATAAAGGGCAGTCTGAAGGCTCTGGTAGACGGTTTTGTCGCTGCCCGCCACCTGGGTCGAATTGACGCGCACTTCACATTGCAGTTCTTGTGCCTTGGCAAAAGTGCCGAGACAGAAAAGAATCACGAGTATGAGTAGAGCTCTCTTCATGCGGGTCAAAAAGCGTCTTCGTTTTCTTTGGCAGGGTTGCGGAAATAGATTTGGTCATGCAGGAATTCGTGCACGGCAATCAGGGTGGGCTTGGGCAGACGCTCGTAGAACTTGGCGATTTCAATCTGTTCGCGGTTCTCAAACACTTCTTCGAGGCTGTCGTTGGTGGCGGCGGCAAACGATTCAATCTTCTCGTTCAGTTCGTCTTTCATCTCTTTGGCAATCTGGTTGGCTCTGATAGACAGGATGGCAACGGTTTCGTAAATGTTGCCGGTACCTTTGTAGAACTGATCTTTCTGACGGGTGACCACCGTCGTTTCGGTCTTAATCTTCTTGAAATCCATTTTATTTGATATTATCTAATTTTTTCCTTGCTTTTGCAGCGATGTTCTGCACGTCGCGCATATAGGGGCTGTTTGGGTAGAGGTAGGTCAGGGTGTTGCATTGTTCCACGCACGACTCATAACGCTCGCGTTGCTTTTCGGGGACGCTGTTTTCGGCATAGTCGAAATAAGTGGTGGCCATGTCGAAGAGGATCTCCTCACGATGTTTGGTGTTGGGATGGTTCTTCAGCATGTTTTCAAATGAAGTGATGGCTGCGCTGTAGTTCTCCATTCGGTAAAACAGCCTGCAAATATTGTAGTCCTTCTCTTCCAATTTCTCGTTCAATTCATCGATCAATTGGTTGGCGCGGGCTATGCTGTCGCTCTGAGGGAAACGCTCCGTGAAAGCTTTCAGATGCTTAATGGCAGTGTAGGTGTTGGTCTGGTCTAACCCCGACTCGGGCGAAAGCAGATAACTGCAATAGGCGTTCATGTAGGAGGCCCGTTCAGCACTCTTTGAGAAAGGGTAGGTCGAGCAGAACTTGTTGTAGTAATAGGCAGCGACACCATAGTCTTTCTGCTTGTAGTAGCATTCTGCCGTACATAAGGTGATGTTCTCGCCTCGGGGAGTGTTGCGATACGCGGCCTGCAGCAGGTCGAAAAGTTGCAATGCACGGTTGTAGTCCCCGCGATCGTAAAAGTCCATCGCCACTTCATATTTCATTTCATGGTCGGTGCTTTTCACGAGACGGTTGAAGTCGTTGCAAGAACTGAGTGCCACAAGACCCATTATCGCCAATATCAATACTCTAGTTTTCATTGGGCTGCAAAATTACTCATTTTTGGCTAATAACGACCTGTTTTTGTTTTTATTTTTCAATGATGAGTTTTTCAACCATGTTCCCGTTTCCAGAGTTGAGCTGTAGGAAATAAATGCCTTGACTCAAACTTTCTGCGTCAATTTGGGTTTCGTCAGTGAAGTTGCCTGACATGACTTTCTGTCCAATGCTGTTGAAAAGCGTGTAACTCACTTCGCCCGTCATCTTGATGTTGAAACGACCGTTATTGGGATTTGGATACACGCAGGCATCACCTTTGCTTTCTGGCACGGACCAGTCGCCAACGCACTTCACTGTGGCTTTCCAACCAGGTTCATTGACACCGTAGTCGGAAGTGAAGCGGAAGGTTAAGGCGCCTTCGGCGTTGGTGGCGGTTATTATGCCAGGGGAGTTGGTGCCCGAGTATTGCCCGATGAGAGTCGCATTGGTGGAGGTGCCGTCGTAGATGTAAAGATAGTCGTAATCGCTCTCCAATGAAAACTCTTCAAATATGGCTTCCAATATGCTTTCGTCTGTGGCGGGCTTAAAGGTCAACTTGTATTCTTTATTGTTGCTGTAGTTGCCGTTCGGGCCACCATTGTCATAAAACAAAGCATTGCATGTCTCGATGGTGCCGTTCTGCATGTTGTAAGCCTCTCTAACGTGGATGTAGTTCTCACGGGTGAGGGTCTCAGTGTTTCCTTGTGCATCGCTGATGGTGAGGCTGACGCTGTAGTCACCGTTCTCGCTATAGATGATGTTCGAAGGGTTCTGTTGGGTCGAGGTGGCTGGTGTGCCGCCTTCGAAAGTCCAGTTCCACGAAACGACATCGCCAAAAGAACCGTCGGTGAAGTTGATGCTTTGCCCAAGGGCGACATCGGTCATTGAAGCGCTGAAATTGGCAACCATGCAGCTACCTGGAGTGAGTTGCACGTTGAGGTTGACGGTCTCGTAGTCGTCCACGGTGACGTCGATGATTTTTGGGCAATAGCCGTCTTTGCTAACGATGACCGACCAGTTGCCACCCTTGATGGGACGATGGAAGTCGCCGACGGGCAAGTGACTCTCCACGGTGGAGTACTGGTCATCGTGGCCGCTGATGGTGATGGTGGCTTCAAGGGGCTCACCGGTGATGGAGTCGGTCACCACGCCGTGGATGCCGTAGAGGCATTGGTTCATGAATAGGAACAGCGATGCCTTGTTGTAGTTCCAGAAATTGGGCAGTTGGCTGCCATTGGGCAGTTTCGTGTTCGAGCATTCGATGGTCAGCTCGCGGCATTGCGCGTAGCCATTCATGTAGTCCTGACGACCACCACCAATCATGTACCAATCCGCTCCATTAGTGATGCCGTTGTTGTAGTCAGTCATGTAGTTCGGGTTGACTTTGTGGCATTCGTCAGCATATTCATGGCTAATCATTTGATACCAAGCATCATCGGCATGGCGGGTGTAAGTGTTGTCCCAAGGATAGTTCATCACTTCGGCACCGCCATGGTAGTTGGCAGCCATCACAAAGGGATGGTCTTCGGCGAACTGCATAAACCATTGGGTCTCAGTCTGGTATTCGTGTCCATCAGGGTGCGGGCCGCCATGAGGGTCAGCATAGTTTCGGTTCATGTCAATGCCGTTGGCATTCTCACGCGTGGCGCCATTCACGTTGTTGTTGCCACTGTGATAGGTGCCATCGGGATTGGTATTGGGAGCGATATAAAGGTCGATGTTGTTCATCACCATTTGCACTTCAGGTTCGTCGGGGTTTTCCAGGAGATAGTCAATGAGGCGCAGCATCATGATCCAGCCCGTGGTCTCGTCGCCGTGGATAGTACTGGAATAGAGGAACTTCGGCTTGCCGGCACCCGAACCGTTGTTGAGGTGGGCAATCATGATTTTGCGGCCGCTGGGCAACGTGCCGAGCGTGATGATTTCGCACTTGTCAGGATGGTCAGTGGCGAATAGGAACATCATGCTTTCGTAGGCCGAGTAGGTCGGGTAGCTGTCCCAGTCGTATTCGGCGCGGTTGCTGCCGTCCCACATGGCCACTTCCTCTATTAATGAAGGTGGTGTTTGAAGTGTTATCTCGTATCCAAAGTTTTGGAAATTCGCGAAATCCTTGTTGTTGGCGTATGCCGTGACCACGTTGCCGTCGACGCGGTCCACCGAAATGGCATGGGCGATGGCTTCAAGGTCGTCGTGGCCGTTCAAATTAAAGGTGAAATAGTACTCATTGCGTTGTTGCATGAGTTGTTTCAGTTCTTGCTGGCTCTTTTGAGCATAGATATTGCCGCAGAAAACAACGGCAAGCAGCATGATAAAATAACGTAAATTTTTCATATTTATCTGTCTTTTAATATTTTCCATTCTTCAATGATTTCGTTTTCCACTTTCTCGTTCACGGGAACCAAAGGCAGTCGCAATACATTTTGGCACAATCCCATGTGGCTCATCAAACACTTGATGCCGGCAGGGTTGCCGTCTGCGAAGATGAGTTGGTTCATGCGCAACAGGGCGTAATGCAGTTTGAGAGCTTCGTCGGTGCAACCTTCTTTCATGGCGTTCATCATGCGGCAGAAAGGCTTGGTGTAGGCGTTGGCAGCCACGGAAATCACCCCAGTGGCACCAAGTGCCATCAAGGGCTGCGTGATGCCGTCGTCGCCAGAGAGTACGTCGAAGTCGGCGGGCTTGTCGCGTAGTATCTCCATGATTTGCTGTAAGTTGCCGGAAGCCTCTTTCACAGCAATGATATTGGGATGCTGTGCCAATTCCACGCAAGTGGCGGCTTGTAAGTTAACACCCACGCGGCCAGGTACGTTGTAAACCACCACGGGAACGGGACTGGCATCGGCAATGGCTTCAAAATGGGCTTTCATGCCGCGCTGGTTGGGCTTGTTGTAATAGGGAACGACGCTTAAGATGCCTTGAATACCGGTGAAATCCTGTGTCTTTATGGTGTCGATAACAGCTTGCGTGTTGTTGCCACCTAAGCCAAGCATGATGGGTAAACGACCATTGTTGGTGCTTAGTATTGTGTTGATTACCAGAATTTTTTCATCCGATGTGAGGGTAGGAGCCTCGGAAGTGGTACCAAGGACAACCAAGAAGTCCGCGCCATTGTCGATGACATGGTTGACAATGCGGATTAACGCCTCAACGTCAATAGTTCGATCTTGCTTGAAAGGTGTCACCAACGCGATGCCAGTACCTCTAAATGGATTGCTTTTCATAGTGTCAATACGGGTTTTGTACTTGTGGTCCTGCCAGGGCTTTCAGGTAGTTGTGCAGCACATGGATATTCGAAACAGGGTCGGTGGCCCTAGGGTTCTCGATGACCAAGTCGTATATTTTTATGTATTCGCTTTGCTGGAAGCTGATTCTGAAATCGGCTTTAGGCAAGGTGCAGATGTAATCACTGATGTCCGTGTCTTTTCCAGCCATGTTGATGATCATGTTGCTGAAAGGCCACTTCTTGATATATTCGTGTTTTTCGGGTTTCAAAACGCTCATGAAGCCAAAGTCCTTGGGCGTGATTTCGGTGTAGAGGTCGCTTTGCAGAATGGTGTCAGACATCTGGTTGCAGAGGATGATGAATCCGCAGCGGCCCGTGCCAAACAAGGCTTTGGCACTGCTTTCGATATTTCTGACGATGCTTTTGTCCTTCTCGTCAAGGATAATGAGCATAGAGTTAACCTTCTGGATGTTAGGTAGTTTGACAAATTGTTTTTCCACTGAGAATTGGTCCAGCGCACGACGTAAGGCTCTATTCCTGATTTTGTTGAAGATATTCATGCCGCAAATTTAGGGAAAATCCATGAGATAGTATGTTTTTTGCCTAAAAAACGCTAATTTTGCAGTCCGATTTGATTCCTGCAAAAGTGATGCATAATTGCAGCAATAATATGATTATCACGGTTTTGGGTAGCGGAACCTCACAAGGAGTGCCCGTCATTGGCTGCAACTGCCCTGTATGTCGTTCGAAAGACCCGCGTGACAAACGGCTTCGCACCTCTATTTTAATACAGACACCACAAGTGACAGTGGCAGTGGATGCTGGCCCCGACTTCCGCCAGCAGATGTTGCGCGAAAACATTATCAAACTCGATGCCGTGCTCATCACTCACGAGCATAAGGACCATATCGGTGGCCTTGATGATCTTCGCCCTTATATTTTCAGACAGCAAAAGCCCATGACGCTTTATGTCGACGACACCGCTTTGCCCGAAATCAAGCGGGAGTATTCCTACGCTTTCGACGAACATCCTTATCCTGGTGCGCCGACCTATGACATTCGCCGACTTGATGAAACACCTTTTGACTTGGGCGACTTGCACATCATTCCCATCAAACAGAAGCATTTCACTTTGACTTGTTATGCTTTCCGCATAGGGAAGTTCGCCTACGTCACCGATTTGAGTGAGATATCAGAAGAGGCAATTGAAAAGCTGCAAGGTGTTGAATATCTGATTATTGAGGCATTGCAAAAGAAGAAGCATTACTCTCATCTCACCTTGGATGAGGCGGTTGGGATTTCCCAAAGGGTAGGGGCGAGGAAGACTTGGTTCACGCATTGCAGCCATAGTATGGGCCTCGCTGCCGATATCAACCGAGAATTGCCCGAAGGCATGATGCTCGCCTATGACGGACTTAAGATACCAATAAATACATGAAAAATGAATGTGGAATGCTGAATTGGGGTAAAACCCAGCATCGCATTGCGACATTTAGCATTCATCATTCCTAATTCCGAATTGAATATGAAATCCACCTATTCCCAACGCTTAATCAAACTCGCCGACCTCAATCACCACCAGACCTTCTTTGCGGGTCGCTGCTCTGAATGGTTCCTGGAAAGCTCTTATTTTGCTGTGGCGCAGTATGTTGATACGAAAGACACCGTCCTGCTGGTGCTACATGGCATCGACTTCAAGTTCCCAATTTTTGCGGGTGATATTGTTACTTTTGAGAGTAAGGTCATCCATGTCGGGCGCAGCACTTTGACCGTTTACACGAAGATGTACCGCAGCCGTGAACCCGAAAAAGTCGCCGCCGATGGCTTCGCGACCTTCTCTTACCTTGACGAAAACCATCGCAGCAAGCCGCACGGCATCACCATTGTCCCCGAAACCGATGAGGAACGTTGGTTGCAACAGCAGGCTTTGGAGGTGTTAGAAGACTCGAAGCATCGCGCCAAGGCGATGAACCAGTCTATTTCTCATTCATCTTGATGAGGTCGTAGATCGCTCTGTTGGTCTGAAGCGTCTTTTTCCATTTTTTTTGCTTGACGCTAATTTGAATGCTGGTGCGCTCCGAATTGTAGAAAGTTAACACAGGCGGCGTTTCGGAGAAAAAATGACGTACCTCATCATGGGTCAGGTAAACAAAAACGCGGCTAACCCATTTCCGCTTTGATTGTTCTGTAAACAGATGCTGGGCTTTTTTCCCGATGCTAGTCTTGCCATTGGAGAAGACCACAGAGTCGACCTTAAATGCTTGGGCGTTCGTCAAGGTCATGCCAAATGTGATGGAGTCGGTGTGGGGCCTAATGGTTTGATCGAAAACGCAGAGGCTTTTGCCCTTTTGATAAATCTTCATCGGTTTGATGAAATACAACATGCCGTCTCCCATGTATTTGGAAGTATAGTATTTCTCGATGTTTTGTCCAGTGAGGCACACTGAGCAAATCAGTAAAATGGCGGTTAGGAAATGCCTGATGTTTTTCATGTTATATAGTATAAAAAGAGGCTGCCTATACAGACAGCCTCTATAAGTGTTGCATTTTTGAAATTATTCGCCGTAAACGGTGGTTTCATACTTTGCGAAAATGCCGAGAACGCTGAAGTTCTTTCTGTCGATATGGCTGATCTTGGTGATGCCGCCATTCTTTGCAGCAGCGTTGATACCGCCGTCACCCAAGGTAACAGCACCCAAAATGTTCGTGTAGCTGGAGGTACCAACCTTGGCATTCTTGCTGATGGTGTTGCCAGTGGCTTCCAGCGGAGTGGTGCTTCCGTCGTAGAGCATACCGCCCATCATGCCACAACTAGTGGTCATCACTGCAAATGATGCAACTGCTAAGAACAATAATACTTTTTTCATTTTCTTTTAGATTTAAGTTAAACAATAAGTGTGATTAAAAAGATTTTTGTTTTTTAACGGGGCAAAGATATAGGGATTTGTATTATGAAAATAATTATGATACGAACTTATTTTACCATAAATACTGAATATTTTTATCAGACTCATCTGTAGCTTGTTTAGGTCTCTTGCTTTTTAAGTAGGCGGAACACTCTCTAAAGAAGTCATAATCAAGGGCTTTACTGATTTCGAAGAGCAGGGGCATAGATATCCATTGCTGGCGGTAGGCTTTGTAGATGTTTTCGGGGGTACAGTGCACCTGCTTGGCAAGCCATGTGGCGGTGCGCCCTTGTCGTACAAGCTCGGCTTTGACGAGTTGACCTATGTGGAAGTCGGGATGACTTTGCGGTGTGGTTGCTTTCATGGATTTGTTTGATTATTTGTCTTGCTCATTCGGCAGTTACTTTACACATGTCGTGTGTAGATATCCACTGCAAAAATAACGTTTTTTTCCGTAAAACCACTATCTTTGCCAAAAATTTAAGCACTATGATACGATTGGAAATCTGTGCCAACGGCATCAAGTCGTTGCAGAATGCGATGGACGGCTGCGCCCAGTGCGTGGAACTATGCGAATGCCTTGAAGTGGGTGGCGTGACACCATCGTTCGGCACTTTGGCCAAGGCCATCGACATTTCATTCATTCCCATACGCGTACTCATCCGTCCGCGACCAGGCAACTACATCTACGACGAAGAGGAAGTTGAGATGATGAAAACCGACATTATGCTCTGCAAGAAACTCGGCTTCGAGGGTGTGGTCATAGGGGCCTTGAACGATAAGGGAGAACTGGATGTTGAGACCATCAAAGCCTTAATGGAGGCTGGAGAAGGGCTGAAATTCACCTTCCACCGCGCCATTGATGCCTGCGTGAAGCCTTTTGAGGCCATCGAAAAGCTGATAGACCTCGGCTTCGACAAAATCCTGACCTCAGGTGGCAAGCCCACCGCATTGGAAGGCGTCCCGATGATTGCGGAGATGCAGTTGCGCTATGGCGACAAAATCGCCATCATGCCAGGGGGCGGAATCAACCTCGGCAATGTGAAGGACATCCTGAACATGACGGGCGCGGTGCATTGCCACGCTTCGTTGGGCCATTGGGTACCGCGTTTCAATGAGAAACTCTATCCCAATCAAAAGGACACGACTGGCGCGACGATGGTCTGGACTGAGTCGAACAAGGACTTGATTTACGAAATGGAGAAGATGCTGAATCCGTTCTAATACAGACGCGCAAGCGTCATTGCGAGGAGGAACGACGAAGCAATCCAGAGAAAGAGTTTGTTGCCTGGACTGCTTCGTTCCTCGCAGTGACGCAAAGCGGCATAAACTGATACACTTATGAAAAAGTTGTTTGTAGTAATACTAATGTTGGTTGCTTTTTCGGCATGCCAAAAAACCGAAAAGCCTAACGTCATCGTGCAACTCCTCAACCAGGGTTGGACGCTCAAGGGCGACACCTTAAATATTAATATGCAGGTCGATGTGCCCTCGGTGGTGCAGCAGAGCCTGTATGAAAACGGCATCATCCCGCATCCCTATCTCGGCACGGTAGAGAACGACCTGCTTTGGATTTCCGACCATCCGTGGGACTACACTTTGCATTTCGACGTGGATAAGGAACTGTTTGAAAAAGAGAATGTTGAATTGGAATTTGAAGGCATCGATACCTATGCCGATGTTTCTTTGAATGGCGTTGAACTATTCTCCGCCGACAACCAGTTTCGTGAATGGAAAGCAGATGCGAAACCGTTCTTGAAGGAGAAGGACAACCTTCTTGAAGTTCATTTCATTCGTTACGACAGCACACAATTGGCTTTGTATGAGCAGCATCAGCCCCGATTGCCCGAAAAGTACGCCGTTTCGCGTAAGGCACCTTATCAGCACGGATGGGACTGGGCACCGAAGTACAAGAATGTGGGCATTTGGAAACGGGTGGAATTGATTGGTTGGTCGGCTGCGAAATTGCAAAACGCTTATGTTGTCACGGAAAATGTTGATAACGAAAAGGCTACGATGCGTTTATGCCTTGATTTGGAAAGTAAGGCAGAAGGAAATTACGTGGCGGAGATTCATGTCAATGGTGAGAAGAACAGTCAGAAAATCATACACCTTAATGGCGGTCCCCAAAATGAAATCCTGAAGTTTGAAATTGAGAACCCAAAGTTGTGGTGGCCCAACGAGATGGGCGAACAACCGCTTTATGTCTTTGGTGTATTCCTGAAAGATGGAGATAAAGTTTTGGATAGCAAGGCAATATGGTCTGGCATCAAAACTTTCGAGATGGTGGACGAGCCTGACAGCATTGGTCGGGCGTTCTATTTCAAGGTGAACGGGGTGCCGTTCTATGCCAAGGGAGCGAACTATGTGCCCGAGGAGATGATTGAGACCTGGAATGATGTCAACCATACGATTCAACTCTTGGAGCAGGCCAAAGATGCTCACTTCAACATGTTGCGCGTGTGGGGCGGTGGCGTTTATCCTTCCGACGACTTTTTCACGCTTTGTGACAAATTCGGTATCTTGGTTTGGGAAGACTTTATGTATGCCGGCACGATGTATCCCTACGATGAGGCTTTCCTCGAGAATGCCCGCATCGAGGCAGAGGAGCAGGTGAAACGCTTGGCTTCACATCCCTCATTGGCCTTATGGTGCGGCGGCAACGAAATCTCGGAAGGCTACTACAACTGGGGCTGGCAGAAGTCGCTGAACTGGAGCGAGGAAGACGACAAAACCATCAAGGCAGGCTATGATGCTCTGTTCGAATCCCTGCTGCCTCAAGTGGTTGAGAAGTTTGACGGCACACGCCCCTATTGGCCCAGTTCGCCCTCAAAAGGTTGGGGGAAACCTGAAAGTTTGACCGAAGGCGACGTGCATTATTGGGGCGTTTGGTGGGGTGAACAGCCTTACGAAGTGTATCGTGAGAAAGTGGGTCGCTTCAACAGCGAGTATGGCTATCAGAGCTATCCCGATTATCAAACCTTGCTGGAAATCGCGCAAGGCGAGGAGTTGAACAAAGATACCAAAGTCATTGCGGCGCACCAGAAACATCCTCGTGGCACGCGCCAGATTGACGACTTTATCCAAAAGTATTATCCGTATTCCGATGATTTTGAGCGATATATCTATTTGAGTCAACTCTCGCAAGCCTACGGCATGGAAATCGCGATTGAGGCGCATCGCACGGCAAAGCCCTACAATATGGGCACGCTCTATTGGCAACTCAACGATGCTTGGCCCGTGACTTCGTGGTCGTCCATAGACTATTACGGCAACTGGAAAGCCTTGCAATACAAGTTGAAAACTCTCTATGCGCCCGTCTTGCTCTCGCTCGACCAAAAGGATTACAGTATTTTCGTCACTTCAGACTTGATGCGCGACTTAAAGGGTAAGTTGAGGATAAAAGTCGCTGATTTTGAAGGAAATGTGCTATTTGAGAAGTCCGTTTCGGCGCAAGTGCCTGCCAATGGCAACGAAAAACTGCAAATCGAAGGCATAGATACACTCGGTTTTCCGTCCATGTCATGCCGACCGACGGTAGGAGGGAGCGTATCTATGGACGGAAAACCTCGGTATGACATGCCTTCCAGGTCATCGATAGACCCCTGCAATGTTTATGTCAAACTTGAATTGTATGAGGGTGATGATTTATTAACCGAGCGTTACTGTTATTTGGCTTATCCCAAGGACTTGAAACTGCCGAAAGCCGAGCCACAACTAACCGTAACCGATGCAGACGGCAAATATATCCTTGAAGTCTCAACGGATGCCTTTGCCAAGGATGTGCAAGTGTATTGCACCAACGGCATGGGCAACTTCTCCGACAATTTCTTCGATTTGGAGGCAGGGCAGACGAAACGTATCGTCTTCATTCCGAACGAGAAACGAGAGAATTTGAATTTTTCTGTCCGTTGCCTGTAACTTTTTCCACACTTCTCCGTATTACGTTTGATGACACGAGGGACACCACACTCGTCCTTTAATCGTCATTGCGGGCTTGACCCGCAATCTCATGCACAAAAGGCCTGTCTTCGTGCGCAGGAGATGGCGGAGGAACATCCGCCATGACGGTCCAAGTGTGAGTGTAGTAAAGCCTAGTCAAGTGTCAAAAGTAGTAAACGGACTAACAACTAAACATCAATAACAATGAAAACAAGATTTTTTATCGCAGCCATGTTGCTGCTAGCCTTCGGAAGCGCGAAGGCACAGGAAAAACCGATTCCTACCCCTGATGGGGATGCAAGTAAAATCAACACTTTGGTAATCAATGGCGTTGGCAGTGTGTATTTGCAACAAGGTGACAAACTGACGATGAATGATTATGGGAAGAATAACGTGGGATATCGCGTTGAGGACAGCATTTTGTACCTTGAAGGTAACGGAACGCGAGGAGTGACTATTCCGAACCTGACTTATTTGCAGGTCTCGGGTACGGCTGGGGTTCGCTCCAAAGGCAAGTTGCAGGGCGATAACCTCTCTATTTACACAACGAGCCCTTGCGAATTGAGCCTTGAGGTCGACTATAACAACATTTACGTCCGTTCGACTGGACCCGGCAATGTGATTCTCAGCGGTGACTGCGATGTCTTTTGCAGCGAGGAGAAAGGTGTTGGTAAAGTGAAAACGAACCATTTGAATTATAAGGTGTTGGCTGAAAAGAGCAGTGACCAATGGAACAAGGCTGTCAACATCAATGTGGAACTTACCGACAACAAGTGGAATCTTCTGAATAGGATGGTTAATGATGCCATTCCTTTTTTCGAGGCGGAATCGACTCGTTCATGGAACCGTTCAGGGAAGGAAGGCGATAATAACGCCAGTTCACCAGATATGGTGCAGCTCAACGACCTCATGCGCGAATTGGGGGAGAACATGCAGCAACTTTCAGATTCAGTAGATTGGGAGAAGTTTGAGCGCGACATGGAAAAATGTGGCGAAGCGATGGAGAAATGGGGTCGCAAGATGGAGAAGTGGGGTGGACGTTTCGAGAATAAGCATGACAAGAATTGTGATGAGGGATGTCATCACGATCATCCGGATGCAAGGGGGGGGAAGGACAAACATCCTGAGAAAAAGACCCTTCTCCTTGATTCCCACTGGAATGGCTTTGAGGCTGGACTGAATATGCTGTTCAATCCGAAAATAACGGATGTGGATCCTTATGGAGATATCAATCTCGCTCTCCGTCCGTTGCGTAGCTGGTATTTTGGTTTCAACATTGCCGATGTGGGCATCGCTTTCAACAGGAAACATACGGCAGGCCTGTTCACAGGCATAGGTATCGGTTGGAACAACTATAGTTGGAAACTTCCACTTGTCACTGCGGAAGATCCAGAAACGGGCGCTATCTCTAATACGATGCTACAATTAGAGGATAGGGAACTCAAGAAAAGCAAGTTGGGATTGTTGTATCTGCAAGCACCGTTGATGGTTGAATTGAGGCCGACGCGTAAACTCTACCTTGATTTGGGTGTGACTGGTGGTTTCCGTTTTGCTGCTTGGAGTGCGACGAAGTTTAAAGACGGCAGCAAGGAGACAGACTATCTGAACGGGATTTTCCTGAATCGTTTCAAACTTGATGCCTCGCTTCGTGTAGGCGGTAAAAACTTGGGCTTTTTTGCCAACTATGCCTTAATACCCATTTATCGAGACAAAGCAGTTGAGAACACACGTCCGCTCAGTTTCGGATTCAGCATCAACTTCTGAACACACTAAAGAAACGAACAAAAAAAATGCCGCTTTCGAGCGGCATTTTTTTTTATTCTCCGCGTTTTTCTTCCCACCGTTCCCGTGTCTCTTCGAAACTCTCTTCGGCTCGGTGGTAGGCGGTCAAGGCCATGTCGGTTGCCGCTTCGGTGGCTTTTTGCTTGGCTTGGCTCATCCCCGCGTTGATTAGGCTGATGAAACTGTCGTGGCGACCGTTCGTAAGCCAAAGGAGACCCTTGCCGATGAGCGAGAGATCGCTTTCTTCCTCATAGGTAGCGGTGGCGTCAACGTAGTTGTCGCCAATTTGAGCAAAGGAGAGTTCGGCGTTTAGGCGGTAGGCCAAGAAGTCGAAATTGGGTTCGTCAATGGCCGGTTGAGTGGGTAGAACTGTTGCTTTTTTCGGTTCCAACTCGGCCAGCATTGGCATCTCGACTCTTTCAGAAATGATAGGCTCCTCTTTGCCGACCATTTGACGCTTGACGAAATAATTTGGCTTTTTGTGTAACTTCGGAATGTCAATCGGCACCTCGATTCGTGTAGTTTTGATAGGACTCAGTTCGGCAATCGGTACAATGCTGGGTCTTGTCTTATCAGGCCACAGCCCGATGGTGAGCAGTAGTCCAGCGGCAGCGGCAGCCGAGGCAATCTTGACATAGAGCGGCACGACGACGCTTTGCTTCTTCAGCTTGGCTTTGCCTTCGTAAGCGATTTGCGGGGCTTCGAGACGTGGCAACTCCTCGGTGAGTTCGTTCCATTCCAAGCCTTGGGCCGCGACGAAGGCTTGTAGTTGCTGCGTCTCTTCGGGGCCAAGGTTGCCGTCCATGTAGTCAAGGAGGTAGGCTTCGTAGTTGTCGATGTTGATGTTCATGGTTCTATGTCGATTAGGTTGTCGATGCTTTTCAGTTTGCTTTTCAAGGCAGTACGGGCGCGGAAGATGCTGATTTTGACTTGCGCCTCGCTCATTCCCGTGATGTCGCCGATTTCCTGATAGCTGTAGCCTTCGTAGTCGCGCAGAAGTAAGGCATTGCGTTGCATTTCGGGTAGGGCGGCCAAGGCTTTGTGCAGTATGTCATGGATGTCGGGGTAGGGGTTGTATGCCGATTTCAGTTCGTTGGGTGAGCAGTCTTCTATGTTTGTATACTGTTGTCTTTGGCGGATTTCGTCAATCGAGGCGTGGTGCGCGATTGTGAAGAGGTAGGACTTGGCTTTGGCGAACTCCACTGTTTTGAGTCTTTCCCAAACGCGGGCGAAGCTTTCCTGCACCACGTCCTCGGCCTGCTCACGGTTGTGGAGGCTTGCGAACGCGAAGCGGAAAAGCCTGTCGGCATATTGCTCCACGCATTGGTTGTACTGTTCCGTGTTCACGGAATGAGGTTTTAATTTCTTGAACTATGTTTGTAATACGTAGTTTGGGCGAAAAAGTTACACGGCGTAAAAAAAATATTTCTACTTTTGCCAAAAATTTCACATTATGCTTCTAAACTATATCACTTGGAATGTTGATCCCGTGCTGTTTTATCTGGGATCCATGCAAGTTCGTTGGTATGGCCTATTATGGGCTGTAGGTTTTCTCATCGGCTATTTTCTCATGCGCAACATTTACCGTCGCGAGCATTTGAGCGACGATTCAATGGACAAGTTGCTGCTGTATATGCTGGCATTCACTGTCCTTGGCGCCCGCCTTGGCCATTGCCTGTTTTATGAGCCGGCGTTTTATCTCTCGCATCCGCTGAAGATGTTGGCCATTTGGGAAGGCGGTCTTGCCAGCCACGGTGGAGCCATCGGCATATTGATCGGATTGTGGCTGTATGTGCGCAATTACAATAAGTCGGCCAAGAAAGGGAAGGACGAGAAACAGCAAATCAGTTACATATGGATTCTGGATCGCATTGTCATCGCCGTGTGTTTTGTCGGTGCCCTGATTCGCTTGGGCAATGTGATGAATCACGAGATTTATGGTACACCTACTTCGCTGCCTTGGGGCTTTGTCTTCTTGCGCGGCATGGAGCAGTTTTGCGGTACTGTTGATAATTATACGCCTTGCTCACCTGGCAACTGCTGTCCCCCAAGTGAGTGGTTGCCCTGCCACCCGACGGGCTTGTATGAGGCTTTCTTCTGCCTTGTGGCGATGGGTATCTTGTTGTGGATGTATTACAAGCGCGACCTCGGCAACAGACAACCTGGCCTGATGTTTGGCACCTTCCTCATCATCATTTTTGGCTCGCGCATCCTTATCGAGTTCCTGAAGAACGTTCAAGTCGAGTTTGAGAAAGACATGGTCTTCGATATGGGACAATGGCTTAGCGTCCCCTTTGTCATCATCGGTATAGTGATGATTGTTTGGAGCTTTGTGAATAAAAAAAGAAAAGCAGCTTGACGCTGCTTTTCTTTTGGCTTATTCCATGTAGTACAGGGATAGGTACTCTTTCATCTTGGAAGAAATCCAATCATACATTTCCTTACGCTCGTACTTTTGGGCCACGCCACTGAAATGCTTCAGCAGGCTCATGGCTTCTTCGATGTCATCGCTGTAGTAGTTCTTGAATTTGGGCTTCAAGCTGAGGTAGTACGCAATCTTGTCGCTGTAATTGCCGGTAATGTCATGCATGAACTGGTCGCCTTTCAGCGTGTCGCCGCAAATGTAGTACATCTCTGGGAACTGGTAGGAACGCAGGTCGAAGGGGAACTTGTCGTTGGGGAAGAACTCTTGGAACTTGTCCATGACAATGACGGCAGAGTCAAACTCGTTGTGGTTGACCAAAGCTTGTGCAAGGCGCGAATAGGCTTGTTGGGCGTAAACGGTATTGCGCACGCTCTCACGGTCAGGCACCACGCCTTCTAGGTTCAAATTGCCCCATTGTGCCTTGTTGATGAGCAAGTCGTAGCTGCCATCGCGGTAGACGCCACCCTTCGCATAAGGGTTGTAGTCTTCTGCCTCGACAGGGATGAAACGATAGGCCAGACCCTCCATGTGTAAGTATTTGTCGATGCCAAGCACTTTCGACATGTCGCTGAACGAAGTGAAGTAGACAGGACGCTCCCAGTTGTTGGTGGCCATGAAGTCCAAAAGCAGCAAGGCGTTCTTGTACAGGACTTTATCCTTAATTTCCCAAGTGATTTCGTCGACCATACGGTCGGCCATGCTTTCCGGAACGATGTTGTTGCGCAAGCAGGCTTCCTTGTCAACGGTGAGTTTCATCTTGGTGCAAGGCACATAGTTATAGGTATAGCCCATGTAGCGTTTCACGGCCTTGGGGTTGTGGATGAAGTCAATGACCTGCTTCAACTCGATGTGGCGGTCTTTGAAACGGTCTTCCACTTCCACGGTGATGGATTCGTTGATTCCGTTGTTGTATTCGGCAGTGGTGAGGGTAAGCGGTAACTTTTCGGAGTCGTACACCTTGCGTCCCATCTGGTGGGCGTACCAATAGCCGCTCGACAGCATGTAATTCACCACGCGCACATCGGTACGGAAGCCTTCCACCTCTTGGATGTACCACAAGGGGAAGGTGTCATTGTCGCCACGGGTGAAGATGACGGCGTTGGGCGGCAACTGTGCGAGGTAGTTTTTTGCCCAGTCGCGGGCCGAGGTCTTGCCTGAACGGTTGTGCTCTTCCCAGCCATTGGCAGCCAGTACGCAGGGTACCGCCAAGAAGCAAATCAAACCAATGGCTACGGTTGCGACCATAGTCTGTTTCTTGACCAGTTTGTTGGCCCAGTCAATGAGGGCAATCACGCCGAAACCGATCCAAATGGCGAAAGCGTAGAACGAGCCGGCATAGCTGTAGTCACGTTCACGGGGCTGCTGTGGTGTTTGGTTCAGGTAAATGATGATGGCCAAACCCGTCATAAAGAACAACAGGAAGACGATCCAGCTCTGTTTCAGGTCGCACTTGAGCAGCCAGAACAGGCCACAGAGACCGAGAATCAAAGGCAGGAAGTAGTATGTTGTCCGTCCAGGGTTCTGCATGCAGGCGGGGAGGTTGTCTTGATCGCCGAGTCGTGCATTATCGAGGGCACGGATGCCGCTGATCCAGTTGCCGTGGTCCAACTCGCCTTGACTCTCGATGTCGTTTTGACGGCCTACGAAGTTCCACATGAAGTAGCGCCAATACATCCAGTTGCATTGGTAGTTGATGAAGAACCTCAAGTTCTGTCCGAAAGTGGGTTTGTTCACGGTGACCATTTCGCCTCGGTAGTTGCGTACACGTACGTTCTCGCCTACAACATTGCCGCTCGGACTCTTGCGGTAGTTCTCATACATCTCCGCGTGTGTGCCTCTTTGGGTGCTCCACATGCGGGGGAAGAAAGTCTTCATCTCCTTGGGATAGTCGGGCAAACTGCGTTTGTTGTCGTCAGTGATGACGTAACGGCCGGCCTCTTTGTCCTTGACGTAGATGGGTTTGCCGTCCTTCAAGTCGGTGATGGGGGCATTGTAATAGGGACCATAAAGCAGGGGCCAACTGCCGTACTGCTCGCGAAGCAGATAGGAAAGCAGAGCAGGGGCATCATTGGGCTCGTTCTCGTTGATGGGTGGGTTGGTGTTGGCACGAATGACCAACATGAAGAACGACGAATAGCCGATAAAGATGAACATAAGCGACAAGATAGCCGTGTTCCAAATCACTTTCTTCCGCTTGTCAGTAAACCACAATCCCCACACAATCAGTCCAATGATTATGGCAAAATAGACGATGGTGCCTACATTGAATGGCGTGTGGAGCGTGTTGACGAAGAACAACTCGAACTTGCTTGCAAGGTTGACGGTTTGTGGCACGAGGAACATGTTGAGGAACCATAATAACGCCACAGAGACGAGGCCTGCCAGCACGAAGCCCCAGAACGAGGTTTTTTTCCATTTCTTGAAATAAACCACATACACAAAGGCGGGCACACACAGCAGGTTAAGCAGGTGTACGCCGATGGACAGACCGATAAGGAACGCGATGAAAATAATCCAACGGGTACTCTTTGGGTCGTCGGCTACCTGTTCCCATTTCAGAATGGCCCAGAAAGTCACGGCGGTGAAGAACGATGACATGGCATAGACTTCGCCTTCCACGGCGTTGAACCAAAACGACTCGGTGAACGTGTAAGCCACTGCACCGACAAAACCTGCCAGCAATACGCCTATCTTATTCACCCAAGGCGCATCTTCGCCTTCTTTCATCCATACCTTGCGGGCTAGCATGGTGATGGTCCAGAAGAGGAACACGATGGTGAGTCCGCTGCAAATGGCCGACATCACGTTGACCATCATAGCCACCTTGGTGACATCGCCACCAGCGAATAGGGTAAAGAAACGTCCCAAAAGTTGGAACAAAGGTGCCCCGGGCGGGTGACCCACCTGCAGTTTGTAAGCCGTTGAAATGTACTCGCCGCAATCCCACCAGCTGACGGTAGGCTCCAGCGTGAGAAAATACACGATGGTGGCAATCAGTCCTGCCGCCCATCCTGTGATGTTGTTTAACCTTTTGAAAGTCATAATGATATAAAAACTATTTGTTGATTTTTCGCTTTGTTTTGATTGATGCCAAACTGCAAAGATATTGAATTTTGACTTACACCTTTGTAAAAAACGGAAAAAAGACCACTTATTGCTTCGAGTTGAAGTTTTTTCTTGCGCATATTGAAATAATTCGTACCTTTGTGCAATCTTGAATAATAAAAATAAAAAACTTGAAATCTGAATAATGGAGAAAGTATTGCTTTTAGGCGATGAGGCCATTGCACAGGGCTTCATCGACGCTGGCGGCTCGGCCATCAACAGCTATCCGGGCACGCCTTCAACCCAAATCACAGAGTATGTCATCAACTCGAAGCAAGCCAAGGAAACTGGTGCGCCAACGAGAAGACGGCCCTTGAGGCCTCCATCGGCGTGGCTTACGCCGGCAAGCGCGCCATGACCTGCATGAAGCACGTGGGTCTCAACGTGTGCGGCGACCCCTTCATGAACGCCGCCATCATCGGCACCAAGGGCGTCCTCGTCGTGGTGGCCGACGACCCGAGCATGTTCTCGTCGCAGGACGAACAGGACAGCCGCTTCTACGGTCACTGGGCCATGATTCCCATGCTGGAGCCTTCCAACCAACAAGAGGCCTACGACATGGTGCACTACGGCTACGACCTGAGTGAGAAACTCGGCACGCCGGTGCTCTACCGCATCCCGACCCGTCTGGCTCACAGCCGTGCTGGTGTGGTTCGCAAACCCGTTCGCCCTCAGAACGAGCTTACCGAGCCTGCCGACGCCAAGTCGTTCGTGCTGCTGCCGGCCAACGCCAAGCGTTTGTATCGCGAGTTGATTGACAAACAACCTGCTTTCGAAGAGGCTTCGGCCACTTCGGGCTTCAACAAGTACATCGACGGTCCCAAGAAGAACATCGGTATCATCACCACGGGTATCGCCTACAACTACCTGATGGAAAACTTTCCCGATGGTAAGTGCCCGTATCCTGTCGTGAAGATCACGCAATATCCGTTGCCTTACGACATGCTGAATAAGCTGTACGACGAGTGCGATGAAATCCTCGTTCTTGAAGACGGTCAGCCTTTCGTTGAGGAACTGATTAAGGGATTCCTCGGTAAGGGCAAGAATGTCATGGGTCGCCTCGACGAGACCATCCGCCGCGACGGTGAACTGAACGCCGAAAAGGTTGCCAAGGCCCTCGGCATGGATGTGCCGGTTATGTATAAGGTGCCAGAGGTGGTCACCAACCGTCCGCCTGCGCTCTGCCAGGGTTGCCCGCATGTCGACAGCTACAATGCCTTGAACGCCGTTATGGCCAACCATAAGGGTGGCAAGGTGTTCGGCGACATCGGCTGCTACACTTTGGGCTTCAATATGGGTGCCATCAACACTACCGTGTGCATGGGTGCCTCCATCACTATGGCCAAGGGGGCCAGCGAGGTGGGCATCTTCCCGAGTGTGGCCGTCATCGGTGACGGTACCTTCGGTCACAGCGGCCTGACGGGCCTCATGGACTGCGTCAACGAGAAGGCCAACGTCGTGGTCATGATCCTCGACAACGACATCACCGCCATGACGGGCGGCCAACCTTCCTCGGCACACAACAAGATCCGCCGCATTTGCGAAGGAATTGGAGTCGAGCCTGAGCACATCCGCGACATCATTCCGCTGCCCAAGAACCACGAGGAGAACGTCAAGATCATCGAGGAAGAGGTGAATTACAACGGCGTGTCGGTCATCATCCCGCACCGCACCTGCATCGTGGAATTGAAGAAACATATGAAGAAATAAGACACGAGACGGCGAGACACGAGACACGGGACAAAAAAAGTCTCGCGTCCCGTGTCCCGAAGTCCCGCGTCAACAGTTAAACAGTTAAACAATCAACAATTCAACAGAATGAAAAAAGATATAGTATTATGCGGCGTGGGTGGCGACGGCATCGTTTCGGTGGCCAAGATCATTTCTGATGCCGCTCTGAATATGGGCATGAACTTGAAACAGTCCGAGATCCACGGCATGTCGCAGCGCGGCGGCTCGGTGTTCTCGCACCTCCGCATCTCCGACAACGAGATCTTTGCCGACGTCATCCCCGAGGGTCAGGCTGACATCATCCTCTCTTCCGAGCCTATGGAAGCCCTGCGCTACCTGCCTTGGCTGAGCAAGGAAGGCTGGGTCATCACCAACAATGATCCCTTCATCAACATCAGCAACTATCCTGATATGGAGAAGATTAACGCTGAGTTGGGCAAGTTGGAGCATGTCGTTTCCTTCAACGCCAACGAGATTGCCAAGCAGCTGAAAGCCCGTTCTAACATGGTGCTGTTGGGTGCCACGGTGCCTTATCTCGGCATTTCCATGGAGAAAGTCGAAGAGGCCATCGCCCACATCTTCGGCAAGAAAGGCCAGGAGGTCGTCGACCTCAACATTCAGGCCGTGCGTGCTGGCTACGAGCAAGCGACGAAATAATTCGTCCGTTGTAGAGACGCAATGCTTTGCGTCTCCCAAACCAATGAAAATCCCGATTGATGATTCAACCGGGATTTTCTTCTTCTTTCACCTCTTCAACCTCAATCTTCCCATCCTTGATGCGAATTTTCTTCTTGACTCGCAGCGGCGCGATAATCAGCACCATCAGTATCTCAAGGGCATATTTCAGCCAGGGCATGAGACCTGTGACGATGAACTGGAACACGATGAGTAGGATAGAGGCACTCACGAAAAAGGCTTTGCCGAAAGCTTTCTTTCTGAAAATTCGTATGAGGCTCAATACCAGTATGATGGATAATGCCAATTGAATGACTTGCACCAAAAACTCCCATGAGCCCAAGTCCATCTCGCCTTGGTTGAAATAATACGTGTCAAAGTAATACCGCCGGAAAACCATAGCCACAATCTCGAAGATGAGTAACAAGCCATAATAAGTAATGGCGAAAGTGGCCGCCAACTTCATGGCAAGCGTCATCTCAGGCTTGAGATTGAAAATCTTTCCTTCACTCGGGGTCTTACTCATAATTCATCAGGACTTTGCGTTGGGTTGTTTGGCATTTCCATTCGTTTGAAATACAGGTAGTAAAGCAGGATGAAGATTATGGTAAGCAGTAGTTCGGAAACGAATCCCGACTGTGCTTGTTTCGGGTAAAAGTACACAGACGAGTTGATGAGCATGAGGATTTGGGAGATGGCGTAGATGTGGAGTCCGCGCTTGTCGCCCTTGAACATCCGTATCACACCCACTAAAGAGCCGATGAATAGGATGAGGAGAAACAGCCAATACTTCGGTTCAATTTGAGCCATCATCTTCATGCCGTCCATTGCCAGTTGCTGCTGCTCTTCGCTGATTAGGGCAGAATAGGGTGCCATCATCTCTTCGATTTGGCCATTTTGCATCATTTCTGCCATTTTTGGCGTCATAATGTACATGACTAACGAAGAGAGGATGTTCCAGCAGGCGTTGATGAACGACAACACGAGGAGGATGGTCATCCCCGTGGGACGTTTCTGTGGTTGGGTGGTGATTTCCATTATTTGTTTTCTAATACGTCAAACGCCAAAGGATAATTCTTCACGAAATCAACCGATTTGGCGATTTCTGTGTACATTACCTTGTCGATGCGGACGAATTCCACCTCCTTGCGGTAGGCGGCGACGAACTTCTCGATGATGGGTGACGACTTCAGCGGGCGTCGGAACTCAAGGGCTTGGGTGGCATTGAACATTTCGATAGCCAAAACGCGCTCCAAGTTTTCAGCTACACGCAGAGCCTTCGTGGCGGCGTTGGCACCCATGCTGACATGGTCTTCTTGCCCTTGCGACGACTCAATGCTGTCGACCGAAGCAGGCGTGCAAAGTTGTTTGCTTTGGCTGACAATACTGGCGGCAGCATATTGCGGAATCATGAAGCCGCTGTTGAGGCCAGGCTCGGCGACGAGGAAGGAGGGCAGACCACGTTTGCCACCTATGAGTTGATAGATGCGGCGTTCGCTGATGTTGCCCAACTCTGCCATAGCGATGGCGAGGAAGTCCAAGGTGATGGCCAAAGGCTGACCGTGGAAATTGCCCGCGCTGATGACCAAATCCTCATCGGGGAAAACGGTCGGGTTGTCGGTAACGGCGTTGATCTCCTCGCTGAACACAGAAGCCACATAGTCGATGGCATCCTTCGAGGCACCATGCACCTGCGGCATGCAACGGAAGGAATATGGGTCTTGAACGTGTTTCTTCTCCCTGACAATCAGCTCGCTGCCTTTGGTGAACTCGCGCACACGCTTGGCGGTGACGATTTGTCCGTTGTGGTGGCGGATTTGATGCACTTGGTCGAAGAAAGGCTCGATGCGGCCGTCGAAGGCTTCCAAGGACACCGTGCCGATTAGGTCGGCGAGGTAGCTGAGACGGAAGGCTTTGAGCAATACGTAAGTGCCGTAACTGCTCATGAATTGCGTGCCGTTGAGCAGGGCCAAACCTTCTTTCGACTGCAAGGTAATGGGTTCCCATTTGAACTTTTTGAGAATCTTCTCGGCAGGGTATATCTTGCCTTCAAAATGCACCTCGCCCAAGCCAAGCAGAGGCAGCATGAGATTGGCCAAAGGCGCCAAATCACCGGAGGCGCCGAGTGAGCCTTGGTTATACACCACGGGCAGCACGTCGTTGTTGAAGAAGTCGATGAGACGCTGGACGGTCACGACTTGCACACCGCTATTGCCGTAGCTGAGGCTTTGCACCTTCAACAAGAGCATGAGACGGATGATTTCTTCAGGCACCATCTCGCCCGTGCCACAGGCATGCGACATGACGAGGTTCTTCTGCAAGGTGCTCAAGTCTTCTTTCGAGATGCTGTGGTCGCAGAGGGAGCCGAAGCCGGTGGTCACGCCGTAGATGGGCTTCTCGGGGTTCTCCATCTTTTTGTCAAGATAGTCGCGGCATTTTTGGATGCGCTTGATGGCGTCCGCGCTGAGTTCGAGCTTGTAGCCCTTAGTGAGTATTTCGTTTACCTGTTTGAAGGTCAGTTCTTTTGATGAGATTTTGTGGGTTTTCATATTGTTGATTGTTTAATTGTTGATTCGATTTATTGTTGTAGAGACGCAATGCATTGCGTCTCTACGGGTCATTGCATCATTGTTTCCACCAATTTATTCGCCTCTACGGTTTCCTGTGTGCCTTCCTTCATCCATTTCACGGTGAATTTCCCTTCGGCCACCTCTTGTTCGCCGGCGATGACGACAATCGGGATGGCGCGTTGGTTGGCGTATTTCATCTGTTTCTGGATTTTGGCTGCATCGGGATAGATTTCCGCGTTGATGCCATGCTTGCGCACCTGATTCAAATACTTCAGGCAATACTTTTCCTCGTTCTTACCGAAGTTGAGGAAGATGACCTTGGTGCTTTCCGACATGGTTTCAGGGAAAAGGTTGAGGCCTTCTAGAACGTCATAGATTCTGTCTGCGCCGAAGCTGATGCCCACACCGGAAACGTTGGGCAGACCGAAGATGCCCGTAAGGTTGTCGTAGCGACCACCGCCCGAAATGCTGCCGATGGCGAAGTCCTTGGCCTTCACCTCGAAGATGGCACCAGTGTAGTAGTTCAAGCCACGGGCGAGGGTGAGGTCAAGCTCAGTGTCAATCTTCAACTCCATGGCTTCAATGTAATCGAACAAGGTCTCGAGTTCCTCAATGCCTTTTTGGCCGACTTCGTTGTTCAGCAAAGGCTTGAGTTGTGCAATCTTCTCGCGTGTGTTGCCTTTCATGAAGAGGATGGGCTGCAGTTTGTCGATGGCGGCTTGCTCCAATCCCTTTTCGGCGAGTTCCGCGTTGACGGCATCAATACCGATTTTGTCGAGTTTGTCGATGGCCACGGTGATGTCCACCAAAGCATCCGACTTGCCGATGTACTCGGCGATGCCTGCCAACACTTTACGGTTGTTGATCTTTAGCGTTACTCTGATTTTCAGTGCGTTGAATACCTCGTCCACGATTTGCACCAACTCGGCCTCGTTCAATAAAGAATCGCTGCCGATGATGTCGACATCGCATTGGTAGAACTCACGATAACGGCCTTTTTGGGGACGGTCGGCGCGCCAAACGGGTTGGATTTGGTAACGTTTGAAGGGGAAGGCGATTTGTTCGCGGTACATGGTGACAAACCTGGCAAAGGGTACGGTCAAGTCGTAGCGCAAGCCTTTCTCGCTGATTTTGCTGGCGAGTTTCAAGGATTCAAGCGGCTCGCCGTTTTGCTCCACACCACTCATGAAGTCGCCGCTGTTGAGCACTCGGAAGAGCAGTTTGTCGCCCTCGTCGCCGTATTTGCCCAAGAGGGTGCTCAGATTTTCCATCGAAGGGGTTTCAATGGGTTGGAAACCAAAGCGTTTGAAGACCGCCTTGATGGTGTCGAAGATGTAATTGCGGCGCACCATGACTTCGGGAAGGAAGTCGCGGGTGCCTTTAGGTATGCTGGGTTTTTGTGCCATTATGCTATGGGTTTTAGTCTAATTCAAAAGTTTCACCAGGTTTTGGGATGACGATATTATCCCAACCTGTTTTGCGGAGTTGCTTTTCATAGAACTCCTGTGCCTCAGGGTCACCGTGGACGATGAAGGTCTTCTTGATTTTGCTCGGGTCTTGGCAACTGAGGTATTGGATCATTTCTTTGTAGTCGCCATGGCCGCTGAAAGCATCAATTTCGTATATGTCAGCCAGCACTTTGTGTTCCAACCCGAAGATGGAGACGGTGAAGGGGCGTGGCTCGGCCAACAGTTTGGCTCCCAAGGTAGTGGGAGCGCAGTAACCGATGGAAAGGATGGTGTTGTTTGGGTTGTCAATGCTGTTGGCGATGTGGTGTTTCACGCGGCCAGCCTCCATCATGCCTGAGGCAGAGATGATGATGCATGGCTGTTTGGTGGCGTTAAGTGCTTTCGACTGGTTGATGTCGCGGATAAAGGTGAGTCCGTTGAAACCAAAGGGGTCGGGGTCGTATTCGATGACATCTTTCACGTTGTCATTGAAGAGGTCGACGTGCATACGG
The DNA here is from genome assembly GCA_905234765.1 of uncultured Bacteroidales bacterium. Next base: position 58,586 of record CAJOIF010000015.1, read on the forward strand.
AAAATCTCGGTGGCATTGACGGCCAAAGGGCTATCGACATATACAGGAATCTTTTCGGGCAATTTGCCTTGGTTGTAGAAGTTATTCAACAGATACACAATTTCTTGCGTTCGGCTGACGGCGAAGGATGGAATGATGAGCTTCCCGCGCTTCTCCACGCAGGTGTGGTAGATGATTTCCAACAGCTGCTGCTCGGCATTGGCACGGTCGCTGTGGAGGCGGTTGCCGTAGGTCGATTCGGTGATGAGGTAGTCGCAATGCGGGAAAGGCTCGGGTGAGCGCAACAGGTAATTCGACTCACGCCCGATGTCGCCCGTGTAGGCGATGCGGGTCATCTTGCCGCCTTCGTCGATTTCAAGGATAGCACAGCCGCTACCGAGCAGGTGGCCTGTGTTGTTGAACTTCACCTTTATATTATTGTCGATTTGGAAAAAGCGGTTGTATGCAACGCTGACGAAAAGGCTCATGCTGGCGCGTGCGTCCTTTTCTGTATAGATGGGCTCCAAGGCGGGCAATCCTTGTTTGCGGCGTTTCTTGTTGAACCATTCCATATCGTTCTCTTGAATGAAACCGCTATCGGGGAGCATGATGTTGCATAGGTCTTCTGTGGCTTTGGTGCAAATGACTTGTCCACGGAATCCCAACTTATAGAAATAGGGTATCAGGCCACAGTGGTCGATATGGGCATGGGTGAGGATGATGGCATCTATTTCTTTCGGGTCGACCATGATGTTGCGGTTGGCCGCATCGGTCTCGAGGCCCTTGCCTTGGAACATGCCGCAGTCCAACAGGATCTTCTTCCCATGGTCTGTGGTGATGAGGTGCTTGCTGCCCGTTACTTCTTGGGCGGCACCGATGAATTTGATTTTCATAGGCTGAAATCGTTAGATTGGCTCCGCCGAACGCGGGGCATTTCAACATCGTTAAATTTGACCCCAAAATTAGAAAAAAAAAGTGAGGTGGCAATTTTTTGTCACCTCACTTCGTGAATTTGCAGGAAATTGGGTTTATTCCACCACAATCTGCTTCACAACTTGTCCGTTTTCGATGCCGATGTGCATCATGTAGATGCCTTTGGCAAGGTTGGAGAGGTTGATGTGGACTTGCTCGCCTTCCACCTTGGCGTTGTACACCGTCTGGCCGTAGGCGTTCATAATGCGGACATGGTTGATGTTGTCGCCTTCAAGAATGACGTTGCCCTGGGTCGGGTTGGGGTAGACCTTGATGTCAGCTTGTCGCTCGCCAATGCCTTCGGTATGTATGAAGTTGGCTACCAAGGTACGGTCGCTGGTGACAATGAAGGTGTAAACAAGATCTTCCGATACGATTTCGCCGTTTTCGGTCCAGTTTTGGAAAGCATAGTCTTCGTTGCGGATGACGTTAAGAGTGACCTCGTCGCCATAGTTGTAAGTGCCTTCTCCAGTAGCAGTGCCGGCTTCTGCCGGGTCAACGGTGAGCTTTATTGAGAAAGTCAGACCTTCGAAGTTGGCTACTAAGGTGCGGTCGCCTTCAACGGTGAAGCTATAACTGGCTTCTGTCGAAACTTCATTGCCGTCTTCGGTCCAGTTGACGAAGCTATAACCTTCATTGGCAGTGGCAGTCACGGTGCAGGTTTGACCGTAGTTGTATGTGCCGCCACCTTCGATGGCACCACCTTCAGTCGGATTGGCGACTGTAGTGATGGTGAAACTTTCAATTTGGAAGTGTGCCACGTAGGTCGCCGATTCGGTCACGGTGAAGGTGTAGGTGGCATTGGTACTGACTTGCTGGCCGTTCTTTGTCCAATTGACGAAGTTATAGTTGTCGGCAGGCGTGGCTGTCAAGGTGCAGCTCTGGCCTTGGTTGTAAGTGCCTCCGCCGGTAACGGATCCGCCTTCGGTTGGGTCAGCTGTGGCAGTGATGGTGTAGCTTTGTGCTTGGAAGTTGGCAACGAGGGTGCGGTTGCCTGTCACTGTGAAAATGTAGCTGGCGTTTGTGGAGACCACGTTGCCGTTCTCCGTCCAGTTGGTGAAGTTGTAGCCGTTGTTGGCCGTTGCCGATACGGTGCAGTTGTCACCATAATGGAAAGCTCCGCCGCCAGTCACGGTGCCGCCAAGTGTTGGGTCAGCCGAAATACTGATGTTGTAGTTTTGCTGGGTGAAGTTGGCTACCAAGGTGCGGTTGCCGTTGACGGTGAAAGTGTAACGAGCATTGGAGGAAACCACGTTGCCGTTCTCCGTCCAGTTGGTGAAGGTGTAACCAGCGTTGGCTGTGGCATTGACAGTGCAAGATTGTCCTTCTTGGTAGGTGCCGCCGCCTGTTACCGTTCCACCATTGGTGGGATTGGCTGACACGGTGATGGTGTAGTTCTGCGGTACGGGAGTGAAGTTGGCTACCAAGGTGCGGTTGGCGTTGACAGTGAAAGTATAATTGGCATTCGTCGAAACCACATTGCCGTTTTCGGTCCAGTTAGTGAAGTTGTAGCCTAAAGCGGGCGAAGCCGTCACCGTGCATTGCTGGCCTTGGTTGTAAGTGCCGCCACCCGTGATGTTACCGCCGTTGGTGGGATTGGCTGACACGTTGATGGTGTAGGTCTGCGTGCCGCCGCTGACGATTTGGATTTGAGCGATGTAGGTGATTTTGTTGTAGCCAAACACGGTCAATGTGGCGGTGCCCGTCGTTCCAGGAGCGGCAAAGGTGATGTTGCACGTGCCGTTAGTGATGGTGGCCGACCCCATGATTTCGTTGTTGCGGGTCAGGGTGGCAAGGGCACCGTTGCCGTTGGTGGCGTTGACGGTGAAGCTAGTCGCCGTGGTGCTCATTGACGGGGCGTGGGTAACACCCATGTCGGTGGGAACAGCGTTACGCAGCGTCAAGCAAGGGTCGCCGTAGAGAATCCAGGCGAGGTAGGTGCCCTTGCCATCATTGGCATTTTGGCCGTATTGGTCCAAAATCTTCATGTTGCCGTCATACGAGCAACCGCCGAGGGTGCGCTTGATGTTGTTGCTGTAACTCTCCACCAGCACGTCAATCATCTCGTCTTGACCGTACATGGGCGGTTGCCAAGGTTGGCTGATATAAGAGAACATACCGCCAATGGCACCCGTAGGCTGGGTGGGGTCAGGGTTTGATACGGTGCCGTTGGTGGCACGAAGCCAAGTCTCACCGAAACAAGGTTGGCTGTGGTCGTATTTGCCGTTCAAACAGGCCACCGACCAAACAATGGGCAACTTGTTGACGTTGGTCAACGCATTGACTTGGGTGTTGCTGTAACTGTTGAGGGCCCAGCTGGTTTCCGATCCGTGATTGCAGTAGTCGATGATGCTTACGCCGCCATTGATGTGTTGGCTCAATACTGCAGAACTGGAAGAATACCCGCTCACACCGGGATAGTCTTGGTAAACAGTAGTGTAGTTGTAGGCCAACAGGTCGGTGCGGATGTTCTCAATATGTTGCCAGTCTTTTTCATTGAAATGTCCAGGACCATCGTTGTTGCCGAGTCCGTCACCAAAAGTCAGCCAAGTGTCAGTGGCATTGATGTCGCGCTCATAGTGGATTACTTTATTGACTTGTGTAGTCACATGGGCTTCGTTTTCGGCAGAGAAACGACCAACGATAATGTCGTTATAATAGTCGCCTCCAGCCACTTGACCGTATATGTTGTCGGACTTGCCGCCATACGAACCGGCCGAGTAGGGAACTCCAGGAATTTGCGCTACGTCGCCCACCAAAAGCACATGGGTGAGGTTGGGGTTGGAGTTGTACTGGTTTTGGATGTAGGTCTGGATGGCAGCGTAGGTAGTGCCAGCCGTGCTGGTGCCTACCATTGTCGTGGGACGGCCAATCTGTTTCTTCCAGTTCACAAAAGGTTGCATGGCAGTCATGAAAGCGTCGTGGCAGATGATGAGCAATTCTCCTGTCTCGACCATGGGTGTGTATTTGGCCATGCTCTCGGGGTAGTTGATGAACTGGTTGGCATAGATGGCGTCAAACTCGGGGTCCATTTTCACCTCGTTTGAGCGGCGGTCGATGATGTTTTCGCTCGAAATGCCGTCGCTGTACATCTCAACGGTCATGTTGTAGTACACGCGCAAGGTTTTGCTAATGGGGTTGTACGCAAAGGGGTAGACCACCATGTTCTGTCCGCGGAAGTCGCGGAGGATGTAAGGCTCGTAAAGGCCCACATTCTGCGAGGGGAAAAAGGCATTCGTCGAATAGGCCTCACCATAGGTGTATGGCACATCCTCTGGGTTGATAGTGCGTGGGAAATCGCCTTTCGAAGGAGCAACCTCCATCGCGAAATCGGTGTATTGGGCATCCACGATACGAATGCCATAATGCTGACGGTCGCCAACGATGGCTGGAACTGCAATCATGGGCAGGTTGGGTTCGCCAGCGGCAGCGGTGCTGACCGTCTTCGGAACCGAGATGATGTTGGCTTCACCACGGGGCGTGGCCACCTCAAAGGCATAGAAGCCAGGGACTTGCAGGTTGACGGTGATTTGGTTCTCGGAAGAGGAAACCAAAGTCGTCTGGATGGTGCTCGGGGTGTCGCTCTTGATGGCGACCCATTGTTGACCGAACGACAGAACAGCCAACACTAGGAACACAAGGGTTGTGAGTACCTTTTTCATTGATGTTATATGGGATTCAGGTTATTTTTTTACTACGAATTTTACCGTATTGGCTGTTTTTCCGTCCAGCATGATGGAGCAGAAGTAGATACCATCGATGAGATCGGCGACTGAAAGATTCAGTTGCCCTTCAAAGGTGTTGATGTCCTGCCTCATGACTTCTTGGCCAACTACATTGTAGACCACGGCAGTGGCGTTGCTGACAGGCATGGAGTAATCGAAACGGACCGTTGAACGGGCTGGGTTCGGGTAGGCTTGGCTCATCATTATTGAACGTGAGTAGTCGCTGATGCCATCATCTTCCTTGTTGAAGATCACATCGATATAGATGCGTTCTTCGGGATGTTGTTCGTCGTATGCATAGAAACGCATTTTCACTTTGCCGTAGACAGGCTCTTCAAACATGACGTGGAACGAGAGATCGCTTTCGTTCAGGCTGTTGGCTGCCACCGTAACAGGGTCGCTGACAAAGACAGTGTAGCTAAAGCATTGGCCCCAGCAGAAAAAGTTCATGGTGCCTCCAAGATCCTCAAGAACTTCCTTTTCTACAATGACATTCAAGTCGCCTGAAGTGAGATTCCTCAACTGCATGTGCTGGATGTATTCTCCGTAGCCGTATTCATCGTTGGTGCACACGATGGTTGAACCGTTCTCATAGATGACGTCATCCAATTCAAAACGCAGCGATTGGGCTGAAACATAGCCGATTGCGGCTAAAAGCAATAATGTGAGAATAGATTTTTTGAACATAGTATTAAAGTTTTAATTGATTGATTCCGATGATTTTTGAACCTGCAAAAATGTGAAGTTTTCTCCAATTTTGCAATAAAAAATCGTTATTTTTGAAAAATTGGCTACTTTTGTGCATGAATAATTCATCTAAAACACATAATTCCATGAAAAAAATTACCTTGATTCTTGCATCGTTTTTGATGCTTATCTGCTTGACAGTTCACGCACAAAACGAACGTGTTTTGCTGTTCGAATGTTTCACCAACACCAGTTGCGGACCTTGCGCCTCACAGAATCCGGCCTTGGACGCGCTCATCAATGCCAATGCCAATCGCATTGCAGCCATCAAGTATCACATGAACTGGCCTGGCGCCAACGATCCGATGTACTTGCATAATACGGTTGACAACAATGCCCGCAAGGGAGTTTATTCTGTCAATTCAGTGCCACATACCGTGGTCGACGGCATACGCTTCTCCAACGTGCCATCTGGTCTTAGCCAAAATGCGGTCAACAACTGGCTGGCCATTGATTCGCCACTTGAACTGCGCTTGAGCTATGAGTTGGAAGAACCTGCCAACCTTATTACGGTGCATGTCATGGGACGCTTTACCTCCGCCGTCGAAGGGAACTGCAAACTGTATGTCGGTGTCATCGAGAAGGAAATCCATTACAGCTCGGCTCCTGGCTCAAATGGCGAGCGTGATTTCTACAGCGTGATGAAAAAGCTCCTTCCTTCATCCAGCGGCATTGCCCTCAACAGCACGGAGGCGGGAGATTACTTTGCCTATTCCTTTACGTGGGAGTGGGCCAATGTTTATGATGTGGAACAGTTGGATGCTATTGCTTGGGTGCAGAATGCTGGTACGAAAGAGGTGTATCAAGCATGCAAGTCGAGCACTAGCATCGAACCATTTTTCACGAACGAGGCTGCCTTGAGCGACATCACCAATGTCAAGTCGATGACTTGCACGGGTGTATTCCAACCTAAGGTCGTGTTGACAAACAATGGCAGTGCTCCTTTGACCTCTGCTGAGATTGAAGTACTCGTCAATGGTGGATTGCTGGAAACCGTAAATTGGTCGGGCAACTTGGCCACCTTTGGTTTTCAGACTGTTGATCTTGGCGCAATCAGCTTCCCCTTTGAGTCGCAGAATGAGTTGACAGTGAGAATCAAGAGCATTAACGGTGTGGCCGATGAATCTTCTCTGAATGATGCTGTATCATGTTCTTTCATTGGCTCTCCTGATAATGCCGGTAAGGTCCTGAAATTGACAGTTCGTACCGACAACAACCCACAGGAAACCACTTGGACAGTGACTAATACAGAAACGGGAGAGATCGTTCTCGAAGGAGGTCCGTACGACACCCCAAACCATAACTATACCGAAACGTTGGAGATCACAGCTGACGGTTGTTATGATTTCACTATTTATGATGCAGGTGGCGATGGCCTCACTGATGGTTCGGGTGTCTACGGCCTGAAAGCCGGTGGCACTACCTTGTTCTCTGGCAACGACTTCGGTTATAGCGAGAGCAACGAGTTCTCGTACGAAGTGTCTGTTGGTGTCGATGAAGTATCAGATATGGTGACAAAGGTTTATCCCAACCCGACTTCTGGCCTGTTGAACATTGTTTGCGAAGGCAAGCAGAATGTCACCTTATTTAGTATGGCTGGTCAGCGCGTTTATGAAGGCGTTGCTGATGGCTGGCTTCAAATCGACATGAAGGTTTATGGCGCAGGCATCTACGCCGTCCAAATCGGCAACGAGACGCAAAGAATCGTTGTGAAATAATGCTCAAATACGTTCATTTAGAGCAGATTGACTCCACCAACGCCTATCTGCAAAGGATGCAGTCAGAGGCCGACATCCGCAACTGGGTGGTGAGTGCCGACGAGCAGACTGCGGGCAAGGGTATGGGGAGCAACAGCTGGGAAAGTGAGGTTCTTTCCAACCTCACTTTCTCTTTGGCCTTGGACGTAAGTTTTCTGCCCGCCGAGCGGCAATTCCTTTTGTCGGAGGCCGTGGCCTTAGGGCTGATACAGGCTTTGGATGATTTACTTCCCACTGAGAAGCTCCACATCAAATGGCCAAATGACATTTTCTTTGATAACCACAAACTCGCCGGCATCCTTATCAACAGCACGATAAAAGCCAATCGGATGGATGTTTCCATCATCGGCATCGGACTGAATGTCAACCAGATGCAATTCAAAGATTGGCCAACACATCCGATTTCGCTGCAGCAAATCACGGGCAAGGAATACGACTTGCAGCCATTATTGGAGAAAATCGTAGAAAGCCTTTATAATAAGGTGGAAATCCTGAAAACCGCCCCGACCGCGATTGAAGAGGCCTATCTGCAACGGCTTTATCGCTACAAGGCATGGGGTAATTACGAGGTGGACGGAAAGGAAATGCGATTATTCATCACCGACATCGACCCGTTTGGAAGGCTTCTCCTTCAAGATGAAGCGGGGAAAGGCTATGGTTTTGATGTGAAAGAGATAAAGTTTATCCTCTAAATCATTCCATCATCATCTTAGACGGAATGATTCTGCTATACATAGCAAGCGTCTAGTTTTTGGTGAAACAATTCCCCAAAACGTTCCAAAGACATATAGCCTTTAGGAATGTCGTTCGTTTTATATGACAATGGCATTGAAGATTGAGTTTTTCCGTAAACCACATTCGGCTCTGATGCCATTGAGGCTTTTGTTTCTTCAATATTGTCGTATGATTCCATAGCTCATCCGTTTGGATTGCAAAAATACACATTTTCATAAAAAAATCCATCTCTTTTTTCCACTTTTCCCTTGCGCAAAAGGAAAAATCTTTAATTTTGCTCCAACAAACACGAAGTCTAACCAATTAGCATTGAAATGAACAAAGCGCATTAGGCGCAACGACGAAAAACGGCATATTTTAAACCATAGCGTTTGCTATTTGTTCGGTAACATTCTGAAACCTGAGAAATTTCAAAAAATGTTTCAACTAGAACAAGTTGTAAATGTCTGCGTAAAGCGTGGGCACGACTTGTCTGTTGAAACGGGTATTCTCAGGACCTCAGAATGTGGATAAGAAATGTCCACGTTTTTATTGTCCTGCATGAACCCCGTTTCCGATAAGTAGCCACGCAAATCATAAAGCAGACAATAATACAAACAATAAAATCTAATCGCTATGAATAAATGTATTAAAACAATGGTCATCAGCTTATTGCTGATACTCTCCATGCCGATGGCAAAACTCTCGGCACAAGTTTCCACTTGGGATGGCACTTATGAGCCTTGGACCCACGGCACAGGAACGGAAGCCGACCCGTTCTTGATAGAAAACGCGCAACAGTTGGCTTATTTGGCCTATCGCGTGAACAATGGCTTGGATGCTGGCGGTGGGCATGTTTCTAACCATGATTACCATTACAAATTGATGGTGGATGTTGACCTTAATGGCAGTGAGGATTTTCAATGGACACCGATTGGGTATTGGAATTCTGATGCTGATTATCAATGCTTTGGTGGTCATTTTGATGGAAATAATTATGTCATCACAAACTTGTATATATCTAGCAATGCAAATAGAATCGGTCTTTTTGGATTTGTAAATAATGCCATTATTGAAAATTTAAATACCGTTCAAAACACTGTCGTTACTACTAATTATGCGGCAGGAGGTATCGTGGGATCTGCTATTGGAACGACATCTATTAGAAATTGCAATAATCTATCTGGTAGCGTTTCTTCTGAAGATTCTTCTGGAGGTATACTAGGAAGTTGCTTAAATAATGCAATAGTTCATATTAGCAATTGCAGTAACCATGGAGAAGTCTCTTCTCACAAACAGGTAGGAGGAATTGCTGGATGTATATACTATAGTGATGTTAGTATTATAAATTGTTACAACAAAGGTAATGTTGAGGTCTCGGGTGGAATAAACTATCAGCATGCTGGTGGTATTCTTGGACTTAATTTTGTAAGTACAGCAATTGTTACAAATTGTTACAATACAGGCAATGCTAGTATTGTTGGCGATGGACATTCACATTTTGCAGGAGGAGTGGTCGGTTTAAGTAGTTATAATGTTGCAAATGTGACGAATTGTTATAATGTTGGGAATGTTGCTATTACCAGTTATGGAAATGTCGGTGGAATAGGAAATATCGATTATGGGGGAAGTGTAAACGCCATCAATTGTTATTATCTCAACACTTGTGGAGGCAATAATACCTATGGTGGCGAGCCTAAAACGAGTGTCTATATGAAGTCTCCAGAATTTATTGATGTCCTTAATAGTGGTACAGATATTTGGACACAGGATATTTATAATGTCAATCAAGGATATCCTATCTTCTCAGATATTCTTTATATGTCAATAACTACCACAGATGCCACTAACATTACACAAACACATTCAACTCTAAATGGAAGTACCTATCCTGAAGAAATGATAGTATCATCAGGCTTTGAGTACAAAAAAGCATCCGATTTGAGTTTTCAAACCATAACAATCCCTGGTAGTGGAACCATCTCAACAACATTGTCGGGATTAGAGCCAAACACCCAATACCAGTATCGTGTTTTCTGCATCCTAAATGATAACAGCACTTATTATGGCGGTGTTAAAACCTTTACTACGTTGCCTGTAAGTATTACCACCTATTCTGCTACAGATGTAGCAGCAACCTCGGCCACTTTGCACGGCTCCATTGATGTTGGAGATGCCACACTAATCAATAAGGGTTTTGAATATCGCGAAGTTGGCGAAACGGACTATATTACAATAAATATTGTAGAGAATGCGAATGTTTTTGCCGCACAACTATCTGAACTTCAGGTGAACACCACATACGAGTACAGAACCTTTTTGAATGTCGCCGAAAGTCCATCGACCTATTATGGTTCAACAAAAACTTTTGAAGTAACATGGTTGAATTTGGACACTATCTGCGTTTATGATGCCGAAATGCTCCGTTGGGTTTCAGAACAATGCAATAGTGGCATCACATTCGAGGGCAAATGTATCAAGTTGATGAATGACATCACGCTTCCGCTGAATGTTCCTAACAACATGACATCCATTGGTGCATATCCGAATTACCCATTCAAAGGCACTTTCGATGGCAACGGGAAACTTATCACCAATCTCTACATTGACCAACCCAACACGCCTTACCAAGGCTTCTTTGGCTATACATTGAACGCCAACCTTTACAACGTCGGATTGGTGAATATCACTGCCAGCGGACGAAACTATACTGGCGGCATGGTCGCATACGCAAAGAACACTTACATGCGCGATTGTTATGTAAACGGTGGAACATTGTTTGCCTTGAGTTATTGCGGTGGTTTGATGGGATATCAGGAGCAAGGCACCAACTCCATCATTTCGGGTTGCTACAACACTTGCGAAGTGACAGGCAATAACTACGTAGGCGGCTTGATTGGCTTTAGCAACTACAGCACAGTGCGCAATAGCTATGTGGCAGGTAGGGTTTCCGCCCAAGGTGAGCCAGTCGGTGCCATTATCGGAGGGGCCAATGAAGTGCTGATGTACTACTGCTATTTCAGCACAGAACTCACAGGACAGACCAATGCCATAGGTTGGAACAACATAGGCAAAGACGGCGGACAAATGCGTGACCCGCAATTCGTAAACACCTTGAACCAAAATCTGACGACACCTGTATGGATGGCAGACTACACGAACCATATCAACAACGGATTCCCCATCATCAAATGGCAACGTCCAGGCACTGGTGTAGAGGAACACGATGCTGCGAAGAGCTGCATTTCTCTCTATCCTAATCCTGCTAATGATTTCGTCATTATCCAATCAGACGATTCAAATGTTTCATTAAAATATGTGGAAGTCTATGATGTCACAGGAAGAATGGTGATGTCAGAGGTCTTGGACGGACAGAACCAAATGTTCAATGTCGCCAAACTTGTTTCTGGCGTCTATCATGTTCGTGTGCAAACCAGCAATGGATGTTGTACGAATTTGAAACTGATTGTCCAATAACCATGTAGATGAGCAACATTAGTTTACATATTGACTTAGGACTACAGAAACTGCGTCGCTTTGCGTCATTGCGAGGCACGAAGCAATCCAGAGTTGTGGCTTCAGAAGCAGATGGCACTTCATCGTTTGCTGGCACTTCATTTCTGGTTTGCTTCGTCGTTCCTCCTCGCAATGACGCGAAGCGGCAGATATGTCTCTCGTATTAATGCAAACCAAATCATCTATTTATCATACTTTACTATCATGAATAAACGACATTTGACCATCCTATCATTCGCCACGCTATTGTGCGTGATGTTTCTCGGTGTATCTTCTTGCAAAAAAGATGATGCACCTAATGCAAATAAAGCGGATTTCTTCATAGATGCCGCATTCCTACCTGAAAGCGAAACCAATGGTGAAGTAGCACCTCGTCTTGTGGTCAACTTTAATGATGAAGCGGCTATGATTGAACTCCGACGGCCCTCTTCTGGCAATCCGATGGAAACCGTACTCCTCCTTTGTCCTGACAATGAGGCTATGATGATGTGCGGCAACGATAGCCAAATGTTCTGTGCCGCATACGACATGGAAACCTATACACCGTCGCACGATGTGCTTATTGTAACTCCTATGGACGAGAATTCGTTGCTGCTTACTAAAGGTTTTATGAACTGGAACACAAACACACTGACGACAGGAGACATGATGGTTCTTCCATTGGAAGGAACTGCAAAAAGCCATAGAAGAAATGGAAATGATGACATTGATGGATTCACCAGAAAGTATTTCTTCAATCATTTCGTTAAGCCACTTGCGGAAAAATTTGACCAAGTAGAGAGCTTTTGTGGCGTTTTCGGAATACAGGGCGGCATTGCATTTACTTACATAAAAACAACAATAACAACAGGGCTTACTACCATTTTGTATTCTGATGATCCTGAGGGATTATACGATGCCACGGAATACTCTGTCACAAATTGGACAGGCTCAGTGGTCCAAGATGGCATCCTGAATCTACTTCCAGAAAAGTACAGCGAAGTGGCATCCAGATTCTTCTCCATATTAAGTTGGCATGAAGATGGTGGTCATGGCAAAGTTAATGATTACGTAGGTGAGGAAAACGATGACTTTTCTTATACCACCTTCTGGGGGCAATCGACTAATGCGGCAGAATCGGCAGGAGTAATTGCTATTCATCCTCCAGCGTATCATGTAAACTTGGATGTATCAAATGTTACAGAAAACTCTGCCTATCTAAAGGGTCGCTTTCAATACACTTCCAGCATAACGCCAGTAGAGATGGGCTATATATTCAAGATAAGCGGAGGTCCGGAGCATACAGAACAGGACATGAATTTCCAAGGGAGAACCGTGTCTGATCTGCAAAAAGCCACCAAATATACGGCATTCGCATACGTAAAAAACGCCTTTGGCGACAGAGTGTTAAGTCCTGGAGTATCCTTTTGGACACTTGGCTTTGAGGCTTTCCCCAATTCGCTTACCTTCCCCGCTGAAGGCGACACCAAGTATGTGGGATTATGCTATTCCCATGATGACATCACCAGTTGGGACATCACAAGCAAACCATCTTGGTGTTCCACCACTATAGATGAACTTGGATTGCTTGCTGTGACAGTTGGCGCATCGACAGAATCTCGTAGCGGCACTATCATCATTAAAGCCCACTCCAACGCACTTGGCACTATTACAGAGAACCTCGAGGTGACACAGCTTGGCGCAAATGGTTGGGATGGTACTGCATGGGTGTTTACGGGTAGGGTAACAACCAACGATTTTGAAGGTCATACCTCATCCGAGGAAATAACATTGACCCTTATGGTGAATAGCGTTTCAAATAAAGACATCATGTTCAGTTGGGCAGAAGCACTTTCTGTCGCTGCTAACAATGGTTACAGCGACAATTATGTATTAAACGGAAACGGAAAACTGGTTTATTCCGCTACCGCGGGATATTCTGGAAATTGGGGCAGTAACCACATCACCAGCCAAGTCACTTTTGTTCGTACGAGTTCAACTACGGCAACTGCAAACTTAAACTACAGAGAAACCTTTAGCAATTATGTTACAACAGTGTCTGGAACATTGCAAGGGACTTTGATTAATGCCAAAGAGATTGGAGATTACGAGGCTATCAACAATTTCAGCCTTCCCATTTGTAATCATAGAGTGCCGAAAAGTTCCGAACACTTTCGATATCAAGGAGATTAAATTCTTGCTGTAGAGGGCGACTAAAAAGGTCGCTCTCTTTGTTTGGTATTAAAGTCAGCCTTAGAAACCCCTATTTTGAACTGTAACGGTGTAACGCTAGTCTTTTCCTGATTTTGGTTGACAGTTTTTTGCTTTTTTCCTGACACCGTTGACAGTATTCATTTTTCCGTGTGGTTTTCAATGATAATCTCCCATATTTCGAATACTGTTCGTACAGAGTCTTCGGATAGGAAATTTATTTTGATCCCTTAAAATTCTGCAAATTTGGTATCTTTTTCGGAAAAAGTGTATTTTTGCCACATAAAATCATAAGAAAAAGTGTATTTTATAGGCATGATTTTTAAGGAAAAAGTGTTAAATATATGTTATTCAGAAAGATAGAAAAAGAAATCAGAGACTATTGCCAGAACAAGCCCAACAAGATTTTGGTCGTTGATGGCGCCCGTCAAGTCGGGAAGTCGTTCATCATCCGACATGTCGGGCAGCAAATGTTTGACAACTACATCGAAATCAATCTGTTGGAGGATGCTGATGGGATGCGTTTTTTTGAGTCGGTCAAAACCACGGAGGATTTCTATTTTCGTTTGAGTTCGGTTGCCAAAGGCAGGTTGGGCAACAAGGAAAACACATTGGTCTTTCTCGATGAGATTCAGGCATATCCGCATATTTTCACGATGTTGAAGTTTCTGAAAGCCGAAGACCGTTTTACTTATATTGCCAGCGGCTCGTTGTTAGGCGTGGCATTGGCCAAGTCGGTTTCCATTCCCATTGGAAGCATACAAGTAAGTCACATGTATCCGCTTGATTTTGAAGAATTTCTTATAGCCAATGGCATCGGTCAAGAGGTGATTGGTTACTTGCAAAAGCAATTTGAACAAGAGTTGCCGCTTGACGAGGGTTTTCATTCCAAAATACTCGATTTGTTCAAGAAATATTTGCTGGTGGGAGGTCTTCCCGATGCAATCAACACCTATTTGGCGACTACCGATATTGTAGAGGTGAGACGTGTCCAGTTGGAAGTGCATGAATACTATGGTGCAGACGCTTCCCAATATGATATTGCAAACAAGTTGAAAATCAAGAATGTATATGATTCCGTACCGTCCAATCTCGAGAATAAACGTAAAAGGGTGTTTGCCAACCGAATCGAAAACAAGAAAGGCAAGCGTTTCGATGACTATTTGGATGAATTCGATTATTTGGTCAATGCGGGTATTGCTTTGCAGGTGAAGGCCGTGTCGCAGCCCAAGTTCCCGCTTTTGGAATCGATGCAGAAGAGCCTTTTGAAGCTGTACCTCAATGATGTAGGCATTTTGACTGGACTTTTGTATGGTCGCAATGTGGCCGCCGTGCTTGACGACATCAGAAGCATCAATTTAGGGTCGGTGTATGAGTCGGTGGTGGCCCAAGAACTTCACGCCCACGGTCATCGGTTGTTTTATTACGACAACAAGAAGCATGGCGAGGTGGATTTCCTTGTAGAAAGCGATATGCTATTGTCGGTGGTGCCGATTGAGGTGAAGTCGGGCAAGGATTACACTGTCCATAGTGCGCTGACGAACTTCATCGCGACGAAAGACTACGGCATCAAAAAGGCATACGTGCTTTCCAACGACCGAAATGTCTTCACGGAAGAAGGGATTACCTATTTGCCTATCTATTATGTGATGTTTTTCTGAAGTCGTGAAGCGTATGATGCGGCGAGAGTTGCTCAACGACGGCAAAATGCCTCGAAAAAGGCCTTTCATAAAATCCTGAAAGCAAGCCTATTGTATTCTATTGGTTTTACTCCCCTTTTGCTCTCCTATTGATCACTTTTTGCATAACTCTGACGTAACTTTATAATAACAAGCACGTGACAACGTTGTGTGTATAATAAAGGTACGGTGCGCCAACAATGGAGGCGACCCGAAGGCATAACGAAACACAAAAATATCCTATGGCAAAGGTAGAACCCTCACTTATCGAAGTAATCGGCACCATTGACGACCGAGTCTATTACAAACGTTTCGGCAAATACTATAGCCGCAACAGGGCAAAATCTTTCAATGACCACAAGTCGGAGGCTCAACTACGGCAACGGGCCCTCTTCAAGGCTATGCAACACACCTCCTCGCTCCTCGGCTCCATACTGCAGCGAGGCCTCTCCAAAGAAGCCCACAGCAACGGACATACCGAAGCCAACGAGTTTGCCAGCCTCAACAAGCAACACTTCGTCTTTGACGACGGTCAGGTTCGCATCGACTATCCTCGCCTGCTGCTCTCCACAGGTCAGGTAGCCCGGGTGAAGCCCATCCAATGTAGCGCCAACGGTCTCCATGTAGAGCTTCGATTCGACCCATGCCTAAATACCGGCCATTCCTATCCGGATGATGTGGTCCACATCTACGCCGTCGAGTTTCAAGTAGAGGTCTGCCAACTCGTGGTCAGCGTAAGTCGAGAGTCTGGCAGCGCCGCCTTCGATCTCCCCGACCTCACTGATGACCCCGACTGCAAATCCACCCCAGTCTTTCACCTATACGCCATCGTTGAGGCTGCCAACACCGCCTGCATCCCCACCCTGTCTACCGACGAGAAAAAATCCGACAAAAGCCACCGCAACATCAACAGGCGCGTCTCGCCTACAGTGTTTATTGGCAAGGTGTGATGGATAAAAACCAAGGTCTCTCTCTGTAAATTTAACTGCAACAACTGCAACAAACTGCAACAAAAAGCAACCATTCAATTTGTACACCAATACAAATCAAAGGGTTGTGCTCTTTTTAAAAATTCATGAAAAATCTCATTCAAATCATTCGTGAACCGCATTTTCGCGGTTATACTTTTGCGCCGTCAATGCAACCGAGACCCGATGCTTAACCCCGTTCTTTGACATCTTGAGAACAATTAGTTCCACCGGTCGCTCCAAGCCTGCTGGTCCTTGCGCCATTCCTTCAAGGACTGCACGTCTTCCTCGGAGACATATTTCTCTTCAACGGCCTTGTGGATCAGCGTCTCGTAGTTCGACAAGGTGACCAACTCACAATTCTTCTCTTCGAAGTTCTTCTTGGCAAGGTCCATCTGGTAGGTGAAAATGGCCAACATGCCCTTCACCTCAGCACCAGCCTCACGCAAGGCATCGACAGCCATGAGGCTCGACTTGCCCGTGGAGACCAAATCTTCGATAACCACCACCGACTGTCCTGGCGTAATGACACCTTCAATCTGGTTTTGCATGCCGTGCGACTTCTTCTCAGAGCGCACATACACGAAGGGAAGTCCCAACTCCTGGGCCACCAACGCGCCTTGGGCGATGCCACCCGTGGCCACGCCTGCAATCACATCGGGCT
This sequence comes from uncultured Bacteroidales bacterium, assembly GCA_905234765.1. The sequence continues at coordinate 75,497 of CAJOIF010000015.1, forward strand.
TGCCGAAGTTTTGCATCAACTTCTCCACAAACTGCTGTCGGATATAAGTGCGGACGGCAGGGTAGGAGAGCGTGACGCGGTTGTCGCAATAAATGGGGCTTTTCAGTCCCGAGGCCCAAGTGAACGGGGCTTTCGGGCTGAGTTTCACGGCCTTGATTTGCAGCAGATGCTGGGCCAATGTCAATGCAGAGTCGTCGTATTTCATAGTTTTTGTATTTTTGTCGTCCACAAACCATTCAAAACTGGCTACAAATGTACAAGATTTTTCATGAAAACAAAACATTGGTTTTCCCAAAAATTGAGGGCGATTCTTTGATATTGGGTGCAACGCTCCAAGAATCTGACAGATACGATTGCGAGTTGTTGCGCGATTTTTTCCCGGAATGGCTTGACGACCGCGACCCTGGTGACACTTTCATCCACGAAGTGGGCGAAAATGCCGTGGTCGAAGCCTTGAAACAGACCTTTAGGATGGCTCCTGCAGCAGGAGGCGTCGTCGTAAAAGACGGTAGATTTGTATGCATCGTGCGTCACGGCATTCCTGACTTGCCCAAAGGTCACATCGAGAAAGGCGAGAACCCTGAACAGGCCGCCATACGTGAGGTGGAGGAGGAGACAGGTATCGGCAAGTTGCACATCATCAAGGAGTTGCCATCCACTTGGCATTGCTATCAACTCGGTGACGAATGGCGACTGAAATGCACCTATTGGTATCTGATGGAAAGCGAGGGAGTCATTCAACCTAAGCCCCAGACCGAGGAAAGTATCAGTGAAGTGAAATTCATTGGTGCAGAAGGGATTGACGCGTTCTTGAAAGAAACTTTCCGCTCCATCAGTGAAATTTTGGGCGAAGATTTGCGTCAGGTCGTGGCAAAATGATACTTTTGCAGCCGAAAAAAGGACACGAGACTACGTGACTGCGGGACTACGAGATAATCCCGCGTCCCGAAGTCTCGCAGTCTCGCAGTCAAAAAGAATAAACAATGAAAAGAATAGCCGTATTCCCCGGTTCCTTCGACCCCATCACTTTGGGACACCGTTCCATCGTATTGCGCGCACTCCCCATGTTCGACGAGATTTATGTTGCCGTCGGTATCAACATGGAGAAACGTTCCACCTTTGAATTGGAAGACCGCATCGCATGGTGCAAGGCCGTCTTCGCTGATTATCCGCAAGTGAAAGTGGAGAGCTACGAAGGTCTCACCGCCGACTTTTGCAAGAAGGTGGGTGCCAACACCATCATCCGTGGATTGCGCTGTGGCAGCGATTTCGAATACGAGAACATGATCGGCCACGCCAACAAGCGCCTACATCCTGAGTTGGAGACCATCTTCCTCCTCACCGAGAGCGAGCTGGTGGGCGTGTCGTCGAGCGTCGTCCGCGACATCTACAAGAACGGCGGCGACACATCCAAGTTCCTGCCCGTTGAGGTGAAGTTGCCCGAAAAGCAATAATTCCGCATTTTCCTCGTTTTCACAGCATGAAACGCAGGATTATCACCCTCTTATTATCTTTGCTCGTCATCGCGGCAAACGCACAAAGCGTAACCATCACAGGACGGAGCAACAAGACCAATGCCTTGATTAGGCTCTTTGCCTACGAAGACCTTCTCAATGAAACTGGTGTTTTGCTGGATCAAAGCCAAACCGATGCACAAGGTCATTTTATCCTTGAAGGTACTGTGAAACAAATCCTTCCTGCCCGCATTTATGTTGGTCTGGAATATGTCGACCTCGTCCTCACGCCCAATGCTACGTATGGCATCGATATCATCGTCCCCGAACAAAAGGAGAACGTTTCTTACTTCGAGAAGGAGTTGCCCACCATCCGCGTGAAACGCGCCACCGACCAAGGCATTTACCGACAAATCATCCTGTCCGAGGAAATCGTCAACGGCTACCTCATTGAGCATTTCAACCAGATTTACCGTGGGCGGCAGCTGCGCTACATCGATTCCATCCAGAACACCATCAACAAGGAATTGCCAGACATCAAGTCGGACTATGTGAAGGCGCACAATCGCTATAAGATTGCTTCCGTTCGTTTGGGTATCAGCACCGATGGCGGCAGGAAAATCATCAAGGACTACTTCGACGGACAGCCTGTCTTGTACACGCATTATGCCTATATGGACCTCTTCAAGGAGTTGTTTGACGGCTATTTCAATAGTTCGGCATATGACAGTCACTTGCTGAACGAAGCCTTCATAAAAGGTCCCGCTGTTTTCCAAAAATACCTTGACGCAGACCCGTTCAGGGCAAAGAACCCACGTCTTGCCGAATTGATTACAATTTACAACCTACAAAAACTCTGTTACGGTGACCGCAATACAAGCCGTTTGGCTAAGGATCACCTTAATTATATCAAGAGCCAGACGAAATACGCCGAGCACAAGACTATCATCAGTGATTTCTTTACGAAATTCAACCGTCTTGCGCCTGACACGCCTGCTCCCGAGTTCACGTTGAAAGACAGCGAAGGCAAGTCGGTCAGCCTTTCGGATTACAAAAACGGCTTGGTGTTGTTGCAGTTCATTGACGGTATGTCGCCCGTGAGCGAACGGCAATTTGCCGAGTTGCGTAACCTGCACTATCAATGGCAGGATAGTGTGCAGATTCTCACTATCGCCACGCACAATAAGATGGATGTCTTCAAGCAACAATTTTCGGAGAAAAAACAAGACTGGCCGCTTCTCGACCTCGGCGATAACATCCTCCTTTTGGAGGCCTACAACATCCGCACCTTCCCCGAGTACATCCTCATTCGCAAGGGCAACAAGATTGGCGAGGCGCCAGCACCATCGCCAGAGAGGTATTTGGGTGAAAGAGTTACTAAAATGTACGGGAAGTGAGTTTTCAAAATCGGAAAAAGTCCCTTTTTTGACCCTTAAAATCATGGAAAAAAGTCCCCTTTTTAGGGGTTAAAATATCGGAAAAAGTCCCTTTTTTGGCTTGAGTTTTTCGGAAAAAGTCCCTTTTTTGGACGTAATTTTATGGAAAAAGTCCCTTTTTGTTGCGGGAATGAATTGATTTATATATTTTTGCGGCAAAATTGATAAATCATGCTGTACAGGAAGTTTGAAAAGCGCATTGAAAATTTCTTTCAAGAAGAGCCAAATAAGATTCTTTTGGTGAATGGTGCCAGACAGATAGGCAAGTCGTATCTCATCCGATATGTCGGCAAAAGGATGTTCAAGAACTACATCGAAATCAACCTCAAGGAAGACAAGGAAAGCCTGGGTGTTTTTGCCAACGTAAAAAGCACCAATGATTTTTACATTCAGTTGGGTGCCATTGCCGGCAACCGTCTCGACACCAAGGAAAACACTTTGGTCTTTTTGGACGAGATCCAGAGCTATCCCCATTTGATGACGATGTTGAAGTTTTTGAACCAAGAGGGGCGATACACTTACGTGGCCAGTGGCTCGCAATTGGGTGTAGCCTTATCGGAAACCGCATCTGTGCCTATTGGTAGTGTCGAGATTGAAGAGATGTATCCTCTTGACTTCGAAGAGTTTCTATTAGCCATGGGTTGTGGACAAGAAACCATCGAGAGCATAAGGGAAAAGTTCCTTGCAGGTGAGGCATTGAACGAATCATTGCACAACTACATGATGCAGCAGTTCAAAACCTATCTGTTGGTGGGAGGATTGCCCGAAGCCATCAACAAGTTCTTGAAAAACAGAAATATGGCTCATGTCAGGAAGGTGCATCGCGACATCCATGAGCTTTATAGAATCGACGCTTCGCAATACGATACAGAGAAGAAATTGCTGATTCGGAAGATTTACGACATGATTCCGTCCGTCATGGAAAACAAAAAGAAGCGAATTGTTGTGAAGCGCATCGAGGAAACCTCCAGCCACAAGCAGTTCAGTGACTATGCCAACGAGTTTGAGTACCTGACCAATTCTGGCATTGCCCTCGGTGTGCAAGCTGTCAGCAATCCAAGATTTCCATTGTTGGAATCGGAAAGCAAAAACTTGCTCAAGCTATACATAAATGATGTAGGCCTACTGACAAACATCCTTTACGGCCTCAACATCAACGCCGTGCTACGAGACGAGCGGAGCATCAACCTTGGCTCGGTGTATGAGACTGTGGTGGCGCAAGAACTCCACGCCCACGGTTTTCCGCTGCATTACTACGACAACAAGCAAAAGGGCGAAGTGGATTTCCTGGTTGACGACTACGAGCACCTGACCGTGCTGCCCATTGAAGTGAAGTCGGGAAAGAACTACACCGTTCATAGTGCTTTAAACAATTTCATGAGCACGCCCGACTACCACATCCAAAAAGCCGTAGTATTGAACAATGAGCGGGAAGTCTCTGTAAAAAACGGGATTACTTACCTGCCTGTTTATTATTGCATGTTTTATCAGCGGGATTATGTGCAAGACGAGAGGGAATTGGTGATTCCGGAGATAGTGTATTCAGAGAAATAATTCATTTCTGACTTTTTACGTGTTCTTTTTTAATAGGACTATATATTTTTGCAAAAAAATCTAATTATGGATGCAAAAATACCGTCTAAAGATTTAGAAATAAATGCAAAAGTAGTACCGACATACAAAGACATCTTTGATGACGACCCAAACATTTTTGTCTCATCGATTGATGCCATTCCGGTACAATTTGTAACGATAATATGCGAGATTAATGCACTATTCTATAAGTATGACGACCAAGACGCAATTGACCATGATATAATCACTGTTCTTTTTGGGAAAGTGTTATCATCTACTTCTGATGGAAAGAGAATTCGTAATTGGATGCTTCAACATAATTCCAATACTATTCTGAACTCATACACAGTATCTCAATTATATATCACATTATTTTCAATTAATAGTTTCAAGCCAGAAAACTACTCGATAAAAGATGAAGATTTCTTAGTACTTTTAAAGCTGGTTCTTGTATCTAATCAAAAGAGGATGTATCCAGAAAACAGATTGTCTTTCATCAAAGAGAACATTAACAGAGAGGATCTTAACGCAGATTTTTTTCAAAGAATTGCATGGGGGCACAATTTGGCCCAAATTGATAGTTATGTAAATTGCAATTTTACATTCGAGGCGTGTCGATGTATAATAATGATGCAATTCTTGTTATCCCATATTGAGACGAAGCCAATTGTTGAAGATTTTTTGAAGAGAAGGCATATTGATAGTCCTTTATCGTACGGGGTACTATTTGTTCTTATTATACATAACATTTACATTAAAGATAATGAAGTGAATTTCAGATATATTGCCGAGCCTCAAATAGAAGCATTATTAACTCCACTGTGTATGACTACACCACCAAAAGACTTGATTGATGTAAAAAAGCACCCCGTTTTTCGTTCAGGCAATTTCTTTTATATACTAAGCTTAAACTATTTGACCTCGCAAATATTCACGGGTACATATTTCTTACTAAAGGATGAAATCAGAAGACGAGCCCATAGTGATAATTTGAAATCAACACTTGGGACGATTATGGAAGCTCGCCTCCTAAAGCCGACAATAAGAAATAGTTTTTTGGGACATGCCTCCAAAATGATATTTGATTGTGATTATTCCAACAAAGGTTTGCCTGATGCTATGCTGCAAATTGGAGATTCTATTTTTGTCTTTGAATTGAAAGACAATTTGTTGGATGAAGACACAATGGAATCACGTGATTTTGAATTGATAACCAGTAAACTTGAGGAAATTTTTGTGGAATCAGCTAACAAAAAACCTAAAGCCGTAATACAGATTATTAACTATATAGAGAAGTTATTAGCTGGTGAATATGACAACAATGTATTAAGATTTGGTTACAATCAATCTTGTAATGTTTATCCAATTATTTTGTTTACTGATTATAGATACAACTCCTCTGGTCTCGGTTATTACATAAGAAAACGTTTCTGTGAAATTATAAAACGAAAGGAAAGTATTATTTCGAAGTGTTTTAGAAAAGGGAGTGTTAAACCTGTGACTTTTATAGGCCTTGAATTCTTTTTCAATAATATACACTCGTTTTCAAAAGACAAAAGGTTGTTGAAAAAACTGATAGATGGATATCTTTTTGAAATAAAAAAGGAAGAATGTATTAATACTTTAGCTCCAAAACCTTTTGAACGAGATTTATTTCCTTCATTTGAACGTTTTCACACCGGTTACAATTATGTAATACCACCAGTTGAGGATCCAATAGAGTTTTTTAAACTATTTGGAATAAATTTCCCCCAACAACATACACTTAATTGAAATCTTCGTATATTTGCCGATGATTGTTCGGAGAGAAATCTGAACAGTTGAAGGCAATTTGTGCTTATATCCCAGTACATAAAATCTGGAAAATTTTGAGAATGGGTATAAGATACGAGTTTGCTAGCCTAATTTGTATTCAAACAGTTTTTCTGTTGATACATACAGGCTAGGTGAACAGTATCTATTTTATTCTCAAAGGTGCTCCAGAGCCTGTGTACTGAAAATAGGTGCGAATAAGTTTCCTAGCCTTCTTATGCATGGTTTTGCTGAATCCGGGAGACTATAGGCAACAGAAAAGTATCGAAATAACATGCAAAAGAAGGCAAAAACGACAATTATCTTATTCCTAATATATACTGGTTGCATGTACGCTCAATCCAATCCTACAGACTGGGAAACGTATTCAATTCCCAATGTGTGTAGCTTCAAGGTTCCATCGACAATGGAAGTGCGTCTTCCAGACTCTTTTTTTGGTAGATTTGTAAAATCAGTTCACCAGTCTTCATTTTATGAAATGATTTGTAATGAGTGTGACTTGTTTTTTGAAGAAGCACAAATAGTGTTGCAGCCAAAGGGATTGAATGGAGATCCTTTTAGCAATGAGTTTAGGGATGCCAACAATAGCTATGGACGAATTATCTTTAAGTTTGCCTACGATGACTTCCTAACACAAGAAGACCTTGCCACAGTGGTTCCATCAGAGTTAACCATATTAGATACTTTGTGGAGGAATGAAACAAAAGAAGGCTTGGATTGTATAGGACGATTTTGGGGATTTGAAGGTTCGTTTTCTTGGTTCCCACTACGAAAAGAAAAGTACAGCAGTTTATTCGCCTTGGTGACAGAATACGATCGACCTGGAACTGGAGCCAAAACGCATGTACGAGAATATAAGTTTTTCTACGGAGGTAGGTTTTTGCGAATAACTACTAGTTATAACCTATGTCAGGAAGAAAAATATCGAGATGACTTCATGACCTTTATGCAACTATTAAACATAGAGACTAATGAGGCATACGGTAAAGTTAACCAAAGCCAAGAAGGATTGTTCAGGTCTGATGAATATCACATAAGTTATGCTTATAATCCAAGCATGTATAGAGAAGCAAAAATACAAAACGCCACATCACATTGCTTCTTCAAATTGGAATCAAACGACGGGTCAACTATTCTTTTCTCAGCATGGGATATGGATGTTTCGACCGATGACATTTCTATTCACGACAATGAAGTCGTTGAGGAAATGAGACAACATGATAAAACGCTGGAAAATCTAATAGTAAATTGCGAAAAACTGAAAATAGGAAACACGAAAGCGTTGATGAGCATGGCAATCAACAATGTGTATGGCACTAAATATGTTTATACAACTTATCGCTTGTTTTACAAAAACAGGTTTTATACGATTGATTTTCACATCCCTGAAAGTATATATAATAAGGATAAGAGCATTGTGGATGAACTCATTAAAGGATTGAAATTTAACTAATCAACCATATGGAAAACAACAAAGAAAAGAAAGCCATCACCATCAAGCAAGGAACGGGCGACGATGCCATTGATATGACAATCCAAGTAACTCAAGAGGAACTTGAAACCATGGAGCAGATACGCAGGTTCAGCCCAGAAAATTGGGAAGGAAAGGATTTGGAATTGTTACACGAGGCAAGGAAGATTATCAAAGAAAAGCCTGTCGTGCCACCAACGCCCCAACCACAAATCCAAAAAAACACTACAACAGAAATAGAAGCAGAGCCTAAACACAATAATGCAGGGTTGTGGTGGACACTTGGATTATTGGCTGCCGTTTTCATTGCTTATCAAATCTTTAACTATACTGTAAATAAGAGGACACAAGAGGTGATTGTCCCTTATGTGCTGAACAAAAGAACAGAAACGCTTAAATATAAAGGCCTGACATTGAATCATCCTGGAAACTGGTTTTTCACTCAAAACGAAGTTGCAGAGGGAATGTATATGGTAGGCGGTCGAGACCAGTCAGACTCTGAATTTGGTATAATATGGATGGAAAATGACGGTATGCCATTGGAAACGTCTATTGACAATATCATAACTGGTTATGCTCATTCCAGCAAATTCAGCAACGTGGAATACAGTGCCATTTACAACACGACCTTCAACGGAAAAGCAGCAAAAGCCGCCGATTATTCATACATCAATGACGGTAAGACTTTTTTTGCAAAAGTAATCGGGCTCGTTATTGACGGGAAAACGGTAATCATCAATCCAATAGCCCATACAAAAGCCACTTTGTCGAGCGATGATTTCAAGATGATGGAAAACAGCATTTCTTTTTCAACTTCTTATTAAAATCAAGTAAGCCATGATTATCTTCACAATACCCATTGCCGTTGTAATAGGCATTTTGATTTCAAGAAAATATGCACCTAAAACCAAATCGGAAAAGATTTGGGCTTCAATTCTTATCCCTTTGATTAGCGGAGTCTTGATACATTTATTAGTAGCTTCTTGTAGAAATTCGGGATATGGTTTTGCATTTGACCTGGGTGCTACGATGGTATTTGTGACCATTCCTGCTGTAGCTTTACTCATTACGTTGTTCATTGCGCTAAAAGCGGGGAAAGAAGATAAAACAAAAATCAAGGATACTAACGAAACTTTTGAGGTGCCACTTCATTATGGAACGGGCGAAAACAGGGTCGATTTTGAACTTCAACTTACGAAGGAAGAAATAGTAAAGCTGGGAGAAATGCGCAGAGAAGACCCTGCCAGATGGGAGGATAATGATTTGGAATTGGTTAAGGCTGTAAAGAAAGAACTATTAGGAGGGGATTCTGTTCAAGAAGAAGTTGCGCAAGAGGCCTTGAAAGTAGCAGAAACTACGTCTGAAGTTAATGTCTCAAAAGTTGAAGAGGGGCAGCACGAAACGCAATTTGTTGACAAGTCGGTTCCAGTTACTAAAGTGGAAGTAAGGCCAATACAAGCAAATGAAGTGTCCGACGACAATCAAACAATTCCAGAAACTCAAGCTGAGGCAAAACTTACGCCAAACAAAAAGGGAAAGAAAAAAGATGGCAACACTTTATCCAAATGGTTGAAAGTTTTACTGATTGTCATTTTGACAACAGGTGTCATTCTTGGTCTTGGTGTGTTGATAAGTTTTGTTTATATAAGATATGTCTATCCGTCAAAAGCAAAGGCAGAGGACGAAAAGCTAATTCAAGAGGCAAAGGATAATCCCTCCAAGGCATACGAAATTGCACAAGAAATGTTTAAAAGACATGGAAAAGGGCATCAAAGTGAATTTAGGAGTCTTTTTTCAGGGGAACATGGGATTTGCTTGTATAATCATGAACAAGCGGGAAAAGAAATAGCTAAAATATATTGCCAATACATGAAAGAACATGCCAAGAGAAATCTTTCTATGTCTGATGAAATCGCTCGAAATCTATTCATGAATTATGATAACCATTGCAATCAATTATACAATGAAACAGGAATTGAAATATTAAAGTATGCTTCTGAGCAAGAAGATTCGGGAGCGCAGTTCGCATTAGGCTGTTACTATGATGGTCTAAATTATACAAAAGATCATTCATGGTGGAGTAGTACAACCATTGATAACAAAAATCTCGATCCTGCAAAAGCCGCATATTGGTATTCTAAGGCAGCAGACCAAGGCAATACTGCTGCTATGGGAAACTTAGGAATGGCATATATGCAAGGGAAAGGTGTAAATAGAAACGAGCAAAAGGGATTGGATTTAATCAAAAGAGCAGCTGAGCATGGCGATGCTTTTTATCAGTGTAGATTGGGTGATTTTTATCGAGATGGAATTAAAATGCAAGTAGGCACTCACAAAGAGACTCGTAAAGACACAGATGGAGGATGGTATGATTCGGAAGACAAAGTGAGAGAATATTGGGATGATTACAGAATGGAATGGGTAACCGTATATCAAATTGAAGTCGCTGATTATAAAACCATTCTTCCGAGAGACATGAAACAAGCGAAGTATTGGTGGAAAAAAGCCGCTGACAATGGGAATGAAACTGCGAAAGAAAGACTTCAACAAATATACGAATGAAAAGTGGCGGTATGTATTATTGCTATATTGATGGTTTAATCTGAAAGACTTGATTTATTGTTTTTTAGTTTTGACACACAATAACTGGGCAATTAACTTCTCGCCTTTTTTTGTTAGGCACCATCTTTCCTCATCATGACTAATTGGTATCTTGTTAATAACTCCATAAGTTGTAAATTGATATCTAATTGTAGTTAAGTCTTTATAGTTAATTATAAATTTACAATCGTCAAGGTTGTTTGCATCTCTGATTATTGCAGAGAATATTTTGTCTATTCCCATGTAATTTCGGTAACTATCATCTAATTCTGATGCAATCAGTTTAAACCACTCAATCCAAGTGTGTGTTATCTTGATGCTTTCCCGATTAGTTGCATTGTTCCAAACATCAAAAAGACTCTCTTTAGTAAACTTTGCAGTGAATTCTTCGTTCCAATCAGCAATATCTATAGAAAATTCTATGTTTTTTTCATGTTTGGCTTTGTAGGCTTTTAATAATTCATTTTCTTTTCTTAGTTCATTTATTTCTTGTAAGGATTCTCCATTGGTCATCAAATTTGCTTTAACCCAACCTGTTCTGGGAAACATTTTGATAGTTTTTGGCAAACTGATAGCAACTTTCGCATTGAGATCGTCTGCATTTTTCCAATGCTGAACCAATCTTCCCTTTTTCACTTTTTTGTAGAATTTATTCAGTTTTTTCCTTAAGTTATTATCCAAATCTGCTTTATCTATGGGGATGGATGGTATATTATCATGTAAAAAGGCCAACACTGGAATGCCTTTGTTAACAGCATAGTCGTACTCCTTTTCGGTATAACTGACCCCGTTTTCATCTATACTGCCATACCTTGCTCCGACAATCAAAAGATAATAGTCGCAATCGTCAATTATTCTTTTGATAAATTCAAATTGTTCTTCGTCCATTGCGGGAAACAATTCCATGCCAGCAGGAATGCAATCCAAACTCATGATAGTTTGCATAACTTTGTTTCGCTCTTCTTTTAAGTCTGAATATGTGGAGCTAATGAAAATTTGATAGCGTTTGTCCATTTTATTATGTTTTTTTTGTATTATATCAAAATCTTTTCCAAACATATTAAGGCTTTGTTTTGCACAATTATTCTGACTTTTTGGCACAAATCCCAATAAACACAATAGCAACACATCTAATAACACTTGCAAACAGATGAAAATAATCAGCCTTGCAAATTCCATTAATGGGGATGCGTCTAAAAAATAGCCTTACAAACGTCCATTAGACCGGCTTTTTCATTGTTGCTCCAAAGAAACACTCCACTTCGCCACAGGCACAACATCTATCCTAAACCCATCTTTCTCTATAATGCGCTCCTCGTTGCTCGTCACTATGGCAAGATTGCTGCAATTCAGTTCCTCTGCACATTCTATGAGGCTGTCCACCTCACGTTTTTCCGTCTTGGCGTTGCTCATATCATAGCAGACCTGCACTAATTGTTCTATGTGCGTGCCTTTACGCAAGACGAAATCCACTTCCTTGTCGTTGCGCGAACGATAATAAAACATGGTCTTATCGGTGTCATACCCCTGCCGCAACAACTCGACAAACACCTGGTTTTCAAGCAGACGTCCTAAATTATCACTCAAAGAGAACGCTTTGGCAGCAACAAAGCCGTTGTCAACCACATAGACTTTCCGAGGTGACTTCTTCATCAACTTCAGCTTGTTGTTGTAACGCGGTAGATAATAGAACAGGTAAGGCTCGTGCAGATAGTCCATGAACTTCTTGGTGGTATTCACACTGGAGAAGCCTAATTCTTCTGTCAGCTCATTGGCACTTACGGGATTGCAGAAATTAGAGACCAGATACAGAGCCAGGTCATTTAAGTCCGTGACGTTTCTGACACTATGGCGCTTGGCCACATCTTTCCACACGATGGAATCAAACAAGGTATCAAGGTAGGTGCGTGTCAACTGGCGCGATGCCACCACCTCCGGATAGCCGCCATTCCTCAGATAGTCGTCCATCAACGCAGAGACGTCTGCTTGTTGCTCAAGATTCAACTTACTGAGATCCAGTTTATTCCAATCGAAAAACTCCTCAAGACTGAAAGGCAACATCTCAACCTTTAGGTACTTCCCCGTCAGCGCCGTAGCCATCTCGCTCGAAAGCATCTTGGCATTGCTTCCCGTAATGACAAGGTTTTTCCCCAACCTATATAGCTCACTAACCCAAAGATCCCACGCCTCAAGGTTTTGAACTTCATCGAGCAATAGGTACTCGTAACCCGGGTACACATCATCCAGCATCCGCATGACCAGGTCGGCATCCCAAGCATCCAACAGCTGCTGACTATCGAAGTTCAAATAGGCAAAATTCCTGTTTCGCAACATCAGCAATGCCTGCGTAGATTTGCCCACACGCCGAGGTCCCGTTATCAACTTGATAAGGTGGCTGTTCAGCAACAAATCCATATCTTGGTTGCTCCGACGTTCCAGATAAGGGCGCGAAAGCAGTTCGTCACGCTCTTTTCGTTGATTCTGAAGGATAGTCTTCATGTTCTTTCATCTAATTTCGCTGACAAAAATACGACTTTTTATTCAATTTATGCGTTCTATTGCACAAAAAACATACTTTTTTATGCAGTACAGCGTATTTATTGCATAAAATTGGAAATTTACATGGTGATTTGTATTGGTTGCATCGTAAAGTTTAGAACTGCTGTTTTTCTGACTTTTTGTCGCTTTTTTCCCACCATTCAAGGAAATTCCGTACCTTTGCACGAAATTTGCCCAAAGGCAACCAACTAATTGTCAATTATCAATTTTTAACTATCAATTATAAATAAATGGGATTTTTCAAGAAACTCTTCGGCGACAAGGCCTCACGCGACAACAAGGCCCTGGAGCCCATACTCCAAAAGACCCTCAAGGCTTACGAGCAGATCGTGAAACTCGACATCGACAGCCTGAGACATAAGACCGTAGAATTCAAGGAATACATCAAGAACAAGACCGCTGCCGAGGTGGCCGAAATCGCCGAGCTGAAAGCCAAGGCCGAAGCCAACTTCGACATGAGCCCCGATGAGAAGGAGAAACTCTACAACCAAATCGACAAGCTTGAGAAACAGGAGCTTGACCATATCGAAGAGGCTCTGAACGAGATTCTTCCTGAGGCGTTCTCTGTGGTGAAGGCCGCCGCCAAATACTTCTGCGAACACGAGACCGTGGTGGTAACCGCCACCGACCTTGACCGTGAGCTGGCTGCCAAATACGAGCATGTCACCATCGAGGGCGACAAGGCCTATTTCAAGAACAGCTGGATGGCTGGCGGCAACATGGTGACTTGGGACATGGTGCACTACGACTGCCAGATCATTGGCGGTATCGTGTTGCATCAAGGCAAGATTGCTGAGATGGCCACCGGTGAAGGTAAGACCCTCGTGGCTACCCTGCCCGTCTACCTGAACGCCCTTGCAGGCAAAGGTGTCCATGTGGTCACCGTGAACGACTATCTGGCCAAACGTGACTCGGAATGGATGGGTGCGATGTATGAGTTCCTCGGTCTCACCGTCGACTGCATCGACAAGCACGAGCCTAACTCCGCCGCCCGCCGCCGCGCCTATAACTGCGACATCACATACGGTACCAACAACGAGTTCGGCTTCGACTACCTGCGTGACAACATGACAGGCAACCCCGAGGAGCTGGTGCAGCGCAAGCATCACTATGCCATCGTTGACGAGGTCGACTCGGTGTTGATTGACGATGCCCGTACGCCTCTGATCATCAGCGGTCCGACTCCACGTGGCGACCAGCAGGAGTTTGACGAGTTGAAGCCCGATGTGGTGAAGCTCTTCGAAGCCCAAAAACGCTACGTGACGGGTATCTTAGCCGAGGCCAAGCGCATCCTTACCGATCCCAATGCTACTGAAGACGAGAAGAAACATGGTGCCGACCAGCTTTTCCGCGCTTTTCGTGGTCTGCCAAAGAATAACGCTCTCATCAAATTCCTCAGCGAGGAAGGCATGAAGTCGTTGATGCAGAAGACTGAGGGCTTCTACATGCAGAATCGTAACGAAAACATGCACATCATTGACGACGAGCTGTATTTCGTCATCGATGAGAAACTGAATACTGTCTTCCTCACCGACAAAGGCTGTGAACAGCTTGCCCAATCCTACAACGATCCGTCATTCTTTATCATTCCCGATGTGGGCAGTGAAATTGCTGAACTTGAACACTCTGGCCTCAGCAACGACGAGAAAGTGCTGCGTAAGGCCGAGTTGATGCGTAACTTCGCTGAGAAATCTGAACGTTTGCATACTGTACAGCAATTGCTGAAGGCCTATACCTTATTTGAGAAGGATGTCGACTACGTTATCATCGACAACAAGGTGAAGATCGTGGATGAGCAGACGGGCCGTATTATGGAAGGCCGTCGTTGGAGTGATGGCCTGCATCAGGCTGTGGAGGCCAAGGAAAACGTGAAGGTGGAAGCCGCCACGCAGACCTACGCCACCATCACTTTGCAGAACTATTTCCGCATGTACCACAAGCTGGCTGGTATGACGGGTACTGCTGAGACGGAAGCGGGTGAGTTTTGGGATATCTACAAACTTGATGTGGTGGTCATCCCGACCAACCGCCCCATCGCCCGTATCGACCAGGAGGACATGATCTATAAGACCAAACGTGAGAAATACAACGCCGTCATCGATGAGATCCAAAACTTGGTCAATGCAGGAAGACCTGTACTGGTGGGTACCACTTCGGTGGAAGTATCCGAGTTGCTCAGCCGTATGTTGACCCGTAAGAACATCCCGCACAACGTGTTGAATGCCAAGTTGCATTTCAAGGAAGCACAAATCGTCAAGGAAGCCGGTCAGGCAGGCACGGTGACCATCGCCACCAATATGGCTGGTCGTGGTACCGATATCAAGCTTGGTCCTGGTGTGAAGGAGGCCGGTGGCCTAGCCATCATCGGCACTGAGCGCCATGAGTCGCGCCGTGTCGACCGTCAGTTGCGCGGTCGTTCCGGCCGTCAAGGTGACCCGGGTAGCTCTCAATTCTACGTCTCGTTGGAGGACAACCTGATGCGTATGTTCGGCTCCGAGCGTATCGCAGGCATTATGGACCGTATGGGTTTGCAGGAAGGCGAAGTCATTCAGCATCCGATGATTACCAAACAGATTGAGAAAGCTCAGAAGAAAGTCGAGGAGAACCACTTTGGCGTGCGTAAGCACTTGCTCGAATATGATGATGTGATGAACGCACAGCGTGAAGTCATCTACAAGAAACGCCGTCACGCTTTATTTGGCGAGCGCCTCTCCATCGACCTCAACAATATGATGTCCGACTTCGGTGAGAAATTGATCGAAGAATACCAAGATGCCAAGGATTACGAAGGCTTTAAAATGGAACTACTCTCCACTATGGGTATTGATGCACCCTTCAGCGAGGAGGAGTTTGATAGACTGAAGACCAAAGAGTTGGCCGATACATTGTTTAATTCCGCCCTTGAGCACTATCGCGAGAAGGCCCGCATTATTGGTGAGAAGACATTGCCCGTCATCAAGAATGTGTATGAAAATCAGCACCACTTCGAAAACATTGCCATTCCGATTACCGATGGTAAACGCGGCATGAACGTGATTGTCAATCTGAAGCGAGCTGTAGAGAACGGTGCCCGAGAGGTGAACCTATGCATCGAAAAAAGCATCACCCTCGGCCTCATCGACAACGCTTGGAAGGAACACCTTCGCGAACTCGACGACCTGAAGGAATCGGTACAAAATGCTTCGTACGAGCAGAAGGACCCATTGGTCATCTACAAGTTGGAGTCGTTCAACCTGTTCAAGGCCATGTTGGAGAACATCAACGAAGATGTCATCTCCTTCTTGATGCGTGCCGACATCCCGACGCAAGACCCGAACACCGTGCGTGAGTCGCGTCCGCAAGGCATTGACAAGTCGAAGATTCGCGAGCAGCGTCAAGACCTGCTGGCGCAGTCGCATAGCGACACACAACAGCGACAGGTCACACAGCCCATCCGCAAAGAGGTGAAAGTTGGCCGCAACGACCCCTGCCCCTGCGGTAGCGGCAAGAAGTACAAACAATGTCACGGGCGAATGGAAGCTACTGAGTAAGCTGTCCATTACCATAAAGATCGAGCGGAATTAGGGTTTAATTCCGCTCGGTTTGTTTTTTCGTGGACACAAAACAAATCAAAAAGTGTCCATGAAGTGATAATTTTATACTTTTGTGGACACTTTTTTAATCAAAATATGTCCATGAAAATGATTAAAAGCGGTTTCGTGGACACTTTTAATCGATGGCGAACAAGTAATCCATCGTTATAACTGACTGGAAACGATTGGAATACTTGTTTTTGGAGAGGCCGTATGTTGTCACTAATGACAAATGGATAGATTTCTTACAGGAAGTGTCCTCAACAAAACGTTCCACTTTCTGGCGAAGCTCGGCATCATAATCCTTGTCGATGGAAAACTCGTCGGCAACGAATTTCATTTCACAAAGGTTGACTACGCGGTCGCTTCGGTCGAATAGCAAGTCTACCTGCGCGTTGCCGGTCTTGCTGCGCCACGGAGCCACAATCGCATCAACGGCACCAAAGCCCAATGCCTTCTTGATTTGCGCCTCATGAAGCAGACACACCTCTTCGAAAGCCAAGCCCCGCCAAGTGTTCAATTCAGGAGTACGGATGTTTTTCGTCCAAAAGCCTTGGCGAGATGGTTTCTTTCCGTCAAGGAAACTCAGATGGAACAACGAAAGCCTGTCCACCAGTTTGTAATAGACATTCCGCGCACTGCCTCCAAAATAAGTGTAGGTGGTCACGAAATCGCTTTTTTCCAACGCCTGCAACATCTTGGAAAGCCGCCCGTTGTAGGCTATCGAGGTCTGTTCCGCGATTTCCTTTCGCGTGAAACCGCCGCGTTTGGTGGCCAACAGCCGCACAATCTCCATGTATTTCTCCGAGTTGGAATACAAGGAACTGTAAAGCCGCTCGAACTCTTTTTGAAGTCGTCCGTTCTTGGCAAAAAAGAGATTGTCAATGTTTTCCGAGAGGCTGTTTTCAGGCTTGAGGTAATTGAGGTAGTAGGGAATGCCGCCAAATACCATATAACATTGCACTTGCTCATAACGATCCATGCTGATGCCGCGCGACTCATAATACAGTTCACATTCCGCCAAATTGAACGGCGAAAGGTGCATCTCGTAGGTGAGGCGGCCATAAAGCCCGGTTCATCCACGAAGCCGCCGAGCCGCAAACGATGAGCATCAGGTCGGTTCGGCCTGCGCCCCAACCGTTCCAGAAATGTTCCAGTGCAGATACGAACCCCGACCGCTCCGAATCCATCCAAGGCAACTCGTCGATAAAGACCACTTTTCGCTCCGTGTTGTCTTGCTGTTCCAGCATGGCGCGCAAGCAAGCGAAAGCCTCAAACCAGTCGGAAGGCATGGTGTCCCAATCGCCACCAAACTGCTGGATGCTTGAGCAAAACGCTCGCAATTGCTCCCATTTCAAATCCTTTTTCTTGCCCTGAAAATCAGCGGGTGAGATAGCAGTGTGATAGAATGCAAAGCGACCTGAGAAATGCTCGCGGACGAGAAATGTCTTCCCCACGCGCCTACGGCCATAGACTGCCACGAACTCCGGCCTCCCCGAATTGTAAAGCCTTTCAAGTTCCTTTCTTTCTGTTTTTCTACCGATAATTTCCTGCATAACACATTGTTTTTATGCTGCAAAGATACATAACTTTTCTTTTTATGGACAATAATAGAATAAAAAAGTGTCCACTAAGATACAAAAATTCAGTTTCGTGGACACATTTTAATTTAAAATATGTCCATGAAAATGGTTTTTAGTGCTTTCGTGGACACTATTGGCAAATCTTGCCACCCAACTGCATCGGGAAGAAGATATGCCGCAACGACCCCTGCCCCTGCGGTAGCGGAAAGAAATACAAGCAATGCCACGGAAGGCTGGAGGCGGCAGAGTAAGTATTCCTTTAAATGGAAAACCGAGCGGAACTAAACCTTAGTTCCGCTCGGTTTTTTCTTCAAGACAAACGACCTATTTTAGGTTGCCTATTTTAGGTAATTACAAAAACACCTATTTAGATTAAAAACAAAACTACAAGTTTTCTTGTATCCAACGCAAGAAAAAAACATCGTAAATCTTATAGGCAGTTTTTCGCGATTTCACGACTGGCAACAGCAGTTCCTTTTCAGAAAGTGACTGCGCCATCCGTTTTGCGGAAGTCGCCCCGCCGATATTATAGGCGGATAAAAATCTTGTAGAACTCAATTGCTCCACTTCGCCTTCTTTGGCAACAGCGATAAGAAAATTCCACTGCGCTGGCGTTACCAACTCCCTGTATTGCAAATAGTTATCCGTCAATCCTTCCAAAATATCAGCACAAGCCGTCCTTACCACCTCAATAGTGACTCGTGAGGGCAACATACCATATACGGCATTGCAAACCGTCTGCGTATAAAAAGTATAACCCTGAGTCCATTCCATGATATATTCCAAAGCCTCTGGATTAATGTCAATACCTGCCTTCCCGAACTGAGACCTTATGAACTGCTTGTATATTTCCTCATCAATTTTATCCAACGACATCATCCTTGAACTTGAGAAAAACGGACGTTTGGCGTTCAAAAACATCTCACTCATCACAGACCGCTTGCTACCGCAAAAAATGAAATGCGTGTTGTGCATTTGTTGAATATGGGTTCGAAGCAACGCCTCCATATTCGTTTCAGGATATTCCGCAATCTGCTGAAATTCATCAATAGCCAAAACAATATCAATTTGTTGTGAATTAATGAATTCAAGCAATCCACTAAGGGTATGCTCTTTCTCGGCCGCCATTTGATAATTGAATTGGACTTGAGGAACACCTGTTAGCGAGTCATACGAAATCACGGGGCGCAAACCTTTGATAAAGGTGATGAACTTGCTTCCAATATGCGTTTTTTCCGGGAATTTTTTCATCACCGCCTCTGCCACGACCTTGATAAAATCAGAAAGCGAACGGGTGGCGAAAACATCCACATATAGCGTTTCGTAGGGAAGTTTCTTTCGCTGAATAGCATCGAACAAATGTAATATCAAGCCTGTTTTACCATACTTCCTAGGGGAAATCAGCGTAGTATCCACACCATTCTGAATGTTGCGCAGCAAGGCTTCTGTTTCTTTCTCTCGGTCGCAAAAATACTCTGGCGACACATAACCTTTAACCAAAAAAGGATTCATCACAAACGCTATTTTGGCGCAAAAATACAACTTTTTGCAAAAACAACCTATTTTAGGTTGCCTATTTTAGGTGATTTCTAGAAATATCATGCTTAAACCACTGAAATGGGCGGTTGGAGGCGGCGGAGTTAGCCTATGATAGATTTGCAAAGTGCTTCTCAATAATTCAATACCTCAATGTCGCTGCCCGAACTGAAGATGATGTATTTGCGACCATAAATGCTGACGATTTCGTAATCGGCATTACGGACAGCACCAGACGACATGACTTCAAAAGATTTTTCCGTTTCGGGAAGTTTTAGCGTGTTTTTCTCGTTTTCGGCATGTGCCTTGGCAAATAGCCCATTGAATGACAGACCAAGTATGAAACCAAGAGCCGTAAAAGCAACAAACAGCAAGTATTTGTGGTTGTTTTTCATAATTGTGTCAGATTGCAAATTCCTTTGTCATTTTCTCTGCATGTGCCCAAAAGCCGATGCTGAACAACTCTCTTGCGAATGGCCGTTTCTCAATCGGTGTGTATTGGTTGATGTGTTGCGAGAACAATACGAAACTTCCTTTGAGGTTGGTTTCTTTGATTTCGGGGGCAATTCTTTCATGGCTGTTCAAAAGTCCTGTGATTCTGAGCAATTCGCCACAGTCCATGTTTTGGATGAACTCGAATTTATAGCCCATCCACACCCATCCCTTTTCTTCGAATAGTTTTCCGAAATAGGCCCATGATTCCTTGTTTTTCACGATGATAAGCCTTGGTTGGATGACTTCTTCGATGATGTGTTGCGTGAGATTCAGTTGGTCAACCGTGAAGCGGATGCCATTAGGGTTGGGAAGAATCTGTTTTTGCATAAACTCCTGATTTTGTTCGCGGAAATAGAACAAATCGGTGTAAGCGGCTTCACCTCTGATATCAATGTTGTATTCGTCCTCATACAGCATTTTCTTGACGGGTGAGAAGTAGTTGTCGTGGGTAGTGTCGTAGAAATCCACTTTGAAACTTGTGTTGCCCATGTGGTCTTGCCCGTCTCTGAATGAGGGATTGAAGCCTGTGATGAGGAAAGGCTTCTTTTCACTGTTTTCGGCAAAGCAATAACCTCGTTTGACTTGGAATGGCAGTGATGTGATGTAATCCTGCGACCAAATTTCATCTAATCGTTGTTTGATATTCATAGTGTTGTAAATTAATTCGTTACCAACCCATTATGTCGAAGAAGCCAACTAATAACAAAAAGCCAATAAAAAGGAACAAGATTATGTAAAGAACAGTGAACTTCTTCCAACTTTTGATAAACCGGGCTTTTCTATATGCCTTTTTGTAATACGGTAGTAAAGGCTCGTTTGGGTCAATGGCTTTTAGGCGAATTAACCCTTGCTTGTATTTTTCCAATAATGCATCGTTGAATTTGTTTCTGATTTTCGATTCATCATCCCCTGTATAGTGATATTTGTTTGCAGAAAGTTGCACTGACAGTTCCGAAAGTTGTTCGATTAATTCTGTTTTGTCTGCTGAGTATCTGAATGTTGCTACCTTATCAATATTGCTCAAAACGGCAGCATCAATTAGATTGAGTTGGTCTTTGTCTTTGCGTTTTTCGTTGCTTTCGATTCTTATTTTGTCGTTTTCGCCTTGTATTTTGGCTCTTTCGCTTATGACTTTATGAGGTGTAGACCATTTGTCGCCAAACAAGAAATTACTAACCAGTTTTCCCGTGTTTTTTCCGACCTCGCGTTTGAAAGACTTGCCAAATGTACCTTCGTCACCCATAATGATTGCAAATGTCCATCCTCCAGTTCCCCCAAGGACGATTACACAAAAGAAGCGTGGAACTGTATGCCACATTTCCAAGTCGAAGGTCCTGAGAATTACCTATTTGTCGCAAATATGAGATAGCAGCCCACGCTAAAGTGGTAGCCACTATGCTCCTTGTGACAAATAAAGTCAATGAATTTCTCAGGTTCTCGACTTACAAGACAAGCATAACGCTTCTTTCAATATGTACGGACAGGCCGAAACCAATCCGACAGCAAAAATAGAAAAAAGAAGGCATTTGCAAGCCGATTGAAGAAAAAAATCTGTTTTCCTCAAGAGATATGGAAGAGAATTGGTAAAAGATTTCAGAGAGCAGTTCCTAAAAACATCACATCATAAACCGGCATATAGGTCACGCTGTCCTTTACTTCAACGGTTCCTTCGTTGCAGAACACGATGGCGTTTTTCACGGAATAATCCTCATTTTCAATGAAATGATCCAAAGCACTATGCACATAATAATCTTTTCCCGATTTGATTTCCAACGGCAATACTGAAAGATGCTCATAGTCGTCGATGAGGAAATCGACTTCGCCTTTTTTCTTGTTGTCGTAATAGAACAACTTGAAGCCATGCGCCTTCAGTTCTTGCGCCACCGCCGATTCGTACACCGTTCCCAAATTCACGCTGCACTCGTCATTCAAAATCGGATTGATGTTGTTTCGATAGAGGATGCCCGTCAAAATGCCGACATCGTTGAGATACAACTTCAACAAGTTCTTGCTCATCGACTCGACGAGTGGGAAAACTGGTGTCGAAATGGCCTTCACATCAAGGGCGATGCCCGAAGCAATCAGATAATCGAACTCGTCTTGATAGTCCTTGAAACGCTTGCTGTCCATTCCTTCAATGTCGCGGGCAACGATGCGCTTCTTCTTGTTTTCCAATACCGAAGGAATCATGTCATAGATACGCCTGATTTTCAGACGGTTTTCTTGGTCATATTTTGAAGCATCAATGCCGTAATACTCATGGATTTGGCCTTGGATTTGTCGTACGGTAGCTATATTAGTGTCGTTCACAAACGACTGCACCGCTTCGGGCAATCCCCCAACCAACAAATACTTGCGGAACAGGTCCATCATCCGCCGATGTAAACTCTCTTGCAGGCTTTTCTTGGCCAAAAACATCTCGTGACAATGGCTGATGAACTCTTCGCCCACGCCATTTGCCCAAAGGAACTCCTCAAAATCAAGCGGATAAAGATGGCGCACTTCAATACTTCCCATAGGGATGGAAAGCGTCTTGAACAAGGTGATGCCCAACTCCGAACCACTGGCAATGTAGGTATAGCGGTTGTCCTGATTAAGGAATTTGAGCAAAGTGAGCAAATGCGGATAAGCCTGAATCTCATCGAGAAAGACCAAAGTGTCCTCCTTGCTGCCCAACTTTTCTCCTGCCAAAGCACTCAGTTGTAGGTAAAAACCCGCAACCGATTTCGCATCGGCAAAGTTCCGCTCGTTCAGACTGTCGTCCAACAAGTTGATTTCCACATAGTTCTTGAACATCCGCTGTCCAACTTGACGGATGATGAAGGTCTTTCCCGTCTGTCGGGCACCGTCCAAAATCAGGATTTTCTGCGGTCGTGGAGCCAAGAAATCCTCAATGTAAGCCTCTATTTTTCGCTTCAGCATGGCCGTGATTTTTATTTTGCCGCAAAAATACATATTTTCAGTGAATTACAAAACAAAAACTGCGTTTTCCTATAAAATTCACTTTTAAAAAACTGCGTTTTCCTATAAAATTTGGCTCCAAAAAACTGCGTTTTCCGATGGATCCATAACATCAATGATGTTTGTTAGGAATCTGATTTTTGAAAAAAAACAGCAAAAAAGTTTGGATATTGAAAAGTTTGTTATAATTTTGTATCGAAAAAAATATAGTTCAGATATGAAAAAGAATATTTCAGTACTGTTTTTTGCTGTTTTTATAGTTTGCTCCTCATGCAGGAAAGACATTGACCTCTATGCGGATTATAAAATAGTTCCAATCGTTTATGGTTTACTTGATGCCAATGCCGATACCAATTTCATCAAGATCACGAGGGCGTTTTATGCCCAAAACGACGATGCCACGCAAGTTGCAATGAATCCTGATTCAAGTGATTATCCTGGGAAGCTTGACGTGCGTCTCACGGAGTTTTGCAATGGTGACAGTATTCGACAAATCATTCTTGATACGATTACCATTAGGAATAAGCAAGAGGGAACATTTTATGCGCCCAAGCAAAAACTGTATTATACAGCGGAGCGGTTGGGCAAAAACACGAAGACCGACAGCTATTCATACCGTCTTTCGATTGTGCTTCCAGACCGCATTTTGGTTTCTGATGCAGATATTGTGGGTTCCGACGGTTTTTTTGTGAAAAGTCTTGCTGCCAATTTCTCGCAACAGTATTTCGGCACCAACCGTCCTTTGGAGTTTTATCCAGCTATTAACGCTGCCTCATACGATATCACCATGTCGTTCACTTTTAAGGAACAGCGTACCCCGACTTCGGATTCTGTCCCGCGTACAATGTATTGGAAACTGAATACCTATGATGAGTACTATCTTGCTGCCCATTTGGAGGATGGGTATTATCACGTCACTTATCGGCCAGAGCAGTTTCATGAGATGCTGAGGGACTTTATTGGTGCCGACACTTCCATAGCGGGCTTATCGCGCTTCATTGGCGACTATCCTGTGGAAATCACCATTGCGGCGGCAGGGGAAGAGTTGACGCGTTATATTGAGTGGAATTCGATGGGAGGATATGGTACGCAGGGCGGCAACGACTACACCCTTATCGATGGAGGCATGGGCGTTTTCTCGTCGCGTATGATAACTTCGCGAAAGGTTAGATTGGCAGGTACGACAGTGCCCGAGCTTTTGGCGCACCGTAGCTGGTGCTTCAAGTTTTGTGGTGGAGATTAGCAGGGCTTGGTTAACTCGGCCATGATGATGGCAGCCGCAACGGAAGCGTTGAGCGACTCCGTCACGCTTTCGCCGACACGGGGAATGGTGATAGGGTGAGTGATGAAAGGCATAACCTCGTTTCGGATGCCATGCGACTCGCTGCCGATGACGATGATGCCTTCGTGGTTGCATTTCGTTTCAAACAGGTTGTCCCCATCAAGCAAGGCGCCGTAAATCGTGTAGCCCTCGTTTTTCTTCTGTGCGAGGAAAGCGGGGAGCTTGGTTTCAAAAACGTTGATTCTAAAGATGGAACCCATCGTAGCTTGGATGACTTTGGGATTCCATACTTCCACACAGTCGGGGCTGCAAACGATGTCGTAAATGCCAAACCATTCGGCCGTGCGGATGAGGGTGCCCATGTTGCCTGGGTTGGCGATGCCGTCCAAGGCAAGGATGTGTCTCGGAGACGGTGACAGTCCTTGTTTTTCGGGGATGTACACCACGGCGAGGATGCCGGGAGGCGTATCCTGACCGCTCATCTGTGCCATCTGTACCTCAGTAACGGTTTCGGCCTGAGGGAAAAGGTCGTGGCAGGTTTCGGTAACATAAAGTGCTTTGACGGCAAAACGCGAGTGTAGTAGCTCTTCAACCATTTTTCGTCCTTCAACGACGAAGAGCCCCCATTCCTTGCGGAATTTCTGTTGCCGGAGTGATGCAACCTGTTTTATCTCGTTCTTGGTAACCATTGGCAAGAAAAAGGCTGCCTCACGGATGGGGCAGCCCAATTGTTATGAAAAAGTTCTGATGTTCATTCGGCGAAGACGGTGAAGTCGACATCCACGCTCACTTCCTTGTGGAGGCGAATCTTGGCGGTATAGTCACCCAGTTCCTTGATGGCGTCTTCGTTGAGGACGATCTGCTTGCGGTCCACTTCGATGTTGGTGGCTTCCTTGATGGCGTTGGCGATCATGATGCTGTTGACCGAGCCGAAGATTTTGCCGGAGGTACCAGCCTTGGCAGGGATTTGCAGCTTCAGGCCTTCCAAAGCCTTGGCTTTGTCCATAGCTTCATTCTTAATCTTCTCTTCCTTGTGAGCCTGCTGGCGCATTTCCTCGGCCAAGATCTTGCGGTTTCTCTCGGTCGCCAGGATGGCCATGCCTTGGGGGATGAGGTAGTTGCGGCCGTAGCCGGGCTTCACGGTCACGATGTCATTCTTGTAACCCAAATTGGTGACGTCTTGTTTCAGAATAATATCCATGTGTTGTCCTCCTTCAAATTATTTCAAACAGTCAGCTACAAAAGGCATCAGGGCGAGGTGACGGGCACGTTTGACGGCCTGGGCAACCTTGCGCTGGTATTTCGTGGAAGTGCCGGTGATGCGGCGGGGCAGGATCTTGCCTTGCTCGTTGACGAACTTCAGCAAAAAGTCGGCATCTTTGTAGTCGATGTACTTGATGCGGTTCTTCTTGAAGCGGCAGTATTTCTTTCTCTTGGTATCTACGGCAATGGGGGTCAGATACTTGATGTCGTTGTTGTTGTTCACTTGTGCCATGTCTCTTTCAATTTTAAGGGTTCAACATTAGGCTTGCGCTTCGTTAGTGGCAGGAGCGTTCTCGGCTTCTGCTGCTTTCTTGCGTCTCTTCTCGTTGTAGGCGACGGCGTGCTTGTCAAGCTTCACGGTGAGGAAGCGCATCACGCGCTCGTCACGCTTGAGCTCGGTCTCGACATCGGCGATGACATTACCCTCGGCCTTGTACTCTATCAACTGATAGAAGCCCGTGGATTTCTTCTGGATGGGGTAGGCCAGCTTACGCATGCCCCAGTTCTCTTCATGAACGATCTCTGCACCAGCACCGGTCAGGTGATCTTCATACTTCTTTACCGCTTCCTTCATCTGATCTTCAGACAAAACGGGAGTTAAAATGAAAACGGTTTCGTACTGATTCATAATTAGTTGATTGTTAATGATTTAATTAAATAGTGTTTTTACTTAAAAAGCGGGTGCAAAGATACGAATTTTTTCTTTACCCGCAACACCTGATTCAAAAAAAAGTTTGTTTTAGTGCTGGATTGCCACTTTTCGGATTGTGATAGTCTTGTCACCAGCCACTTTCACAAAATAGATTCCTGTCGAGAAGCCGCTGGTCGGTATCTCGTGGTAAGAGCCTTGTATTATGCTGTTGTAGCAGACTTTCCCTTGAAGGTCATATATAGTCAGTTCTGCGTTGTGCATGGGTTTGCTGGCTGAAACTGTGATGAATGCAGAGGCGGGGGTGGGCGTAATCGTCAGAGACACTTCATTGGATTCAGCGATGAAGTCAGGCATGGCGGGCAGTTCGGTGTACCAGATGCCACCAGCCATAGGAGAAGCGTAAATCAACTCGCCATCGATGCAGATGTCAAGGATGGGTCCTTCCATAGGGATGTCTTCCATCTGTTGCCATTCATTGCAATGGTCGTATTTCAGGTATATGGAGCCGTCTTCGCAGCCCACGGCGATGATAGTATCCGTCGTGGTGATGCGCCTGATGGTGGCATCGCTGGGCAGCGCGTCGATGCTGTGCCAGGTCTCACCCATGTCGTCGCTGAAATGAAGGCCATGTTCGCGAGTGCCAAGATACAATCCATTGTCGTGATAACGCAAACTGGTGTAGTTGACGCCTTCGAACGGTGAGTTGAGGACTTGCCAGTTGGAGCCTTGCTCGCGGCTGTGGCGCAATACGCCCTCGTAGGAGACATGGTACATGATGCTACCGTCCCAGGTGAGGTCAACAACGTCAATATCAAGTGGCAGGCAGGTGGGTACGTACCATTGCTGGCCAAGTCCGAAGGAGACATACATCCTGTCCTTGCTTCCCGCAATGATCTGCGAATCGCAGCGCACCAGACTCTGAAGCCATTGGTTCTCAGGCAGCCCAGAGCCCGCCGAACTGAATGATGTGCCTCTGTTGGTGGAGAGGAAACTACCCAGCATGTCGGTGCCGATAAACACGTTGTTGCCTTCCACCATCATGCCTCGTATCTCCACCGTCCCGATGTTGGTGCTTTGTGTCCAAGTGCTGCCATTGTCGGTGTAGAACATGTCGGAGCCATGGGTGGCGGCCAGAATACGACCGTTGCTGGTGCCGATATTGCCCACAGAGGCTAGGAACGCAGGTGTGTTGGTGCGTATCCAGCCGGTTCCATCGCTGTTGCCGCGGTAGATGTGTCCATCGGTGTCGCCGACGAAGATGTGTCCATCGCGAGCGTCCATGCACCAGAGGTTCTTTGACGCAAGGTTGGAGTTGAAGTCCTGCCAAGTGACGCCGTTGTTGTAGGAGACGTAGACACCCTGTCCTATGCAAGCGGCATAAAGTGTGTCGCCGAGGTGAGCATAGCCTTTGGCTTGCTTGTTGAGGTTGGCGCTCGTCCAGGTGTCGCCGTTGTTGCTGGAAGCCATGACACCTTGTCCAAGTACGGTGGCGAAGACCTTTCCGTTGTGGCAGTAGATGCCGAGCACATCGTTGTTTAGTCCACTATTGCATGACTCCCAGGAGGCTCCGTCATTGAAGGAACGGTAGACCCCGCGCCTGTAAGTGGCGATGAAAATGGCGTTTTCGTTGTCGGACATGAAATAGGGATAGCGCACGTCGCTGGGGAAGATGCCCGTGATGTACTCGCCTTGGGTGCCGTTGATGGATTGATAGACACCTTGAACGTAGGTGGAGGCAAGGAGTGAGCCGTGGTGAACCAGTATGTGCTTGACATAATGGTTATGCAGGTAAGGATCAGGTGTCCAGTGAAGACCGCCATCGGTGGTGCGGAAGATATTCTTGTCGGTGGCGAGGAAGACTGTGTCGTTATATGTGACGAGACATTTTGTGTCGCACGAGGTGAGTCCGTTGTTGCGGAACTCCCAGTTGAGGCCTTGGTCGCTGCTCACCAAGACGCCACCGCCTGTAGCAGCATAATAGAGGCTATCGGTACAAAGAATGCTTCTGACATAACGACCTTGGGGCCCGTTCATGGGATGCCATTGTGCTTTCGCATCATAGAATAGCAGCGTGAGAGCAAAGAGAAGGAATAGGGCTCTGTTTTTCATTTTATTTCGTCGCGTTGATGAGTAGCATTTGTTCTAGCATGAACTCCGCCGCATGGCCGTCGCCGAATATCTTTGGGAAATCAGTCGGTGGATTTGCCTCGAAATGCTTCCACGCTTTCATGATGCGGTTCTCGTCGGCATCAGCGAGGATGGCATTGCCCGTTTCCACGATTTCCACCCATTCGGTCTCGGGTCGCAGGATGATGCAGGGCTTTTTGAAAAAATAGGCTTCCTTTTGCACGCCGCCCGAGTCGGTCATCACCAATTGAGCGTGACGCTCCAAGGCGATCATCTCTAGGAAGGAGACTGGAGGGGTGAGGCTGATGCTCGAACTGTTGAAGATTTGCGTCTGTTTCTCGCTATTTAGGTTGGTTTTCAGCAGCTTGGCCGTCCTGGGATGTAATGGTAGCACGATTTGACATTCCTGTGATAATTGTATTAAGGCGCTGAAAATCGCCCTGAGTCGTTCAGGATGGTCGGTGTTGCTGTCGCGGTGGATGGTGGCTAGGATAAAAGGTTTATTCTCTATTCCTAACTTGCTGATAATTTGTGTTTTTTCTTCGGCAATGTTGGCAAAATGCAAACTATTGTCGTACATGATGTCGCCGCAGTGATAGACTTTGGGATTGTCAATGGTGTAGGGACCGTTGTTATCCATTGGGAAGCCTTCGCGTTTTAGGTTCTCGACGCCAGCGAGGGTGGGCGAGAACAGCAGGGTGGAACAGTGGTCACAAACGATGCGGTTGATTTCCTCAGGCATGGCTTTGTTGAACGAGCGCAGTCCCGCCTCGATGTGGACGATGGGCACATGGATCTTGGCGGCTGCTATGGCACCAGCGAGGGTGGAATTCGTGTCACCATACAGCACAATGAAGTCAGGACGTTCTTTTTGTAGTATCTCTTCAATGCTTTCGGTCATGCGGGCAGTCTGTACGCCGTGGGAGGCCGAGCCGACATGGAGGTTGTAATCAGGGCGCGGGATGCCGAGCTCGTCGAAAAAGACCTGTGACATGTTGTCGTCGTAGTGTTGTCCCGTGTGGACGATGACTTCTTGGATGCGGTCGGAAAAGTGGTTCTTGATGGCACGACTCAACGCAGCCGCCTTGATGATTTGGGGTCTGGCCCCTATGATGGTAACGATTTTCATGGGTGTTTAGTAGGTTTATTCCATTTCGCCATGTTCCCTGAAACTGTAATAACCGCCTCTTTTTAGGATGATATGGTCTATAACGGTGATGTCGAGTAAGACGCCAGCGGCGGTGAATTTTTTCGTGAGTCGACGGTCGTCGACGCTGGGGCTCAGGCTTCCTGACGGATGGTTGTGTGCGATGATAATGCGTGTGGCTCCGACATTGAGAGCGTTTTTGAACACGATTCGTGGGTCGGCAATAGTATGGGTCATGCCTCCGTTGCTGACGCATTCGATTTTCAAGATGGTGTTCGATACGTCAAGATACATGACAATGAAGTGTTCTTGGCTGAAATCGTCAATGCAAGGTAGGAGCCGTTTGTATGCGTCGGCAGAATCTCTCAATCTGTCGGGAGTGTTGGCCTCGGTGCCCAATAGGCGTCTCCCCAACTCTAAACCAGCCATGACGGTGAGGGCTTTGGCCTCGCCGATTCCTTTGTGTTGCATCCAGTCTTCAATGCTGAAGTCGGAGAGGGTGATGAGATTGTTGCCTGCCGATTCGAGGATGGTGCTGGCCAGCCCAACGGCGGTTTGGTCACTGCTGCCCGAGCGGATGAGAATGGCCAGAAGTTCAGCATCGCTCAGGGCGGTCTTGCCTCTGTTGAGCATCTTCTCGCGCGGTCGGTCGCTGAGAGCCCATTCCTTGATGCATTTCTTTTCTTTGCTCATGTCGGGTTGGCTATTACTGCGCAAAGGTACACTTTTTTCGCATACTGCAAGCAAAAAAGCCTCTCCTAACATGTAGAAGAGGCAACTGACTCTATGATGAAAATCAATCTTTTCTTACGCTAATTTGGCGGCGTGTTTCGTCATCTTCGACTTCAGGTTGGCAGCCTTGTTGCGGTGGATAATGCCACGCTTGGCCACGCGGTCGATGATGGAATAAATCTTCGGGAGTTGGGCCTCGGCCTCGCTCTTGTCGGTCAAAGCGCGGAACTTCCTTACTTCGTTACGCATATTCTTGGCGTAGTAACGATTGTGCAAACGTCTCTTTTCGGTCTGACGGATTCTCTTTAATGCATCTTTGTGATTTGCCATATCTATTTTTCCTTATAGTTTCTATTTTTCGGTCTGCAAAAATACAACTTTTCTGTGAAACCAAAGCCAAAAAGATAAAAAAAATCTTTCTAATTTTTTAATATGTTGGTTTACAGTCGAATGACATCTTTTCTTCGTTGTTGCGATGCAGGATTTCACCAAGCTTTATATTAATAAAGGTGTTCTTTTCGGCGGTGCAGTTGTTGAGAACGACTGGGATGTAGTTCTCGCCATAGCCTCTTGCCACGCCTTTGCTGTCGATACGTTCGATGAGCATGCGCTGTGTTTGTCCTTGCATAGATTCAAAATACTTAATTTTGTTCTCCAAGGAGATTTGTCGCATCACTTCGCTGCGTTCGGTTTTCACTTTCTCAGGTATTTGGTCGGGCATAGCAGCGGCTTTGGTGCCGTTGCGCACCGAGTATTTGAAGGTGTGGATGTGGCTGAAACCGATTTCCTTGGCGAAGTCACAGCTTTCCTTGAAGGTGGTTTCGGTCTCGCCTGGGAAGCCCACGATGATGTCGGTGGTGAGGTTGAAGTCAGGACGGAAAGCCTTGATGCGCTGGGTCATGTCGCGGAACTGGGCGATGGTGTAGAAGCGGTGCATGCGTTTCAAGGTGTCGTCTGAACCGCTTTGTAGGCAGATGTGCATGTGGGGTGCCAGTTTCTCGTGTTGGAACAAGGCGAGGAAACGGTCGCTGAACTGGTCAGGCTCGATGGAGGAGACGCGGACGCGGAAGTCGCCATCAATGTCCAAAATGTTCTCCACAAGTTGCTCGAAGTTGGTGTCTTCGTATTGGTATCTTCCCATATTGACACCGGTCAGCACAACTTCCTTGAAGCCGTGGGCGACGACCTCGCGCACATTGTTATAAATATCCTCAGCGGGACGGCTTGTGGAACGCCCTCTTACCATCGGGATAATGCAATAAGAGCAGAAGTTGTTGCAACCGTCATGGATCTTGATGAGGCTGCGCGTGTGGAAGGTGTCGAAGGCAGGCTGGTAGCTGAACAGGTCGCGGTCGTAGCCCTCGGGGTCGCTGTGACCTGTGCGGAAATGTTCATCGATGATGTCGAACAGGGCGGATTTTCTTTCGTTGTCAATGACATAATCAGCAATGCCCGATTGCAGTAACTCATCCTTCCTATGATTGACCATGCAGCCTGTAACCGCGATAATTGCCTCGGGGTGTTTCCTCCGAATCTGGTGGATGGCTTGGCGGCATTTCTGGTCACTGGTGTTGGTGACGGTGCAGGTGTTCACGACGAAGACATCAGCATCGGCATCGCTGTCGGCGATGTCATACCCCGCCGCCTTGAAGCGCGACGCTAAGGCATCGGTCTCATAAAGGTTGACGCGGCAACCTAGGGTTTTGAAGGAGATTGTTTTGTTCATTTCTTTCATACTTTTCAATACATCCCAACCTAATCGTTTGTGCCTTTCAACGGCAAATGCACATAAACCACTCGAAGCTTGTTTTCTTCACCAAACCGCTTTACATATTGCCGCACTTGGCGAAGATGTCTTTTCGTGTAGTAGCGTGAACTGCTGGGCCATATTACCATGAGTGTATAATCGTATTTTTGTGTTTCTTCCAATAGCTGTTGCTTCTCTTGTTCGGTGGCCACGAGAAAATGAACATCATTGTAAAAACTCACTTTGGGATTGACGTACCCGTTCACCTGCTCATATTGGCTTGCGATAGGCACGTTCTCAAAGATTTCAAGGAATTTAGCGTTGCCCATGCAAATCTCATAGCCGCCGACAATGTGTCCAATCGAATCATACATTCGTGTTTGTATAAGGGAATAGGATCCTTTTTGTGCACTCTGCGTATTAAGGAAATAACTCTCATTCTGCCTCAAACTGTCATCATATTGCGCGTCAAACTCAAACTGGCCGTGTGGGCAGTCCGGCATGAATTTGTCGATGTTGTGTACTTGTTCCTTGTCCATTCCTGAAAACGGCATCACCATCATGTCCCACAGCATTTCGCGTGGCATACGGCAACTGTTTAGGGTTAAGGCGACTATGGCCAGCAAGACAAAGATTGGTTTTTTCATTTTTAGAATGTTATGTTGGTTGGACAAGCCTTGCTTCTGATGTCTTCCCACACCTCAATTGATGGCAATTGAATCTCCCTACGCCTTTCATTTACCATTTCTTCCTCGAAAAGTGGAACTTCCTTGTCAAAAGTCTTTTGTCCATAGTATGATTTCCCAAACAATCGGCAATAGACTTCATCGTACAATTCGGCATAGTCGAATAGGTGGTAGTTGCCTATAATAACTTGCTTGTACAGCCAATCAAAGAACTTCAAATAATCACTTTCACTGACTTGCTCTGCATGTTTCTGTATAATGAAAGGGATGATATTGTTCCATGCATCAATGCTGTAGCGGGGATGTTGTTTGAAATCTAACAATTCCTTGATTGCGTTGAATGATTGCATCGAATCAAACAACGCATTCGTTTTGTTGTCCAACTGCAATCGGTATTCCTCGACCAAAGCCGCGTATTCCTTTGCCACTGAATCACGCAAAAGGCCATCCAACAGAGTATCGTTTTTCAAGCGGTAACCGCACAGAACCATTTTCCGTGCCGTGGCAACCGCTTTCAATGTGTCATTGCTCGCAAGGTAGGCATCACACAACAGTTTAAGGTCTCTCGGAAACGGATAGTGCAGCGTGCCAAACGACCGAATCGTTTTCGGATAATCTCCTTCCCAATAAGCGTCGAATGCATTTTTAAGGTTTAAGTAATAATAACTATGGTAATCCAAGAAAAAGTCAGCCACGACAATTGTGTCAAGGTTGAATCTTCTCGCATATTCCTTGATGGGTTCCAATCCCATCGACTGCCTGCGTTCATCTATGCCGTCAATGTTGGCTATCGGGAAATAGGCATTGTGTCCAAACAATTGGGAACCATATAATTGAGGTAATCCTTCATTCATCCTGTGACGGTCTTCCATCAATGCGAGGTTGGTCTTTTCTGCATTGTTTTCTTTCACGGCTTTTCTGTATGATTTCAAAAACTCAGCAAGGAACTCAGGATTTGAATGCTGGGCGATTAACCAAGCCTGACCCGAAGCCGCATACCCAACAAGACCCCAAGTTGGGAAACCGTATTGTGCAATCAATGCTTTCAGATGAGCCGTATTGGTAGAATCAATGACGTCCATTTTTTGTATGTTCTCTTCGCTCCATGGTGCCATCCTTATGGCTTGGTCTCTTGCCACCATGGCATTCAGGGAATCGACAAACGGCTGGCATGATTGGGCAAAAATTGAATTTCCTACCGCAAACAGCAGGAAAACAAGCAAGATGTGGGATTTTGGATTTCTCATGTCAGCAATTAACATGTATCATTGTACCAGTTCTCCCTCAATTGATAGCGGCGAAGCCGATGTGACCTTAACATTCACGATTTGTCCAATAAGATTCCTATCCCTTGAAGCAAAGCGAATAACAATCTTCCCTTCGGTGTGGCCAGTGAGGTAGCCGTTCTTGCGGTCTTGGCTCTCCACGAGCATCTTGACGGTCTGCCCGATGAGACCTTGGTTGTAGACGAGGCTGTGCTTCATCAGTTCCTCGGTGAGGCGGTGGTAACGCTGGCGTTTCACTTCCTTCGGCACGTCGTCGTCCCATTCCGAGGCCACGGCACCTGGGCGTACGCTGTATTGCGCGATGAACGCCATGTTGTACTTGAACTCCTCCATGGCCTTGCGCGTGTTCTCAAACTCCTCTTCGGTCTCATGCGTGAAGCCCACGATGATGTCGGTGAAGATGGTGGCGGTAGGTAGTTTCTCGCGGATGGTTTGGATGATATGTCGGTAGGTGGCCAGGTCGTGGTGGCGGTTCATGCGTTGCAGCATGTTCTCGTCGCCTGACTGGATGGGGATGTGGATCTGCTTGCCGAGGCAGTCATATTGCGCCATCACCTCTATCACGTCGTCCTTCATGTCGCGGGGATGCGGTGCGGTGTAATACACCCAAAACTCCTTGCCCGAGGCTTTTCCAAACTCGCCCACACGGCGCAGAAGTTCCGTAAAATCAATTTCTTCGCCTTTCTTGTCGAGGCCGTATGAGTTGACATTTTGTCCCAAAAGCGTGATGCTTTTGTAGCCTTTATCGACGAGGTCTTTCAGCTCGGCCAGAATCTCTTCCGAAGGACGTGACACTTCGCGGCCACGGGTATAAGGCACGGCGCAGTAGGTACAGAATTTGTTACAGCCGTTCTGAATCGGGATAAAAGCCTCGAAAGTGGAAGTCTGCGTTGGCGTGATGGCCCAGAACTTGTCCATGTTGGCCGACGGGTTGATTTTGTCGTCCTTATGGAACAGCGGTGCCAAAGGCTTGACCACAGGTTGAAATTCAATCTCTTCTCCGTAGCGCAATGAGGCTGGCGTGACGATACCGTATTGGCGGATCATGTCGGGGAAGTTGGGCAATTCGTTCATGGCGAAGACCAGGTCGAAGAGCTTGAGGAAGCGCAGACGGTCGGCGGGTAGGATGCAGCCCGACACGAAGGTGATGACGTTCTGGCGGTTCTTCATGGCGTTCCATTTCTCGATGCGACCATACACCTTGTCAATGCCTTTCTGGCGCACCGAGCAGGCGATGATGCCGAGGATGGTGGCCTCGTCTTCTTTGTCGGTCTCGACGAAGCCCATGCCGTTGAGCACCGTGCGCACGCGTTCCGTGTCGCTTAAGTTCATCTGGCAGCCTAAGGGGAGAAGATAGTATTTCATTCAGTTATCAGTTGGCAGTTATCAGTTGTTCAGTTAATGCAGGTTGCTGAGCCTGTCGAAGCACCGTCATTCTATCGGTCGGCCCTTCGACTGGCTCAGGGAGCTTAACCTGTTAAATAGGCCTGCAAAAATACGGTTTTTTATTCAGCTGTAGATCAAACCGATGATGTCACGCAAGATTTCGTTATCCTTGTCAAAGGCAGGTGCTGTTTTTGTGCTGCTGCCTTGCAAGAGCTGTTCGGCCTGACGGATTGTCCCAGGTTCAAGGCAGTCGGAGGCGATTTGTGCCTCGGTGATAATGGATTTTGCCTCGTCGATATGCAATGCAATGTCGACATTACCCCAAGGGAATTGGGCCTTTTTCATGGTCTTGAATTGTCTCCAGCGGCCGAAAAGGAAATCTCGAGACGAAATTTCCGACATGATGTCTTGAACCTCATTCATATTAATAAAGGTGTCGAAGTCAAGCATAGTGGCCTTACCGCCGTAAACCTTTTCAAATGAGGCAATCAAAGGTTGTTTGATGTTCTCCGAGGTCAGTTCGGGGACAAGTTCGCTGAGGTTGACAACCCGGCTGGCCACGCTCTTCACACCGTTTTTCATCAGTTTGGCTTTGTCGACGGTGAGGTAACGTTGCATCATGGCGCCGTCGGTTTTGATGAGGATGGTGCCGTGGTGCAGGTTGTTCCTTTGCCCTTTTGCGAAGGCGTTGCCGCTGAACTTTCGACCCTGGCAGGTGAGGTCGTTACGCCCTGAGATTTCGGCCTGCAAGCCGTAGGAGAGGAGTGCGTCTTGAATGACGGAAAGCTGTTTTTTCACGTCATACATTTTTTTGTCAGCAATGAACGAGAAGTTGATATTGCCCAAATCATGGTAGACGGCACCGCCGCCCGTGCCCCGCCGCATGAGGTGACCGCCTTCGTTGAGCAAAAGCTGCACGTTGCATTCCGAGTAGGGATTTTGGTTGTAGCCGATGACGACGGTCTGTCGGTTTTTCCAGAGGTACATAGTGACGGTGTCTTCCTCTTGATGCTCTGTGAGATATTGCTCAACGGCGCGGTTGAGGAAAGGGTTGTATTGGTTGCTGATGAGGGTTTGTAACTTCATGGCGTTGACAATAAAAAAGCCCGCATTTTGGCGGGCTTAGTTTGGTAGTCTCTCCGGGATTTGAACCCGAGTTACCAGGATGAAAACCTGACGTCCTGACCAGACTAGACGAAGAGACCACTTCGTGTCATTTTTGACGCTCGATACCTACAACACTTTTGGGCAAAAAAAACGGATAATTGTTTTAATTTACTGAAAATCAATATGTTAATTATTCAAAAATCAACGAAACTTGGAATAGTTTGTTGCGTAATTGAGCGATGGGAGCAGTGTACATAAAGGCTTCACCTTTCATGATGTCAAGAAAACCATAGCTCATTTTAACCTCAATGCCCATTTTGAACCATTGGTTGTAAATGTCAAAACCTGTGCCAAGCTCGGCGGCGCAATCGAAACGTTTGGTGACGAGGTTGTTGATGAATTCCTGGCCAGAGGCATCCGTCATTTTGTTGTCTTTTTGGGAAGCCAAGTCGAGTTTTGGGTTGACGCCACCAAAGACATAAGCGCCGATATTGTTATAGCGTTTCGAACGGTATTTGATGTTGAGCGGAAACTCGACGAAGGTGGTACCGATGGATTTGGTGATGTCTCTCATGGTGATGTTTCCATCGAGGTCTTTGATGGCGATGTCGTAGCGCATTCTGCGCTCGCTGAAACTCAGCGAAGGGATGAAACGCAAGTCGAAATAACGCCCCAAACGCTTGCTGCCGATAATGCCCACGGTAAAACCAGGTGTCTGCAACGTCTCGATGTTGTAGATGGAGATGTACTGGGTGTTCGGGATGCTGATAGGGCCATTTGGCCACGATTCGGGGTCGAGTTCGAGATTTTGGTAGTTATCGACGGTCTTCACCGTGTACATCATCTGGTTGTAAGCCAACAAAAAACCGAAGTGATAAGGCTCGTTTTCGTAGTTGGCCAAATAGCGGATGGTTCGACGTTGGGCTTGTGTGGGGATGGCAATGACGCTGAGCATCAATGCGATGGCGAGTATTCTTAATGCTTTTTTCAAGAGGTTCGGGTTTTAATTCAAAATGTAACGCGATTCGTTTTGATTTATTGCGCTATAATGGCGGCAAAAATAGGAAAAAAGGCAATGTGCTAGCTTTTTACAGCAGAATAAAGTGTGGCAATACCAAAGCCAAAACGCTGAACAGTGCCTTTTGAGAAGCCATAAAGGGAAAGTGTTCGTGTGAAATCAACAGGCTTTGGAAACCGCTCTACTGATTCGGGCAAGTAGGAATAAGCCCAATCGTCTTTCGAAACCTGTTTCCCGATTTTTGGAAGTATTTGCTTGAAATACAATCGATAAGCCTGTTTGATAGGAAACCTTTCGGGCATCGAGAACTCCAGAATATAAACTTGTCCATTAGGCTTCAAGACGCGACAAATCTCTGAAAGACCTTGTTGCAAGTCCTCGAAGTTACGCACGCCGAAGGCCACCGTGACGGCATCGAAAAATTGGCTCTCGAAAGATAAGGCGGCAGCATCGCCAAGACGTAAATCAATTTGGTTTTCAAGGCCTTGCTTCTTGACCTTTTCTTTTCCTATGGCCAGCATCTTTTCGGAAATGTCCAGGCCGATGATATGGGCTTGTGGGTTGTATTTTGCCAAAGCGATAGCCAAATCCGCCGTGCCCGTGGCAAGGTCGAGAATGGTTTCGGGCTGGCTTTTGGCGACGGCTTTAGCGGTTTTTTTGCGCCATGTCTTGTCGATGTTGAGAGATAATAAGTGATTGAGTCGGTCGTACTTTGGCGAGATGCGGTCGAACATTCTGGCGATGGGGGAATCACTCATGACCGACCAGTTTTTCAATGATTTGGCTCGGTGTGATGCCGTTTAAGCAAGCGTAATCACCTCTGAAACAAGGCTTATTGCCGTAAACAGAGCATGGCCGACAAGGCAGATCGACTTGGATGCAATCATTTGGGTTTTGTTTCCAGCCCAAGAAGCCCGCGTAAAGATGCGTTTCACCCCAAACGGAAACGACTCTCGTCCCGACCAAAGATGCCAAGTGCATGTTGGCGGAGTCCATAGAGAGCATTACATCCAATTGGCCCATCAAAGCAAGTTCGCCTTTCAAACCTTGCTGACTTTGTGCTGGTTGCACATTGGGATATTTGGCGTGTAGTTCCGCGATTTGCCGTTTTTCCTCTTCGCCGCCGCCAAAAAGGAATATAGTAGTGTTTTCCCTCTGACTCAAAGCCTTGATGACTTCTTCCATTTTCTCCATAGGGTAAACTTTGGCGGGATGTTTGGCAAAAGGCGCAATGCCAATCCATGTCTCATTAGTCGCTTTTTGCGTCTCGCAAAAAGAAGAATAGTCAAGCTTTGTGAATTGTGGTTTAATTGGGAAACCTAGTTCTTCCAATACTTTAGCATAACGCTCAAACGAGGTGGCCTGCTGCTCGAAAACCTTGTTTTTTTGCCGCGTTAAAGCCTTTTTCCCTTTGCGTCCCTTGTCGATGACGGCAATTTGCCACCCCGACATTCGACAGTTTAATCTCAGTAGAATGGAGCGTAATACATTATGGAAGTCGGCGACGCGGTCAAATTCTTCGTAGAGGATTTCTCTTATAAGACGATTTAAGCCCCAAAAGCCTTTGTGCCGACCTTTCAGGTCAGCAGCGAAGAAATGCACATTGTTGGGCAAGAGTTCAAATAAAGGTCTCGCCATCTCTCGGCTGAGTATGGTGATGTCCCAATCGGGGTATTGTGTGGCCATGTCATAGACGACAGGCACCGTCATGGCGATGTCGCCCAAGGCCGAGAACCGTATGACAAGGAGCTTTTTCATTTTTGCCCGTAAAGCACCGGATTGAGTGCGGGGTCGTTGTACATCTTCATCTGCTTATAGACCTTCATTACCTTTTCGCCCTTCTTGTAACACTCCATCAGCTGGTCGATGGCGGTGCAAAGGTCAGTGTTTTGCTCTTGTAAAACACGCAGTTTTTCCTCACATTTCGCCTTGTGTTCCTCGCTGACATCGGCGCGCTCCACCTCGGCCTTCATGTGGTAAATTTTCAGTTGCAGAATCGAAAGGCGGTCAATGGCCCAAGCGGGACTTTCCGTGTTGAGCGTGGCATTGGGCTGTGGTTCAACCTTTTGGAAAAGCAGTTGGTAATAGCCGTCAATCATCTCCACGATGTCGGTGCGGTCTTGGTTCGACTTGTCGATACGGCGTTTCAAGGCCAAGGCCGCCACTGGATCGATATTTGGGTCACGGATGAGGTCTTCCAAATGCCACTGCACCGTGTCAATCCACGCCTTATTATAAAGGTACCATTCGATGGTCAGTTTCTCGTAAGGGTTTTCGCAAGGATGGTCCACGTCGTCAAACTTGTGGTAGTCGGCGATGGCTTGGTTGAAGATGGGGAGGATGGGTTCGGTGGAAAGGATGATCATGGCAGATGATTTTATGACACGGGACGCGGGACTTCAGGACATGGGACAACCCTGTCTCGCAGTCTCGCGTCTCGCAGTCTCGCGTCTTTTTAGTGCAGCTTGGTCAACGCGGCCTTGATGCGCTTCACTGCCTCGATGAGTTTGTCCTCGGAGGTCGCATACGACAGGCGGATGCAGTCGTCGTTGCCGAAGGCGTTACCGGCCACGCAAGCCACATGGGCGTTGTAAAGCAGCCACATGCAGAGGTCGTCGCTGCCCTTGATGACGGTCTCGCCGTCGGTCTTGCCGTAGAACGACTTCATTTCGGGGAACACGTAGAAGGCACCAGCGGGAGTGTTGCATTTCACGCCAGGAATCTCGTTCAGCAGCTTCACGAAGGTGTCGCGGCGGTGGCGGAAGGCCTTCAGCATCTCTTGGATTTCCGTGGAGTTCTCGGGGCTGAGTTCCATGGCCTTGGCAGCGGCGGCTTGTGCAATGGTGCAGATGCCGGAGGTGATTTGGCCTTGGATCTTGTTGGTGGCTTTCACAATGGCTTGGGGAGCAGCGATGTATCCGATACGCCAACCCGTCATAGCATAGCCTTTGGCAACGCCGTTGACGAGAACAAGGCGGTCCTTCAGGAACTCGAACTGGCCCATAGTCTCGTGCTTTTGTTCATATTGTATGAACTCATAGATTTCATCGGAGATGATAATGATGTTCGGGTATTTTCTCAACACTTCGGCAATGGCGGTAAGTTCGGCTTTGGTGAAGACGCTGCCGCTGGGGTTGCAAGGCGTGTTGAGCATGAAGACCTTGGTCTTGGGTGTGATGGCCTTTTCGAGTTGCTCGGCAGTAACCTTGAAGTCGTGCTCGATGTCGCTCTTGATGATGACGGGCACGCCGCCAGCCAACTTCACCATTTCGGGGTAGGACACCCAGAACGGCGCGGGAATGATGACCTCGTCGCCGTCGTTGACGACAGCCAGCAGCACGTTGTTGATGGCCTGCTTGGCGCCGTTGGAAACCAGAACGTCGGTGTCCTTGTAGTCGAGGCCGTTGTCGCGTTTCAGTTTGTTGGCGATGGCCTTGCGCAGTGCGGGTGTGCCAGGTACAGGCGGGTAGTGCGTGTCGTTATTGTTGACGGCATTGATACCGGCTTGTTTGGCCGATTCGGGCGTGTTGAAGTCGGGTTCGCCGATGCTCAGGCTGATGACGTCGATGCCTTGGGCCTTCAGCTCGCGGCTCTTGTTGGTCATGGCCAGCGTTGCACTCAGCCATGTTCAAAACTCTGTTGGAAAGGATGATTTCGCTCATGATTTATGTTTAAATGTTGATTGTTTAATTGTTGTTGTTTGACGCGAGACTTCGAGACGCGAGACACGGGACTTTTTGTTGTCTCGTAGTCCCGTGTCCCGCAGTCCCGCGTCTTTGAAAGGGCAAAGGTAAGCCTTTTTTCGATAGGGTCGGCAGAATAACGCGAAAAATAGAATATGCGTGCTAAATCCCCGAAATTTTCCGAGTTTTAGCTATAAAATAGCGATTCGAGTGCTAAAACAGTAAAAAAGTGACGGTTTTAGCTACTGAATCCGAAACTTTTCGTAGTTTTGCCCAAAATAGATATTTTTTGAAAATACAAAATATGTCAACGTCATTTGTGGAAAAAGCAATTAAAGCGGCAATGAACCTTCCTGGGGTGAAAGTAGATCGTGATGGTTTTTTGCAGAATAATTTCCGAAAATATGGGAATTCGGAACAATTGAGTTCCAAAAGTACTCGTGAGATTTACGGTGACAAAGAAATAGATGAAGTTGCTAAAGCTGTTGTTAAGCGTCATATAACAGAAGTAACAGCTTTATCTGCTGCATCTGGATTGCCAGGTGGTTTATGGGCGATTCCTGCATCAATTGGAGACCTTTCAAATTTTTATGCTCAACTGTTAATTACAGCACAAAAACTTGCGTATGTCTATGGAATGCCTGATATTTTAGATGGAAAAGATGATTTGGATGAAAACGCATACCAAACATTAATTGTTTTGTTAGGCGTGGCTGCTGGAGTGGAAGGAGCTAGTCAAATGTTTGCTAAAATTGCTCAAGGAGCGGTAAAACAATATGCAAAAAAAATAGCAGCAAAACCAGCTTCTAATATGATTAAGCAAATCGTTACAAAAATACTTGAGTTTTTGGGAAAGAAGTCAACAGATAAAGCGGTGGAAGGTTTTATTAAAAAATCAATTCCTGGTGTATCAGCTATAATTTCAGGTGCTTTGACTTATGCATCATTTAGGCCGATGACTAAAAGATTGAAGAAAGAACTTAAGAAGGATATAGTTTTATAAAAATGGAGAAATTCCTCTGAAGTATGGTTTCCAGTTAATATAAGGTGGTGAACTATAAATACGCCGCATAATACACCGGCAAACAAGTAACAACCTCGTCTTTTAGATAGTCCTTGGTATAAAGCAAAATGCGCTCGCCAATGCGCGAAGGATATTTTTTGCAGAACTCGTCCAAGGATTTGTGGAGATTATAAGGGCGTTGTTTTACTTGTAAAAATTGAAAAATTGTAATCTACTGTATATCTTTTTGTTAATACATATTTTTCAATTATCGCAAAATGTTTTTCGCCTAAAACTGCACTTTTCGCAAAATCTTTTTCGGCTGAAACGACAGTTTTCGCAAAATCTTTTTCGTCCAAAACTGCACTTTTCGCAAAATGTTTGTTGGTCAAAAACGGCCTGAAACTTAAAAACAATCCCTATTCCAAAGGATTTTGCACATCTCCGAAAATTCCCTACCTTTGCCGCCAAATTAGAACACAATGAACACCTGGATAATCTATTCACTAATGGGCGCGGGCCTCTTGCTGATGGTCGCGGCCATGATACTTTTGTCTCGGCTGATTAAGATGAAAGATTCCGAACTCCGCAATGGGAGCAAGATGGAACTGAAGGTGCAAGCCTTGAAGATTATCATGCCGCTGAAGGTGCAAGCCTACGAGCGTTTTCTGCTTTATCTTGAACGTGTGCAACTGCCTCAGTTGGTGAAGCGTGTCTATGTTCCAGGCATGGAGAAAGGTGCGTTCCATCTCCAGCTTTTACAGAATGTGAGAGAGGAGTTTGAGCACAACCTCGCCCAGCAGCTTTATGTCTCCAATTCCACTTGGAACGCCGTGGTGAATGCCAAGGAAGAACTCGTCAACCAAATCAATTCGACTTTTGAACAGCTTAAGGACGAGGAGGATGTCTCCATCCTCGCGCAAAGCCTTGTGGCGTTGCCGAACCCCATGGTGGAGCAGGCCGTGGCCGTCTTGAAACATGATTTTGAACGGCTGCTGTAATAAAACACGGTTTTTGCCGTTCAGATACAAACACGAAACACATGAAATTTACCGCTACTCAAATCGCCGAACTGCTTTCTGGAAAGGTGGAAGGCAACCCCAACGCAGAGGTCTGGAATGTGGCCAAAATCGAGGAAGGTGCCCCTGGGATGTTGAGTTTCCTGGCCAATCCGAAATATACGCACTACATATACGAAACCAAGTCGTCTGTCGTCATCGTGAACGAGGATTTCGAGGCCACGGTGCCCATTCAGGCCACTTTGATTCGTGTACCCGATGCCTATGCGTCGTTTGCTAAATTGTTGGCCTTTTACGACCAAATGACACAGAACAAGCAGGGCGTTTCGTCTTTGGCTTTTGTCTCTAAATCAGCGCAATGTGGTGAGAACCTGTATCTTGGCGAGTTTGCTTTCGTGGGCGAGAATGCCAAGATTGGCAACAACGTGAAGGTTTATCCG
Source organism: uncultured Bacteroidales bacterium (assembly GCA_905234765.1). The sequence goes on from CAJOIF010000015.1 coordinate 119,130, forward strand.
CAGGTGTATGTGGGAGATGGTTGTGTCATCGGCGATAATACGGTGCTTTATCCAGGTGTGAAACTCTACCGCAATACGGTTGTCGGCAACAACTGCATCCTCCATGCAGGTGTGGTGCTTGGTGCGGATGGTTTCGGTTTCGCGCCACAGTCCGACGGGCATTATGAGAAGATTCCGCAAGTGGGTAATGTGGTTATCGAGGACAATGTGGAAATCGGTGCCAACACCACCATCGACCGCTCCACGATGGGTTCTACGCGCATCCACAAGGGCGTCAAACTCGATAATTTGGTGCATCTTGCTCATAACGTGGAAGTTGGAGAGAATTCTGCTTTGGCAGCTCAAGTGGGTGTCAGTGGCTCGACTCGACTCGGCAAGAACTGCGTCGTCGGCGGGCAGTCGGGCTTCGTGGGACACATCACCATCGCTGATGGCTCACAGTTTGGTGGCCAAAGCGGCATCATGGGCAGCATCAAGCAAGAAAACCAACAGTTTATGGGAACGCCGATACAGCCTTTGCGACAGTATTTGGTTTCCAACGCGCGTTTCCGCCATATCGACGAGATGGCACGCAAGTTAGATGCCCTTGAAAAGGAATTGGCTGAATTGAAAGCTAAATCCAACCTTTGAGACGGTAATACGCCAGCGCGGAATATTCCCTCACGCAGGTAATTTCCAATTTCAGATAATTGAAGAACGTATAGCGCATTTTGACGCTTTCTATCGATGGAATGGCCTTGTTCCCACCGAGTTTCTGTTTTTTCAGCGACAGGTCGAAATCCACAGTGGCAGGGTAGGCTGCCTTGCCGATGATATTTTGGAATCCGACTTTGTTCAGACATTTCACCGTGCGTCTGATATGCTCTGGCGAAGTGACAACAATAAGTTGCTTTTCAGTAAGTTCAGGATGTAAAGCTTTCAATTCCAATGCTTGTGAGCGCGTGTTGGTACCTTCGGTCATATAAAGGACACTGTCAATGCCGCCTTGACGCAAAAGTCGGGTCATTTCGGCTTGGCAGAGCGAGTCTTCGGGATGCACCAATAGGACGGGGACATCGAAATGGCGCGCTAAGGCTGCCGTATGGTACAAGCGCATCAGATTGTCCTCAGAAGGCATTCCGGCTCCGCCGAACATAATGATGTATTCAGGATGCGTTATGACCGTAGTTTTGTCGGGATTTTGCCCCAGATTGAAATACCAATAAAATGGTTTGGAAGTGAACGCCAGCACAATCATTGCGAGGAAAATAGCGCCAAGTGTGAAAAAAATGACTTTTATGGTTTTTGCTAAATGCTTCATTATGTGTGTTTTCTATTTTTAGAGCTTTGTAAAAGTGTTCAAAGGTACGGTTTTTTTTGTAGGTTGAAGAATATTTTCCTATTTTTGCCCGTTTTTTGTGGGCAAGTTCCACATAACTTAGTTTTTATGCAAGATAAACAATGTACGCTCAAAAATAGAGTCAGTGTCAAAGGAGCAGGCCTCCACACGCGTCAGTGCGGAACCCTCACCTTCAATCCGGCTCCCGTAAATTCTGGAATTCGTTTTCGTAGAATAGACCTTGAAAACCAGCCAATTATTGAGGCAGACGTAGATAATGTCATTGATACTGCGCGTGGTACTACCCTTGGTAAAGGTGGCGTGAAAATTTACACTGTTGAACATGTTTTGGCTTCCTTGCGTGGCATGGGTATTGATAATGTGCTGATTGACATTGACGTAGAAGAGACGCCTATCATGGATGGTAGCGCGAAATTCTTTGTCGAGGCCATTCACCAAGCTGGTATCGTCGAGCAGAACGCGCCTCGCAACTATCTCGTCATCGAGGAGCCTATTTCCTACAAAAACGAAGTCTTGGGCATTGAGTTGAGGATGGAACCTTGCGACCGTTTTGAAATCGATGTGAAGGTGAAATACAACACCAAGGTTTTGGACGAACAGCATGCTTCATTGCATGACTTGAAGGATTTCGAGAACGAGATTGCACCTTGCCGCACCTTTGTTTTCTTGCATGAGTTGGAAACACTTATCAGCCGTAACCTTATCAAGGGCGGCGATTTGACCAATGCCATCGTGTTCGTCAACCGTAATGTCTCTGCTGAGGAACTTGATCATATCGCTGCTTTCTTTAAGAAACCGAAGGTTACTGTGAAAGAGGGTGGTATTTTGAATAATGTGGAGCTTTATTTTGACAACGAGCCTGCTCGTCACAAGCTGTTGGATGTTATCGGTGACCTGACATTGGTCGGCCGTCCCATCAAGGGCAAGGTGACCGCAGTGAAACCTGGACATTTCTCCAACACGGCTTTCGCGAGAAAAATCAAGCACACCTTATTGTATTAAGCATGAACCAGTCTTTAGCCTATATCCATCCCAACGCCCGCATCGCGGAAGACGTGAAGATTGAGGCGTTCGCGTGGATTGGCGAGGATGTGGAGATTGGCAGCGGCACTTGGATAGGTCCCAATGCCACCATTATGGACGGTGCGCGCATTGGAAAAAACTGCAAGATTTTCCCTGGCGCGGTCATTTCGGCCATTCCTCAAGACTTGAAATACCAGGGTGAAACCACTTATTGCTACATCGGCGACGGTACTACGGTGCGTGAGTCGGCGACGGTTAACAAGGGTACAGCGGCCTCGGGTAAGACCGTGGTGGGCAAGGACTGCCTGCTGATGGCGTTCACCCATGTGGCCCACGATTGTTATCTCGGCGACCATGTCATCATGGCCAATGCTGCCACACTTGCGGGACACATCACCGTTGACGATTGGGCCATCTTTGGCGGTTTGGCGGCGGTGAGCCAGTTTTGTCGTATCGGTGCTCATGTGATGATTTGTGGTGGTGCTTTGGTCAACAAGGATATTCCGCCGTTTGTGAAGACGGGTCCGGGCTATCCCGTATGTTATGCGGGTGTCAACTCCATCGGCTTGGTGCGTCGCGGCTTCACCCGCCAACGCATCAATGCCATTCAAGATGTGTATCGCGTGATTTACAGCGTAGGCATGAATGTCACCCAATCGGTACAGTACATCCGCGAAAACCTTCCCGCCTCGGAAGACCGCGACTTCATCCTCAGTTTCGTGGAAAGTTCCAAAATTGGCATCATGAAAAACGCCGTTGGGAACAACGAAGACTAAGCTTTCTCGATTACCTTCTTGTATTCCTCAAAGATTTGTCGTCCAATGTTTTCGGCGGAAAAAGTCTTGACTGCATATTTGCGAATGTTTTCGCGGTTGTAGTCTTGATAGTGGTCAAGCATCTGGTTCATGCCTTGCAGCAAAGCACTCTCGTCGCCTTGTGGGATGAGGATGCCGCGTTCATGAGAAAGGATCTCAGCGATACCGCCCACGGCAGTGGAAAGCACGGGAACGCCACTGGCGAAAGCCTCCACAATGACGCAGGGCAGATTCTCAAAGTTGGAGAACAGCACAAAGAAGTCGGCCTGCTGGTAGGCTTCAGCCACCTCAGCGGAGGTCTTCTTGCCGTGGAAAATGACGCAGTCTTCCAAATGATGCTCCTTTACAAAAGCCTTAAATTCAATGGCTTCGTAGTCATGGATGACGTGCAGCTCGAAGTCGTTACGCTGCTGGCGCAGGCGCTCAATGGTGCGCAGAATGCCGCTGAAGTTTTTGGCCTCGTCGCGTAAAGTGGAGATGTGGAGCATTCGTTTCTTGTCCGATGGCATGTCATGCCGAGTTTCGCCGTCCATAGATACGCTCACTTCCTTCGTTGTTCGGTATGACATGGACGGTGAATCGAGAGCATCTATGCCATCGGCTCGGGGCTTGAACATGTCGGTATTCACCAAGTTGTAAATCACCTTGAAGCGGTTATGCACACCGTGGCCTTCCATGCAATGCTGCAAGTCGAGGCTGACGGGCATGATAAGCTCAGCATTGTTGGCAATCTTGACTATCTTTTTCTTTAATCTGCCCACTAGAACGTCCTTGTTTTGAGGCTGATAGATGGTCCAATGCTCAGTGAGGACGTATTTGTATCCGAACAATTTTTTCCACAGCAAAGCTACTTGTCCAAGTGGATAGGTGACATGCAAATGAATCAAGTCAGGATTGAAGAAGCGTTTCTTGATGTATCGCAAACCATATTGATACAACCATAACATCTTCAGTTTGCGAATCGCATTGACCTTCGGCGGACGGATATATATCTGCACATGGGTGTGGTGTGCGCCCTCAATCTCCTTGACCTCAAACGATTTCGTCATGCTCTTGCCGTCGCAGACGGAGAGGATGACGGAATGGCAATCCTTGGGCAGCGCGTCGATCATGCGGACGCAAAAGTTGCCCAAGGTGGGATCGTCGGGGGTGGGGAACCAGCTCAGCAGGTGCAGAATGTTCATCAGTTGTTCAGTTATTCAGTTACCAGTTGTTCAGTTGTCGCTTCGCGTCATTGCGAGGAGGAACGACGAAGCAATCTAGAGTGTTAGTTATTCAATTCTATGAGTCTTAATATCAATTTCGAAGTATTTCTGCGGCATCTCGTAAGGCACGAGTTTGTGCGTTGGTAATTCCTCAGGCAGATAGACGGCACAAAGGGTGTTGGAAATGTGATAGATATGTTTGCGTTTCTCAGCAGGTGCACCGTCCAAGATGGCACCCATCACATCCCAACGGATGGTCTCGGGGTCGAGGGTATAGTCGTGCCAGACGATGATGCTGTGCTCGTTCTTCAACAGTTTGAAGGCGGTTTCGGTGTCTTTTTTTACGCTCTCATAATGATGGTCACCGTCGATGAAGACCATGTCGTATTTGCCGAAATGTGGCGCAAAGTCAAAGGTCTGAGAATCGCCGTAGAGCTGTTCCACATTGGGCAAGTCCTTACTGAAGAAACTATGCAAGTCGGCGTATTGTTGATTGCCAGTCAGCTTGACGATGTGCTCTTTCGGCAGGTTGAAGGTGACGCAATGCTCTGCCACTTCGGCCAGGTTGGCCACGCTCTCACCGCGCCATGTGCCGATTTCGAAATAGTCCTTCACCGCATAGCGTTTCGCCAAAGCTCGCAGCAAAGCGATGTCGATGGGCATGGTGGCACCTGAAAGGTAGGCGTAGGGTTTCGCAATCTCGTGGAAGTCGGGGAACAACTCATTGATCTCTAGCATAGGAAGTCCGTCTGCGAGATTGTATTTCTGGATGACCTCTGCCTTATTGCTGCTTTCATCCTGTAGAACAAGGTTGAGCAGGTATGGATGCCTGATGATACGCCCAACGGCTTTGGTGAATTTTTGTATCTTATTCATTTTCTGCGTTTTATTTCGAAAATTGTTGTTTGAGTTCCGCAATATAGTTCTGCACCTCGTTCTTTCTCAGGATGAAGTCTTTGCCTTTGAAGCGCGACTCCTTGAGGAAGAAAACGAACAGGAAGATGGCGTTCACCGTGTACGACACTGCCGAGGTGATGGCCGCGCCAGTGACGTCATACTGGGGTATCAGCGTAAAGCCGAGGATGCAGGTGGCGGCCAGACCGCAGAGTGCGGCAAAGGTGTTCATCTGATAACGTCCGATGCCCGAGTAATAGTGCCCGAGGATGAGGAAAATGCAATAGAACAGCACACCGGGCGCAAGGATGCGGATGATGCCCGCCATCTCGCCGAATTCGGGACCGAAGACAAAGGTGTAGACTTGAGGCGGCAGCAGGGCCAATACGATGACGGCCAAAGCTGAGATGACAAGGCAAATTTTGCTCAAATCCAACGTGAGTTTTTGCGAATAGGCGCGGTCGTTGGCATTGGCGATACGCGCATATTGTACTAGCGCGATGCTGTTGCTGATGATCCAGATAGCCTCGGCCAAGGAGACCGAGCGTGAGAAGACACCTACTTGTCCTCTTCCGATGTAACTATCTAATAGGTAATAACTAAGTCTAAGGTTGAAAAATTGGACGAAATGACCTGTTTGGTTGAGGAAACCGTATTTGAAGAGGTCTTTTAACACGGGGCCATACTCACGGTCTTTATCGTGAGGAAGTTGTGCGTAGTCTTTCCGAAGCATCCACACACCCAAAAAGAAAGTACCGAAATAGGCGGCATAGAGTCCGATGATGTAGCCGTAGATGTCGGTACGTTTCAAGATGATATAATACACCACCAAAGTCAGCGTCAGCAGGACAGGTTGGAGCAATGTGTTGTAATTGGCCTTTTGGATTTCCTCCTTGCCGACCAACAGACGGAAATTGATGTTGCTGAGCGAGGAGATGAAAGACAGTACAGCTACATGAACGGTCAGCTCGGACTCCAAACCTGGATAGAACAGCCTGATACAGAAGCCCATCACCAACGCAATCAACCCCGACCATAGCACCGAGGCCATCAAAATCTTCTTGAACGAATGACGCGGGGCGAGGTAGACGATGCTGGCGCCACAGACAATCTCGGAGAAGATGAGGATGAAGGTGATGAAAGTCAGCACAAGTGACTGTGTCCCAGAGCCGTCGTCGCCCAAGGTCTGGGAGATGATAATGGCAATGAGGAGATTAAGTGCCGCCGCCAGAGTCTTAGTTCCAAAGGTATTTAGGATCTTCTTGAACACGATGTCCGCAATTTAGTCCCTGCAAAAATAGGAACTATCTGTTAGATTTCCAAATCCTCCCACTACAACTGTCACTCTCCGCTCCAGTCACCGATGCCAACACATTGGTCTTGCCTTCCATTCGCAAAAGTCCGAGAAAAGCAAAAACCAGAGCCTCCTTGTAGTCGATGGTCATCTTATCAGGAATGACAACTTCGTGCGAGCTGCGGGCTTGAAGGCGTTCCATTAGGAACTGGTTCCTGGCACCACCGCCAGTGACAAGGATCTTGCCCTTGGGCAGATGACTCACACCCAATGCGATTTGCAAGGCAATATGTTCCGTGAAAGTGGCTAGCATATCTTCAACGGACAAATCTTTCAACAACTCCTTTTGGTTGGCTTCGAAAAACTCTCTGCCTAAGGATTTTGGTGGTAGTTGTCCATAAAACGGATGTCTGTTCAATCGTTTCAGCAAGTCCATATCGACTTCGCCACTGCGGGCGAGCTGTCCATCGCGGTCGTAGGGGAGGCCTTTCATTTGGGCGAGGTAGTTGAGGGCTTGGTTGGCGATGCAGAGGTCGTAGGCGATGCGCTTGCCGTTTTCGTCGTACGAGACATTGGCAATGCCGCCGATGTTAAGGCAGATTTCATAATCGCCGAATAGTACCTTGTCACCAATGGGCACCAGCGGTGCACCCTGTCCGCCTTTGTTTACATCTTCGCTGCGGAAGTCGTTAATGACGGTGAAGCCACAAGCTTTGGCCAACTCCTGCCCATCACCAATTTGCAGGGTGTAATGCTGTTCGGGCTTATGGAAGATGGTGTGCCCGTGTGAGGCTACGAAGTCGGGCTCGGCGTTGAGTCTCTTTGCAAAAGCCAAGACTTGCTCGCCAAGATATTTTCCGTATTCCTTGTCCAGCTGCACTAGGTCTTCGGGTTGCTTGTGGAAGGCCTCGGAGAGCTGTTTTGTCCAATATTCGGGATAAGGCAGGGTCTCGGCGGCTAGGATTTGAAAGGTGTATTTGTCGTTCTTTTCCTGGAAGCGTACGAGAGCGAGGTCCAGCCCGTCCAACGAGCTGCCTGACATCAATCCTATAGCTGTCGTGGTTCTCATAACAGAGGTAACACCTTTCCTAATTGTATGCTGTTTGATCCTTTGACGAGAATTATCTTTCCGCTGATGGGATGGCCTTCAAGGTATTGGCACAAGTTCATGACGTTCTCGAAGGTTTTCCATGCGGCATTTTCGTTGTAGGCACAGAAGTTCTGCCCAACAAGCAAAGTCTCCTTAAAGCCGAGTTCTTTCATCAGTCCGAGGATGTTGCGATGCTCTTCCTCGGATGCCGTACCCAACTCACGCATGTCGCCTAAAATCAACAAGTGGTTTTCTCCGCAAATGGTGTGGAAGTTGATCAAGGCAGCGCGCATGGAGGTCGGATTGGCGTTGTAGGCGTCCATGATGACCCGATTCTTTCCCGTCTCAACGACCTGTGAGCGGCTGTTGGTGGGCGTGTAAGCCTCCAACGCCTCCACTATCTTTTCATCTTCAACTTCGAAATATTGTCCCACACCGATGGCAGCGGCCACGTTTTCGAAGTTGTAGTTGCCCACAAGGTGGGTCTGGATGAGACGCTTCCTCCAAACGACACTCAGATACGGGTTGCATTGTCCGGGCGCAACAGGGCAGAAGGCACCACAATGCCTCCCATAACTGATACGTTCTTGTCCTTCAGACTGTTTCCACAGTAGAGGGTTGCCTTGGTTGACGAATACAGCCTTGCCATGGGCCTTGATGTGCCGATACAGTTCCGTCTTGGTCTTGATGACGCCTTCAAAACTACCGAATCCTTCCAAATGCGCCTTCCCAATATTGGTGATGAGACCGTAGTCGGGGTCGGCGATCTTGCAGAGGAAGTCAATCTCTCCGGGGTGGTTGGCACCCATTTCCACAACGGCGAGCTCGGTCTCGGGCTTGATGCTCAGTAAGGTCAGCGGCACACCGATATGGTTGTTGAGGTTGCCCATCGTGTGGATGATGTCATATTTCTTTGCCAACACCGCCGAGACGAGTTCCTTGGTGGTCGTCTTGCCATTGGTGCCGGTGATGCTGAGCACCGTGGCCTTGCTTTGTTGGCGGTGGTAGGCCGCCAAGTCCTGCAAGGTCTTCAATGCGTCTTCCACGATGAGGATGCGCTCGTGTTTGGGAAGGTCTTTACGGTCGGCGACGACGAGGCTGGCTACGCCTTGCTCGGCCACTTGCAGGGCGAAGTCATTGGCATCGAAGTTCTCGCCTTTGAGGGCGAAGAAGACGGCATCTTGCTCGACTTTGCGGCTGTCTGTGGTGACTTTATAAGCTTTTTGGAAGTGTCTGTATATGGTTTCGATATTATGCATGGTTGTGATTTTAATGAAAGAAGCCGCCTGAACGGGTCAAACGGCTTCAAGTGTATCATAAAAAAGAATCTAACTTACTTTGCAAACGAGCTGCCCACTTTGTTCATCGCGCAACGGAAACCGATGGTCGAAGCGGACTGGTTCTGGTTGAGATAACGGCGTGTGCCGGGGCTCAAATAGTAGGGACCGTCGGCCCATGAACCGCCTTTGTATACCCTTGATTCGTCGCTGATGAGGGTGGTACCAGGGGCATCGTTGGTGGCCGTTTCATACATCTCTTTAGTGTAAATGCTCATGTCTTCAGGGGTCTCTGACCAACGGTTGCGAATGGCTGACATGTAGTCACCGTCACCATAGTTGGAGTTGAAGCTGGTACGGTAGTTTTGGCGGCGGGCAGCCTCTTCTTGCGAGATGGGCTCTCTGCGGATACGGCCGAGGGAGTCTTTTTGGAGGAGGAAGCCTTCGTCGTCAACAGCTTTCTTGGTGAACACGTTACCACGGAAGGGGCTGTAGTCGGCCACGTCTTCGAAGGTGAGGGGACGATAGACGTCTTGGCACCATTCGGCAACGTTACCGGCCATGTTGTACAGACCGTAGTCGTTGGGCCAGTAGGAACCAACAGGAGCAGGAAGGGCGGCACCATCGTTCAGGTGGCCAGCAACGCCCATGTAGTCGCCAGGACCTTTCTTGAAGTTGGCCATGTAGCTACCCATATATCTCTTGCTGTCAGTGCGCAAACCATCGCCACTCCAAGGATACACCTTGCGCTCGCCAACGATTTCGTCAGAAGTGTTGCCAATCAAACCGACAGCAGCATATTCCCATTCGGCTTCCGTGGGCAGACGGTAGGAAGGCAGGAGGATGCCGTCGTCCATACGGACGTTGCGGACACCATCGCCACCTTTCGAAAGGTCTTTCTTGCCGTGCTTAACCTTGCCTGTGTATTGTCCGGCGAGGTAAGCATCGGTGTTGAAGTTCTCTTCGTCCTGTTGCGTAGGATCCCAGTCGAGGATGCCGGCTTTAATAAGCATCAACTCATTGACGCGGTCGGTACGCCATGCGCAGTAGTCGGTGGCTTGAACCCAAGTCACGCCAACCACAGGATAGTCATTATAGGAAGGATGGCGGAAATATACCTCTACCATAGGCTCGTTATATGACAAACGGTCGCGCCACACTAAGGTGTCGGGTGCCGCATTGCGAACGACTTGGGGGTAATTCTGGCCATATACACGGTTCAGCCAATAAATGTATTCACGGTAGTCAACGTTGCTCACCTCAGTGCGGTCGATGAGGAACGACGGCACCGTCACCTTGCGCGGCGAGTTGTCCCACGAATAGGTGAGGTTGTCGGTTGTGGCACCCATAACGAAAGTGCCGCCTTCAATGGCAATCAAGCCAGGACCAATCTCTTGGTCGTTGACTTCAGTAACTTCAAAACCTCCATTGTTGGCGTCATTGTATGCCCAACCCGTTGTACGTGAGGATTTCTTTGAGCATGAAACGGTCAGTAAACCTGCCAAAATGATAATGGCGAATGTCTTTAATCCAGTTTTGCTATTCATTTTTGGTCAAAATTTTGTTTCTATAACAGCAATTCTCGTGTATTATTGTACACCTGTCGGATTTTTTTTCATCCCGACACGAAAAAGTGTGCAATTTTACGGACTTTTTTTGAATTATTCATAGAATTTCTGAAAAAAAATCTTTTTTGGCCATTAAACGCCGTATTGCAATAAAAAAGTTGTATTTTCGTTCTTTTATTTATGAAATTACAGATAATCTGTTTTATTGTTTATTAAATACTGAAATTCAATATATTAAATTGTCCGTCATGCGAAAACGCTGTTTTTGTTTTTTGTTTTTCCTCATCGTGGTCGTGTCTCCTTTGCTACTGCAAGGTCAGATATGGATGCAGTTTCCTGTTGAAATGCGAGGGCATGACCTGACAGAAGAACGTGTCGTGCAATATTCTTTTCCCATCTTCGATGATGCGGTCAAGGCAAATGTCGAGTTGCAAAATGTGAAGACGGCACCGCTTGATGCCAAAGAGTTGAACATGGTTTTGGAGGATGAGTATAGTGCTGATTTTAAGGTAAATGCAATTCCGTTGCGGTCGCGTGACGAGGCTTTGCTGTCGGTCGGTATTGTTCCGTTTCGCAAAAGCGGCGATGGCTATGAGAAACTGGTGTCAGCCACGCTTTCAGTGACTTTGTTGCCCGATATGAGCAGCGTTAAGGCCAACCCGCGCTATGCTACCCAGTCGGCGATGGCTTCGGGAAACTGGTATAAGATTGGCCTGGCTTCAACGGGCATTTATAAGCTTACATACAGCGATTTACAGGATTTGGGTGTCAATGTTGCAAGTGTAGACCCCCGTCAAATTCGTATCTATCATAACGGGGGAGGTGTGCTCCCTGAGATGAACTCCGTCGAACGCCATGACGACTTGGTGGAGGTCCCGATTTTTGTGGCAGGCGAGTCTGACGGCACGTTTGACAGTAACGACTATATTTTGTTCTATGGACGCGGCCCCGTGGTATGGTCTTACAACGATACAACGAACGTGTACGAACACATCCAAAATCCTTATGACGACTATGCCTACGCTTTCGTTGTGACAGGGAAGGGCCAAGGCAAGCGTATTGGTGAAGGCGTTTCGGTCTCCGCATCCGCAGACGAAACCGTTTTGCAGTTTTTGGATTATCAAGTTCATGAAGACGACAAGTTTAACCTCAATAACACGGGTCGCACCTATTATGGAGACAAAATGGAAGGCAATTCCACTTCCGACTTCAACTTCAGTTTCCCGAATGCAGTGACTTCGCGCCTTTGCAGCATCAAAACGGAATTGGCTGGACGTAATTACAGCCCGGCGAGTTTTGATGTCACCGTTGACGGGGTGAAAAAAGCTACCTATAGCATCAATAGTACTTCGTCATCCAACAACTTAGTATACGGCTATTGCGTGGGAGGCAGGGTGTGGTCTTATCCGACAAGTGGTGTGGTGCATGTCACGTTGCAACATAATGCCACAGGAAACTCCACTTCTGATGGTTATGTGGATTACATCGCTGTCAACGCCTGGCGCAATCTGGTTTTTTCAGGCTCGCAGATGAGCTTCCGCAACCCAGATGCTTCCATTAATAATAAGGTGTATGAGTATCGCCTCTCCAATGCCTCGCAGCAGGTGCAGGTGTGGAACGTCAGCGACCCGGTGACTCCACAGCGGGTGAAAGGCCAGCTGCAAGGGTCGACGTACACGTATAAGACTTATGGGAGTCCCAATAATGAGTTCATCGCCTTTAATGGCAGTTCGTACTACACCGCCAAGCTGATTGGGAAGATTGCCAACCAAAATCTGCATGGTCTTCGTGACGTGGATTACCTTATCGTCAGTTATATCGGGTTTAAGGAGGCCGCTGAAAGGTTGCAGTCGCTACACAGCCGCATTGACCCCGACTTGACCTCTTATGTCACTACTCCTGAACTGATTTACAATGAGTTTTCATGCGGTGCAAAGGATATCACTGCCATCCGCGACTTCTGTCGTATGCTTTATCTTGACAGCAATCCTGGCCGTCGCATCAAATATCTGCTCTTGCTTGGCGACTGCTCTTTTGACTATAAGAACCGGTCGGGCGTGGTCGATTTTGTCCCTGCGTTTGAGTCGGTCGCCTCGCTTCTGATGGAAAAGACTTTTGTCACCGATGACTATTTCGGTTTCATGGACGCAAATGAGGGCAATATCGGTGCTTCGTTGGCCGACATTGGCATTGGACGTTTCCCTGTCTCCACTCAGGAACAAGCCAATCAGATGGTTGACAAGATTGAACGCTATGTTGAGAAGGATGCCAGCACCATGGGGCCTTGGCGCAATACGGTCACTTTCTTCACCGATGATGAAGGAGGGTTCGTGACCAACGCTGAAGAAATGGCGGCCATGCTGAAAAATGTTGGCGGTCAGCATGTAGTGGTCGACAAGATTTATCTTGATGCTTATCCGCAGGTCAGTTCGCCAGGTGGTGAGATTGCACCTGAGGTGAACCAGGCCGTTAACAGCCGCATGGAGAAAGGCACATTAGTTTTGAATTATACTGGCCACGGTGGCGAGGTGCAATTGGCTGAAGAGCGTATCATGCAACGCAAGGATGTCGATTCGTGGCGCAATGCCCCAATGTATCCGCTGATGATTACGGGCACGTGCGAGTTCAGCCGATACGATGACCACGACCGCACTTCGCTGGGCGAGTATGCTTTTCTCAATCCTTACGGAGGTATGGTGGCCATGTTCACCACCTCTCGCGTGACGCACGGTTCAGACAACCTTGATTTTAATAAAGGTGTTTACAACAATCTTTTCCGTATCACGGGTGGTGAGTTGTATCATTTGGGCGACGTCTATCGCATGGCGAAGACAAAGGGTACAAGAGTAGAGAAACGTTATGTCTTTTTCGGTGACCCTGCGTTGCGGTTGGCCTATCCCAAATGGACCGTTGAGACTTTGAGCATCAATGGACAGGCTCCTGAATGCAGTTTGGATTCCATACAGGTCAATGACTCTACATGGTATACTGGCCTTGTCTATTTGGACACCATCAGCGCGTTGCAGCCTGTTGAGATTGAGGGCGTTGTGAAAGACCTTTCCGGTAATGAAGCTTCCAGTTTCAATGGTGTGGTGCATGTGACAGTCTATGACAAGGAAACTGAGTTGTCCACGATGGGAACTGAAGCTGATGTGGAGAATTTCAGACTTCGCAACAGCGTGATTTTCAACGGAAAGACAGATGTCAAGAACGGACACTTCAAAATCAGTTTTATTGTGCCTCGCGACATCGCCTATCGTTTTGGTCAGGGCTTGATTAGTTATTACGCCACTGACTACGAGGTGGATGCCAACGGAAGCTGTGACAGTTTCATCATAGGCGGGTTCTTCGAAGACGCTGTTGAGGATATGGAAGCCCCAGAGATTCAACTCTTTATTGACGATACGCTTTTTGTCAGTGGCGGTCTGACAAGTGAGAACCCGACCCTTTTGGCCTTCGTTGAGGACGAGAGCGGTATCAACACAACGGGTGCTGGCATCGGACACGATATTATGGCTACTTTGTCAGGCCCAACGAAGAACAGCTATTGCCTTAATGCGTATTTTGTCTCCGAGGTTGACAATCCAGGTAAGGGAGTGATCTCCTTTAAGATGCAAGATCTCGAAGACGGTACCTACGTCCTGACCTTGAAGGTGTGGGATATCTATAACAACTCCAGTACGGCCGCCATCGTCTTCAACGTATCGCATAGTGATGGCATGGTGATAGAACATCCTGGTTGCGTGCCCAATCCTGTTACCGACGAGGCAGGTATCGTTTTCGAACACAACCAAATGGGTAATAACCTACAGGTTGACATCTATATCTATGATATCATGGGCCGTTTGGTGACCACTCTTTCCGAGATGGTCTCCGGCACCTCGACTCGTGTGTCTCCCATCCGATGGAACGGAAGAAGTGCGCATGGCGCTCCTTTGAGAAACGGCGTATACATATATCGAATTGTCGCCACTAACGATAAGGGAGAAACGGCATCGGCAGTCTCCAAACTGGTATTAAGCAAATGATTTACAGCATGAAAAACAAGTTCTCAATGATAGTGCTCCTTCTCAGCTTATTGCTTGTTGCTCAAGTGTCTTGGGCTCAAGGCAATGCCCCTCATTCGGTGTTGAGTCAGGGCACTTGGTATCGTCTTGCAGTGGCACAAGAAGGTGTATATCGATTGGATTACACCACTCTCCAAGCCATGGGGATCGATATGGAAGCACTCAATCCGAAACGAATCCGAGTATTCGGCAACCCCGCAGGAAGCCTGCCTGAGCTGAATTCGGAGGCACGTCCTGATGACCTTACCGAAACTGCTGTCTATGTGGTTGGTGCTGAAGACGGCTCTTTTGATGAAGGTGATGTGGTGCTGTTTTACGGTCAGGAGCCTACAAAATGGGTGCTAAAAGGTACCAGATATGAGCGCGAGCGCAATTATTATTCCGATTCCACCTATTATTATTTATGTGTTGATGGCGATGTGGATGGATTGCGGGTAGGGGAGCAGGCTTCCCTTTCTGTGGAGGAGGCCACGGCGGTGATTGCTGACTTTCCTGATTACCAATGGCACGAGGAGGAACTGATGTCGCCATATTCCATTGGCGTGAATTGGTTTGGCGAGAAACTGTCGTCGGAGAACCTTTCCTTGAATCTTGAATTTGTCTTTCCCAATCTTGTAACCGATAAAGCTTTGAGAATCAAGACTTCCGTGCTTGGTCGTGTGTCTCATTCCCCAATGTATTATAGTGCATGGGTGAACGACAATATTGTTGTCGACCATACTTCCATCTCCGCATTGAGCGAGAATTCAAATTCGTATGGCAACCTTTCTTTCAGGGAACGCCAGTTTATGCTGGAGAGCGATACGGCATCATTTACCATGAGTATTAATCCCGAGCCATCCAATGCCACGCTGTATCTTGACTATGTGGAAATCTTTGCTTGGCGGCAGTTGAAGCGTGTAGGAAGTCTCTTTTCGTTCCGCCTTATGCCTAGCCAATTCGGAACGGAGAGTTCTGCCGTCTGGATTCAGAATGTGGGTGCCAATCATTGGCTTTGGGATGTGACGGATCCCATGATGCCTTTTAGGCAGCTGGGACGGTTGAGCGCAGGCAATCTGGTCTTTGCCACCGATGAGAATGTGGAGCGTCGCTACGTTCTCTTCGATCCCGCCGAGGCGCAATCTGTCGCGTCGTGGACTCCCATTCCCAATCAAGACCTTCACGCCATCACCGAGGCAGATATGCTGATACTCACCTCTCCCGTGTTGTGGCAGCAAGCGCAGGGACTGGCTGATTTCCATGCTGATATGGATGGATTGCAAAGCGTTGTCGTTGACGTGAATGAGATCTTCAATGAGTTCTCTACAGGCACTGCCGACCCTACAGGTATACGTGACTTCATCCGAATGGTGTATCAGCGCAGTGGTGGGAAACTAAAATATGTCACCTTGTTCGGACGCGCTTCGTTCGATTTCCGGAACCTGTTAGGCGTTGACCTCAATTTGGTGCCGTGTTACGAAAAGACCGATGCGCCACATCGCGAGGTGAGTTTTTGCACCGATGACTACTTTGGGATGATGGACGATGGTGAGGGAGAAGGCTGTGCGGGTCATGTCGACCTAGGTATTGGACGCATCCCCGTCGCCACACCTGCTGAGGCTGAGGCAGCGCTTCGCAAAATCAAGCATTATTGCGACCTTGCTGCGATGCATGGCGAATGGAAAAACAATCACTTGTTTGTTTCCGATGATGAGTATTCAAGGTATGTCGATGACAATGAAGGTTATGAGAGAATGATGGATACCCTCATCCCGACCATGAATATCAACAAGATATACTGCGGAGCCTATCAAAAGGTCAGTACTTCGACAGGTCACCGTTTCCCTCAGGTTAACGAGGATATGGTGCGGGCTTTTGAGAAAGGCTTGATTACGATGACCTATACGGGACATGGTGGGGTGATAGCTTTGGCCGAGGAACGCATTTTCGGCTTGCCCGAAATCACCAAACTGAGCAACTTCGATAAGATGCCTTTTGTGTTCACTGCCACGTGCGAGTTCTCGAAATACGACAATCCGCTTCTCGTTTCGGCTGGCGAACAACTCTTCCTCCAACCTGATGGAGGTGCCATCGCCATGTTGACCACGTGCCGTCCAACGTATGGCCAATATAATGTCAAGATGGGCAAGGCCTTGACGAGTGTGCTTTATCAGCGTGACGAAGATGGACGTCCTTTGCGTTTGGGTGATATCGTCAGGAGGTCGAAAAGCCATCAACTGAACTATTCCAGCCAACAGCCCAATGGCGTGAGCCAAAACATAAGTATGCTGCTTTTGGGTGATCCCGCAATGCGTCTCGCGATCCCGGAAGGATTGGTAAGGATATCAAAAATCAATGGCAAGCAGGTCAATGATGTGGAGATTGAACTCAATGCGATGAGTATGGTGACCGTTGAAGGTGAAATAACCACTTATGAAGGGACTCCAGATACCCAGTTCAACGGCGAACTGTGGTTGAGTCTTTTCGATAAGAAATCCTGTTTTGAAGTGCCGTATACGCGAGAATCAGGGAAAGGAGGAACCACTACGGTGAAGTACCATAAGGATGTGATCTACCAAGGCAGAGCCTCGGTGACCGACGGTAAGTTTACGGTTTCCTTCCAGATCCCAAAGGACATCAAACCCGACTTTGGCTCACCGCGTTTCAGTTGTTACGCCTACGACTCTATCCGCTCTATTGATGCCTCTGGTTGTTTCAACAATTTGACGCTGGGTGGTGAGGATCCTTCTGTCGTAACTGACAATGAAGGTCCCAAAATCGACTTTTACTGGAACACGCCCGCTTTTGTGGACGGAAGCACGGTGCCGCGACAGGGTGTCCTTCTAGCTGACCTTTACGATGCTCAAGGTATCTACCATTACGATTTCAGTTTAGGCCGTAACATGATGCTGAACAGCGACTTGTCGACCTATGACAACTTGATTGTAAACGAAAACTACGAACCTGCCCTCAACGATTTCCGTCGCGGACGTGTCGTGATACCTGTCTTCGATCTTACTCCGGGAACCCATGAGTTTACCTTGAAAGTCTGGGATACGCAAGATAATCCCTCCGAGGCAAGCCTCAGTTTGGTGGTCGCCGAGGATGTGTTTCTCGCTCAGGTGCGCAACTATCCCAATCCTTTCACGGAGGAGACTTGGTTCACCTTGTTCCATGAAGGCGAGGATGGTACCTTCGACCTCGTCATAGAGCTTTTCGACATACAGGGACGTCATGTTGACCGCCTGTCGAAACGGGTCACATCGGTGGGTGGTGCCATTGAGCCTATCCGGTGGGATGGCCGTGACCAAAGCGGGCAACAATTGCGTAGCGGCATCTATCTGTATCGACTCACTTTGACCGACGAGAAGGGGAATTCTCGCTCTGTTAGTCAGCGCCTTGTGTTGTCAAGGTAAAAAATTTTTCAATGCCATACAATAAGCCAATAGTATAATCGTTATTTTTGCACGTTTAATACAAAACAGTAGAAATGAATATCAGAAAACTTTTTCTCGCCGCTTTTGTCATGTTAGCGGCTACTTCTTTTGCACAACATCAGCCTAATGTCATCACCACGGCGGTACCTTTTGTTGGCATCAACCCCGACTCGCGTGGTGGAGCCTTGGGCGATTGTGGTGTGGCTACCTCGGCCGACGTGTATTCCATGCACTACAATCCTGCCAAGTATGTCTACCTTGAGGACAGACTGAATGTGGGTATCGGATATAGCCCTTGGCTGCGTAGTCTGGTGTCGGACATGGGCCTCTTTTATGTGGCTGCTGCGGGAAAAATCAATGACAGGTCGTCTGTGGCAGGTACCATTCGCTATTTTAGCCCGGGAGTCATTGAGTTTAGAGACGAGCAAAACAAACCGTTAGGTGAATACAATCCCAATGAATGGGCTATCGACGCCACTTATTCGCGTATGTTGGGTGACTATCTTTCGGGTGCCGTTGCCGGACGTTTTATCTATTCCCATCTGACCCAGAATGCGATTGATGACTCGCGTCCAGGCATCTCCGTGGCTGCCGACATCGGTGTTTATTACAAAAAGCCTGTCGAATGGTTCAGGGATATGGATGCAGACTTTGCTTGGGGTGCATCCATCACCAACATCGGAAGTAAGGTCACCTACATTTCTTCTTCTGATAAGAAAGACTTCATCCCGACTACGCTTCGCTTGGGTACCAACCTGAAGCTTGATTTCGATGAATACAACTCCTTGGCGTTCACCGTCGACTTCTCGAAATTGCTGGTTCCCACGCCACCTATCAGAGACGTTGCCGCTGATACAGTTATGTATGGCATGGACGATGATGTTGCCGTGGTGTTGGGTATGCTCCATTCGTTCTATGATGCGCCTGGCTATTCCTGGAATACTAATACTAGTGAATACGATGAAATCGGAACCTTCTACGAAGAACTTTGCGAAATCAATATCGGAGCAGGTATTGAGTATTGGTATAATAACATCTTCGCTGTCCGTGCCGGTTATTTCAACGAGACTGCGCTGAAGGGCAACCGTAAGTATGTTACCGTAGGTGCCGCATTGAAGTACAACGTGTTTGGTTTGGATGTCTCTTATCTGATTCCTGTCAACACTGTGGCGGGCAGCAATCCTTTGGAGAACACGCTCCGCTTCAATTTGAGTTACAGTTTCGGTGGAAAGAAGAAGAGTTAATACGATTTAGTTAAACAAAAAAAGAGGCTTACGAGCCTCTTTTTTTTGTTTAACTTGTAGAGACGCAATGCTTTGCGCCTCAAAATCTATCAGAATACCAACGCTAGCAACACATATAGCCAGTGTGCTGCGATGCCTGCACAAAGGCCGCCAATGGTGTGGGCACCGATGGCCTTGCCGATGAGTTTGCGGTAGCCGAGGCTGTCGAGCATGGCGGCGTGGGTGGAAAGGAAACCGCTCCAGCACATGCCGATGGCCGTGAACACGGCGATGGCGTTATTGTCGATGATACCTTCCGTGATGAAGCGTGGCACCAGACCGATGGCGGCACCCACGGCACCGAGAGCCGTCATGGGGAAGGAGATCAAGGCACCGTCCTGGAAGCCGAAAAGCCATTCGAAGATGAAATTGATCTTGTTGGCTGCCCAGCTGATGACGGGCACGCCTTCGTAAGCCACGCCGAGGTATTCGCCGTTGTCGCCCGCCGCGCCAAAGGTGAGCATCATCACGATGGTGGAGATGCAAAGCACGCCCGGGATGATGGCGAAGCCGATGCTCACGCCGTCCTTGCCGCCATCCAAGAGCGAGTTGAGGAACCGCATAAAAATGCCACCTTCGCTCTTGAAGGTGATTTGCTGTTCATCGCCGCCATATTCTTCGTCAATGGGGGCATCCAGTTCGGGATAGGCTTTTAATGTGGAGCGTTGCATCAACCTGGTGGAGACGATGCTGCCGATGATGGCACCCGCTACGCCCACCATTGCGCCTTTGCCAAAGCCCAAGCCAGTCATAAAGGCGACGACCACCAAACCCATGCCGAAGGCCGTGCCGAAGTTGGTCAACGAAACGAGTTGGTATTTCTTGAAATAGCGGTTGAAGTTCTTGTCGTGTGCCAAGGTGATGATGGCAGGGTTGTCGCTCAAGAAGGTCATGATGGCACCCAAAGCCGCCACGCCGGGAAGGTTGTAGAGCGGCTTCATCAGCGGACGCAAAAGGTTCTCCAACAGACGCACTACGCCGAACTCGGTGAGCAGTTTGCTGATGGCACCCATGAGCACGCAGATGGCCATGATGTAGAACACGGTCTCCAGTAGCAGGTGATAGGCCGTCTGCATGAAAGTGTTCAGCATCTTCGGCAAGGTCATCTTGTAGGCCAGCAGCCCGAAGAAGGCGAAGAAGATGATTAGGAAAAAGATGGCTTCAACGCTTCGCTTGGTAGTGAACTTCAACGGTTGCTTGCGCTCGAACCTTTTGAAGATTTTTTCCACCCTCTCGTGATAGAAAGTGGTGGTTCGTTTGATGGTGTTGTATTTTGTCTTTGCCATAGCAGATTATTGTTTTTGTTGTCTGTCTTTCATCGCTTTCTTCAGGTTGATTTTCCATGTGAGGCCTAGGTTGGCTTGGAACATGTGGGCACCATCGACACAGGTGTGTGAACCACAGAGGTGAAGCCGAAGGTCGCGGATGCCCATGGGATAGTATTCGAAGCCAAGGCTTTCGAAGTCCACCTTTTTGCCAGGTGTGACATACTGGTCGTAGGCATCAATGAGTGTCACTTGCTCGTGCGAATCTGCGTTGGGCAGTTGGGCTTTATTGAAATCATATCCAGCTTTGGTGAAAACGATCCATTTTTTCCCAATGTCAACACCAATGCCAAAAATGGCGGTGAGGTCTTGCCCAAAGAACTGCTTTTGTTCAAACGAGGCGCGGTTGGTGATGTCCAGATACATTTCCACCCCGTTGAATTTCAGTTTGTTGCCCAATGAAATGTAGTTGATGAACTTGCCTTGCTCGTATTCGATCATGTTGACAGAGTAAGCTGTCTTGAAAGCCCCATAGTTACCATACCACATGAGGTTGTAAGCGTAGATGCTCTGCATGGCCGAATTGATGAAGGGGGAGTTGCACACTTGGAAAAGGAGATGGTTTTTGCCGTACTGATCCTTGTAATTGAGGGATGCGCCTACCTCGTAGCAGCAGACCCTGTTCCAGAACTCGGTGCCGTAGTAGATGTCGATGGGGTTAGTGTCGTATTCCCAACCACCAATGGCTACCACCTGTTTACCTGCCGAGAGGAAGAAGTTCGGCATGAAATACCAATTGAGGTAAGCCCAGTCGGTACCTTGGAAAAAGGTGTTGGCAAAATTGATGTTGGACGAATTGAGACGATGACGAAGATGGTAGGAGAACTTTTCGCCGATTTTGCCTTGCAGGGCGATGACGAGGTATTTCCCTGAAAAACCATGTGCGAGACTGTCGTTGTCGAGATGGTAGTCGCAGGTGTAGTCGACACGGGTGTTGAGCCGCAGGCTGTCCAAAGTGACGAAGGTTTTCTTTTCTTCTTGTGAAAAGGCTGACATTCCGACGAAAACACTGAGGATGGCTAGTAGTAACGCTTTTCTCATAGGCTGTAAATTTTGCGGCAAAGGTACGAATAAAAAAAAACGGGGCGGAATTCCGCCCCGTTTTTTTAACTAGCCATTCGTGTTAGCACACTTCGATGGTCTGCATGGCTTGTTTCTTTTCTTCGACGGTCACCTTCGGGATGACGATGTCAAGGATGCCGTTTTCGACCTTTGCACTGATTTGCTCTTTGTGGATGTCGTCAGGCAGCATCACGGTCTGGCGGAAGTGTTCGACCGAGAACTCGTGACGCAGGTAGCGCATCTCTTCCTTTTTCTCGTTCTTCGTCTCCTTGACCATCTCAACGACGAGGTTGCCTTCGGCGTCGATGCTCAGTTTAACGTCTTCCTTGGTGAGACCAGGGATGCAGAGTTCGAGTTTGTAGTTGTCCTTCGTCTCCATGATGTTCATGCGAGGGGTCGAATAAGTCGTGTCGTTCCAGTTCATCAGTTCATTGAACAGGGTGGGCATGAAGTCTTGGTTTCTTCTGGTTACTAACATGGTTTTGATCTCCTATTTTTTAGTTGTTTGTTTGATTTCTTTTTGACTCGGGACTTCGGGACGCGTGACACGGGACGGATTTTTGGTATCGAAGGTCTCGCGTCTCGTGTCTCGCAGTCTCGCGTCCTTCATCGACGACACGGCATAGTCAAATTCTTTGCCAAGGCCAAAAGCAGGTCAAAACCATTATTTTTACTGACAAAATTTCCGATATTTACAAAACTGGGATGATTTTGTATGACAAAATTTCCGAAATCAATGGTTTTTTGTATGCCTTTATTCCGTACTTTTGCACTCGGAAAATGAGCATGTAATCATGGAAGAAAAACTGTTCAACAAGAATTACCTGTGCCTTTGCGCGGCTAACTTCTTGTTTTTCTTTTCGTTCTACCTGCTGCTGCCAGTACTGCCTTTCTTCATCATGGAGAAATACCAGGCGGGCAATGCCGTCATCGGCACCGTGATTTCATGTTATACTTTGGCGACGTTAGTGGTGCGGCCTTTTTCGGGCTATATGATGGACACCTTCAAACGCAAACCTTTGTATCTATTGGCTTTGTCGTTGTTTACGGCTGTGTTTGTGGGCTATCTCTTTGCCGCCACGATTACTATATTAATAATGGTGCGCATCGTGCATGGCTTGGCCTTCGGTTTGACATCAGTGGGAGGCAACACTTTGGTCATCGATGTGGTGCCGTCGGAGCATAGGGGAGAGGGCATAGGCTATTTCGGGGTGGCCAACAACATCGCCATGGCGGTCGGGCCGATGACAGGTCTGTTCGTATACGAGCAGTTCAGCTTCAATGCCATCTTCATGGGCTGCATGGCATGTAGCCTGCTGGCGGCTCTATTTGCTTCGCGCATCCATACCAAAGTTAGGCCACCCGTCAAGCGTCCCCCAATCTCGCTTGACCGCTTTATCTTGATAAAAGGTTTGCTGGCGGGTGTCTCCTTCACCTTGTTGGCTTTTTCCTATGGACAGATTTCAAATTATATTGCCCTCTATGCCAAGGACATGAACTTAACCATCAGTAGCGGCCTGTTTTTCACTGTTTATGCTGTCGGCCTGATTGCTTCGCGCTTGTTTTCTGGCAAAATGGTCGACAAGGGCAAGGTGACGAAGACCATTGCTTTGGGCTTGGGCATTACGGTGTTGGCTTTGTTCGGTTTAGGCATGTGCCATCACTTCAATAGATTTGGGACGAACTATACCGTAGTGGCGTTTTTGGTCATTGCTCTGTGCTGTGGCTTGGGTTTCGGCACCAGCTTTCCGGCTTTCAATGCCTTGTTCATCAATCTTGGCACTAACGCCCAACGCGGTACGGCCACGTCCACTTACTTGACCACTTGGGATTTGGGTCTCGGTATAGGTATTTTTTCGGGTGGTATGCTGGCGGAGCATTTCTCTTTCTCCACGGCTTATCTCGTTGCCGATGCAGTGGTTTTGGTATCGTTCGTGTTTTTCATCTTGGTGGTCACACCTCATTATTTGAGGAACAAGCTGAGGTAATTCTTTGCCCGAAATGAAAAAATCCTACCTTTGCAGCAATAAAACCCCTTTTTCAATGAAAAAACTATTCCTCATAGCTTTCCTATTGACGGTATTGCAGCTTTCTGCACAGGAAATGCTCGTCGGTTCCTATAATATCCGCTACAAAAACACCAACGACAGTATCAATGGCGAGGTGTGGAGCAAGCGCTGTCAAGTCATTTGCGACCAGTTGAACTTCATGTCACCCGACATCTTTGGAGCGCAGGAGGTGCTTTGGCCTCAACTGCAAGACATGCACAAGGCCTTGGAGGGTTACGACTACATTGGCATCGGGCGTGACGATGGTCAACATGCTGGCGAACACGAGGCCGTTTTTTACAAAAAAGACAAGCTACAGCTTCTCGAACACGGCGACTTCTGGCTCAGCGAAACGCCTGATAAACCAGGCTTGGGGTGGGACGCGGTCTGCATCCGTATTTGCACTTGGGGCAAATTTGCGGTGAAAGAAGGGGAACGCCGTCATGGCCTCTTCAACCGCAAAAAGGAGACCACGGGGAAAGTGCTCTATTACTTTAACCTCCACATGGACCATGTGGGTGTGGTGGCACGTCGCGAGGCGGCCAAAATGGTAGTGAGCCGTATCCGTGAGATTGCTCAAGGTGCACCTGTCATCCTCACTGGCGACTTCAATGTGGACCAGAATGATGAGATTTACACGATTTTTACGACCTCGGGATTGCTGAAAGACTCGTACGAAGTGGCCCACATCCGCTTTGCGGAGAATGGTACGTTTAACGCTTTCAAGACCAATTACTTCACTACGAGCCGCATCGACCATGTGTTTGTTTCACCAAGCACAACGGTGGAGGCATACGGTGTCTTCACCAACAGCTATTGGACACCCGATGAGGCAGAGGAAACCCTCAAAGCCTCCGATGCGCCGCAGGAAATCTCGTTCGATAACTACATCAGGCGGAATCCATCGGACCATTATCCGGTGTTCGTTAGGTTGAAGTTATAGAAAGCCCAGTCATTTCGAAGATTTTGAAGGCATAGATACTCTCCTTCTTTCATTAGTCGGTATGACATGCCTTCAAAATCTGAAGAAATCTATGGGCGTTTGATTATACTTTTCGTTTCTTCACCTCACTCCAAGTCTGCAGCACCACTGAAATGATGATCAGTGCGATGCCAATACAAAACGAGAAATTCAACTCCTTGTACTCGCTAAAGATGAACATGGAGAGGATGATGCTATAGACGGGCTCCAAGTTGTAGGTCAGGTTGACGGTAAAAGCTGGAATCTTTTGCAGCACAATGATTTGCAGCAGGCAGAGGCCGATGGTGCACACAACAACCATGAAAGCCAAATAAGGATAGTCCAGCCCAATGGGATAAAGCCGTCCGACGGGGATGAACACATTATATAAAGGTAGGAGGCAGGTCAGGCCGATGAGACCTCCGAGCATCTCCCAAAGCAGCATGTTCTTGGGCTCGTAGTGCTTGCCAACGCGCTGATTGGCAATGGCAAACAGGGCATATAAAGCCGATGAGACAACGCCCAAGACGATGCCCAACCGATACCGCGCATCAAACTGGAAGATAAGGTAAATGCCGAGGAGGGTCAAGAGGCTGAAGAGGAACTCGCGGGCGGAGAAACGGTGGCGATTGACGATAGGCTCAAACAAAGCGGTGAAAAACCCGACCAACGAGAAACATACCACACCAATTGAGACATTGGAGGCCTTGATTGAGGCGTAGAAAAACACCCAATGTAGACACAGCAACATGCCCACACCGCCCATCTGCAAGATGTCCTTGAATTGGTATCGGTTTAAATTCTTCTTGATGGCTAGAAATGCCCACATAAGCAACGCCGCCGCAGCCATGCGCCACCATACCAGTATGGCCGAATCCAAGGTGATGAGTCGCCCCAACACGCCTGTGAATCCAGCGATGAAAACGGAGAGATGCAGTAGGAAATAGTCCTTTTTCATTGCTTTCTCCTTTGACGGATGGCTTCAAAGGTGACGATGGCGGTGGTCACCGACACATTGAGCGAATCGGCGATGCCATTCATGGGGATGATGATGTTTTGGTCGGCAGCTGCAACCCAAGCCTCGGAAATGCCTGTGGCTTCGGTGCCCATCACAAGGGCAGAAGCTTTGCGGAAGTCGGCATCGAGGTAGTCGATGGAGGCCTTGAGGTAGGTGCAGTAGATGGTGATCCCGTTCTTTTTCAGCCATTGGATGCACTCCTCGGTGGAACAGGCATAGACGGGTACACTGAAAATGCAACCTATGCTGGCGCGAATGGCGTTGGGATTGAATAAATCGGTGGCAGGGTCGGCGATGATGACGGCATCGACACCTGCCGCATCGGCGGTGCGCATCACTGCACCGAGGTTACCAGGCTTCTCGACGGTCTCCAAAACGATGATCAAAGCGTCTTTCCGTGGCTTGAACTCGTTAAGACTCTTGTATTTTGGCTTGGCCACGGCCAGTAGACCATCACTGCCCTCACGGTAGGCAATTTTGTCGAAAACCTCTTCCGAGACGCTTTCGATAAATTCGGCCTTAATATTAATAGGTGTGCGCAACAGCGGTTCGCAGACATACAACTGCTCAATCTCGAAGCCGCATTTTTGTGCCCGTTCGATCTCACGCTGCCCCTCGATGAGGATGCGGTTCTGCTCGCGGCGCTCGGCTGCTTTTTGCAGCTTAACGAGGTTTTTTATCTTGGGGTTGGTTTTGCTGGTGATCATTTCTTCAGTTGTTTAGTGGAGGTTCCTGAGCTTGTCGATGGTGTCGAAGGGTCGCTCTTTGCTTTCATTTGTGAAAGCGCCAATCCCGCGACCACCACGACAATGCCGATGATTTTGTTCACGGTCAAAGCTTCAATGGCAAGAAGATAACTAAAGATGGCCGTAAAGACGGGAATCAAATTGGAGTAGACATTGGCTCGTGAAGCACCGAGTTTACTGAAGGAGAAGGCCCATAAAGCATAGGCAATCGCGCTGCAAAACACACCGAGACAGACCACGGGAACGATGTACTCCCGCACGTTGGCGAAGCTGGAAGGCTGAAAACGCTCCATGACGAATGCCAAAGGAATGAAATAAATCATGCCGACGATGTTTTGCATCCAAGTGATAGTCAAAGGCTTGTATAGTTTGGTCAGGCGGATGAGGGCGATGGAATAGCCAACCGCTACCAAAACGGCGCCAGAAAGGAACAGGATACCTTTGGGTGAGGCGGTAAATTCGAGGTTTTTGTTGAGCAGCAAAACGATGACACCGACAAAGGAGACGATGAAACCGACGATGTTCATTGGGCTCAGTCTTTCTTTCAGGAAGATTCGCGCTGCGATGGGGGTCACCAAGGGAATCATGGCGATGATGGCAGAGCCGATGATGGGAGAGGTGCTTTTCAAGCCATAGCCCTCGAAAATGAAGTAAAGAAATGGTTCGAACATGGCAGCCAGGGCGAAAAGTCCGAGATGTTCTTTCTTGACCTTTTCGTTCAAACGGAAAATGAAAAGTATTGATGTAAAGAATATGGTCGCCACCACGAGACGCAGGAAGATGGTCGTAGTGGGATTGAGACTTTGGTAGGCTTGTGTCGACCAGATGAATGACATGCCCCAAAGAACCATGGCGACGATGCCCGCTATATGAACAAGGTATGATCGGCTTTTCATGCGGCAAAATTACGTTTTTTTTGGTCTTGTTTTTCACTTTTGACAATTTCGGCAAGGTTTTTGTAGTTTTGGGGTTGACAAGAGATAAAATGAAGTCTAACCTCAAAATACCTACTACGATGAAAAAGTCAAGTGTAATTTGGATGATGGTTCTTGCAGCGCTTGCAATGGTTGGCTGCACCAAGGTCGAACCTGAATATCCCATGGCTCCCGAAGGCCCTGCTGGAAATAATGGAAACCTCAGTGTGGTTTCCTCAACGGTGACGGTTCACAATTATGATTGGGAATGGTTGGACGACTATGGACAATGGATGGTAACCATTGACTATCCGGCCATTAACGAAAATGTGTTCAACTATGGCGCGGTCCTCGTTTATATGGATGTTATGGGTGCCTGGTCGCAAGTGCCGCTCACCTATTACTACCAAGACTTGATAACTCTTGATGATGGCACTCAGGAAGTTATCAACTGTGCGGCTTCCATTGAGGTGGCGACCTTGAACGATGGTGCGGTGCGCCTCTTCTGGACCGAGAGCGACTTCTACGATGGGATGCGCCCTGATACCCACGACTTCAAGATTGTGGCCATCGAAGCCTCGATGTACAACCACTGCCGCGATGTAGACTACAGCAACTATGAAGCTGTGAAGGAAGCCTTCCAATTGGCCGACTGAATAAAAACAACAGGAAATGAATGATGTAGAGACGTGGTACGCTGCGTCTCTACAATTATTTTACGGCCAGCGAAAACCACATAAACCCGATATAGCCAAGGGTGAGCAACGCTCCTTCCCAGCGGGAAATCTTGCGTCCTTTGCCGGTGAAGACAAACAACAGCATAAGAATGTTGGCGGCAAAGAGGATCATCAGTTGGCTATTCATTATCGGCTCAAAAGGCAACGGCGTGATGATGGAGCTGATGCCCAATACCATAAAGATATTCAAGATATTGGAACCCAATACATTACCAATGGCGATGCCAGAGTTTTTCTTTGTCGCGGCAACGATGGAAGTGATGAGTTCGGGTAGGGAAGTGGCCGTGGCGACCACGGTCAGGCCGATGGTACTCTCGCTCATGCCCCAGTTTTTGGCTAGGATTTGCGCGTTGCGCGAGACGAGTTCACCGCCAATGTACAAACCAGCGATGCCTGCCACGATTGCAAGGATGGTCTTGCCCCAAGGCATGGCTGTCTGGACATCTTCAGTTTCTTCTTTAGGGTCGTTTTTTAGCATGGTCAGCAGCAAGTAAGCGAAGCCCATCAGTAAAAGGGCGATGCCTTCCATCCAGTTGATGGTACGTGCCTGCCTCGTGAAGATGTAATTGGCCATAAGTGTGATGGCAAGTGTGGCAACGAATCCGGCAGGGATGTCGCGGCGGATGGAGACGCGACTCACATCAATGGGCCAAATGAGGGCGCTGATACCCAAAATGAGCAGAATGTTCATCGTGTTGCTTCCGATGATATTGCCGATGGCCATGCCTGGACTGCCTTTTGCACAGGCAAAAATATTGACAATCATCTCGGGCAGGGACGTGCCGAAGGCCACAATGGTCAGGCCGATGATGAGTGGCGACAATTTGGCGCGGATGCCGACACTGGTGGCTCCGTTAACGAGCCAATTCGCACCCAAAATCAAAGCGACGAAGCCGAGGGCAAGTAATAATAGAGGTATCAGAGATGTCATTGTACGTTATAATTTCTTGCCCCAAAAATCTTGCTCCCTACGCGCACCATCGTAGCGCCTTCCTCGATGGCGATCAGATAGTCCTCCGACATGCCCATCGAAATCTCCTTAAATTGCGGTTGATTGGCGAAATATTCTGTCTTTAAGGTGTCGAAAATCGCCTTCAGATGCTTGAATTCCTTGCGGATTTCTGCCTCGTCATTGGTGAAAGTGGCCATACCCATCACGCCGCAAATGCGCACGTTTTCCATCGTCTTGAATTCCTCTGAATCAAGCAGTTGCTTGGCTTCTTCAAGGTCGAGGCCGAATTTGGTCTCCTCCTGTGCGATGTGAAATTGCAGCAGGCAATCCACCACGCGGTAGTGTTTCTTGGCTTCCTTGTTGACGGCTTCCAAGAGGTTGGCCGTGTCGATGCTGTGGATGAGCGTCACGAAGGGAATGATGTATTTGATTTTGTTGGTCTGCAAGTGACCGATGAAGTGCCATTGGATGTCTTGCGGCAGAACTTCATGCTTGTCGCGCATTTC
The DNA here is from genome assembly GCA_905234765.1 of uncultured Bacteroidales bacterium. Next base: position 148,670 of record CAJOIF010000015.1, read on the forward strand.
TTGGGGGTAGTTTTCCCCGAAGGTGCGTTGACCGGCATCGTAGGCTTCTTGCAAGTCGCTGACAGGCTTGGTCTTACTGACGGCTACCAAGGTCACGCCCTGTGGTATCGTTGCATTGATTTTTTCCAAGTTTTCCTTGATCATGGTTCCATAGATTAAAAATCACGCAAAAATAGGAAGGTTTTATGGGAAATGCGCCAAATAAGCGCAAAAATTCTTACTTTTGCACCAAAATTTTGAGAATCATGTTTGAAGGTTTAAGCGAAAAACTGGAACGTTCGTTCAAGGTCCTTAGGGGACAGGCTTTTATTACGGAAGTCAATATTGCCGACACGATGAAGGAAATCCGTCGCGCCCTCCTGGATGCCGACGTGAGTTATAAGATTGCCAAGGATGTTACTAATAATATCAAGGAGAAAGCCCTTGGCCAACAAATACTTACCTCGGTGAAGCCGGGTGAGATGATGGTCAAGATCGTCCACGACGAACTGGCCGAACTGATGGGTGGCGAGGCCGAGGACATCAACCTGAAAGGCCAGCCGAGCATCATCTTGATTGCCGGTCTGCAAGGCTCTGGTAAGACCACTTTCTCTGCAAAATTGGCTTCCTATCTGAAACGCAAGCGCAGCAAACAAGTGCTGTTGGTGGCTGGCGACGTTTACCGTCCGGCCGCTATCGAGCAGTTGAAGGTTCTGGGCCAACAGGTTGAGGTTGAGGTGTATAGCGAAGATGGAAACAAAAATCCCGTGCAGATTGCGCAGAATGCCATTAACCATGCTAAGAATCAGGGCAAGAACGTGGTCATCATCGATACTGCCGGTCGTCTGGCCGTGGACGAGGAAATGATGAACGAGATTGCCAACATCAAGGAGACCGTGCATCCGCACGAGACCTTGTTCGTTGTGGACGCCATGACGGGGCAGGATGCCGTGAACACAGCCAAGGCCTTCAATGACCGCCTCGATTTTGACGGTGTGGTGCTGACCAAATTGGACGGCGACACCCGTGGCGGTGCGGCCCTTACCATCCGTACGGTGGTGGAGAAGCCCATCAAGTTTGTCGGTATCGGCGAGAAGATGGATGCCCTCGATGTGTTCCACCCCAAACGCATGGCCGACCGTATCCTCGGCATGGGTGACATCGTCTCTCTCGTGGAACGCGCCCAAGAGCAGTTCGACGAGGAAGAAGCCCGCAAGTTGCAGAAGAAACTCGCCCAGAATGAGTTCAATTACAACGACTTCCTGAAGCAGATCCAGCAAATCAAGAAGATGGGTAACCTGAAGGATTTGGCCAGCATGATTCCTGGCATGGACAAGGCTATGAAGGGTGAGGAGATTGACGACGACGCCTTCAAGAGCATCGAGGCCATCATCTATTCGATGACGCCACAAGAGCGCGAGAACCCGAAGCTTCTCAACGGCACACGCCGCAAACGCATCGCCGACGGCAGTGGAACGAGCATCGTCGAGGTGAACCGCCTCGTCAAGCAGTTCGAGGAGACCTCCAAGATGATGCGTATGATGACCACAGGCGGAGGAAAAAAATTGATGCGCATGGCAGGAAATATGAGAAGAAGATAATTGTAGGGCTGTCACACCATGGCAGCCGCATAAAATGATAAATATTTCATTATGGAAAACAAGATCATAGACGGCAAAATCATTGCCGAACAAATCAAGAAAGAAATTGCCGCTGAGGTGGCTGGCATGATTGACAAAGGCATCACAGCCCCGCATCTCGCTGCGGTCATCGTGGGCGACGACGGTGCCAGCAAGACCTATGTGGCCTCGAAGGAGAAAGCCTGTCACTCGGTAGGAATGACCTCGTCGGTGTATCGCCTGCCCGTCACCACGACGGAAAAGGAGATGCTTGACCTGGTCGATTTCCTCAACAACGACCCTGAAATCAACGGTTACATCATTCAACTGCCGCTGCCCAAGCACATTGATGAAAACAAGGTCATCGCTGCCATCAAGCCCGAGAAGGATGTGGACGGTTTCACCAGCGTCAATGCAGGCCGCATGATGTTGGGGTCGCCTTGCTACATTCCCGCCACGCCAAACGGCATTATGGAGTTGATTAAACGCTCTGGCATTGAGACCGTTGGCAATAATGTGGTTGTGTTAGGCCGTTCCAACATCGTCGGTACGCCCATGGCCATTCTCATGTCGCGCAAGGGTATCGACTCGACCGTTACTTTGTGCCACAGCCGCACTAAGAACCTGCCAGAAATATGCCGCAATGCCGACATCCTTGTGGCCGCCATCGGCAAGCAGGGCTTCGTGACCGCCGACATGGTGAAACCTGGTGCTGTTGTCATTGACGTGGGCATCCACCGTATCGATGACCCGACCAGCCCGAAGGGCTACAAGATCATGGGTGATGTGGACTACGACGAGGTCTACAAGGTGGCCTCGAAGATCACGCCCGTCCCAGGTGGCGTGGGTCCCATGACCATCGTCTCGTTGTTGCAGAACACGCTGAAGGCTGCCAAAGGCGAGGTGTATCCGAAGTAATGAGATAAAACAACTGAAAGTCAATGGATTGGGAATGGTGAGATAAAAATCTTGGCGTTTTTGCTTGCCAATCCATGAAAAGTCCGTACTTTTGCAATGGGTAAGTCTCATACGACCAGCTCCCTCTGAAATCCCCCAGGACAGGAATGTAGCAAGGGTAGGAGGTCGTAGCGGTGCGATATGAGTAGCTTACCCTTCTTTGTATCCCCCCTTGAAAGGGGGCAAGGGGGATAAAACAACACTCAAAACCAAATTGTACCTCTTATGAAAAAAGTCCATTTTATAGCCATAGGCGGCAGTGCCATGCACAACCTCGCCATCGCCTTGTACCGCAAGGGTTATGAAGTCACGGGCTCGGATGATGAGATTTTCGAGCCGAGTAAGTCACGCCTCGCCAAAGAGGGTATTTTGCCTCCGCAATGGGGCTGGTATCCTGAGAAGTTGGATAAGTCGTATGATGCCGTCATTTTGGGTATGCACGCCCGCATCGACAATCCGGAACTCATTCGTGCCCAGGAACTTGGCTTGAAGGTGTATTCCTATCCCGAATACCTCTACGAGCAGAGCAAGGACAAGACCCGTATCGTTATCGGTGGCAGCCACGGCAAGACGACCATCACCTCGATGATTCTCCATGTGCTTCAGAAGGTCGGCATCGAAACGGACTTTATGGTAGGTGCTCAGCTGGAAGGCTTTGACGTGATGGTGCGTCTCAGCGAGACAGCAAAATACATGGTGATGGAAGGCGACGAATACCTCACTTCGCCCATCGACCGTGTGCCGAAGTTCCACCATTATCATCCTCATATTGCGGTGATTAGTGGCATTGGCTGGGACCATGTCAACGTGTTCCCAACCTTCGATAACTATCTGGAGCAGTTCCGCATCTTTGTCCGCACCATCGAAAAAGGTGGTTGTCTCATCTACGACCAGACCGATATGGAAGCCGAGAAGATTGCCCAAGGCGCACAATGCCAGACTTTTGGCTATGGAGTGCATCCTTTCGAGAGCGATGGGCTGAAGACCACCTTGCTTTTGCCTAACGGCGGTAGGAGGGAAGTGGGCGTGTTTGGTAGCCACAACATGAAGAACATCAACGCGGCGCGACTGGTTTGCAAACAGTTAGGCGTGACCGATGAACAGTTCTATGAGGCCATTGCCACGTTCAAAGGTGCAGCAAGACGTTTGGAACTTTTGTTCGACAATGGAGACAATTTCATCTTCCGCGACTTCGCCCATGCACCTTCAAAAGTCAATGCCAGTGTGAAAGCTTTGCGCGAGCAATTCCCCGAGAAGCATCTGATTGCTGTCTTTGAATTGCACACCTATAGCAGTTTAAGTGAAGTCTTCATCAATCATTACCGCGACGCATTGAAGCTTGCCGACACCGCCATCGTCTTCTACGATCCACACGCCGTGGCCATCAAGAAACTGGAACTCATGCCCGACGAGCGTATCATTCAAGGCTTTGGACGTGCCGATTTACAGGTCGTCCATAACAAAGCCGAACTGGTTGCCCTATTGGAGAAAGGTCAGCGTAAAAATGTCATAGGTGCCTTCATGAGTAGCGGCGATTTCAATGGGTTGACCACCGACGATTTGAAGAAACTGTATGAATAAGAAAAAAGCCCTCGATTGAGGGCTTTTTTCATTCAATTAACCGTTATTTCTTTGCGGCTTTCTTGGCTGGAGTTTTCTTGGCTGGAGCCTTTTTCGCGGGAGCTTTCTTTGCAGCAGCAGCTTTCTTGGCTTTGGGTGCTTCAGCCTTCGGCACGTTCTTCAGGATGTCGCACATGAAGTCCCAGAACATCTGGACGGTCTTGATTTCGCAACGCTCATCAGGCGAGTGAACGCCGCGCAGGGTGGGACCGAAGCTGATCATGTCCATGCCCGGAATCTTGTCGCCGATGAGGCCGCATTCCAGTCCGGCGTGGATGGCGCGTACTTTCGGGTCTTTGTTGAAGCGTTCCTTGTAGCACTTTACGGCGATGTCCAAAATGGCGCTGTTGGGGTTGGGTGCCCAGCCCGGATAGCCGTCGGTGTGCTCCACATCGGCATCGGCGAGGCTCCACACGGCTTCCACCATGTCGGCGACGTCTTGCTTTGACGACTCGATGGAACTGCGTTGTGAGGTCTGGATGAAGAAATAGCCTTCCTTCTTCTTGCACGAGGCGAGGTTGGTCGAGGTCTCCACGAAGTTCGGGATGGTCTGCGACATGGCGATGACACCGTGCGGGCAGGCATAGAGGCCGTTCAAAAGGTTGTACTGCGACATCTCGTCGATGACGACGTCGGGTTGCACCTCAGCGACTTCAGCCGTGACTTTCAGTCCAGGCTCGGTCACTTGGTATTCTTGCTTGAAGTGCTTCTCCATGTCCTTCACATAGTGCAGGAAGTCGCCGACGCTCTCGTTCGGGATGAAGGCCACAGCCGTGGCTTCGCGGGCGATGGCGTTGCGCAGGTTGCCGCCTTGGAAGTCGTAGAGTTGGAGGTCGAACCAGTTGGTGCTCTGCCACAGGATGCGAGTCAGGAGCTTGTTGGCGTTGGCTAAGTTCTTGTTGATGTCGTCGCCGCTGTGGCCGCCTTTCAGACCGCTCACGGTGATGCGGTAGGCCGTGCTGTCTTCCGGAGCGGGCTCCAGCTCGTACCACACCTTAATAATAGTGTCCATACCGCCGGCGCAGCCGATGAAGATTTCTCCTTCGTCCTCGCTGTCGAGGTTGAGAAGGATGCGGCCGGTGAAGTCCTTCGGGTCGAGCTTCATGGCACCGGTGAGGCCGGTTTCCTCATCGACGGTGAAGATGCACTCGAGCGGACCGTGTTCCACTTTCGGGTCGGTAATGACGGCCAGAGCCGCAGCTACGCCGATGCCGTCGTCAGCACCGAGGGTGGTGCCGTTGGCATGGAGCCACTCGCCTTTGATGACCGGCTCGATGGGGTCTTTCTCGAAGTCGTGCTTCTTGTCGCCGTTCTTCTCGCACACCATGTCCATGTGGGCTTGCAGGATGACGGTCTGGCGGTCTTCCATGCCCTTGGTGGCGGGCACGCTCATGATGATGTTGCCACAGTCTTCTTTGACGTAGCTGATCTTATGGTCTTTCGCCCATTTTTCGAGGTAAGCCACCATTTTGGCTTCTTTCTTCGACGGACGCGGCACGCCGAGGATGCCGTTGAACTCTTTCCAAATGCCTTCAGGCTTGAGTTTTAAGATGTTGTCGCTCATGGTTTAGTTGTTTAATTGTTTATTGTTGAAATGTTGAATTGTTGTTTGGCTGTAATATGGGTTTCCCTTCGGGAATGGAGTTTAGTCGTGAAGTTTATTGGCGGCGGCCTCAGACAACCTATAACTTGTAACCACCTCAAGCCGCCGCATTATATAAACATTCTTCTATCCATTCCCCGCAGGGGAATCTCATTATTCTATGGTTTTCATTATATGTATTGTTTCTTCTGGATTCTCCGACTTAAAGACTGCGTTTCCTGCTACTAATACATCCGCTCCAGCCTCAAACAACGCCTTGGCGTTAGTGGTGTTCACACCGCCGTCTACTTCGATGAGGGCAGTGGCGTTTTGTTCGGTGATCATTGAACGTAGTTTGCGGATCTTGTCGTATGTACGTTCGATGAATTTTTGCCCGCCGAAGCCTGGGTTGACCGACATGAGGAGCACAACGTCCAAGTCGCAGAGGATGTCCTCCAAGACGGCCACAGGGGTATGCGGGTTGAGCACTACACCTGCATGGATGCCCAGTGCCTTGATCTGTTGCACGGCACGATGGATATGGTTGCAGGCTTCATAATGGAATGTGAGGATGTCGGCACCCGCCTTGGCGAAAGCCTCGAAATATTTCTCGGGTTCCACAATCATCAGGTGGACGTCGAGTGGCTTCTGCGCTTTCTTCTTGATGGCTTGGACGACGGGAATGCCGAAGGAGATGTTGGGCACGAAGCGGCCGTCCATCACGTCGCAGTGGAACCAGTCGGCCTTGCTGCGGTTGACCATCTCGATGTCAGCTTCCAGGTTAAGGAAGTCGGCGGACAATAGGGAAGGGGCAATGAGTTTTTGCATGGGGTTATTGTTTATTAAGGCGCAAATATATTCAATATTCGTAAATGATGAGATTGTTGCCGAAAAAAAACTAATCGATAGGTAAGAATCATGATATTTTCTCATTGGTGATATCCGTACCAAGGTCGGCGGCGGCAGCGCCGGTCACAACGGCATAAAATCAATAGACGCAAATGTTGGAAACGAATATATGCGCGTGCGAATCGGAATTGACCATCCGCGTAATTTGGGACTGCCCATAGATGCGGCGGATTGGGTGCTGGGGCGGTTTACCGACGAACAAATGACAATAATTCGCCAGGAAATTAAAAACCTGCACTGTGATATATAGACGTATATTAAGGCAACATTTCCCAATCATCCAACGATAGGCCTCCAACAGTGTTCAGATTGATACAACCTGCACTGTCACAGATTTGGGTAAGTGAGCCAAATTTGCACTGATTATTTCCGATTGGCATAGGTACGGTTGTTGTTTGTCCCAGGGGACATTTCTCACGAGGGCATGGATTTGCGCTTAGGGCACCATCGCCCCAATCGACATCATCACCGCTACATGCACTGGGGCGATAATACCCTTTGGTAGAGGCTGAACTGCAATGTGTAACATGTCCATCAACAAAACCACCAAGATTATTACCGTACGGCCCCGGAACATAGTAGTATTTACTTTGGTTTGGTACGTCGGGAAAACATCGGCGACATACCGCTGATGTGTCCTCAATGATATCTTCTGTGTCAAATATTACATTTTCATATATGGAATGAATAATAGTGATCGGGTCGCTTGGAGTTTGTTCTTTTGGGTGTCTTATTTTGCGCCCTTTTTTCATGCAATTGTTGCTATAATCTTCCATCCATTGATTGTCACCCCTGTTGCATATGCATTGACTGATATCCCATGTTTCGGTATCAAAATCCCACACCGCGTTTCCAGTAACAGTGCCGTCTGCACAGTTTGTAGCCTCTAATGAAGCGCTAATTTCATCATAGTCACCATTTGTTGCATTTACAAAAGTACCACAAGGCAGTTGATTCTTTTTACAAATAATTTCATAACTTTCTGGTAGCCATCCTTGAACAGAATCTCTGCCTGGGGCACCATAATGTGGTTCCAGTTCGAGGTGATATTTATTAAGATAATCTTCTGGATTGTCTTCTTGATATTGGGCTATGCTGCTAATATGCTCACTCCAGGTACTAAAAAGCCTTACGCCACCATTTTTTGTTAAATAATTTTGTTTTTCTCTGGGATAGCTAATGTGGGCTGTGTCAAAATTACCTTGTACGTTATATGACGTACCATCACTAAAATTGCATTCGCCATCTGACCACAGGTTACAATATATATCCGCTGTAATACTATTATCTGCTTCACAAGAGACAGTCTTGAAACAATCCTTTGGTTCATCTGAACCTTCTGGCGAATTAACAAGAGGTGCTGGACAACAATAGGCAACGCCATTATTCTGGTTGCTTTGGCGCGGGCAATAATAACCTTCTGGACAATCTATACAATCGCCTTGACCAGCAAGTGCTGTGCTATCCCAGTATTTGCCGGCTGCGCAATTGTGACCCGTTTCCCCAAGGGTTGTATTTGGGTCGTCACAAACACCCACATCCGCAAGGCAGTTGCCTATAATAAAAAAAAATGCAAATAAAATGTAAAGAACCCTCGTCATCAGTTACATGCTAAAAAAAAACGATTAATGATGCAAGATAAAAAACGGCACCAAGCCGTTTTTATCTTGCACATACAGTATATGACTTACTTGGAACGGTAAAAACGTTGAATTTGCCAACCGTGGCTATCAAACCAAACGCTGTCTGGTTCCCACATTCCATGCTTAGGGCTTAGTGTATCTGGGTGTATATGTGCGCCATCACGTCCAACCTTTACAACCCCACGTCCACGAACTTTGCTCGTATCTATATCTAAACGTGTCTGAAGTGTATCTCGTGCTAGGTGATAATCAATGGGGCGCCAAGTGCTTCCAATATTCTGAATGGGAATCAAATGAATGAATACATATTTAACCGTTGGGTCATCGGTGTAAAATTTAATGGTGTCTTTTGGTGGGGCGATTCCTTCACCCGCCGCCCATGACCACGGGATCACAATTTCACGTGTTGGTACAATTGGTGGGATTGTATCACCGGGTGTAATAGTATCGTTTGGTGTAATTGTATCCGTTGGTTGATTTGGGTTTGGTTGGGGTTCGGGGGTTGGATCTTTGTGGCATGCGGCCAAAAATGCCATAAGTGCTATTAGTAAAATAGAAGCAGCGTATCGCATCAAATTACGTACGAATCCATGCCTTGGTGGCGAGTTGGATGGAGTGGCTTGCTGCATACTACAACCCTTAGTGTCAACATACCATGTGCCTGCATCAGAGCATCCCACCTCTACATCCGTCGTTGTCAACGAAGCTATGTTGGCAGCAGACAACTGCGCATCAACCACAATGCCCACACCATATCCATAACGGTCGGTCTTTGTTGTGGAATAGCCTGTTTCCGTCCGCAACATGACCAATTGTCTTGTAGCAGGCATGACAATCTTTATCACGTGTTTTCTTCTTTTGGATCGAATCTTATCTGTCCAATTTTTTACCCGTATTCTGGGGTGATGACCTTTTCCGTCTATTCTATCCATGGTATGGCGTTTTAGTTTTCAACGGGTCAAAGATACGAAAATAGTAGAAATACAAGTTGTTTTTGAAACAAATTGGGAAATTATTTTCAAAAGCTATTCCTGTTTTATTTCTTATCAGAGAAACCTATTGTAGCTTTTTCAATTCCTCAATATCATGCAAGCCTGTCGCAGTTCTTCTGGCGCGTTGGTGGTCGTCTTGTAGGTGGCCACGCCCATGGGCGTGGATGTGGTATTTTTGGAAAAATAGTAGCAGTATTCACGAATTTGTGTATTTTTGCAAATGAATTAAAATGATATACTATGACAACAGCTGTTTTGGAAAGGGAAACTAATAGCTATTGGGATCTCATCAAGAATTTGAGCGCTGAGGTGAAACTTGCCTTGATTGCAAGACTTAGCAGTTCACTTGTGCGTGAGGCTGTGCGGGATGATAACAAGGCCAATCGCCTTATTGATGAGATTTTGCAGAATGCCCCAGCCGACGCTCCTTTAACTGATGAAGAGATTCAACAGGAGATTAACGCCGTCCGTTACGCCGTATGAGAATCATCTTTGACAACAATATTTGGATTTCGTTCCTCATCGGCAAGAGGCTTGCGGAGCTGCGTCAGGCTTTTGTCCGAGATGATGTAGAGGTGTACTATTGTGTCGAATTGGAACGTGAATTTCTTGATGTGTCACATCGTCCGAAAATCTTGAAATATGTTGACAACGAACAGATTGAGCGTGTTCATAGACTAATGATTGATACGTGCCATAAGGCAGAAACTACAAAAATACATTCTGCTCCTGTTAGAGACCCTAAAGATGTATATCTTTTGTCGCTTTGTGATGCCACTTGTGCGGATTACCTTGTCTCTGGAGATTCTGACTTGTTGGAATTGAAAGAGTATCACAAAACAAAGATTGTCGGTTTTGAGACAATCCATGAATTGTTGTCATAAAGCCTTAAGTTCCAACAGTCCCTGAGCAATTAATCTGCCGGGTATCGTATTATCAAAAAAGCCCCTCAAAAAAATTGAGAGGCTTCCTTTAGGTTTCTAACCGAGATAACTCTTCAGGATCTTGCTTCGGCTGGTGTGTTTCAACCGGCGAATGGCCTTTTCCTTAATCTGGCGTACGCGCTCGCGCGTCAGGTCGAATTTCTCACCGATCTCCTCCAAGGTCATCGGGTGGCTGCCGTTCAGCCCGAAGTACAGGCGGACGACATCCTGTTCCCTTTGCGTCAAGGTGGAGATGGCTCGGTCAATTTCTTTGCGCAACGACTCATACAGAAGCTCGGTCTCGGGCGTCGGGGCCTCCTCGCTCTTCAGCACGTCGTACATGGTGTTGTCTTCATCCTGCACGAGCGGTGCGTCCATCGAGATGTGGCGACCAGCGTTCTTCATCGACTCTTTCACCTCCTGCTCCGTGATTTCCAATACTTCGGCAATCTCCTCTGCATTGGGTTCACGCTCAAACTCTTGCTCTAACTTAGCGTAAGTCTTGTTGATTTTGTTGATGGAACCGATTTTGTTCAGGGGGAGACGGACAATACGCGATTGCTCGGCCAAAGCCTGTAAGATGGACTGACGAATCCACCACACGGCATAGGAAATGAACTTGAAACCTCTGGTTTCGTCGAAACGTTGTGCGGCTTTGATCAGACCCAAGTTGCCTTCGTTGATTAAGTCGGGAAGACTGAGGCCTTGGTTC
>CAJOIF010000016.1 GCA_905234765.1 uncultured Bacteroidales bacterium
CACCTACATCCAGCCGACCTTCATCACCGACTATCCCGTCGAGATGTCGCCGCTCTGCAAGCGTCATCGCAACAACCCCGAGCTGACCGAGCGCTTCGAGCTGATGGTCAACGGCAAGGAGCTTGCCAACGCCTACACCGAGCTGAACGACCCCATCGACCAGCGTGCACGCTTCGAGGAACAGATGAAACTCAGCGAGCGCGGCGACGACGAGGCCATGTTCATCGACCAGGACTTCCTGCGCGCTTTGGAGTACGGTATGCCTCCGACTTCGGGCATGGGCATCGGTATCGACCGTTTCGTGATGCTGCTCACAGGTCAGACCACCATCCAAGAGGTGCTGCTTTTCCCGATGATGCGTCCCGAGAAGGTCGTGAAGAACGCCACCAAGGAAGACTTCATGGCTTTGGGCATGGCCGAGACTTGGGCGACGCTGCTTTTGACCAACGGCTACAACACCATCGAGCAATTGAAAGCCGAGAAGCCTTCCGCTCTGCGTGAGAAGCTCAACGGCCTGCGCAAGAAAAACAAACTCGACATCCCTGCTTTGCAGTTGGAGGATGTTGAGGCTTGGATGAAGTAACCAAAGCAAACTCTCTTCTTATGGCTGCCTTGGGAGAGAAAATCAATGGTTGGATTGACCGCTTCAATGCGTGGCGGGCGACCCACATGACCGACCGCCGTTTCATGCTGATTCTCAGCATTCCAACGGGTTTTCTCGCAGGCGCAGCTGCCGTTATCATCAAAAAATTGGCGCATGGTATCCGTGATGTGGTGATCAACGCGCAGTTCCAGTATTCCCTGCTGTTGTATTTTATCTGCCCTGCCATTGGTATACTACTGACTATCTTGTTTTGCAAGTATGTCTTGAAAAAAGACGTCGGCCATGGCATCCCGGGCATTCTTTACGCCATCAAGAAAAACAAAGGACAAGTCAGTCGGAGCAGCACTTGGTCGAGCATCGTCACCAGTGCGTTGACGGTCGGTTTTGGCGGTTCGGTGGGATTGGAAGGTCCTTCGGTCTCGACCGGCGGTAGCATCGGTTCCAATATTGCGCAATTGCTGAAACTCGACTATAAACATACTATCCAGCTCATCGGGATGGGTGGTGCGGCGGCGTTGGCGGCCATCTTTCAAGCGCCCATTACAGGCATCGTCTTCGCCCTTGAGGTGTTCATGATCGACCTGTCGCTCAATGCTTTGGTGCCTATCATTTGTTCCTCGTTTGTCGCCATTTTGACGGCCTATTTCTTTTTGGGTCAGACGGTGGAGTACCCTGCGGTGATTGCTGAAGGCTTCATTCCGTCCAATGCACTGTATTACATCTTGTTGGGACTTTTTGCGGGTCTGGTTTCAGCTTATTTCCTCAAGGTAACGTTCAGTGTTGAGAAAAGTTTCAAAAAGGTTGAATCGCCTTGGGTGCGTTTCCTAGTTGGCGGCACATTATTGGGTATCTTGATTTTCTTGTTCCCAGCACTTTACGGTGAGGGATACGAAGCCATCAACTCGGCATTGCGTGGCGACTACAGCCCCATATTCGGCAATCCTTGGTTTGCCCAGTTCAAGGACTTTGACTTGGTGGTCATCATCCTCTTTGCGGGCATGATTTTGTTGAAAGCCTTTGCTACGGCTTTTACTTTTGGCGCAGGTGGCGTAGGTGGCACCTTTGCTCCAGCCTTGTTCATTGGGGCGTTTACGGGATTGTTCTTTGCCACCTTGGTCAACTATCTGGGTATCGGAGAGTTGGATCCGGCCAAGTTCGCCCTTGTCGGCATGAGTGGCTTGGTGGCAGGTATGCTCCACGCGCCTTTGACTGGTATCTTCCTCATCGCTGAAATCACCAATGGCTATGCGCTTATTGTCCCACTGATGATTGTATCAGCCTTGGCTTACGCCATCAACAGGTTGTTCTTCAATCACTCGATTTACACCAATGCCGTAGCTGAAAAAGGTGTAGAGGTAACTCATAATAAGGATAAAAGTATTCTTAATATGATGGCTATCAACCAGTTGATAGAAACCAATTTTAGCCCCATCCATCCTGATGCCACTTTCCGCGATCTGTTGCCATTGGTGTCGTCGTCAAAGCGAAACATCTTCCCTGTGGTGGATAAGGAAGGGTTCTTCTGCGGTCATGTGTTGTTCGACGATGTGCGTGCCATCCTCTTCGATTCCAGCTATTACGACCAGTCGATACAAAATTTCGCCGTCCTCCCCGATTATATAATCCACCCAGAGGAGCCGATGGAGGAAATCGTACACAAGTTCCAACAGTCGGGCAAATACAACATCCCTGTCATTCAAGGTGGTAAGTATTTGGGTTATATCTCGCGGGCCAATGTGTTCTCGGCTTACCGCAAGATGATGAGCGAGATTTCGGAGGATTAACGTTTCTTCTTAAAGAACTCTGTCAGTAATCCCAAACATTCATCATGCATCACGCCGGTTTCTGTCTTTGTTTTTGGATGCAGCATATTGCCAAAGCGCAAAAAACCATTCTTTGGATCGTCGGCGGCCCAAACGACCTTGCCGATATGGGCGTGACATAAAGCTCCGGCGCACATGGGGCAGGGCTCCAAGGTGACGTAGAGGGTGCATTCGTCCAAATATTTGGCACCCAGGGCATTGGCGGCGGCAGTGATGGCCAGCATCTCTGCATGGGCGGTCACGTCGTTGAGGGTTTCGGTTTGGTTATGGGCGCGGGCGATGATTTTGTTGTTGCACACCACCACGGCCCCGATGGGGATTTCGTCGGCTTCAAGGGCTTTTTCGGCCTCTTGGTAGGCCTGTTTCATGTAGTATTCGTCGGAAAAAACGGATATCATAACATCAAATATTAATTTCAAACTTGTCCCAGTCCGGCCCCAATGGGAATTTCTGCCTGAAGTGTTCCAATTTTTCGTAATCTAAGGTGCAGTGCATCACAGCTTCCTGATAAGGCTCTGCCTTTGAGATGATTTCGCCGCGTGAGTTGATGACTTGCGACTCGCCGCTGTAGTGCAAGCCGTTGGCATCCTCACCGACACGGTTCACGCCGATCCAATAAGCTTGGTTTTCGATGGCGCGGGCTTGAAGGAGCGTGTGCCAAACATTCATCCGAGAATCGGGGAAATTGGCCAGATAGAAAGCCAAATCATATTCGTATTGTCCGTCTTTGTAGTGGTTTCTTGCCCAAACGGGAAAGCGGATGTCGTAGCACACCATAGGCTTGATGCGCCAGCCGTTCAGTTCCACAATCAGCTGTTTATCACCGCGTTCCACCAATTTATCTTCCCCACCCATCGTGAAGGTGTGCCGTTTGAAATAAAGTTCGTAACTACCATCGGGGCGCATCCAGACAAGGCTGTTGTAGTAATGTCCATCTTTTTCCAAAGGACAGGTGGCGCAAATCACGGCGTTTTTCTTTCTGGCTTGGTTTTGAAGCCATTGCAGTGTAGGCCCGCCTTCTTTTTCGGCAAAGACTTTGGGTTCGACGGGAAAGCCTGTGGTGAAGGTTTCGGGTAAGAGAATCAAGTCAGTACCAACTCGCACTTGTTCGAGCAATTCGCTGAAATGCTGAAAGTTGGCTTCTTTGTCCTCCCATGCCAAATCGGCTTGGATATAAGCGATGTTCAAGGGGTTCATTGCTTGTATTTTTTGGCAAAGGTATAAAAAAGTTTTTGTCGGGGTTTTGGGGTGCGGAAAAACTGTCCCACAAGGTTTAGATTACCAAAAAAAATGTAATTTTGCCCTCTAAAACACATAATCCGGACAATGCAGTTCAAAGATGTCATCGGGCAGGAAGCAGTCAAACGGCGGCTCATATCCAGCGTGAAGGAAAACCATGTACCTCATGCGCAACTCTTTTTGGGCCCTCCTGGAAGCGGTAAACTACCTCTTGCTTTGGCATACGCACAATATATCCTTTGCCCGAATCGCACAGAAACTGATAGTTGTGGAGTGTGTCCTTCGTGTCAAAAGATACAGAAGTTAGTGCATCCTGACCTTCATTTCGTGGTACCGACTGCTAGTACGAAAAAGGTGAAAAGCAATCCCGAGTCGGACTTGTTTATGGAGGAATGGCGCGAGTATGTTTCTCAGAATCAAGGTTATGTTGATACGTCTGGTTGGTATACGTTCCTTGACGTGGAGAATAAGCAAGGCTACATGTCGGTGCGCGATGCTGCTTCGCTGTTGCACAAACTGAACATGAAGGCCTACGAAGGCGATTATAAAATCGCCATTATCTGGATGGCCGAGAAGATGCGTGTGGATACGGCTAACAAATTGCTGAAGTTGCTTGAAGAACCACCTGAGAAGACGGTGTTTATCCTCATCGCCGAAGACCAAGACCAACTTTTGGCCACCATCAAGTCGCGCACTGCGCTGGTTAAGATTCCGAGTATCGGGTTGAGTGCCATTCAGTTGGCATTGAAGGAACGGTTGGGCTGTGATGAGCAGCAAGCTCACAATGCGGCTTTGATTTCGGAAGGCAACTGGCTGATGGCGTGTCATTCGGTGAATGAATCTGAAGACCGTAAGTTTTTCTTCACCACTTTCCAGCAATGGATGCGCTTGTGTTTCCGTGCTGCCTACTCCGAAATCATCGACTTCTCAAGCAATATCAAAGGCCTTGGCCGTGAGAAACAGAAAGAATTGCTTGATTATGGTTTGCGAATTATCCGTAACGCCTTGCTTTTCAACAACAATCTTGCGGGAATCGTAATGCTGCCCGACGATGAGAAAAAGTTCAATGCCAACTTTGCGCCTTTTGTGAAACCAACCAATCTGGCCCAAATCGCTGAGCTTTTTGAAGAAGCCATTCGCCAAATCGAACGTAACGGCAACGCTCAAATCATCTTCACGGATGTGAGTTTCAAGATGGTTGGGCTGCTGAAAATGAAATGATTAGTAAGAATGAAAAGAAATTTCTAGTGTATATGTTTTTTTCGTAATATTGCAGATTGAAAATTATTAGCCTATGTATAAACTGCTTACACGCTTTTGCAACTTCATATTTGGCAAGCACAAAAGCAACACATTGCCTCGTGTTTGGATTCTTGCGGCAGACATGGTGATTGTTGTCTTCGCTTATGTAGTGGCGCTTTTCATGTTGTATTTCAAGGATTTAAGAGAATCCTTTTTTGATTTGAATCAAAGCCGCCTTTGGTTAGTGCCCTGTGCCTATCTTATTGCTTTCCTTATCACCAGAACTTACGACGGAATGTTGCGCTACTCTGGTTTCAATGACATTAGGAAGCTTTTCTCGGCCTGCACTTTTACGATGGCGTTCCTTGTCATCAGCAAATTGGTTATCAGCAATATCTCTCCCAGCCTGTCCACTAACATCTATCCGCGTTATGTGACCATTGTTTACCATTATCTTATCACCATGGCTTTGATGGTTATTATGCGCTTCACAATCAGGCGTTTGTATAACGAAGTGTACAAAAACACGGCTGACAAAATGAATACGCTCATTTATGGTGCGGGCGATGGCGGCACCATGCTGTTGCGTACCTTAAGTCAAGATACCAATTCCAAATTCAAAGTTCGGGCTTTCGTTGACGATGACCCAAAACGCGCCAAATCACAAATCAACACCATCAAAGTGTATCCACCCAAAATAGCCTTAACTCCTGAGTTCATTGAGAGATATGACATTGACGTGATGATTGTTGCCATCCCCAGTCTTACTGAGGAACGCAATAAGGCAATCATTGAACAGGGTTTGGCACTCAACCTTATCGTTAAGTCTATTCCTTCCTTTGACAAATGGGTCGACGGCAAAATTTCGGTCAATCAGATTCAAGACATCAAAATCGAAGATTTATTGGGACGCAAACCAATCATTTTGGGTAAACAAAACGTGATTCGCGAAATCAACAACAAAGTTGTGCTTGTGACGGGTGCCGCAGGTTCTATCGGTAGCGAAATATGCCGCCAAGTGATGCATTACAACCCTGCCAAACTCATCATGCTCGACCAGGCCGAGTCGCCGATGTACGATTTTCAGTTTGAGATGAACAACACGTCTGATTTCAAGGAAATGCGCGACAAGATGGCTTTTGTCATCACCAATGTGAAAGACCCTGTTCGCATGAGGGAGGTGTTCGAGACATATCATCCGCAGGTGATTTTCCATGCGGCTGCTTACAAACATGTGCCGTTTATGGAGGAGAATGCCTACGAAGCCGTGTTTGTCAATGTGTTCGGCACTAAACTTGTGGCCGATTTGGCCGTGGAATACGGCGTAGAGAAGTTTGTTATGATTTCGACCGATAAGGCGGTCAACCCAACCAACGTGATGGGTGCCACCAAACGTATCGCTGAAATATACACCCAAAGCCGCACCGGCAAGACCAAGTTCATCACCACACGTTTCGGTAATGTGTTGGGAAGCAATGGTTCCGTTGTTCCGTTGTTCCGCAAGCAGATTGAACAAGGCGGCCCCATTACCGTCACCGACCGTCGTATTACCCGTTTCTTCATGACCATTCCCGAAGCCTGTAGCCTTGTTCTTGAAGCAGGTTCCATTGGTGATGGTGGCGATATCTTCGTCTTCGACATGGGCGAGAAAGTGAAGATTTGGGACTTGGCCGAAAAGATGCGCAAACTGTCTCACCGTCCCGATATCGAAATTATAGAAACGGGTCTGCGTCCTGGCGAGAAACTCTATGAAGAAGTGCTGGCCAACGAAGAGAACACCATCAAGACCGATAATGAGAAGATTATGCACGCCGTGGTACGCAAATATGAAGCTGCCGATGTGGATAACATGCTGGAAAAACTGCATGAAGAACTTGAAACTTGCGATCCGATGAAGATCGTGGCTCAGATGAAGGTCATCGTTCCCGAGTTCAAGAGCAATAATAGCGTGTTTTCGAAATTAGACAAGTGAATGGACAACTACTGCATCATCATGGCGGGTGGCATAGGAAGCCGTTTTTGGCCTCTCAGCAAAGACAATTATCCCAAGCAATTCCTTGATATCCTTGGTACAGGCAAGAGCTTTATCCGCAGTACATACGAACGCTTCTGCCCCGTCATCCCCGACGAGAACTTCCTCGTGGTGACCAACAAAGCCTACAAACAACTTGTTTTGGAACACCTGCCCATGTTGCGCCCCGACCAAGTGCTCTGTGAGCCAGCCCGTCGCAACACGGCACCTTGCATTGCTTATGCAGCTTACCACATTCAAAGTCGTTGCAAAGATGCCAATATCGTAGTTACACCGGCCGACCATTTGGTGACCAACGAAACAGAGTTCCAAAGGATCATACGTTTGGGATTCGATTTCCTTGCAAAAACTCCACAATCGCTCATGACCATAGGCATTAAGCCGAATCGTCCAGAGACAGGTTATGGCTACATACAAGTACCCAAGCAAGACTTATTGCCCAAAGTGGTGAAAGTTGAGATGTTCAAGGAGAAGCCTGATTATGACACGGCAGTGAAATTTGTCGCCGAAGGCAACTATTTCTGGAATAGCGGCATTTTTCTCTGGACTTTGGACGGCATCATGCAAGCCTTCAAGCAATTCCTGCCCGAAATGGTGGAAGTGTTCGACAAAGGTATCTACAATTTCGGTACGCCTGAGGAACAGGACTTCATCAACGACCATTTCGTGGATTGTCCCAACATCAGCATTGACTACGGCGTGATGGAAAAATCGCCCAACACTTATACCATCCCTGCCGACTTCGGCTGGAGCGACATAGGCACATGGGGCTCTTTGTTCACTCACGCCAAGAAAGACGAAAGCGGTAACGCCCTGCGCGGCAAGGTAGTCTCTGTGAACAACAAGAATACCATTGTTAATATAGAGGAAGGTACCGAGGCTGTAGTAGAAGGCTTGGAAGACTATCTCGTAGCCTACCGCGACCATTCGCTTTTGGTTTGTAAGCTCCAAGATGAGCAGCAAATCAAAGTTTGGATTGAAGGATTGAAATAAACTCTTATCTCGTGGAGAATCAGCCACTTGTATCGGTCATCATGCCGTGTTACAACATGGAAAAGTTCATTTCTGATACTATCATGTCGGTGCGGCGGCAGAAGTATCCTAATTGGGAATTGCTGATTGTTGACGATGCTTCGACTGATGGAACGGTTGGTATTGTCAAAGAGCACTGCGCCCAGGAGAATAGAATCCAATTGGTCGTCAAATCCAAACATTCTGGTATTGCTGACACGCGAAACCAATGTATCAAAATGGCCAAGGGTCGATATTTGGCTTTCCTTGATGCCGACGATATTTGGCATCCTGAAAAAATCGAGCTTCAGTTAAAATTCATGACCGATAGAAACATCGGTTTCAGCTACTCTTCCTACGAATGTGTTGACGAGAATGGCCAGCCGACAGGGAAAACCATCAAGACAGCCGGCAATTTGGACTATAACGCTTATCTTCGCAATACCATCATAGGCTGTTCTACCGTCATGCTTGACACCGAAAAAGTAGGAAACGTAGTTGTGCCCAACTTTCGCACCAGCGAAGACGCAGCCACGTGGCTCAATATCCTCAAAAAAGGTTTTGTTGCATACGCCATCGAACAACCTCTAACGTCCTACTGCATCAGGAGCAGATCGGCCAGCTCCAATAAATTGAAAGCTTCGGTTGACCTCTGGAAAGTGTATCGCCAAAACGAGCAACTCCCTTTTTTCAAAGCCATCATTTGCTTTGTGTGCTATGCCTTTAACGCCCTTAAAAAACGCCTTTAATGAACGGTTACTATCTTTATCGTAAGGCTTGGCGCTTTGAAGGTGCTCCCCACAAGGAGCCAAAGCTTAACAAAGCAGAATGGCAAGCTTTGTTGAAACAAGGAGGCTTGTTGGTTAGAAACACATATAATTTTGATTGTCAAGAAAATACAGATTTTTGGAATCTTATTAAAGACCAGTTTGGAGGTTTGGAGGAATTGTCTGGCAACACGAGGAAAAAAGTAAGACGTTCATTGGAGCATTTTGAATTCAAACACATTGATGTAGATTTATTGAGAGAATTAGGCTATCCGATTTTGAAAGCTACTTACGAAGACTATGCTGTGAATGATAGGATCATGAACGCCCGGACTTTTGAAGAATATCTTCAGATGTGCGAACAATACAACTACGACTATTGGGGTGTTTTCGATTATGATAATGAAGCTTTGATAGGTTTTTGCGTGAATCGCATTTGGGAAGATTCGTGCGAGTATGGCTTGGTGGGGGTTTTGCCGGAATACAAACGGAAGAGCACCACCTATCCCTATTACGGATTGTTCTTTTCCATGAATCGGTATTATCTGCAAGAAAGGGCTTTCCGCTATGTCACAGATGGTTCTCGAAGTGTTACGGAACATTCTCATATTCAGCAATTCTTGGAAGAAAAATTCCATTTCCGCAAATCTTATTGCCATCTCACAATTCATTACCGCTGGTGGATGAAGTTGGCCGTCACATTGTTGTATCCGTTCAGAAAAATCATAACTTTGCCGCGTGTTAAGGCAATACTCAATATGGAGGCCATGCAGCGTGGAGAAAAATAGACACAAGATAGGGTTCTTTTTCAAATGGTGCTTCGACCGAGTCGTGGCACTCATAGGACTTATTGTGCTTTTTATCCCCTTGTTTGTTATTGCCATTCTCATCAAAATCGACTCGAAAGGCTCCGTGTTCTTCATGCAAAAACGCATTGGAAAGAATGGCAAACCTTTCAAAATCTGCAAGTTTCGCACAATGTATGGCCAAGGTGAAGGCGATACGATCACCACAGCCAACGACCCTCGTATTACCCGCATGGGTCATTGGTTACGTCACAGCAAGGTGGATTGTCTTACAGAACTTGTCAATGTCTTCATCGGACAGATGAGCTTCGTTGGGCCTCGCCCAGATGTCCCTGGCTATGCCGACCAGCTGCAAGGCGTCGACCGTCGTATCTTGCAACTCCGTCCTGGCATTACGGGCCCAGCCAGCATCAAGTACCGCAACGAGGAAGAACTCCTCGCCCAGCAACCTGACCCGAAAACATTCAATGACTCAGTCATTTGGCCCGACAAGGTAAAAATCAACCTAGAGTATTTGGACAACTGGTCGTTTTGGGGCGACATCAGGCTGATTTTCAAGACCGTATTTTAGCGCATAAAAAAACCCCATAGAATCGGAGAGAATCTATGAGGCCAAAAAATTAATAACATGAAACATAAAAATGCGCCCCCTTCAGGACTTGAACCTGAGACCCCCTGATTAACAGTCAGATGCTCTAACCAACTGAGCTAAGGAGGCTGCACAATGTCACAGAACTGCAAAAATACGGCTTTTTTCCATACCGTCAACCCTTTTTGGAGAAAAAAATTCAAAGAAGATGCAACTTATTGATTTTGAATACAAAAAATAATCATTTCTTGGCTCTTATGCCAACTCAAACTGTTCCAAAAACTTCAAATCATTCTCAAAGAAAAGACGTAGGTCATTGATGCCATACTTCAGCATGGCGATACGTTCCACGCCCATACCGAAAGCAAAGCCCGTATATTTCTCTGGGTCGATACCGCTGGAAATGAGAATATTGGGGTCGCACATACCACAGCCCAAAATCTCCACCCATCCAGTATGCTTGCAGATGTTGCAGCCCTTACCACCGCAGATGTTGCAGGAGATGTCCATTTCCGCTGAGGTTTCGGTGAACGGGAAGTAGGAGGGACGGAAACGTACCTTAGTGCCTTCACCGAAAAACTCTTGTACGAAATGATAGAGCGTCTGCTTCAGGTCGGCAAACGACACGTTTTCATCGATATACAGGCCTTCAATTTGGTGGAAGATGCAGTGAGCACGGGCTGAGATGGCCTCATTGCGGAACACACGACCAGGGGCAATAATGCGGATGGGTGGCTGGTGGGTTTCCATCACGCGGACCTGTACACTCGAAGTATGTGTACGCAGTAGCACATCCGATGCCTTGTTGACATTGGGTTCCTTATTAATAAAGAAGGTATCCTGCATGTCGCGCGCGGGATGGTCGAGCGGGAAGTTCAAAGCCGAGAACACGTGATAGTCGTCCTCAATCTCTGGACCTTCTGCGATGGTGAAGCCGAGGTGCGAGAAAATCTCATTGATGTCACGACGCACGATGGACAAGGGATGACGCGCCCCTTTCATGTCGGCGGCAGGCATGCTCATGTCGAAGCCGGCATCATTGCTGTGCTGGTTCTCGAATTTTTGCAGCTGTTCCTCAACCTTGTCCTGCACAACATTCTTCAGCTCGTTGAGTTTCATGCCCATTTCCTTGCGCAGCTCAGGCGCTACGGTCTTAAAATCGGCAAACAGGGCGGGAATAACCCCTTTCTTGCTTAAATAAGTGATGCGGAAGTTTTCCAAAGCCTCTTTGCTGTCGGCTTGGAAATCACGCACTTGGGAGAGTATTTCTTCTATTCTTTCTTTCATGGAAGTAAAGATTATTTACAGCAACTTTTTGATTTCGAGTCGCCTTTTTTCTCGCAGCCCTTTTCAATGGTGACGGAAATGATGGTGACGGGCTCGACGGGTACGTCCATATAACCTGTTTTCACGGCAGCAATCTTATCGACCACGTCAAGTCCCTCGGTTACTTCGCCAAAAACGGTGTAATCACCGTCAAGATGCGGTGAGCCACCGATAGTTTGATAGGCTTGACGTTGGCGGGCGGAAAACACCTTACCTGTTCGGTTCTCATACATATCAAGCCAGTTCTCGTCAAACTTCTTGCCTTGTACGATGTAGAACTGCGAGCCGCTAGAGGCTTTCTTTGGGTTTACTTGGTCGCCTTGACGGGCAGCGGCCAGGGCACCTTTCTTATGGAAATGGTTGCTTGTGATTTCAGCAGGAATGGTATAGCCAGGGTCAACGCGACCATCAGCGTTTTGTCCACCTTGGATCATGAAGTCCTTGATGACACGGTGGAACGGCGAGCCGTTGTACCAACCTTCGTTCACCAACTTGATAAAGTTGTCGCGATGTTGTGGCGTGTCGTTATAAAGTTTGGCCTTTATGGTTCCCATGCTGGTCTTGATGACAACCACGGTTTCCTTTTCTGCGGATTTCTGTTGAGCAAAGCAAGTAATGCTGGCAAAGACGAGAGCAGCAATAATCATTTTTTTCATTTTCAAGTATTTTGATTTAAGTTATTCTTGCACAATTGAGTATGATATTTCCACGCGCATGGGATTGTCTTCCACATCGGGTCCGTTGAGAATCAAACGTCTGGCGTTGTAAGCCGCACCATTGATACCTAAACTGATGCCACAATTGGGCCTGTTGCCCAAGATGACATCTTGCATATATTCTGAGATGCGGAAGAAAGCGCGATTGGTAGTCGTGTTGAAACTGCCGCCAAAATAAGACGAGCCTTCGTAATAATCTGGAAGGATATAAGTGCTATCATTCTCATACAAACCTACCACAATCAAGGATTTTGGGGCGGAAAAAATGGTAGAATCAAAAGTGACGGCCGGCAGGATGAGTTTAGCTTCGTTGATGACGATATGGCAATCATAAAGTGTATCAGTCCCGTTGATAACAATATGGTGGCCATCAAGCGTATCGGCCCACTGAGATAGATTGGGGAACATAATTTTAGTACGCACACCGCCCATGGTTTGGAGATAAACCTTTTGTTGTCCCAACTCTGTGGAGCCTTCCAAGAGCTGGCTGACAAATTCGGCATCACCCATTGAGTAGTCGTGGCTGATTTGGTTGAAATAGGTGTCAGCCGAAGTGATGTAGAAGTTATAGCTCATGGGTTTGTTGGGCGTTGCCGCATCGTGATAGTAAAGTTTCAGCAAGGTGTTGGTGTTGTCAGTCATGCTGATATAGTTGATGCAGCCAGTTCCGTTGGCGGGTTCGCACTTCAGGCACAGACCCGGGAAATATTGCTTAAAGAGATCGGGCTCTTTGTAGGCCGTGCTGTCGAGGGTGAGCAGGTAATTGCCAAGTTGGTCGCTCAACGGGATGCGTATCACGGCGTGGTTCACGGTATCGGTACCGATGATATGGCTGTGTGTTTTCGGGCGAGGACGAAACATAAAACTATTGGCATGGTCAACAGCCTCATTCATGGATACAACACTATAGTTTTTGTATTCTCCGCTGGAGGACAAGCTGTCAGTCAATTCGTATATATGAATGGTCTGCCATGACAAGGTATCGCCATAATAATCGGAGAGGCTAAGTTGCATCACCAAAGAGTCAAGCACGGGATTGTCGCCGAAATGTTGTCCTATGGAAGAGAGGTGTAGTTGGGTGCAGAAACCGGCTTGACTGAGGCCAAAGACGGGGTCATTCATGCTACCCAATAAGCCGTAGGAGACATTCATCGTACCGATGGTATCAAGATAGGAATAACTTAGGATTTGCAAAGTATCGGTACGGTAAATTCCAATGACGTTGTCGTCCGAAATCAGGCCGTTACCGATGGTTTCCGGCGATTTTTTGCAGGCCGTGACACCCATCAACAGCGTTCCGGCCAATAGTGCCAATATAAATGTGAAAGTTGAATGAAACGTTTTCATCGTGTTGTTCACTTGTTTGGTTTGGGGAAAATAACTCAAAAAGTGTCGTCTTATTGTTGGTTTTTCAAGAAGCTGTCGTAAAAGTCGTTGTATGCCTGCGTGTAGTTTTCCTCACCTTGATACGGCAAAACAGGTTTCTTGCAGTCTTTCAGGTAGTCTGCAATCTCGGGATGGATGTGTTCGCTGGCTATGATGAGACCGTCGGCATAGTCGATTGCAGCTTTGGTTAAGGTGAGGTAGTCAGCTTCCTTGAAAGGTTTGATGTCTTTGGCGTTGAGCCCGGATAGTTTCATCTTTTTGTCGAATCCTGGACGGAACTTCTCTTCAAAGGCATCGTCATAGATGGAGTAAATAACCTTTGACTCGTTATACAAAGGGTTGTCTTTTACAGAGACGGCTCGTTTCAGATAGAGCGGCATGAGCGATGAAAGCCAGCCGTGGCAGTGGATGATGTCGGGCGACCAGTTGAGTTTTTTCACAGTCTCTATGACACCGCGTGAGAAGAACACACAACGGAAATCATTGTCTTCGCAAAAAACGCCATTATCATCACGCAACAAGTACTTCTTTTTCGAAAAGAAATCATCATTGTCTATGAAATAGATTTGCATTCTCGCCTTTTGGATGGAAGCCACTTTGATAATGAGCGGGTGGTCGGTGTCGTTGATGATGAGGTTCATTCCCGATAGGCGGATGACTTCATGCAATTGGTTGCGGCGCTCGTTGATGGTGCCATAACGGGGCATGAAAATGCGAATCTCTTTGCCATTCTCTTGTGTGGCTTGGGGCAGGTGACGCCCGATGAGGCTCATCTGGGTTTCAGGCAGATAAGGGGTGATTTCTTGATGGACGAAAAGTACTCTTGTCATGTCGTGTATTCTTTCGGTTTGAAAGAGCAAAGTTACGAAAATTTTCCGAAACAGCAATAAAAAAGTTTTTAGTTGCCGAAAAACCAAAGTTTTATACCTTTGCAGATTCAAACCGCAACGCGTTATGGAATACGAACACTTTGAAAATCAGGAGCACGAATGGGAATCGAACCTCAAGGTCACCGAAGGTGTTGAAGGCCCTATTCAAGTCAACCCTAAGGCCTTGGAGCGGTTGAGACGCAATCAACTGAAACTGATGCCGTTGGAATGGTATGTCGATGGCATTCTGAAGGGCGACCGTGTTGCGCTTAGCATGGCGATTACTTTGGTGGAAAGCGCATTACCAATGCATCAGGATTTGGCGCAACAGATCATCGCAGCTTGTCTGCCTCATGCAGGTAAAGCTTTGCGGTTGGGTATCACGGGTGTGCCAGGTGCAGGCAAGAGCACTTTTATCGAGGCTTTGGGTGTGCATCTTTGCAACAAAGGACAAAAACTTGCGGTGTTGGCCATCGACCCGTCGAGCCAACGCTCCAAGGGTAGCATTTTGGGCGACAAGACCCGCATGGAGAGCCTCTCGGTTCACCCCAATGCCTACATCCGACCTTCGGCTTCGGCAGGTACACTGGGCGGTGTGGCAAGAAAGACGAGGGAAACCATTATCCTCTGTGAAGCAGCAGGTTATGATACCATCTTTGTGGAGACTGTCGGTGTAGGTCAATCCGAGACGGCGGTACATTCCATGGTCGATTTTTTCCTTTTGATTCTTATTAGCGGTGCTGGCGACGAGCTTCAAGGCATCAAGCGCGGCATCATGGAAATGGCCGACGGCATCGCGGTGAACAAGGCCGACGGCGACAATGTGATGCGTGCCAACCGCGCCGCAGTGGAGTGTCGCAATGCGCTACACCTTTTCCCTTTGCCCGAATCAGGCCAAGAAACCAAGGTAATGACTTGCTCCGCTTTGACAGGCTTCCAAATCGATGAGGTGTGGCAGATGGTCGCCGACCACGTGCAAGCCATCCGCGACAACGGCTACCTTTATAAAAAACGCGCCCAACAAGACGTGCAGATGATGTACGACTCAATGGACAGCGCTTTAAAAAATGATTTCTACCAAAACCAATTGGTCGCCGACCTCTTACCTTTGGTCGAGAGCGATGTGCGCGGGCAAAGGATGAGCGCGTACATTGGCGCACAAAAACTGTTGGATGCGTATTTTAATATGCTGAAGAGGTAGCGGCCTTTTCCTCGTCCCCGTTCAGCAAATACAACTCATGTAAATTCCGAAACACCTCTTCCCGAACATGCTGCTCAGCTTCGGTGAAGGGCGCCTCGCCCATTTCTTTGAGTACACGCTCGTATTCCGCTATCAATTCAGGGCCTTGCTCGCCGTTGGCTTCCATCTCCTTGGCGTTGTTGAAGGCAATCATCCAATCTTTTAGTGCCATTTTTGTTTCTTTTAGGTTTAATTGCAGCAAAAGTAAGAAATTTATCGGGTTGATGAAATTAATTGTTACTTTTGCAAATTTGAAATAAACCTAATAAAACTATGTGTGGAATAGTAGCTTACATTGGCCCACAGGATGCCTACCCTATCCTCATCGAAGGGTTAAAACGCCTGGAATATCGCGGTTACGACAGCGCTGGAGTCGCTCTGCTGAATGAAAAAGACGAATTGAATGTCTACAAATCGAAAGGCAAAGTCTCTGATTTGGAGGATTTTGCATCGACAAAAGATATCAGCGGACATATCGGTATCGCTCATACCCGCTGGGCCACCCATGGTGAACCGAATCAGGTAAACGCGCACCCACATTTGTCTCAATCGGGTCACATCGCCCTGATTCACAACGGTATCATTGAGAACTACATGAGCCTGCGCAAGGAGTTGGAGAAACGCGGCTTCACTTTTAAGTCGTCGACCGACACCGAGGTGCTGACCAACCTCATTGAGGATGTGCAGCAGAGTGAGCATGTCGACTTGTTTGAGGCCGTCCGCATCGCCTTGAATCACGTGGTAGGTGCTTACGCCATTGCCATTGTGGAAAAAAGCCATCCAGATCAATTGATAGCCGCTCGCAAAGGAAGCCCCATGGTCATTGGCATTGGTGACGGCGAGTATTTCATTGCCTCCGACGCCACGCCTATCGTAGGTCGCACCCAAAAAGTGGTTTACCTTGAGGATGAACAAGTGGTACGCATCAAACTCGGTGAAGAGCTGCACATCAAGACCATCCAGGACGCGGAAGCCATTCCTTACGTCCAAGAGCTGAAGATGAACCTCGACAGCATCGAAAAAGCCGGCTTCGACCACTTCATGATGAAGGAAATCTACGAGCAACCCACCATCGTGCGCGATACCATGCGCGGTCGTCTGCACCTTGAAAGCAACACCGTCCGCCTTGGTGGTATTATCCAATATGAAAAGCAGTTGCTCTATGCTGATAATATCGTCTTCGTGGCTTGCGGTACGTCTTGGCATGCTTGTCTGGTAGGGAGTTACCTCATCGAGAATCTGGCTAAGATTCCTGTCAAGGTGGAATATGCCTCTGAGTTCCGTTACCGTAACCCGGTCATAACGCCTCATGATGTGGTGATAGCCGTGTCACAGTCGGGCGAGACTGCCGACACCTTGGCCGCCATCCAGTTGGCAAAAGAAAAAGGCGCCGTTGTGCTGGGTATCTGCAACGTTATCGGTTCGTCCATCTCACGTGCCACCGACGCGGGCATCTACACCCATGCTGGCCCGGAAATCGGTGTAGCTTCCACCAAAGCCTTTACTTCGCAGGTGACGGTGATGGTCATGTTGGCTTTGCGTCTTGCAGAATTGAAAGGCTCGATGAAAGACGAGGAACGCGCCGCCTTCATCCAAGAACTCGACCGCATCCCCGAAAAGATGCAGTGGACCCTTGACCACAGTGGTCATGTGAAGGACATTGCCGAGAAATATAAGGATGTGCGCAACATGCTCTACCTGGGTCGTCTGCAGAACTACCCTGTAGCCCTTGAAGGTGCCTTGAAACTGAAGGAAATTTCCTACATACACGCTGAAGGCTATCCCGCAGCCGAGATGAAACACGGCCCCATCGCTTTGATTGACAAGGATATGCCCGTGGTCTTCATCGCCACCAATCACAGCACTTACGAGAAAGTGATTAGCAACATCCAGGAAGTGAAAGCGCGTGACGGTAAAATCATCGCCATCATCAGCGAGAAGGATGTCATTGCCCGCAAGATGGCGGACTATGTCATCGAAATTCCTGAGACGGAATGTCTCTTCTCGCCGCTGTTGGCCACAATACCGCTGCAAATCTTAGCCTACCACATCGCCGTGATGCGTGGCTGCAATGTCGACCAACCCCGCAATCTGGCTAAATCTGTCACCGTAGAATAATAAACGCCGTCAAGAGATTGCGGGTCACGCCCGCAATGAGGCTTGACGGCTAACAAATTTTGAATCTTGAATTCTAAATCTTAAATAGCAAATCGTAATGGACCAAAGAATTGCCATGAACCCCAATCGTCTGGTGCAGTACCTTCAGAAGCCTGCATCGGAATTCACTCGCGCTGACATTATTCGTTATTGCGAGGAAAACCAAATCGAATTCGTCAACTTCCACTATTGTGGCTGGGACGGCAAGCTGAAGACCCTCAACTTCGTGATCCACAGCTTGGAACACCTTGAAAACATCCTCACCGCCGGTGAGCGTGTTGATGGCTCCAGCCTGTTCCCCTTCATCGAAGCCGGAAAGAGCGACCTCTATGTGGTGCCGAAGTACAAGACAGCCTTCCGCAACCCCTTCACCGAGGTGCCGACCTTGGACATCCTCTGCTCCTTCTACAACCGCGACGGCGAGCCGTTTGAAAGTTCTCCCGAACACATCCTGCACAAGGCGCACGAAGTGTTCAAGAAGACCACTGGCCTGCAAATGGAGACCATGGGCGAGTTGGAGTATTACATCATCGCCGACGACGAAGAGATTTACGAGGTGCCCGACCAAAAGGGCTACCACGAGAGCGCCCCGTTCAACAAGTTCACCGAGTACCGCGTGGAGGCCATGCGCCTCATTGCCCAAGCTGGTGGCTTGATTAAGTACGGTCACTCTGAAGTGGGTAACTTCACCTATGACGGCAAGATTTACGAGCAGAACGAAATTGAGTTCCTGCCCACCAACATCGAGGATGCCGCCGACCAACTCGTTGTGGCCAAGTGGATCATGCGCCAACTGGCTTACGAATACGGTGTCACTCTGACCTTCGCCCCGAAGATCACTGTGGGCAAGGCTGGCTCGGGTATGCACGTCCACTGCAAGTTCACGAAGGATGGCAAGAGCGTGATGGTGAAGAACGGCGAACTGACCGACTATGCCAAGAAAGCCATTGCCGGTTACATGGTCGCTGGTACTTCGCTGCCCGCTTTCGGCAACCCCAATCCGCTGTCGTTCTTGCGTTTGGTGCCTCATCAGGAAGCCCCGACCTCGCTGTGCTGGTCTTACTCGAACCGCAGTGCCTTGGTGCGCGTGCCGCTGGGCTGGATCAACAACGGCAAGGATATGTCAGCCAATGCCAACCCGTTGGAGAAGAAGTCGAACAAGGACTTCAGCGAGAAGCAGACCTTCGAATGGCGTGCTTCCGACGGTTGCGCCGACATGTACCTGCTGATGGCCGCCCTCTGCGCTGCTGCTCGTCACGGATTCGAGATGCCCGATGCCCTCGAAATCGCTGAAAAGACCTACGTGGGCCTCGGCGTCAACATCCACGACGACAAGAACAAGAAGTTGCAGGAGTCGCTGGAGCAACTGCCCGACAGTTGCGTGGCCGCCGCCAAGGAACTCGACAAGGACCGCGAGATCTACACCGCCAAGGGTGTGTTCTCCGATGCCATCGTCGACTACATGATTAAGTTCCTCTCTGATTTCAAGGATGCCAACCTCCGCAAGGACCTCGGCAACGACACGAAGAAAATCTTGAAGCTGGTGAAGGACAACATCCATGTCGGTTAATCTAACCAAATCAAATCATCATTGTAGAGACGCAAGATTTTGCGTCTCTACAATTGTATTTGTTTGGTTTATAATCAATTTATTGCAAGGCCTCTTCACGGAAATCCACGAAGACGAGGCCTATTATGCCCTCTTCGGTGAGCATCTTGCTTGGGGTTATTTCGATCACCCGCCCATGGTGGCGCTGATGACATTCTTGAGCGGCCTGCTTTTTTCAGGCACCTTGGGCGTGCGGTTCTGCACCATCGTGGTGTCGTGCATTACCATATTAATTATGTGGCATCTCCTCGGCGAGGACAAGCCCGACAAAAACAAGGTGATTTTGTTTTTTGTCTTGACCTTTTCCATCTTGATGGTCAATCTGTATGGCTTCATTACCACACCTGACGCGGCATTGCTGTTGTTTTCGGCCTTGTTTCTGTTGATGTATCAGCATTATCTCAACGAAAACTCGTGGAAAAATGCACTTTGGATGGGTTTGCTGATGGCATTGATGGTCTACAGCAAATACCACGCATTTCTTTTGTTGGGATTGATTGTGCTGTCCAACCTTAAACTACTGAAAGACGGCAAGTTTTACGTAGCTTGTCTTTTGGCTTTGGCCGTATTGATGCCACACATTCTTTGGCAAATCAATGCCGACTTCCCTAGTTTCCGTTACCATCTTTCGGGTCGCAGCGAGTCGTTCCAGTGGAGCTATTTCTTTGAGTATCTGCCCAATCAGTTGCTGGTTTTCAATCCGTTTGTCTTTGGCGCGGTGGTGTATGTGCTTTGTAAAGGTTCAGCAGGCATGTCATACCGAACCTTTCTGCCCATAGATTCGCTTCGGCAAAAGCCTCGGAATGACATGGGCAGAAAGGCGAGTGTATCTATGCCTTCTGAATTAGTCTTTGAGCGTGGATTGAAATTCATCCTTGTCGGTTTCTTTTTCTTCTTTTGGCTGATGACTTTCCGAGGGCACGTGGAGCCACATTGGACGGCTGTGTGTATTATTCCATCCGTCATACTTTTGTATCGAAAAGCTTTGGTTGACAGTAAGTTGATGAAATATACCCAGTGGGTGATTGCGCCGTCGCTGCTTTTGATGGTATTCGTTCGTATAGCCTTGCTTACACCACTTTCGACTTCGTTTGGCTTTTACGGAAAGGAAGCGCACTATAGAGCTGTTGAGTCGGTGGCGGGTGATAGCCCTGTGGTGTTTCAAGGGTCGTTTCAAAAGCCCGCTTTGTATCATTTCTTTTCGGGCAAGGAAAGTTCTTCCTTGCGTTGCTATTACGACCGCATGACCCAGTTTGACCTATGGCAGTTTGACAAGGCTTGGATAGGAAAACCAGTGTTTGTCTATGGTGCCTCTGGCAGTTTATCACAGGAATATCATTTTGGAAATGAACAATTTATTGGTTACAAAACGGAGCATTTCATGACGGCAAACCGATTGGAGACCAAGTTTGAGATCACCAATTTGGGAAAAGAGATTCCGCCTGTTTTTCGCACTGACGACACGCTTCACATGGATTTTTCCATTTACAATCCTTTTGATCAAGCAGTTGTCGTTCAATCAGAGATGGTACTAAAGTTATTGTTGGTCGATGAAAATGACGTGCGTTATTGTATCCATGACCCGATACCCGACCTGAAGCCAAACGAAACGTATAATGGTCATCTATCTGTTGTGCTGAGCGATATGGAGGCGGGGAAACACCGTGTGGTTTTATGTATCGGGGACCGAATCGCTAATTTTGCGGCAGTGGAGGACGCGGTGGAAATTGAGGTGGAGTTTTAATCTTCATCCACGCCAAGAAAAGTTCTTCGCTGACGGATTTCCTCTTTGACGTATTCGACGGTGTTGCGTTGTCGGGCTTTTTTGTCGATTTCAACCTGATGTTGCTCGATGTCGTAAAGTGTAGTTTCCAGCCTTGCCTTTTGCCCATCCATAAGGAAAGCGATACCATCTACCTCTTGTAGTTTCTTCAAAATAAAGTCGATGCGCTGTTGTGACACTTCGCCTCGAATAATGAACAGGTAATCAACCCTGACCGAAAAGTCGAAAATGGATTTCTTGTCATAAGAAGTGGCCACAAAATTGTAGACCGCATCGTTTTCACCACCAAAGTAGGAATAAAAAGGATAAATGCCACCGTCTTTAATGATGTCGTTCTGCCGTTCGAGTAGTATGGAGAGTTTGTTGTTGATAAGCCACGCCAGCTTGTAATCGCGTAGGCCGGAGTTGATGCCAATGACGCAAGTGTCGTCGAACGAGGGTTGAATGATGTCCAGTTGTACTTTGGAGGTTGCCATGCGGCAAAGATAGTTATTTTACCAAAACGTTAAAGGTTTTTTCGGCCGCAATCTGTTCGGCACGCTTCAACGAATAATCAGTACACTCGCCATAGCCCGTATTGTCAATGAAAATCTGGACATGATAGGTCTTCCGACGGTCTGTCATTTTTTCTTCCAAGAGTCTGAACTCCAAATTCTTGTGTTGTTTTTGTGCCCATTCTAGCAATTTGCTCTTGAAGTTGACATCGGTTTGTTGCAACTGTTCGAGGTCGATGTGGACGCGCAGGATGCGGTCGACGATAATGTGTTGGGAAAAACCGAAACCTCGGTCAAGGTAAATAGCACCCATGAGGGCTTCGAAGACGTTACCACCTAACGAGCGAAAGCTATCATCGTAATGATGGTTTTCGGGGCGGTATTTGATGTAGTCTTCAAAGCCAAGTTTTTGAGCCAACTTGTTGAGTGACACACGACTGACAATGCGGGAGCGCATCTCGGTAAGGAAACCTTCGGGTTGGGTGGGGTAGGTGTGGAAGAGGTAATCGCCCACGACAAGTTCGAGGACGGCATCACCGAGGTATTCAAGTCGTTCGTTGCTGAGACGGTAATCGCCAACGCTTTCCTCCGATTTCGATTTGTGCGTAAAGGCCAACTGGTATAAAGCGATATTTTTCGGTCGGAAGCCGAAGAGGTTGTATAAATAATCGGAAAGGGATTTTTCGTCGGGAGAGAGGTGGGAGAAAAGGGCCATCTTAGTTCTCGTACTTTTTGAAAATCAGGGTGGCGTTTTGTCCGCCGAAGCCGAACGAATTGGAAAGCGCGTAGTGGATATCGCGTTGGCGGGCTTGGTTGAAAGTGAAATCGAGGCGTGGGTCGATTTTGGGATCGTCGTCAAAGTGGTTGATGGTGGGCGGGATGATGCCATTTTTTAGGGCGAGGATGCTGGCGATGGCTTCAACAGCTCCGGCGCCGCCCAATAGATGGCCTGTCATGGATTTGGTGGAGTTAAGGCTGATGTTGTAAGCGTGTTCGCCAAACACTTCCTTGATGGCGATAGGCTCAGCAAGGTCGCCCGCAGGTGTTGAGGTGCCATGGGTATTGATGTGGTCGATAGCATCGGGGGTGATGTCTGCATCGGCTAAGGCACGTTTCATGCTGAGGATGCCGCCTAAGCCTTCGGGATGAGGTGCTGTAATGTGGTAGGCATCGGCCGAAGCACCGCCGCCCACAACCTCAGCATAAATCTTAGCGCCACGCGCCACGGCATGTTCGTATTCTTCCAAGACAAGGCATCCCGCGCCTTCACCCATGACAAAACCATCGCGGTTGAGGTCGAAAGGACGTGAAGCTGTCAATGGATCGTCATTGCGGGTAGAAAGTGCATGCATGGCGTTGAAGCCGCCAATGCCGCACACACCGATGGCCGCACCAGCGCCGCCTGCAATAATCACGGAACTTTTTCCCAAGCGGATATAATTGAAGGCTTCAATGACTGCGTGAGCCGATGAAGCGCAGGCCGATACAGTAGAGAAGTTAGGGCCGCGGAAGCCGTACTTGATGGAGACGACACCCGCTGGCATGTTGACAATCATCTTTGTGATGAGGAAGGGGCTGAAACGCGGTGTAAGGTCGGTTTTCGAATAGTCCATAACCTCATTATACATATGATTGACGCCACCAATGCCAGAAGTAATTATTATGCCTACGTCGTCATAGTCGGTGTTCTCGGGGCTGATGCCCGAATCGACAATGGCTTCGTCGGCGGCGATGAGGTCAAACTGGGCGAAGAGGTCGTATTTGCGGGCCGTCTTCTTGTCAAAATAATTGTCGGGGTCGTACCCTTTCACCTCACAGGCGAAATGGGTCTTAAATAAAGTAGAATCGAAACGGGTGATGTCTCCTGCGCCATTCTTGCCATGTATCAAACCTTCCCAGAAATCCTTAATGGTGTTTCCGATGGGGGTAATGGCTCCGAGGCCAGTGACGACTACTCGTTTCGATTCCATTGATTGTTTAATTTTTGTTTTGGTGAAACCCGTTAGGCTTCGCGCATCTTTTCGATGAGGCGAACCACGTCACCCACGGTTTGGATGCTTTCCTGTTGGTCGTCCGGGATGGAGAGGTTGAAGTTCTTTTCAAATTCCATCATCAGTTCGACGGTGTCCAGTGAATCGGCGCCCAGATCGTTGGTGAAACTGGCTTCCATGGTGACTTCCGAAGGATCCACGCCAAGTTTTTCGGCGATAATCGGAACGATTTCATTCAAAATTTCTTGCATAGTTTTCAATTTTTAATGTTTGTAAAAACGCCGCAAAGATACACTATATTTTCTTTCAAAAACAAATTTTTCTCATATTACTGAGAATCAAATGTTTATGTCTGGATAAAAAGTGGGTCTCGCGACCAAAAATTACTCGTTTTCGGCGACAAAGGTACGAAATTTTTAATAACAACGGTTTTTTTCTCATCCGATGAGGTCGACGATGCGGTCGTACCCCGCTTTTTGGCGGATGTTGGTGCGGTATTTTGTCACTGTGTTGGGGCTCAAGTCCAAAATGTCGGCCATTTCCTTCACGCGGAAGCCGAGGAAGGAAAGCACGATGATATGGCACTCTGTGTCGTTCAGCATGGGGTATTTCTCCTTCAGCTGCTTGATGACTTTTGGGCGGTCAGTGTCAAATTCGGCGAGAATACGTTCCAAGATGTTGTCGCCCCTCGACTGGTAAATGCCCATCGCCCGCTGTTGCAGCACCTGTAGTGAGCGTTGCTCGGAGGCTTCAAGGTCTGATTGCAGCCGCAAGTATGCTTCTTGTGCCTTCAAGCTTTCAATTTCCTTTTCTTTGCGGTAACGGTAGACAAGAACCAACACGATAGCTAAAACCGCCACCAATAGTGAAAGCAATAGATAAAGTCGTAAGCGACGAGTTTGTTGTTCGGCTTGCAACTGCTGCATTTCCAGTTTTTTGTCGTATTCGCTTTTTACTTGTTCCACGGCTTTCGGCTGGTCATCAATGGCTTGTTGCATCTTGCAATAGAGTTGGGCATATTTCAACGCCTCTTCAGTGTGCCCCAAGGCGTTATGCGATTGATACATGAGCCTGTAAAGGTTGGCGCTCCATTTGCTGGGAATAATACCTGAGCCATGCTCCTCCTGAAAAGCCAACAACTTTTCAGAATAGTAGATACACGAATCGTATTGCTCCAGTTGGAAATAAGAGTTGGTCAAATCGTTGTACAAGCCGTCTTTGTAACGGAACATCTGCCCTTTGTAAAGTGTCAAACCCTGAAGACATTCCGAAATGGATTGTCGCAACAATTGTTCTCCTTCCTTTTCGCTTTTATAATCTTGGTTTTCATAGCGAAACATAAAATATGTGGACATAGAGAAATGACTATAGGCGATTTGTTCGGCTTTGCCGTATTTCTCGGCTACTTCCCTTGCTTTCCCATACCAAAGGAGGCAACTATCGTATTCCCTATTTTCCAAATAAGCATTACCCAACATAGTGGCAGACTGAAAACGCATAAAGGCATGCTTTGTGTTCT
This sequence comes from uncultured Bacteroidales bacterium, assembly GCA_905234765.1. The sequence goes on from CAJOIF010000016.1 coordinate 25,204, forward strand.
CGAAATACCAGGCAGCCTTTCTTAAATGAACGAGGCACTCCTCCGAATAGTGGTTGCCCAAATAACACTTTCCTAGTTTAATGTACAATCCGTATTTTTTGAAGTCAATCATGTCTTGTCCCGACATTGACTTGTTGGAATAGCGGACGAGTCGCTCATCGACATGACGGCATTGCTCGATGCTTTGCAAGGCCTTCAGCAACCATTCCAAATGGATTTGCTCTCCTTTACCTTTCTTGGAAGCAATATAGGAAAGAGCCTCGCAGGTTTCGGCCTCAAAGAATTTTTCGTTGCTTCCAACAAAATAATCTTCAGCGACTTGCAGAAGGGAGTCGGTCTCAACATCAAACCGGGAAAACGTCTCGCATAACTTGAATTTCAGCAGACAATAATGAGCCTGTTCCTTTTCCGAAAGCACATCAACATTTAGTGTGTCAAGGATTTGAAGGACGCTGTCGGGATTCTTTGGGAAGACGTCTTCTAGTTGATAAAGGAGGTCTTCCTGTGGAGGCACAACAGGCTGCTTTGAGCAGGCGGCCATGACCAAAAAAGGCAAGCAAAGCAACAAAAACGCTCTTTTCATCTTTGTCTACGTTTACATCAAAACTATGCGGCAAAGATAGTAAAAATGACACAGTCAATTGCGCATGATTTCAATATAAGTAGATGTTCAAATTTAGTTTACATAGAAGACGCGAGACACGAGACTGCGAGACGTTTGGCTTGTCCCGAGTCCCGAAGGCCCGCGTCCCGTGTCAAAACAATATGTAGTTTAATTTTGAACACTTACTTAGAACTTAGTTTACCACCAGTTTTTTGGTGGTGGCTTTGCCGTTACGTTCAGTCACACGGACCAAATACATGCCCTTGTTCCAATCGGAGGCGTCGATGCTGACGGACGAGTCTTTGGTTTCGTACACTTTTTGGCCTACGAGATTATAGATTTCCACTTTGGACAAGTCTGTGCCTTCGACTGAGAAAAAGCCAACAGTCGGGTTGGGATAAACGTTAATGTCCTTATGGTCGAGTGGCACTTCTATGCCCCAAGGATCGGTGGTCACATACACGCGAATCATCCATTGGATACGATTCCATCCAGCAATTGCGACATCCATCCATTTTTCTTTCCATAATCCCCATCTTCCGTTAGGGTCAATGTGTGCAGTTTGTGGAAGTTGGCCGCAAGTGGCTGGATAGATGTTGTGTATGGTGTCTTCAGAAAAGACGACCCAAAGATTTTTTGTGGCATCGATTTCCAGCGGATAATCCAACGCAATATCCATGAAACCTATCGGAGCTCCTGTTGTGGCAAACGTTTGTTCGCTCAATAAAGTAGTAGGCATATAACTAAGCCCGTGGTAGAATTTCAAATGGACGTCTCCCACATCGTTTTTCTTGAAATAGGACACCTTTGTTATGGTGTAGTGTTCATAAGGTTGAAGCGAATCGGCGGGAAACATCACCGCCCATGACCAAGGAGCCCCCTCTGGCGTAGGTACATAGCCAATACTGGTATAGTAAAAGTTGTTGTCATAATAGAGCCAAGCATCGTTTTCGGCAACGGAATGTTGCGGTTGTTCCCATCCAACAGCATAGACCGTATCAAATGGGATACTGTTTTCTGCCTCGAAACTCGATAATTGGGCTTGAAGGGTGCCTACAATGAAAACAAAAAGCATTGGAAGTAAAACAAACTTTTTCATAGGACAATAGGTTTTAGACGGATAATCACTTGTTTGTCGCAAAATTATAATAAAACCTCGCCGTTTTTTCAAGGGGAAAACCAAAGTATGGTTTTTTGTTCCCTTAAAAATTGTCAATTTATTGAAAAACAATAATGTATAAAATAATAATGTATTGGTTTTTACTGCTTTGACGAAGAAAAAAGCAGTGTCAAAGTTCTTCTTTTTTGATAAAAACCGCACTTAGATATTCCGAAACTTCGTATTTTTACACCTCCAAACAATACGATATGGAAAACACAGAGAAAAAACTCTTCCTCTTGGATGCCTATGCCTTGATTTACAGGGCTTTTTTTGCCTTAAGCAAGACCCCGCGCCTCAACTCGAAAGGTTTCAACACCTCGGCGGTGATGGGCTTTTTGAACTCGCTCTACGAGATTCTGAAAAACGAGAGACCTACCCATATTGGCGTGGCTTTCGACGTGGCCGGCACCGAGCAACGGCAAGCCGAATACAGTGAATACAAGGCCAATCGAGAGAAGATGCCCGACGATCTCCGCGAATCCATACCTTATATAATAAGGCTCGTTGAGGCCTTTAACATACCTGTTTACGGCGTGGAAGGCTATGAGGCCGACGATGTCATCGGTACACTATCGAAAAAAGCAGAAAAACAAGGATTTACAACCTATATGATGACCCCCGACAAGGACTTTGGGCAACTCGTCACCGACAAAATCCTTCTATACAAACCCGCCAAATTCGGCGAGCCAGCACAGATATGGGGCCCGAAAGAGGTCTGCGAACGCTACGGTATTCAAGAACCCAAACAACTCATAGATATTTTGGGACTATGGGGCGATGCCGCCGACAATATCCCAGGCATTCCAGGTATCGGAGAGAAAACTGCGGCGATATTGGTTGGGAAATACGGCAGCGTGGAAAACCTCATCGCCCACGCCGACGAACTGAAAGGCAAGCAAAAGGAAAACGTTATCGAGTTTGCCGATCAAGGGTTGATGTCAAAGGCGTTGGCTACCATCAATTTGGAGGTGCCTGTGGATTTTGACGAGGAAGAACTTCGCGCCAAGGAACCCGACGTGCCCGCGCTGATGGCCTTGTTTGAGGAACTGGAGTTCAAAACCTTCGCAAAGCGATTTTTGGAGGATTACAAGAAAACGCACGAAGACGCTTCCCCGTCATTGCGAGGAACGAAGCAATCCAGGGAAGCTGCGGGGAGTCAAACACCCGACCTGTTTTCCAATGAAACATCTAGCCCATCAGGACAAATTGACCTCTTCCACCAAGGTGACGGTGGCCTTTTGGCCTTCTCCGACAAAGACTCGGCAAAGACCGTCAAACATGATTACAAACTTGTGGAAACCGATGACGATATCAAGGCGTTAGTGGAACTTCTCCATGCGCATGTCATACCGACCAACGAAGGAGGGAGTGTATCTATGCGCAAGCAGTTCGTCTTCGACACCGAAACGACCAACATCGATGTGTATTCCGCTGAATTAGTGGGCCTTTCCTTCGCCATCAAAGCACACGAGGCTTGGTATCTGCCTATGTCTGCCGACCGCGAGGAATGCCAGAAGAAACTGGAATTGTTGCGGCCTTTGTTCGAGGACGAAAGCATCCTAAAAATCGGGCAAAACCTGAAATATGACATCTCCATGCTGGCGCAATACGGCATCGAGGTCAAAGGAAAACTGTTCGACACCATGTTGGCGCATTATCTTCTGGAACCCGAGCAACGCCATAATATGGATTATCTCGCCGAAGTCTATCTCAACTACATCACCATCCCCATCGAGGACTTGATTGGCAAGGGACGGCAACAAAAAACCATGCGCGAAGTGCCGATGGAATTGGTCAAGGAATACGCTGCCGAGGATGCCGACATTACGCTGCAACTTTATGAAAAACTGCAGCCGCTGTTGAAGGAAAATGGCGTAGAAAAATTGTTTTACGAAATCGAGATGCCGCTCGTGCCCGTGCTGAGTCGCATGGAGGCCAACGGCGTGAAAATCGACACGGAAAACCTGCAACAAATCAGCGAGGAGTTTGGAAAAGAAATCCACAAGATTGAGGAGGAGATTTATGCGCTGGCAGGCACACCTTTTAATATAGCCTCACCAAAACAGTTAGGCGAAATTCTTTTTGAGAAATTACGCATCGACGAGAAAGCCAAGAAAACTAAGACGGGACAATATGCCACGGGCGAGGAGGTGCTGCAAAAGCTCTTGCACAAACACCCCGTCGTCCAAAAGATTTTGGATTATCGTTCGTTTACAAAGCTAAAATCCACCTACCTTGACGCGCTGCCTGCTTTGGTCAATCCGAAAGATGGACTGATTCATACCTCTTACAATCAAGCAGTCACTGCTACAGGGCGCTTGAGTTCCAACAACCCGAACTTGCAAAACATCCCCGTGCGCACAGCCCAAGGCCGTGAGATCCGTCGTGCCTTTGTGCCGCGCAGCCCGCAATACACGCTTTTGGCCGCCGACTATTCCCAAATCGAGTTGCGCATCATCGCTCATTTAAGTCAAGACCCCGCCATGGTAGCCGACTTCAACCTCGGCCACGACATCCATGCGGCCACAGCTGCCAAAGTGTTCCACGTGCCGATGGAGCAAGTGACCAAGGAACAGCGCAGCCGTGCCAAGGCGGTCAACTTCGGCATCATCTATGGCATGTCGGCTTTCGGTCTGGCTGAAAGGATGGAACTCTCGCGCAGTGAGGCCGCCGACATCATCAAGAAGTACTTCGAGGAATATGCTGGCATCAAGGAATACATGAATCGCAGCATTGCCATGGCCAAGGAACGCGGCTATGCCGAGACCATCCTAGGTCGCCGTCGTTATCTTCGCGACATCAATGGTGCCAACAGCGTGGTGCGCGGTTTCGCCGAGCGCAACGCCATCAATGCGCCCATCCAAGGCAGCAGCGCCGACATGATCAAAATCGCCATGATTGGCATTCATGAGGAGCTTCAACGACTGAACATGCAGTCCAAGATGATTTTGCAAGTGCATGACGAACTGGTTTTTGACGCGCATCTCGATGAACTCGACGAACTGAAATCTATTGTCGAGAATAAGATGGTGAACGCCTTGCCCTTATCGGTGCCGGTGGTGGTGGAGATGAACACGGGAAGCAATTGGTTGGAGGCGCATTAAAACAAAATTATCGCAAATCCATACAAGATTGTAAGAAATATTCTTACATTTGCGGCGTGAATACTAAACTACCATGAGCAGAACAGTAACAGCATCGTTAGGCCCTCATTATGAGGAGTTTATCCAAAACAGCATTCTTTGCGGAAGATATAACAATGCCAGCGAGGTGGTTCGGGCAGGACTTCGTCTTTTGGAAGAAAGAGAAAAGAAAATTGAGTATTTAAGAGCGGCCATTCAAGAAGGCATTGATAGCGGCATTTGTGAGAACTTTGATCCCGAGGAACACTTGAAGCAATTAAAAGCCAAATATCACAATGGCTAAATTTCACCTATCCAACGAAGCCGTTGAAGACCTGGATTCCATCTGGTTGTACACCCTTGAGACATGGTCGGAAGACCAAGCTGATTTTTACTATCACGAGTTGGTGAAATCTTGTCAAGAGATTGCCAATCACCCTACCTATTTGGATAAGGAATACCATGAAATGATGCCAGGGCTGTATGGACACCGTATCAACAAGCATTTGATTTTCTACATTCTTGTCGAAGATGGCATAGAAATCGTTCGCATCCTTCACGAGCGGATGGATTTTGCGCGGCATTTATAGATTTTGTCCATTATGTAAACGGATTACAAATTCAACTGAACAAAGATTTCCATTTTATCCTATCATCGTTCATCCAGTCACCCCTACGGGGTTCCGATGGTACGCCAAGCCCCGTAGGGGCGCAGGAAAACTAGGCAGGTGGTGGAGCATGTTGAACGGACAGCTTGCTGGACGGACAACATCGCGGAATCCCTGCCGACAAACGAAAACCAATTCCGATTTTAGCCCCAGCGGGGCGACGGGAAAAGCCATCTGCCCAACCCTTCAAGGTTCAATAAGTTATTGCTCGGTTTAGATTTACAACTCACCAAAAACGGCGGTTTTTTTAGGTTCCGCCGTTCTATAAAACTCAACACATTACAAACCAAAATAAAGAAGCCAGAACCTTTTGCGGCTCTGGCTTTTTTGGTTTGATTTAGATATTGTTATTCGTATTCGAAATAAAACAAACCCCATTCATCACAATCCATCGAAATTGGGAAACCGTCGCTATCGTAAACATATCGAAAAATTTCATCAAGTTCACCACCTTCTTCTATTTTTAACCTAGTAATGTTGTTTTCAGACCAACACATGTAATATGGGAGGAATTCCTCTTCCCATCTTGGAGACCAAACCCAGAAGTGAACCATCGGCGCGAGGAAGCCCTTAAAAGGGTTCTTTTTCTCATCATAAGACATAAGCAAAGTCGTCATATCCGTCCAAGTAGACATACTTCCAGTATATTTCTCAACATTGTTGCTAGACCAAAACCAATTGACTTTAAATTCATTCACAAAATCACTATTTCTATAAACACATTCTGTCATCTTGCCATTTTGGTTTGTGAATGAAAAAGTTGCCTGCAAACCATTGGCAGAATAATCCTTAACTCTCACTAATTCATCTTCATTATATTCAAAATCCACATACCTGTTTGATGGAGCACCCTCATAATCGATGTGTGTCAATCGGTTTTTTTCATCATAAGAGAACTTTTCTTTGTAATTCCAAATCCCATCATCATCGTAATGGTCTATGGATTCAAGTTTGTTCCCTGTCCAATTCCAAACACTCAACAATTTCTTATTTTCGCCCCACTCCTCTTGGTATACCTTCTTTATCTTCTTTCCAGGATTGTAAACTCCCATTTGGTCACCATGATTTATCGGATTATCAGGTGTTTCTGGGTTTGTCGGGGTACTCTCTTCAGACTTCGAGCATGAGACTGTGAACGACAGCACCATCGCGCTCAATACAATGGCTAAAAGGTAACACTTTTTCATTTCTACCACTTAAAACCATTTTTTTGACACTACACCAAATATAACACCTTAATAATAAGTCTACCGTTCAGTCTTTTGGTGGAACGACAAGAGCAAAAATAGGGAAATCTTTTGATTCGACAATACAAAGTAAGTCAAAAGCTCTTTTGCGCAAGAGAAAAATGTAAAAAATGAGATAGAAATGAACATAAATGCAGATGGAGGGAAGTTGTATGAGAGCATTTGTAATAGAAAAAAGCCTATTTTTGCACGATTAATTTATGGTATTATGAAGAGAACCTTATTATTAAAAACAGTATTTGTTGCAATAGGTCTTGCTATGTTTATGATAAACGCCTCCGCGCAAATCACGGGCAAATTTGGGACTTATTATGACCAACGCGAACTGCTTTTCGAGTCTTTGCCTACCTCGGAAAACGACATCATTTTCCTTGGCAACAGCATTACCGACGGCGGCGAATGGAGCGAACTGTTCCAGAATCCCAATTGCAAGAACCGTGGTATCAGCGGCGACATCGTGCCAGGTGTACTCAACCGCCTTGAAACGGTCACCAAAGGTCAACCCGCCATGATTTTTCTGATGATTGGCACCAACGACATGAATCACGGCGCTGACAATGATAGCATTGCCCGTTCGGTGCGTACCGTGGTCCAACGCATCAAGAGTGAGTCGCCGCGTACAAAAGTCATAGTTCAAAGTATCTTGCCTACCAATGACTGTTACGGCCTCTTCACGGGACACACCAAACGTTGGCATGACGTGGCAGTCATCAACGATATGTTGAAGACCATGGCAGAGGAAGAGGGTGTCACTTATCTTGACCTATATAGCTGCTTCTCAGACGAAGAGGGCAAAATGGACCCAAAATACTCCAACGATGGCCTTCATCTCAACGGAGAAGGTTATGATCTTTGGAAGCGGGTGGTGAAAAACGAAATCGGCAAACTGCCCCAACCCGTGCGTAAAAGCAAACTTCCTATTTGGCTGCACTTTCAAGTACCAGCACTCCCCATTATAGTTAATTGTTACGATGAAGGTACGGCCCCCTATAGCTATCTTGGAACGGGTGCCAATATGGGAGGTGGTATTACGGTGGAGTGGAAACGTTGCCATCTCCAAAGTGAAGGAAGATTCTTCGGTAGCATCGTTAGCGATAATGGTTTTGCTTTTTCTTATGATGCTAAAAAAGAATTCCTATATCGTTTTTACAATGGCAAGCGCGACCGTTTTCATATGTGGGCCGGAGGTTCTTACCAAACATTCTTGGACTTCAAAGAAATGCCCGAATATATGAATGCCTCGATGGGTTTATCTATGTTCCTCAATCTCCGCTTGACAGGCATGGTGCAATATCACATGGGCTATATTCGTGGCGGAAGCCATCCTCTCATCACTCTATATGGCAAGGCCGATTTGCCTTTTGTTGGATTGGTTGTGCGCCCCGGCTATGCTTATATGGATAATTACACCAGCGACCTTAATATAATCAATACAATGTTGGCCGATTATGAAACCTTTGGGAAAGCATTTCCTGGCATGAGCACCGACGTGGGGCTTTACTTCAACTTGTTGAACGGCAATAAAATCGGGCTTTCTTACCGCTGGGATTATCTTACCACAGGAAAGAAAGGCATTTACCGTTACGACAACGCCATACATTCCTTTAACATCACTTATTTGTTCAACCTCAATTGATTTCTGCCATGAAAACATACACACGTTTCTTTATATTTTGCCTTGCGGCTCTTGCTTTATCCTCCTGTGAGCGCGTCTTTATGAAAGACGATGAGCCACGCAATCCGATTAATGTGTTTGATTACCTTTGGAACAAGGTCGACCAGCAATATGCTTTCTTTGATTTGAAAGGCGTGGACTGGGATTCAGTTTACGAAGTATATCGGCCCAAGGTGAGCGATGACCTCAGCGATGACAGTCTTTTCTCGGTTTGCGCAGCCATGCTTAACACCTTAAAAGATGGTCATACCAACCTCGTCTCCGATTTCGATGTGTCGCATAACGATTCTGTGTATTATAAGATGTATGCCGAAAAGAACATTGATCAAAAGGTTGTGATGCTCAATTATTTGACGCTCAACTATCATACTACGGGGAGTTTCTCCCATAATGCCATCCGCAACGGAGAAGTGGCTTACATCCGTTATTCATCCTTCATGGACGCCATTACTGAGGATGCCTTGTTGTATTTGGCCGACCGTTACAAGAACTGCCAGGGTATGATTCTCGATTTGCGTCAAAATGGGGGAGGCAGCATCGACAATATTCGTATGCTATTGAGCATCTTCGACAACCACGAGCAAATGCTTTACCGCACCCAAATCAAGTCGGGATCGGAACACGATGCTTTCACCGAGCTCAAAACCGTGTACGCTACCGATTCATGTATCCTTGAGCAGCCCTATACCAAGCCTGTGGCCGTACTGATTGACCGCGGCTCTTTCAGCGCGACCTCTTTCTTCTCCATTTGCACGATGGCTTACGACAACATACAACTTTTTGGCGACTACAGCGGCGGCGGCCTCGGATTGCCCAATGGCGGAGCCCTGCCCAACGGCTGGACCTATCGTTTCAGTATCACCCGCACTTTCGCCATTGACGGTCAGAACTATGAAAACGGTGTGCCGCCCACACATCGAGTTCTCCTTGACCCCATTTGCACAGCGCAAGGTGTTGATAACGTGATTGAAGCCGCTGCCGATTGGATTATGGGAGGTGGCGTTTAAGGTTAAATCCAGAAAATCAGAAAACGATGGCTATTCCAAGGGAAACGGTAGAACAGATCCTGCAAGCCGCCCGCATTGAAGAGGTGGTTGGCGAGTTCGTCACGCTGAAAAAGCGCGGGTCGAACATGTGGGGAAACTGTCCGTTCCACAACGAGAAAACGCCGTCGTTCAGTGTCAACCCGGCCCGAAACATCTTCAAGTGCTTCGGTTGCGGCAAGGCGGGCGACTCGGCCAAGTTCCTGATGGAACACGAGCATTACACCTATCCCGAGGCCCTGCGCTACCTTGCCAAGAAATACAACATCAAAATCGAGGAGAAAGAGCAGACTGCCGAGGAAATCATGCAGCAAAGCCTCCGCGAGAAGATGTTCAACATCAACGAATTCGCGGACAAGTATTTCGTTGATACTCTTTGGAATACGGAAGAAGGCAAGACCATCGGTTTGGAGTATTTCCGTGAGCGCGGCTATTTCGACCCCATCATCCAAAAGTTCCACCTCGGCTACAACCCCGACGCTGCCCATTGGGACGCATTTACCGAACACGCCAAGAAAAACGGCTACTCTGATGAGCTTTTGGAACAGATAGGCTTGTCCATCAATGGTTCCAAAGGCCTCTATGACCGCTACCACGGCCGCGTGATGTTCCCCATCCACAACCTCACGGGGCGCGTCATCGGCTTCGGTGGCCGAATCCTCGTCAACGACAAAAAAAGCCCAAAATACCAAAACTCGCCCGAGTCGGAAATCTACGACAAAAAGCACACGCTTTACGGCATCTACTTTGCCAAGAACGCCATCGCCAAACAGGACGAGTGCATCCTCGTGGAAGGCTACTTCGACGTGCTGCGCATGCACCAAATCGGCATCGAAAACGTGGTGGCCAGCAGTGGCACCTCACTGACGATGGAGCAGATTCGCCTCGTCAAGCGCTACACGAAGAACATCACCATGCTTTACGACGGCGACGCGGCGGGCATCCATGCGGCCTTGCGCGGCACCGACATGATTCTCTCCGAGGGCATGAACGTGCGCGTGGTGGTGCTACCGCCCGAACACGACCCCGATACTTTCGGCAAGGAGTTTTCGACCGAGTATGTCAGCAACTACCTGAAAGACAATGCTAAAGACTTTATCCGATTTAAGACAGAACTGCTGCTGAAGGATGCCGAAAACGACCCCATCAAACGCGGGCAGGTCATCCGCGACATCGTGGAAACCATCTCCGTCATCCCAGATAGCATTTTCCGCATCACTTATGTCAAGGAATGTAGCCGTCTCTTGGATATGCCAGAGCAAACGCTCACCAACGAACTGAACAAGATTCTTCGGGCGAAGATGAAGAAAACCTTGGGCATTGAGGATAATGTGGTCACCGAGACGGACACCACGACAACGACCCCGAAACAAGAGGAAACCCTTGAAGAACAGCTACCTGCGGGCTATTATCAAGAACGTGAGTTGGTAAAACTGCTGCTGATGTATGGTCAGGACTTGATTGTAGACGAGCGCATTGACGAGGAAGGCCAACGGGTTTTGGAGCAAGTCACGGTGGCGCAATTTATCATCGACGACCTGAAAAACGACGGCTGCCTCTTTCTCGACCCCGTCAACCGCAAAATCTTTGACCATTTTGATAAAGCCATTGACGAGGGCCGCATTCCCGATGATCAGTTTTTCGTCTCCAACGAGGACGAATCCGTCTCACAACTTGCCGCCGACCTCCTTTCCTCGCCTTACAAACTCGACCAATGGGAGAAACACGGCATTTTCGTCAAGCGTGAAGAGGATGTGCTCCGCACCACGGTGCTGTCGTCGATTTATCGATACAAAGACCTCATTATAGAGGGTCGTCGCAAGGCCGTCGAAGAGGAACTGAAAGCCACCCCCGATCCTGATGACCAGCTGATTCTGCTCAAGCAGAAGAAAGACCTTGACGACATCCGCAAGCAGCTCAACAAAGAGTTGGGGATTGTCATCGCAAAGTAAAAGGCCCGCGTCTCGCAGTCTCGCGTCCCGTGTCTAATTACCAAAAATAGAAGAAATCCACCACGCGGCAAAACAGTTCACGATACCAAGTCTGTTCCAATTCAAGGTCAACATCCTTTGTGCGGTTCCGAAACACATGGATGCGGTAGAAAAAATTGTGCGACCGCCATTCGCGCAACTGGGACTCCAAATCACGCTGGCAGACGGCCATATCAGGCGGAACCAACTTGCGCAACGACGTAAGATATTCACGCATGGCCGCCTTGCTCCTGACAATATAGGAGTCGCGGATGTGTGTGTTGGTTGGTGTGGTAGTGGCGTTGGAGGAGTCCATTATGATTCGGCAACTTTGAAGATATGGCGTTGTGTCAGCATAAGCAGGAATGCCAACAAGGCACCCAGGACATCGGAGATGGTCATGGAGGCCCAAACGCCGGTGAGACCGTCACCACCTGCGTTGATGAAAATGGTGGGGACGATGTAAATCATCGGGGCGAGGAAAAGCACTTGGCGCGAGAGGCTGGTGACGATGGCAATCCAAGGCTTGTCGATACTCTGGAAGAAGTTGGAGTTGGTGATGGTGAAGCCCACCAAGGGGAACATCACCATCATAAAACGCATGGCCGGGATTCCGATTTGAATGATGTTCTCGTCAGTGGTGAAGGCACGGAGCAATAGTTGTGGAAGGACTACGGCTAACAATGCCCCGACAAAACCGATGAGCACATTGACCTTCATGGCCAACTTGTAGACCGCCTTCAATCGTAGCGGATGTCCCGCGCCGTAGTTGTAGCCCGCGATGGGCTGCATGCCTTGACAGACACCGAAGATGAGCATGACGCTGAGGCTGGCAAAAGTGTTCACGATACCGTAAGCACCCACGGCAAAGTCGCTGCCATAATGAATAAGCTGACGGTTAAGTAAAGCCACCACAGCAGAGGCTGCCACATTCATTAAGAAGGGGCTCATGCCTATCATCAAGATGTTGCGGAAGATGTAAAGCTTCGGTGTCCAGGCGTGGCGGCGGAAGCGAATGAACGATTTGGGCTGGATGAAGTGGATGACTGCAGCGATGGCTGTTCCCGTCATAGACAGCGTTGTGGCCCATGCCGCGCCAGCAATACCCCAGTCCAAGACATAGATGAAAAGGGCATCAAGGCCAATGTTGACGATGGCACCAGAGGCCATGATCCACATGGACTTGTGGGGATAGCCCGTGGCGCGCATCAAGCCAGTCAGGTTGAAAGTTAGGGTGGTCATGAACATGCCAGGCAGCACGATGTCCATATACTCGCGGGCGTAGGAGATGGTGTCCGTCGAGGCACCAAACATGGTCAGGATTTTGTCCATGAAGAGGTAACCGCCTGTGACGAAGAGGAAGCCAAAGAAAAAAGTCAACAAGAGGCTGTTGCCCAAGATCTTCTCTGCCCAGTTGTAGTCTTTCTTGCCCAAAATGATGGACATTCGGGCGGCTGAGCCTGCACCCACCAACGATCCAAAGGCATGGATAATGTTCATGATAGGCATGGTAATGGCCAGGCCCGCGATGGCAAGCGCGCCCACGTACTGACCCAAAAACACACGGTCGACGATATTATAGACCGATGCAATGATATGGCTGACGATGGACGGCAGCGCATACAACCACAAGAGACGACCGATGCTTTTGGTCTCTAGTTCCTTTGTCCTGTCAATCGGATTCATTCCCTGCCTATTTTTGAGGGCGCAAAAGTACAAAAATTCAGCGAAACTTTATTCCATGCGTACCGTGCGATTCAACCATTGGCAGAAATCCTTGGTTTTCTCAAACTCAGCCAACACCCAATCAACAAGACGCGGGTCGAAAAGTTGCTTATCGCTAATCTCCTGCATGAGGAGCCAGTCGCGCTGCCTGAAGAGGTCGGCTTGAGGATGGTCTTTTGGATAGCCGTTGGGCACCCGTTTCATGGCGCGGCTTGTGTCAAGGTCAAAGCCGCGGGCTTTGGCGATGCTCTCCGTTAAAGTCCCTCCGTTGAAGAGGATTTCGTCGCGGATGGTCTTCAGCATAGCCGTGTCGGGCATGTACATACCCGTGCACAGCATATTGTGGCCAAGGTATTCCGACTCCTTGGCCTCCACATGAAAATAGTAGCCGCTCAACATGGATTTCTTGCCTTCGGGACAAACAAACACACCAAAATGGGTCTTGTATGGTCTTTTGTCGGGCGAGAAGCGCGTGTCGCGATAGAAACGATAGGTGCAGTCCTTCAACGTTAGGCCTTTGCAGTTGTCGTCAAACTTTTGCACGCCGGCGATGATTTGCTCGGCAAGGGCGTTGAAGTTGGCTTGTGCTTTTTGGTATTCTTTCTTATGCTCCTGGAACCATGGACGGTTGTTGTTGCGGAGAATGTTTTCCAAAAAGGTTGTTATTTCTTCCATGGGATGCTTTATTTCACCAATAGTTTTATCGTCTCAAAACAACCGCTACCAGTCTCTATCCGCAATAGATAGAACCCCAGGCTTAAACCGTCGAGTTGCAGTTCAAATTGCTGTTCGCCCTCATTGAACCACGCCGTTTTTGATATAACTCTTTGGCCTTGAAGTGTATACACCGCAAAAGTAATGTCTCCTTTTTGCGGGTTGTTGAAAAAGACGGTCGTCATATTTTTGGCGGGATTGGGTGCCAAACTGACGAGGAGAGATCCAGTACTTTCTTCGGATACGCCTAAAGGTTGGTCGACGGCGATTTTCATGGTCACGGGAATGTGGTCCGAGGCATCAAACAGCGCTTCTGCGACTTCGGCGGGAACGGATGCGTTGCCGTTGTGGTCAATGTCTTGGTTGAAATGTTGTCCATCGTTGCCGACACCCCAATAGGAGTTTTGCACATAGCGTATGTGATTGAAACCAAAAGCAATCTCGTCGGCCATAAGGATAAAATCGAAACGGTCGTCCAAGCCGCCGCCAGAGAAACACTCTTCGGAATAACTGCGCGTGGATTGGGTATGGAATGGTGCAAATTGGCTGTTGTTGTTCCATTCCCCCACACCGCCGAGGCTATAAAGCGGGTCGACGAAAAGCACATCAGAATTGCTGTAAGTTTGGGTCAGCAGTTGGTAACCGCTCTCGCTGGCACCATACATGTTGAAATCGCCCATAATCAGCACATTGTCATATGTATAGTGTTGGTTGACATAATCCATTGTGGTTTGCATTAAGGCGCGGCGTTGCTCTGCATAGCCCTGTCCAGCTTTTGGGTGTGCGACAATACAGATTAATTTAGTAGTGTCGCCTGCCAGCAATGTGTTGGTCTTCAGATACAACTCATAAATATCCGTGTCGCGGGGAGAGGTACGTAAAGCCACGTGTTTTTTCAGTCCGACTTTGCGCGAATCGTAAAAAATGTGGTTAACGATATTGCTTCCCGCATAGTTGATGGTGTTGTCTGTCTGCCAGTAATCTATTCCGTTGATATTCAGGTTATGGCGCATAAAATCATTCTGTAGGGCATCAGTGGCGCCAAACTCGCAGACCGTGAAAATATCGGGCTTTACATGATTGCAGATGATACGGATGCATTCGTCCTTACGCTGTGTGTTGTTGTTGGTCTCGTAGCATTCGGCCCATTGGCTGTTGTAGTTGCCGTATTCCAGAAGGTTGTACTGCATTATGGTGAGCGTGTCTTGCGCCTGGGAAGCCACGGCAAGGAGTAGGACGAATATGGATAAAAGTGGTTTTCGAAACATAAAATCAAGAATTTATGCGGCAAAAATAGAAAAAATGGCGCGATATTTGAATAAATACTATTTTTGCAACATCATTTAACGTTATGAAAATGAAAAGCTATTGCCGATTTGGATTGTGGATAATAGTGGCGGCGGGGCTGTTGTTTTGCGCCTCCTGCCGTAAGAAGGATTATTCAGACTTGCCTATTGTCGGGCATTGGGGCTGTGCGGAATATGTCAGTTGCCGGACCGACGCAGAAGGGCATGAACAATGGGACACAATTCCTTATGACGTCAAGCCGGGGTGTGATTATGAAATCTATTTCTATGAAGACGGCTCGGGAAAGTTGCTGTTGAACAACAGCCCCGCGTTGTTTAAGAAGTTTTCGTGCACATATGAATACGATGCCAATTCAAACCTTGTTATTATACGCGGCGAGGAATGGTTGTATTTTCTCTATAAAAACTATACCCACGGACAAAAAGAGGCTGATTTTGATGTAGAGTCGATGGAAAAGAACTCGTTTGTGGCTTCGTGGATGAACCGTTTTTCGGAACCCGTTCCTTTCTTTGAGAAGTTTTATTTACAACGAATTGATTAACAGTAAATTATAAAAATATGAAAAAATTAGCTTTATGTGCGACATTAGCTATTGTCGCTTTGGCGTTTTCCTCTTGTGGAAAAAAAGACTATAAATCCTTTATCGGCACTTGGGGTGTTGAGAAGATTGAGTACTACAACACGGACTATGCAGGCAACCCGATTGCTGCTACCTTGAAGACATATAAGTACGATCCGGCGGATACAGACAATGGCATCCATTTGGTTTTCAAGGAAGATAAAACGGGTGAGATGCGTGACAGTGCTGTAGACACCGTGTGGACGGAATGGAATTCGCAGACGCAAACTTATGAATCGTATATTGTGAACCCCGACACCATACTTATTGATAAATTCGACTATTCGTACGACAAGAGTGAGAAAATCCTCTACATGAATATGGATTATGCCCGCACCTTCAAGTTGAACATCATAGAGTTGAAAGATGACGCTTTTGTCTATGAAAACGAATATGATGCGGATTACACGGAGAAGGCCTATCTGAAACGTATTTCCGACAAGTCGTCAAAGTCGGCAAACCGTCAAAAAGCGGCTCACCCCAACCGCCCCGGTTCGTTCTTGGGCAGCAGACATTAATCTCCTAGGTTATAGTTATGAAAAAATTCTTGGTAGGGTTGTGCATTGCTGTTTTGGCAGCGTTGCTGTTATTAGGGTGTAAGAAGGAGAAGGATCCTATTTCTAGCGAAACGCCGACCTCTCAACTCAGCAACGCAAAGCGAATCATGACGTTCAGATTTATTGATTTGGACGTGGTGGCTGAGATTAATCACCAGAGGAAGACGGTGACCGCAACCGTGCCTTATGGTACGAACATCAGGGCCCTTGCTCCAGAGATTACGGTGTCTCCCAACGCAACGGTCAGCCCCGCTTCGGGTGTGATGGTGGATTTCACCAACCCCGTGACCTATACGGTGACCGCTGAAGATGGTTCGCAGGCTGTTTATACGGCTACCATTACCGTGGAAGAGCCCGCCGCGAGCGATCAGCCTTTTGTCGGCACGTGGGGTGTGGAAAAGATAGAGTACTACCAAACCGATTATGCTGGCAACCCGATTGCGGCTTCGATGGAGACTTATCTATTTGATCCGTATGACACCAATAATGGCATCCATTTGATTTTCAGGGAAAATAAAACGGGTGAAATGCGTGACAGTTCCGTGGATACTGTGTGGACAGACTGGAACGAGCAAACGCAAATGTATGAGTCGTACATCGTAAATCCCGACACAGTTTTGGTAACGACATACACCTACTCATACGACGAGTCAGAGTATGTGCTCTACATGAACATGGTTAATGGAAGAACTTTCCGAATGGAGATCAATGAGTTGACGCAAGAATCTTTTTATTATGTAAATGTTTATGCTGTAAGCCAATACAATGAGCAGTATGTTGAAAAGGCGTATTTGAGACGCTTCTCATACGCGCCTATTGGAACCGAAAAACCTGCAGGATCACGGACGATAAAAACAGGTTCTTTATTTGGAAAACGATAAACGATAAAGAGGCGCACCACGGTGCGCCTCTTCTGTATTATTCCACTATTAACATCAGGCCTTTCAGATAAGCCCCTTCGGGGTGGAAAATGTTGATGGGATGATCGGCGGGTTGTGACAGTTGGTCGATGATGCGAACGTTGCGCTTGGCTTCAATCGCCGCTGCGGTGACGATGCTTTGGAACGTGGCCTTGTCGACGGCTTGTGAGCAGCTGAAGGTGAAAAGCAAGCCTCCTTTCGAGATGTGTTTGATGGCTTCTGCGTTGATGAACTTATAACCTCCAAGCCCACGATGGCGGTCTTGATGGCGTTTGGCGAACGCAGGCGGGTCGAGGATGATGAGGTCGAAGGCACCGTTGCGCATCTCCGACACGTATTCTTTCATGTCAGCCACGATACACGGGTTTTCCTCTTTCGAGAATCCGTTGAGTTCGAGGTTGGCTTCAGCCATGGCCAAAGCCTTCTTCGACGTGTCGACGGTGACAGCGCGGTGGGCTCCGCCTTTCAGGGCGGCGATGGAGAAACCGCCTGTATAGCCAAAGGCGTTGAGCACGGTTCTGTCTTGGGCAAAACGGCGCACCATCTCGCGGTTCTCGCGTTGGTCGAGGAAGAAGCCGGTTTTTTGGCCTTCTTCCCAGTTGGGTAGGTAAAGGCTGTCGTTTTCGATGATGTTTTCTTCAAGTCGGTTTCCCAGCAAATAACCGTCTGCTATGGACTCGTCCTCTTTGCCCATGCGTTGCATGGCTTCGGCGCTTTTGTTGTACACGGCCTGTACACCCAGTTCGGGTACGAGTTTGAAGGCTCTGACGATTTCTTTCAGGTGGAGCGCCATGCCTTCGGTTTGGGCCTGCACCACGGCGGTATGGCCGTAAATGTCGACGATGAGACCCGCCAGCCCGTCGCCTTCCGAGTGGACGAGACGGTAACAGTTGGTGTGAGGATTATTGGTCAGCCCCATGATTTTACGCACTTCAAAGGCGTGGTTGAGGCGGTCGAGGAAAAACCATTCGTCAATCTTGCAATTTTCGAAAGAGAGCATCTTCACGGCAATGCTGTCTGACTCGCAGAAACCGGTACCAAGAATATGGCCGTCATAATCGGTGACGGTGACTGTGTCGCCAGCCTGAAGGCCTTCAGCGGCATCGTGGATAGCACCCGAAAACACCCAAGGATGGAAGCGGCGCAGGGCGTCGTCCTTGCCAGGGTTGAGCCGTACGACAGGATAAAGAGGAGTTTGTTCCATTTTTTCAGATTTTGGCGCAAAGATAGGGAAATAATGAATGAGAATCCTTATTTTTGCCTCGAAAAACCATTCCTAATTCCATGAACAACAGCTTCACCATCGGAGGTCAGATCGTCGACCTCGTCAACTCAAGGATTTTCTCGGGCGTTGTCGTTGTTGAGAACGGCAAGATCACCAAGATAGAACAACAGCCTGTAGGCAACACACAATATATCATGCCAGGTTTCATTGATGCTCATGTGCATGTGGAAAGTTCCATGTTGGTGCCTTCCGAGTTTGCCCGTTTGGCGGTATGTCATGGCACGGTGGCCACGGTCAGCGACCCGCATGAGATCGCAAATGTCTTAGGTATGAAAGGCATTCGGTATATGATTGAGAACGGAAAGAAAGTGCCGTTCAAGTTCTTTTTCGGCGCGCCGAGTTGTGTGCCAGCCACAGCCTTTGAGACGGCTGGAGCTGTCGTCAATGCTAAAGATATAGAGGAGTTGATGGC
The DNA here is from genome assembly GCA_905234765.1 of uncultured Bacteroidales bacterium. The sequence continues at coordinate 44,235 of CAJOIF010000016.1, forward strand.
CTCGCCTGACATCTATTATCTTTCTGAGATGATGAACTATCCTGGAGTCGTTTTCGGCGATGCCGAAGTCATGGCCAAGATTGCTGCTGCGAAGAGATTTGGAAAGCCTGTTGATGGCCATGCTCCCGCTTTGAAGGGAAACGACCTTCAGAAATATGTCAACGCGGGCATCACTACTGACCACGAATGTTTTACGTTGGAAGAGGCTTTGGAGAAAGTTCGTCTTGGCATGAAAATCCTTATCCGCGAAGGCAGCGCTGCCAAGAACTTTGAGGCCTTGATACCGCTGATGGCAACCCACCCCGACAAACTGATGTTCTGCTCTGACGACAAACACCCCAACGAACTGGTGAACGGCCATATTGATAGTTTGGTTTGTAGGTCAATCGAGTTGGGTTACGATGTGATGGATGTCCTAAAAGCGGCTTCTTTGAATGCAAAGAAACACTATAACCTCAATGTGGGTTTGCTACAGATAGGCGATGACGCCGACTTCATCGTTGTTGACGACCTGCGTCATCCTGTGGCCAAACAAACCTACATAAAAGGTGTACTTGTGGCCGAAAACGGTGTATCATCCATCCACTACAAAGAAACCGAAACTCCGAACCATTTTGAGGCACAGTATTTGAAAGCCGCCGACATTTTTGTCCCTGACAAGAACAAACGTGTAAAGGTTATGGAGTGCATTGACGGCCAGCTGATTACAAAAAGTTTCACCACCGAGCTTAAAGCGCAGGAAGGAGGTCTGGTTAGCGACGTGGAACGCGATATTTTGAAGTTGGTCGTCGTCAACCGATATCAGCCCACCAAGCCTGCCGTTTGTTTTATCAAGGGCTTTGGATTGAAACGCGGTGCCTTGGCTTCGAGTGTGGCGCACGACAGCCACAACATTGTTGCCGTGGGTGTCACAGACAAGGACATTCTTCATGCTGTCAATCTGCTCATCGAGCATACGGGTGGCGTGACGGCCTATTGCAGCACCGAAATGGTGGCAGTACCCCTGCCTGTGGCCGGACTGATGAGCAACGAAGACGGCTATGAGGTAGCCCAAGCCTACCAAAACGCTGATGCCCTCGCAAAACGCCTTGGCTCAAAACTTTACGCCCCGTTTATGACTTTGGCGTTCATGGCACTGTTGGTCATCCCTGAGATGAAACTCAGCGACCAAGGGCTGTTTGATGTCAACCAATTCGGTTTCACTTCCTTGTACGAAGAATGATGGATCTCCGTCGGTGTCAACTTTCTGATTTACAAGCCGTCATTGACTTGAATGAGACGGTGTATGCGGCTTTGCCCGACAAATCGGTGCTGCGGCACAATGCTCCCGAAATGATTGCTTCGTGCTTGGAAGAACCTAATGTCACTTTAGGGTTTTGGGATGGGAACTTGTTGGTAGCCATAGGGATGCTTTATGTGCCGCAGTGTATCGAAGAAGATCATTTCCACGATTTGGGTCTGAAAGGTGATTACAAATCCGCGAATCAGAAATTGTTTCTTGTGCGTGAAGGTTATCGTGGATTGGGCTTGCAGAGGAGGCTTATCCGAGAGGTGGAAAAAATCGCCTTGATGCGGGGTTACAACCTGCTTTGTACCACCGTGGCACCGAATAACACGTTCAGCATCAATAATTTCCTGCGCGAAGGATATGTCTATGCCAAGACCGAGGAAAAATACGGTGGGTTGGTGCGGAACCTTTATTACAAAACTTTATAGGATATTCAATCGGTTTGCATCTTGCTTGACGAAGATGGCCAGCATGATGGTGAATGCCAGCATACTGGAGCCACCATAACTCAAGAAAGGCAAGGGGATGCCGATGACAGGTACCAAACCAATGGTCATGCCAATATTGATGGCGAAATGCACGAAGAAGATACCCGCCACTCCATAACCATACACACGACTAAAAACGGAACGTTGCCGTTCGGCCATGATGACGAGCCTTACCAACAACGCCACATACAGGAGCACCACTAAGGAAGTGCCCATAAAGCCGCCTTCCTCGCCGATGGTGCAAAAGATGAAGTCGGTGTGCTGCTCGGGGACGAAGTCGTATTTAGTCTGTGTGCCTTCCAAAAAGCCTTTACCTGCAAAGCCCCCCGAGCCTATGGCAATCTTTGATTGGTGGACGTTGTAACCGTCGCCTTTGGGGTCGTCTTTCATGCCCAATAGGACCTCAATGCGAGAGCGTTGGTGTTCTTGCAGTACTTTGTTGAAGGCGTAGTCGACAGAAAAAACGAAGACAAACATGAAAGCAAAAACAGCTACCATCTGAATGATGCCGCGCTTTCTCGTCAAAAGATAATAGGTTGTGGTGAGCAGAAGCAGGCTGCCCAGTATGATGAACATGACTTTTTGAGTCCAGATGAGCGTGAAGATAAAAAGTAGCACAGCCACGACACCAGCCACCATCACCCATCCGGCGCCAGGCAACCCTTCGCGGTAGAAAATGAAAATGAACGACAAGAAAACAATAGCTGAACCCGTGTCATTTTGCAATAGTACGAGTACCATTGGGATGGCGACAAGGGCAATGGCAACGATTTGGTCTTTACGCTTTTTCAAATCGACATCAAGACGGTCAAGATAACCGGCGAGTGCCAAAGCGGTGGCCATTTTTGCAAACTCGGAAGGCTGAAATTTGATGGGACCGAATTCAATCCAAGAAGTGGCGCCTTTGGTGACTTTGCCATATGCCAAAACCATGATTAACATGGTCAACACGAGGATGTAGATCCAAAGTGAAAAAGCGTTGAAAAATTTCGCGTCAATGAGCAGAATAATAAAGCCGATAAAAAACGCCGCACCAATCCATATCAACTGTTTTCCGTATTCCATCGAAAAATCGAAAATGCTAGGATGCAATTCGTTGTATTTGGCCGAGAAGATGCTGAGCCAGCCGATGAGCACCAAGGCCAAGTAAATCAGCACCGTCACCCAGTCGAGGCGGCCAATGATACGGTTTCTATTGTCGTTGTCGGTGATCATCTTTCGTTTTTGTAAGTGATGCGTCCTTCCATCATGCGTTTTTCCAGGTCTTCGCGCACGGTGTAGCCGCGGATGTATTTCTCAATCATCAGGCTGGCGATGGGGGCGGCCCAAACGGCACCGTAACCACCGTTTTCGATGATGACGGCGAGAGCAATTTTAGGGTCTTCGGCAGGGGCGAAGGCGATGAAGTTAGAGTGGTAGTTGCCATGTGGGTTTTGCGCCGTGCCGGTCTTTCCGCATTGGGCGATGTCTTTCATCTCATAACGCCGTGCCGTGCCAGCGGGTCCGCTGAAGACGGTGCGTAAACCAGCCTTCATCACCCGGACATGACGTTGCTCAATGCCTGACTCTATGCGAGTAGTCATCACCTCGGGGATGGCGGTGGTGTCGCCGAAACACTTGATAAGATGGGGCGGATAGTAGTAGCCTTCGTTGGCGATGAGGGCAGCGATGTTGGCCAATTGCAGAGGCGTCACCAAGACCTCACCTTGTCCGATACCCAACGACCTGATGGTCACAGAGTTCCATTGTCCTTTGTACATCTTGTCGTAATATTCGCATGACGGGATGTTGCCCGAGCGCTCGTAGGGGATGTCGGTGTTGAATGTGTGGCCGAGCCCCATCTTGTAGGTCATGTCTTTCCAGTATTGGTAACCTTTTTTAATGTTGCCGAACTTGGGGTTGTTGATGGTGGCCTTGAACGACTCATAAAAATAGGGGTTGCACGAGTTCATGATGGCGTTGGCGAAGTCGGGACTGGAGCCGTGCGAGTGGGTGCATTTGATGGGCAACGAGCCTTGTCCCGAGCAATGGAAACAGGTGGCGGGCGTAATGCTGCCGCTTTGCATGGCAATCATGCCGACAACGGTCTTAAAAGTGGAACCCGGTGGATAAGTTCCGCTGATGGCTCTGTTGATCAAGGGCTTCATCGGGTCTTTTTGCAGTTCTTGATAGTGTTTGCCGCGTTCGCGACCCACAAGAAGGTTGGGATCGTAGGTGGGGCTGGAGACAAAAGCCAGAATCTGTCCCGTCTTGGGCTCGATGGCTACAATGGAGCCAATCTTGCCTACCATGAGTTTCTCGCCATAAGCCTGCAAGTCGGCGTCCAAGCCGAGGTAAATGTCTTTGCCGGCAACGGGATCGCGGTCGAGAGCGCCGTCTTCGAAGCTGCCCATTTCGCGGTTGTGCACGTCTACCATCATCACCTTCAGTCCTTTCACGCCACGCAGTTCTTTCTCGTACGAACGTTCTATGCCCGACTTGCCGATGTAATCGCCCTGACGATAGTAGCCTTCTTGGTCTTTCTCCAGTTCATTGGGGCTGATTTCGCCAATATCACCCAAAGTGTGGGCAGCGATGGCGTTGGGATAATGGCGCACGGTACGTGTTTGGAAGTAAAAACCCGGATAGCGGTGCAGCACTTCGGCGACATGGGCATAATCCTCTTTTGAAATTTGGGTGAGGAAGGGCGACGGTTTCACATACGATTCTTTCCTTGCCTTGGCCATGCGCTCAATGTAGGATTCCTTGGTGATGCGTAACAAATGGCAAAACCCGACGGTGTCCATAGGATGCAGGGTGTCCATTTTACAGGCTTGCTTTGGAATGACCATCAGGTCGTAGACAGCCTCATTAAATACCAAAAGTTGTCCGTTGCGGTCGTAAATCTTGCCTCGGGCGGGGTATTGTGTCACAAAACGGAGGGCATTATTGTCGGCTAGTTGTTTATAGTGCTTGTCGATGACTTGGAGCGAAAAGAGCCTGACAAGATACACAACTCCCACGGCGATGAAAACACCCATCACCAATAACTTTCTGTTTGACAAATTGTTGTATCTTCTGCTCATTGTAAAATCGCGGTTTACAAAAGTAATTGTTTTTCTTGGTTTGGATGCAACCTTTGAGCCTTTTTTCCAAAAGTTTTTTCTTTTCTTCAGAAATTGCGGATTTTGTGGACAGACAATATCATTTTTCGTATCTTTGCACGATTTTAGTTTGTAGAGAATGATGAAAAAACTCGTCGTATACACGTTGTCAGTGGCCATCTGTTTCCTTTTGGCGGGATGTCGTCAAGAGGAAAAGAAGTCAGAATTGGTACATCGTGAGTTCTATCAAACCGTATGGGAACGTTTTGATTTTGTTGGAGAAAACATCGAAGTCACCACTCCGACTACTTTCGACCTCATGCTTCGGCTTCGTTTTACCGACGACTATGTCTACGATTACATCTCCATGGTTTTCACCGTTTTTGATGCTTCAGGAACGCCATACAGAAGTAAAGCTTACAGGTTTAAGTTGAAAGACGAAGAAGGCCATTGGAACTCGCAACTTGTTGACGGTTGTTATACTTTTGAGTTGCCCATCAACAAGGCTTTGCAGATTACGGAAGCGGGCACTTACCTTTTCCAAATCGAACAAACCATCCCAACGACCCCATTGGTCGGCGTGAAGGAATTGTCATTAATCAACAATAATCCGAACTGAAAATAAACCTTACTACTATGAAATATAAAATGAACGGAATGAAAAAAATCACCCTTGTTTTTCTTCTTTTTATCATCTTTTTTGCCTCGTGCGTACCGCAGAAAAAGATGCTTTATTTGAAAAACGCCCAGATGGCAGCCAGTGACCGGTCGAAAGAATACGTCAACGACCGTACCGTCAACTATCGCTTACAGCCAGGCGACAATCTCTACATCCGTGCCATCAACACTATTGACGAGCGAGGCTCTGCCGCCATCAACGGCGAGGGTACCGGATCGCGTTCAAACATAATGTCTTCTGATGCTAGCATCTATCTTCAATCATACACTGTCGACGAAGGAGGCTGCATCGAGCTGCCTTTGGTAGGCAAGGTAGAGGTTAAGAACCTTACGGTCGAAGAAGCAAAAGACAAATTGCAAAAGGCAATGGGTCAGTATGTCAACCAAACAACACTCATTGTAAAGCTCTCCAATTTCAATCTTACGGTGTTGGGTGAGGTAACCAGGCCAGGAATGTATAAAGTGTACCAGTCGCAAATCAATGTGTTTGAGGCTGTTGCAATGGCTGGTAACATGACCAACTTCGCCAAAAATGATGAGGTGAAGATTATCCGCCAGACCGACAATGGTTCTGAAGTTGTGACTATCGACATGGGTTCTGCTGACATTCTCCAATCACCGTATTACTATTTGAAACCCAACGACATTATCGTTGTGGAGCCGCTTAAGATCAAGCAATGGGGCTTCACTACCTTCCCGTATTCAACGGTCATCTCCCTTGTTTCATTGGGCGTCACTCTCTTAACTGTTTATCTGAGCTTAAAGAAATAACCAATAAAAAACAATCAAGCGATATGGCAGACGAAAAGCAAATTTCTCTTCCGAGACAGGTTGGCAACGACGAACAAAGTATCGACATCAAGCAGGTGATTTTTATCGCCTTGAGCCATTGGTATCTTTTCGTTATCTTTGTGGTGGCAGCCTTGGCCATCGGTTTTGTCATCAACCGTTATTCCACTAAAGTGTATCAGACTTCTGGGACGATACTCGTCAATGACGATCGCAATAGTATCGACCCAACCGCCATTATGACTTCGATGAGTTATGGCAACAGTCAGAATTTTGACAACGAAATGGTTATCCTTAAATCCTATACTTTGACAGAAAACGTTGTCAAGAAAATGGGACTGGAAGTCACCTATACGGAAAAAGGTCGTATAGCCACCGTGGAACTATATAAAAGCGCTCCGTTCCTTGTTGAGTTTGAGCGCAGTGTGCCGCAAGCCGTGGGGCTTACCTATGAAATAAGTTTCCTCGAGAATGGCAATATTGGACTTCGTGCTGTGGGAGAATACCTCAACAAATACGATTTCATATTGTGCCAAACCACGGAAAGTGGTCTCGCCAACATTGATTTCAGTGGCGAATATAAACAAGGTGAATGGATAGACAATGGTTATAACCGTCTTCGCATCACGGTAACGGATAACAGCAATCTGGCGGATTTAGCCGACCGAAACTTTTCGTTCTGGCTCAACAGCTATCCAAGCCTCGTCCGTCAGATGAGCAGCTTCAGTGTGAGTGCCACTTCCAAGACGTCCTCGGTGGCGGTTATTACGATGAGTGGTACCAATAAATTGAAAATCGTGGAGTTCGTCAACGCTTTGATGAACGAATACGTGGCCCGCGGACTGGAAAAGAAGAATATGGTGTCGGAAAACACCATTGATTTTATTGACGAGCAGTTGGAAGGCATTCAAGAAACGTTGGGTCATGCAGAGACCGAACTGAAAGACTTCCGTACCAAGAATGACCTTATGAACCTTGACCTTCAAGCCAGCCAAGTATATACTAATCTTCGCGCCTTAGAGAAGGAAAAGGCTGAAATGGCAGTCAACGTGAAGATTTATGAACGTCTTCAAGACTATATTCGAGTCCAAATTGACGACCCGGAAAACTTGGCTTCGCCTAGTACTATGGGCATCAACGACCCGTTGCTTAACCAGTTGGCCCGCGACCTCGTGACCTTGTCACAAGTCAAGGCTACACAATTGCTCACCCAAACGGAGCAGCACCCGCAAATCATCCAACTTAACGAACAGATTGTCACCACAAAAAAGGCCTTGCTTGAGACCATCAACAACCTCGTTGACAATGCCAAGTTGAGCCTCAGTGAAATCAATCGCCGAATTGGTTCTCTTGAATCGGAGTCGCGGCAGTTGCCTGCCAAGCAACAGGAACTCATCAACTACCAGCGTAATTTCGAATTCACCGATGACACCTACAAGTATTTGATGCAGCGTCGTGCCGAAGCTCAGATTCTGCGTGCTTCCAATACTCCTGATAACGAAATCCTCGACGTGGCCCGTTTGGAAAGAACCGAGAGAATTGCACCACGCACTTCGATGAATTATCTCATCGCCATTATACTCGGTCTGATGATTCCCGCCCTTTATCTCTTCTTGAAGAACTTCTTCAACACTACGGTCACAGAGCGTAAGGATGTGGAAAAACTGACTCGTTATCCCATCATCGGACAAGTGGCTCAGTCCAGCTCCAAGGATCCGCTGTTGGTCATTAACAACCCCAAGTCGCCGATTTCAGAGTCGTTCCGCTCAATTCGTACCAATATCGAGTTCATTACACAGAGCAAGACACCTTGTACTGTTCTCGTGACCGGTGACGTGCAGAACCTCGGTAAAACTTTTGTCAGTATCAATGTCGCTTCGGTTTATGCCTTGTATGGCAAGAAGACGGTGCTTTTGGGCTTTGACTTGCGCAAACCCAAGCTGTACCAGGAGTTTGGTCTAACCAATAGTGTGGGTTTGAGCGGTTTCCTCTCTAACAGACAGACACTTGATGAGGTCATCCAACCTTCGATTAAAATACCGAACCTAGACCTGATTACAAGCGGTCCCATCCCACCCAACCCGGCAGAGTTGATAGCCTCCGCCAAGTGTGATGAATTGTTTGAGGAGTTGAAAAAACGTTACGAATATATCGTTATTGATACGCCTCCTATCGGTCTTGTCACTGATGCCTTGTTGCTCATGCGCCACACCGATGCCAATCTTTTCATTGTGCGTCAGGATGTGACCAACAAGAACGCTTTCGGCAGCATCATTAAAGACCTTGAAGACCGCAACACGCCGCTCTCCATCGTTGTCAATGGCCTGAAAGCAGAAAAAGGCTATGGTTATTACCGTTATGGTGGCAAGAAATACGGTTACGGCTACGGTTATGGCTATGGTTACGGCTACGGTTATGGCTATGGCAGCGACTATTATGGTGAGGCAGAAGAAGGTGGGAAAAAGAAGCACCATCACCACCATCGTTTGCATGGGAAGAAAAAGGAATAAACAATAGAACTGTGCACAATGGACAGTCGTAATGAGAAGTCTTGGCATGCCCTTTACGTCAGGTCGCGGTCGGAGAAAAGAGTCTTGTCGCAACTTGAGGAAATGGGCATTCAGGCTTATCTGCCGTTGATCACCGAGGTCAAACAATGGAGCGACCGCCGCAAGAAAGTCGAGGAACCATTGTTCAAGTCGTATGTATTTGTTTGTTCCAGCAATAAGGAGTACATCTCCATTCTGAATGTTTATGGAGTGGTGCGGTTCGTCACGTTTGAAAGAAAGCCAGTAGTTGTTCCCGAGAACCAGATCCTTGCCATCAAGAAGTTTGTTGAGGACTTTGAGAAAGGCGATGAATTTAAGATGCGGAACGACGAAGACCTAAAGGATGGACAGATGGTTAGAATCATCAACGGCCCTTTGAAAGGACTTGTCGGACGGCTCGAAACCATCCTCAACAAGCGCCATCTGATTGTGTTTATCGAAGCGGTTGGACAATACATACCCGTACATATCCCAAGAGCGAAGGTAGAACCAGCTTGAAGACACGAAAAGAAATTGGTTTCCCATACAGATATTATTTCTATTTTTGCAACCAAATAAAACTACAAAATCATGGATTCAGTAGAGAGAAATAAGAAAAACGCCGCCAAGAACAAGACATTGCTCTATGCAGTTATGGTCGCCTTGTTGTTGTCTTTGGTCATTGTCGTCGTTTTGGCAGTCAGGAATGCCTCCATTAAAAGCGACTTGAAAACGCTTGAAGCGGAGAAGGAAATGCAGCGTATGGATTTCCAAGCTGAGGTGGACAGCCTGATGAAAGTACACAACGAACTGAAAGAAAGCTACGGCGAACTGAGTCAGGAACTAGCTGAAAAGGACAGTATCATTCAAGCCGATGCCATCGAGATCAAGAAGCTCCTTGACTCCCAGTGGGACTACAACCGTATCAAGAAGAAACTTGCCTCGCTGCAAAACATTGCTCAGAAATACGTGCGTCAGATGGATTCGTTGTATACGGTCAACCGCGAACTGGTGGCCGAGAATGAACGTATCCGCGAGGAATACCAAGCCGAAAAACGGCAAAACACCAACCTCACCCGCCAAAACGATGAGTTAGCTGGAAAAGTGAATATGGCTTCAACTATCAAAATCCACAGCTTGACCGCTACGCCAGTGCGTTTCAAGGGCGGCTCTAAGGAAGCAGAGACAGATAGAGCCAACCGTGCTGAACGCATTAGGGTTAACTTCACTTTGACGCAAAATGATTTGGTGGAGCCAGGCACCAAGGTGTTTTATCTTCGTATCGCTGACCCCAGCAAGGCAGTGATCACCAAAGGATCGGGTGACGAGTATTCGTTCTCTTCGAATGGCGAGACCTTGCAATACACCGAAAAAATACGTGTCAATTATGAAGGCAAGGATGCGCCTATCCGTGTTTATTACGTGAAGCCTTCCAACATCGAGTTCCAACCCGGACGCTATTTCATCGATGTGTATGAACAGAACGGGAGACTCATCGGGCAGACGTCCGTGGAAATGAGATAAGATTATTCGAAAACCATTTTCAGCACTTCGTGCGACTTGAAACTTTTCATCACCGATGCGTGAAGTCGCATGAAGGTTATCAATCCGTCTAACAGTTGCCGCCGCTGGCCTACATTCATGGGCTGGCGGCAGGCTTCTTCTATGCCCGCATCAATCAGACGCGACAGAAGAACTGCGTTGTCAGCATCGAAATAGTAAGGATGCGCGGGATAATCGTGCACAAACAGCCCTTCCATCATGTCGAAACAAGAGCCTTCGCTGTAGTTCGTCTTGGGATAGAACCCGAGATGGCGCGTCAGTTCAAGCGTGAAGTACAAAGGAAAGTTGGCATAGCCATCCGCCGCCAAGTCGAGCCAAAGCAGGCTTTGTTCGATGAAGTCGTAAAGCGGCTCGTTTCGCTCTTGCTCGGTGAGGGTCTTGGTGAGTAATTCGCCAACGTACATCATGATGGCGCTTTTGTTCATCACATGAGGCAGGCTTTGGTAGACAACCGCCATTTGCACGTCTTTCAGGTATCCCAAACCAGTTTGTTTCGGGTTGCCGACTTCTACATATTCAATAATGTTAAGCTGTTGGAAAAATGCCGCGCGGTTTTTTGCGTTGCGGTTAAACGCGCCTTTTACCATATACGATTTTAGACCCGAATCACGTGTAAATGCCTTTACAATCAGGTTGGAGTCGCCATAGCGCAACGATTGTAAAACGATACCCCGTGTCTTGTCGCTCATTGTTATTGAACCAAAATTTTGGCAGCACACCGACCAGATCCATCCTTGGTGCTGGCAAAGATAAGATAAACGCCTGGAGTGACACGTTGTCCGTCAATGGTGGTGAGGTCCCAAACGGCTTGACCACCTTCCGACATCATTTGTGTCACAAACTTGCCGTCGACGGTTGTGATTCTGACCAGAGAGTTGGCGACGAGCCCTTTGATGCCGACATAACCTTCGTATTCGGGTCTGACAGGGTTGGGATAGGCGATGACATTGTCAGGATTTTCTACTGGTTCTGAGGCTTCGGAACGGTAGGAGATCACGCCGCTTGCTGTGCCGAAAAACACCTCTCCCTCATCGGAAATAGCCATGGTTGTCACGGAGTTTTCCAGCAAGGGACTGTTGTCGGTGGTGAAGTAATGTATCTGTTCAGGTTTCTGCTCGAACGACATAAGACTCACACCCGAATCGAGGCCAAACCAAATTTGGTTGGCACCGTTGACGGCCATGGACAACACGTTGGAGCCTTTGAAGAGCGGATCCCATTGGCTGGTGCCGTCGTTGCGATCGATTTTTACCACCGAGGCCGTATAGCCTTGTTCGGTAAAGATACGTTTGGTGTCATCAAAATAACACGGCCCGTCGCTAGTGCCTACCCAAACAGCACCGTCCTTATCGACGGCGAGGCAGTTGACGGTACCCAACAGCCCTCCGCTGGAAGTGCTTTTGTTGAGATAAGCCACTTGGTCGTCAGAGGTGATGTCAAGGGTGCCTCCGTCGTTGAAGACGATGAGTTCACCATTGCGCCTGATGATCCATTTATAGTCGTTTTTGTCAATGACCATGGTTCCAAGATCGGCACCGCTAGTAGTGCCGCCAAGGCTATAGGATTGCCATGTACCGTCGGTTTTCATCACCGAGAGGGGTTTGGCAGCTCCAGTGTTGGCCACCCAAAGGTTGTGCTTGCTGTCGAAACCGAGGCCACTGATGTTGACGAGGTTGGGGTCCGCAATCCAGTAATCGAGCGAGCTGTTATCGGTGTTATAGACTTTTACTACTTGGTCGTCTTTGATTTGAATGAGGCCGTCGCCCCAGGTGCCGATATAAGTGATGCTTGGGTCATTGGGGTCGGTGACGGTGCATACATAGTCGGAGAAACCGGACAGTGTTTCCATATTGTCGTTGTAGAAAACCGTCCACATGCCGTCAAATCGGGCGACACCTTCTTTCAAATAGCGCTTCCCCCAGTTGGGCAAATGGCCTCCTGTGGCAATCCAAACTTGGTTGCCGCAGGCTTGCAGTTCAAAGACATTTTTTGACAAGGGGCCATTGGGTATGATGTCTTCATAATTCCATCCGTTGTTGGTTTTGATGAGGCCGCGTCGTGTGTCGCCAATCCAATAATCATGGTTGCTGTCGATAGCTGTCGATAGCGGCTCAATGCTGCTGCCTGGCGAATAAATGTTGAGCGTTTGGTTCAGGTTGCGGTCGTAGACCAGTACATTGTAACGAGAGGTAATGACGAACACATTGTCATAGGCGCGGAGTTCCATTTTTTGGCTTACATCGCTCTTATCGAAATAGTCCCATCCGTTGCCGTTGTTGACGAAAAGTGTGTCTTGTTCGAAGCCGCCGTCGTAGTTGAGGAAGAGTTTGTTGTTGAAGACTTCCATTTCGGTGTAAGCCAGATGTGGATGAATCACCGAGCTGTCGAAATGCCACGAGGCGTAGTTGGCGAGGTTGGGTTCGTTTTGGGAAGCGTAATACACACCATTGTCGGTGCAGGCATAGATGCGACCATTGAAGAGCGCCACGTCGGTAACGTTTACGGAACTACCCTGGCTTCCAATATAATAGGTGTCTTTTACCTCTTCGCGGTTCAAATCGAAAACAACAATACCAAAGCTACAGGCCACGTAAGCCAAACTACCATCGAAAAATATATGGTTGATGTTTTTGTTGCCGACAATGTTTTTGTCTCGGATGTCACTCATGTTGGAAACGTTTCCGTCGGCATCAATCAGGTCGATATTGGCATTGGTGTAGGCTACCATAAGTTTGCGTTGGCTTTCGTTGTAGGCCATTGTGCTGATGCCGACATCCGACAATCCATTGATTTTATTCAGGATGTTGATGGAGTTGTCTTCCTTGTCGTAATAGAACAATTCGTGTTCTGTGGCAGCATAAACGAAGTTGCCTACAGGTTCCACGGCGATAACTTTGTGATAGGGCAGATGGGTGCGCCATTCGCCAATGGAAATGCTGTTTTGGGCAAAACCGATTGTGCCAAGGAGGGTAAATATTAATAAGGTGTAAATCTTCGGTCTGTTCATAACAATGCGATTTGGGCTGTAAAGGTACGAAATTAATGAATTAAACGGGGTTTCGGGTGAATTATTGTTTTTGAAAACTTACGCTTTTCCAAAGTGTAACCTATCTGTCTACATTTCCGACAACCAATAAGGAAAATCTTTCGCGCCAAATGGATGACGCTGAAAAAGAGCATCATATAAGGCTTGTTTCTACCTTTGCGAGGTAATAAACTAACCTTAAAACCGATGGACCGATGGGATAGAACAGGTTGAAAAACGATGAAATTTGGGAGAAATTCACTTATTGCTATGGCTGTTTTATCACTTTCCATCTTTCAGACATCGATAAGTTATGCGCAATGGCATGGTGGAATGGGATACCAAAATGGGCACGAATATGTTGATCTTGATTTGCCGAGTGGTACTTTATGGGCCACCTGTAATGTGGGCGCTACCACCCCAGTGGGCTATGGCGCACACTTTCCTTGGGGCGAAACTACTGCAATGAAATTATGTAGCTATGACACATATAAGTACATCCGAGGTATGTATACTCTTTGTCTTTCTAAATACTGCCCCGATGCAAAGTTTGGCTGTAATGATTTCGCTGATAATCTGACCGTTTTGGAGCCATGTGACGATGCCGCTTCGGCTCATTGGGGCAATGGTTGGAGAATGCCTACCAAGGAAGAGTGGGAAGAGTTGATTGCTAATACCACTCAGTCAGGCACTACCCGAAACGGTGTAAACGGTGTACAGTTCTCTGCACCCAACGGACAATCAGTTTTCTTGCCTGCTGCTGGTTGTTCTGATTGGATCAGGGAGAGTGATATGAGTGGAACAATCGGGTTGTACTGGTCAAGCTCGCTATGTCGTTTTAAACCGTTCTATGCATGGAATATGAGGATTTTGGCAAATGCGGTTGATGGTGATCCATTTGTCTATTGGGAAGGCCCCCGTAACAATTGTTACTCTGTCAGGCCAGTATGCTCAAGGCAATATAGTAATACTAACAAGGGATTATTGAACTCTTATGAGGCAGAGATGGCTTCTATTAATGATGTCAGAGCAGGTCTGAAAGATTATAAAGAGCATAATCGTGTGACTCATATGCTTATTACAAGAGGAGATGGAGCATACTTCGTGTCTGAAAAAGGCGAAGTTATTTCTATGGATTTATCTACTATGGATAATGATCACGATCAATTATTGAGGATTCAAGGGGAATGGTGCCACCATGCTTATGAAGAAGGATATAGTTGGAATTTTATAAATGCTCAAATTCTATCTTTTGATAAAGTCTCTGTTTGGATTAAATATAAAGGCAAAAAGTGGGAAGAGGTATATTCTGGTCCATCATCGATTTATTTGTCACCCAATACGGTGTATTCTGAAAAGCTTTCCAAAGCATTTGCTATACCCTCAAACAAATCCATATATTTAGGAGGTATTGATGACATTAGAATTCGTTTTGAAGGTGGAAAAGTGACCACAATCTATTAATAATTCAATAATAAATCAACCCCGATGCGCCCGATGGGATATAACTGGGCACCAAAGAAAATGAAGAAAATATTCTTATTTGTTGTGTCATTGTTTTGTATAACAATGGCTGTGAATGCACAAGATGCAAGTGGTAGTTGCAAATTGCCTGGAACTTATGATTATGTGAATGTTGATTTCTATAAAGGCTCTTCTAATGGGGAAGGAAACATCGTACTAAGTAACCAAACAAGCACTGGTCAGTATATTACTGAAATTAAAGTACAAGTTACGGCGGAAATCCTATATGATTATGAAGAAGAATACAAAGGTACTTATACGGGAGGTACACCTATCTATCAAAAAAACAAAAATAAACCATTATGGAAAACCGTAACATTGTTTAATGATAAGATTCGTGGTATTAGTGCGAACGAGACCAGAAGACAAACTGTCTCAATGCCAAAATATTATGATATCAGAAATATTGAAGTTTCGGTTGGAAATCTTATCTGCAAATAATTCTAAAAATAAAAGAATCAATAAAGGTGTCCTTATGTTCATGGACACCTTTATTCTTTTTTTTCACGACAATATGGTTAGTAATTATAAATTCTCCTTATCTTTGTCCCAACAAAAAAGAAAGGACTTATAGACAAAATTAAAATACTGACATAACCACACCGAGCTTTACGCTCTTATTCTGATACATCGAAAATCTGGTACATTTTGGAGTAAGAATAAGTTTGCGAAAAGTTCATGTCCGTTGGGCGTGAACTGTTTCGTTTTACCAGAGCCTCGATGTATGGATAAGCAAGCAAAACGGTTCCGCCCGTTTTGTTTGCCTACCGCGCAAGGCTCCCCGCAAAGGCAAACCAATGATTGAAGAACCGCATATAGGGAAACTCATCAAAGCTGAATTGGCTCGGCAAGGACGCAGCATCACCTGGCTGGCTGTGCAACTCAACTATTCGCGGCAGTATGTCTACAAATTGTTTCGCCGCAAATGGATTTACACAGATTTGCTGCTCAAAATCTGCGATATTCTGGATTATGATTTCTTCAAATGCTTTTCGGAATGGCGGGAGCAAAGAAACAAAATCGCTACCAAATAACCATTTTGGAAGGAATGATTTTATGCACGATAACTTTTTCTAATACCGTTTCTCAACAAAGTGCCAAATTGCGAAACAGTCATGCTGCCCTCAGGTATGGTTTCGTCAACAGTCGCCAACCCAGAACTAATCAGATTTCCCAAGGCATCAAGCACCATCTGATTGTTTTCGTCGTATCTCAGAGTTATTGTCGTCATTTTTCCGAATGGTTTCTGTTGCAAAAGTAACAATTATTTACTAAATCGCAATAGTTTACGAAATTCTTTGTACTTTTGCCGCCCATTATCGGACTTTGGGACTTCAATTCTTAGAAACGGAGGGACTTGAGAGTCACGAGTCTCGCAGTCCCGCGTCCCGTAGTCCAATACCACTTATACATTATTTATATACCAACAAAATGACTGACAACGAAAGATCTGGCAAGCGTCCGCGCACCAGAAGAGAGGAACCGGAAGAGTTCCAGCAGAGAAGAACCTTCAAATTCTATCACCGCGACGGTGACGAAGAAGGTGAGAGAAAGTTTGGCGACGAGCCGAGAGGTGAACGCCGCTTCAGCGACCGTGGCGACCGCAAGTTTGGCGACCGCCGCTTCCATGACGATGACCGTCCGCGTCGCCGTTTCGAAGACAGCGACCGCCCAAGGCGCAGATTCGATGACGACAACAGTCCGCGTCGTCGTTTTGATGACGACAAACCGCGTGAACGCCGTTTCCATGACGACGATCGTCCGAGACGCAGATTTGACGATGACGACCGTCCACGTCGTAGATTCAATGACGACGACAAACCAAGAGAGCGTCGTTTCCATGACGATGACAGACCGAGACGTAGATTTGACGACGATAAACCGAGAGGCGACCGCCGTTTCCATGACGACGACCGTCCGCGTCGCCGCTTCGATGACGACAAGCCCCGTGAACGCCGTTTCAAAGATGACGACCGTCCACGCCGCAGATTTGACGATGACCGTCCGAGACGTCGTTTCGACGACGACCGCTCACGTGGTGGCAACCGCCGTTTCGATGACCGCCCAAAACGTAATTTCGACGACGACGAAGAGCCACGCCGTGGCCGCAAGGGTTATGTTCGTGAGAAAGACCCGCAATATGACCGTCCGAAAGCGACTGGCGAGATTCGCCTCAACAAATATCTGGCCGACTGTGGCATTTGCTCGCGCCGCGAAGCTGACGACCTCATCAAGGCTGGTTGCGTAGAGGTGAATGGAGAAGTCATTACCACCATGGGTTACAAAGTGCAGACTGAAGATAAAGTGGTGTATGGCGGCCAAACCCTCAACCGAGAGAAGCTTCGCTATATCCTGCTCAATAAGCCCAAAGGTTACATTACCACATCCGATGACCCTTATGAGCGCGACACCGTGATGGAGCTTGTTAAAGACGCTTGTCCCGAGCGCATCTTCCCCGTAGGTCGTCTTGATAAGGGCACTACAGGATTGTTGCTGTTCACCAACGACGGCGACTTGACCAAGAAACTCACCCACCCAAGCAGCGAGGTGCCGAAACTTTACCACGTCACTTTGAACAAGGCCTTGACCAAAAACGATATGCTTCGCATTGCTGATGGCATTGAGCTTGACGATGGCCCCATCGCTGCCGATGCCATCGCCTACGACGAGGATGACGACAGCAAGAAGAGCATCGGCATCGAACTCCATTCGGGCCGTAACCGTATTGTGCGCCGTATCTTCGAACATCTTGGTTACGAGGTGATTAAACTTGACCGTGTGATGTTTGCTGGTTTGGACAAATACCGTTTGCCCCGTGGCGAATGGCGCTTCCTCACCGACCTTGAGGTGATGAATCTGAAGAAGATTTAATCGCCCATAGATACACTCGTATTTTGCCAGCATGTCATACCGAACCTTTAGGTGAGCGTATCTATGCTGACAAAATCCTCGGTATGACATGGGCTTTGACTATGAACGACACAACAAAACAATTCATCAGGGACAACCTGAACGTCGACGTGCCGACGCTCGCCTTACGCAAGGCGCCCGTCGGCATCGACTTTTCATTGGCCTTGCGACAGATTGAGGCAAGACAGTTGTTGCAGAAAAAAGTGCCCGAGTGGAGCAACAACGAAGATTTGCTTTTTCCCGCGCACCTTTCCATAGAGCAATGCTCCTCGGAAGCAACGGCCCGCTATAAAGCCAATTTGTTGAAAGGCAACTCATTCGCTGATTTGACAGGCGGTTTGGGCATCGACACCTATTATCTCTCGCAGCGGTTCCAGAAGACGGACTATGTGGAACGACAACCCGAACTGTGCGACTTGGCTCGGCATAATTTTCCTATGCTGAATGCCGATGTTATGATGTGCAATGAAACGGCCGAAGACTATATTGAACGTTGTGAACCTAAAGATTGCTTTTATCTTGACCCAGCCCGTCGCGACACCCATGGGCGCAAAACGGTCTCCATTTCCGATTGCACTCCCAATGTGTTGGCTTTGCAAGACTTGCTGATGCAAAAGGCGCATACCGTGATGGTCAAGTTGTCACCGATGCTTGATATCAGCAAGGCGTTGGATGAGTTGAAAGGGGTGAGCGAGGTGCATGTGCTGGCGGTCAACAACGAGTGCAAGGAGTTGGTTTTCATCATAAAAAGGGACTTTTCGGGTCAGCCGAAGCTGTTTGGTGCCAATCTGCTGACAGACCAGCCTGTGGTATGTTTCACCCTTGACGAAGAAAGGGGATGCCGTTCTCGTTTTGCTGACAGTATGATGCATTACCTTTATGAACCCAATGCCGCATTGATGAAAGCAGGTTGCTACAAACTGCTCACAGAAATGTTTCCCGTGCTCAAGTTGCACAAAAACAGCCACTTGTACACATCAGACATCTTGGTACCTGATTTTCCAGGACGTTGTTTCGAGTTGGAAGGCTGGGCGGTCTATAATAAAAAGGTGAAAACAGGCCTTTTGTCGGGTCTTGACAAGGCCAATCTTGCCGTGCGCAACTTTCCTTTAGGAGTGGATGCGCTTCGCAAAGTATTGAAAATCAATGAGGGAGGCGAAGTCTTTCTGTTTGCCACCACTTTGCGAAACGAGGAAAAAGTGATAGTTAAAACGAAAAAAATCCGCTCCTGAGGGAACGGATTTCTTTTTTCAACAGTGTGTTCTCATCTTTTGTCGGGAATGCCGAATTTAATCCACCAAGTTGGGTCGTATTTCATCTTGACGGCACGTTTCACTTCTTTCGTGTGTTGTTTGAGTTCGTCAAGCACGCCGTGGGCCTTGTCGCTTTTCTTGCGGTATTCTTCTTGCATGCGGTCCAATTCAGCCGACATGGCCTCCAGGCGTTTGCAGTCGTCTTCCATTTTTTGCAGTGTGGCCTCGTTGACGCCAGCATCGCGGCCCATGCGTTGGTTGCGTTTGATTCCCGAAATAATAAGCTTCGATTTCTCGAGCTGGTCTTTAAAGATTTGATACATAGTTTCTTATTTCTTTTTTGTTGGTATTCTGGATGGTTTTGTGTTTGTGGCTGCAAAAGTAATAAAAAAACTTTCCTTGCCAAAGTACAAGGAGAATTATCTTAGAGAGAGGCAATAAAATAAGGAAAAAACTCGTATTTTTGCAACCTTAAAACCCTGTTTGCGTATGTACGCTTTGTTTAAGAAAGAAATCAGCAACTTCCTCAGCTCGCTGATCGGCATCATGGTGATTGTGGTGTTTCTGCTTATCACCGGCCTGTTTCTTTGGGTGTTCCAAAGCGACTTTAACGTGCTGAACAACGAGTACGCCAACCTCGATAGCCTTTTCATCATCGCGCCATGGGTGTTTCTTTTCCTTGTGCCCGCTGTGACGATGCGCAGTTTCGCCGAGGAGAACCGCACTGGCACCATCGAGATGCTGCTCACAAAGCCGCTTTCCGATTGGCAAATCCTCTGGGCGAAGTTCCTCGCGGGCGTGACACTCGTCATTTTGGCTTTGATACCCACCTTTATCTATTATTTCTCGGTCTACCACCTCGGTTTGCCCAAAGGCAACCTCGATAGTGGTGGCATCTGGGGCTCCTACATCGGCTTGTTCCTGTTGAGTTCGAGTTTCGTGAGCATCGGAGTGTTTTGCAGTTCACTGACAAACAATCAGATTTTAGCTTTTATCCTTTCAGTGTTTCTCTGCGGATTCCTACTGATTGGTTTTGAGTTCATCTACTCACTCTCGCTTTTCGGTAAGGTTGATCTGTTTATCCAACAACTCGGCATGAGTGCGCACTACAGTTCATTGAGTCGAGGTGTTGTCGATACGCGCGACGTGCTGTATTTCTTCAGCGTGATTGCTTTGTTTTTGAGTGCAACAAAATTGGTTCTCGCGAGCCGCAAATGGTAAAGGAGGGATAGACGATGGATAACAAACGTAAGAATCTGAAAAAGAACCAAATCATCACTTTCCTCGTGACGGTGGCAATCGTTATACTGGTCAATGTGATCGGTTCGTTCGTGTTTACCCGTTTCGACCTGACGAGCGAGAAACGCTATACGCTGTCGCCTACGACCAAGGAAATCCTCAACAATTTGGACGACCATGTCTATTTCAAGGTCTATCTCGAAGGTGATTTTCCAGCTGGATTCAAGAAACTGCGCCGCGAGACCAAAGAAATGCTTGATGAGTTCCGCGCTTACTCGAAATACATTGGTTATGAGTTTATTAACCCTTCAGAAAGCGAAGACCCTGATGAGCGCAATGCTACCTATACCTTGCTTTACCAATCAGGCCTCAACCCGACCAATGTGTTGGATCGTGCTGCTGATGGTTCATCGAAACAGATGGTTATCTGGCCGGGTGCTTTGGTGAGCTATCGCAACGACACCGAAATCGCCATCGACCTGCTGGAGAATCAAATCGGGCAATCGTCGGAAGAGGCCTTGAACGCTTCCATGCAGAACCTCGAGTTCCGCCTTATCGATGCAGTGAAGAAGGTCACGCGTCTCAAGAAACCTGCTATTGCCTTCATCGAAGGCCATGGTGAACTGGGCCAACAAGATGTCTTTGATATCACGCAAAGCCTCTCGCAGCATTACAGCGTAGGTCGCGTGGAGATAGACGGCCGCATCGATGCCTTGATGCACCGTACCCAAGACACGACCAAAGACATCGGAGCTTTTCCGTCTTACGATGCCATCATCATTGCCAAACCCACCCAACCTTTTAGTGAGAAGGACAAGTTCCTCATCGACCAATACATCATGCACGGCGGTAAGGTGCTGTGGCTGGTGGAGCCGGTTTACGCTACGATGGACAGTCTGCAAAGCCAGGAATCGACCATCGGCATAGAGCAGGATTTGAACCTTGACGATATGCTGTTCAAATATGGTGTGCGCCTCAATCGCGACCTGCTCCTCGACCTCACTTGTGCCGCCTTGCCGGTGCGCACGGGTCAGGTGGCGGGACAGGCCCAACTTGAGTATTTCCGCTGGTTCTATTTCCCCTTGCTTCAGGCTGCTAGCGACCATCCTATGGTGCGTAATATGAACGCCATCAAAGCCGACTTTGTCAGTTCTATGGATGCCACCACTTCTGCGATGGGCATTAATCAGATACCGCTTCTCAAGACTTCCGACTATACCAAGGTCTCGGGAGCACCTGTCTTTATCAGCCTCGCCATGTTACGCCAGACCCCCGACCGCCGCATGTTCAACTCGAAAGGCAAAAATGTTGCGTTTCTACTGAAAGGTAGTTTCCCCTCGCTGTATGCCAACCGTATACCGCAGGAACTCATTGACAGCGAGGAACTTCAATATAGGGACGAGAGTGAGCCCACGGCCATGATTGTGGTGGCCGATGGCGATATCATCCGTAACCAAATCGACATCAAACGCAAGAAGCCGTTGCCGCTGGGCTACGACCAATTCACCAACAACACCTATGCCAACAAGGAATTCATCGAAAACTGCATCAGCTACCTCGTTGACGGTGAAGGATTGATAGACATCCGTTCGAGAGAGTTGAAGATCAGATTGTTGGATACTACCAAGATTGCCCAAGAAAGGGTGAAATGGCAAGTCATTAATACCGTGGTGCCCATCGCCTTGATTATCGCCTTGGGGTTTGTGATGGCATTTATCAGGAAGAGAAAATACAACAAAAATAAGTCTTAAAATGAAGAAAAACAATAAATTAACGATTGTTATAGTGGCTATACTCGTTGTGGTCGCTGGTGTCTTGATTTGGAATAACCGCTATTTGTCCACTGTGCGTGGCGAGGCCGCTGATTTTCAGGTGTGGGACACTTCGACGGTGACGCGGCTTTATTTAGCCGACCGCAATGACCATGAATCGCTGTTGGAACGTCAGCCCGACAACACGTGGATGCTCAATGGTACCTACAAGGCCCATTCCAAGCAGATACAGGCGCTGTTGTCCACTTTATACAAGGTGCGTATCAAGATGCCCGTATCGCGTGCCAGCCATGACAACATCGTGAAACAATTGGCCGTGAATAGCACAAAAGTAGAGGTGTATCAAATAGTTCCACGTATCAACTTGTTCAACCGCATCAAGTTGTTCCCGCATGAAAAACGCACCAAGGTGTTTTATGTGGGCGATGCCACCAAGGACAGCAGTGGCACGTTTATGCTGCGCGAAGGTGCTGACCAAGCCTATATCGTTTATATCCCTGGTTTCCGTGGTTTTATCACCACCCGCTTCACCGCCCAGCCTGACGACTGGCGCGATCATGGCATTTTCAGCACGAGTTTGGCCGACATCCAATCGGTCAGTGTGGAGTTCAACCGCGAACCGCAGTCGAGTTTCCTTGTAGAGAACACCGGCCGTCACCAATACACCATGAAACGTTTGGCCGACAATAGTCTTGTTGCATTTGATACGATGAAAGTCATCAATCTGCTGTCGTCGTTCGGTGATTTGCGTTTTGAGTCGTTGCTTAATAACCTCGTTCCACAGGAACGCATTGACTCGATAACCCAATCGCCTTATCTCCAGAGGATTACATTGATTACCAAAGATGGCAAGACAACCCAACTGACCACTTTTGAGAAACTGGTGACCAATACCAGTATCCTTGAAATAGAAGGTCTCGTCGATGAAGAAGGCAATCCTCTCGATCCTATTGACCACGACCGTGTTTATGGTCTTATCAACGACGGCAAGGATTTTGTCCTCATTCAATACTATGTCTTCGATAAGGTGCTCAATCCCGCCGAATACTACGAAGCTGGCCACCCCATCCATTCCAATGGGCCGATGTTTATCGAAGTAACAGAATAGAATTAGAACTGGAAGTAAATAAATGCCTGCAAGTCAGCGGTGATGAACTGGTAAATGACGAATACCACCGCAATACAGACCAGTGCCATCGCGGGCAGCGGCATTTTGGCAAACCACAAACGATAACGACGCTTGAAGTTTTCGGGCAGCCAATGGATAATCATTCCCAATATAATGAGAATGAAAACGTTGCGGTAGTGGTAAGCGATTTCTGGGATTTGTTCCAAACGCCAATGGCTGCCGATTTGGTTGACCATGTTTTTGGCTGTGTTCCAAGCGGTTTCATTGGCCTCGGCAGGGTCAAGGTTGGAGCCGCTGCGGAAAAACAGTCGCGTAAATGTGATGAAAGTGAAGGTGTTGAATATAGCCCATGCGTTCTGAAGCCACTGCCAAGCCTTTTTGCCGCCAAAGAGATGGTAGAGCATCCGTATCATATTGCCCGCAAGGATGATAAAGCACCACACATAGAGCATATTGAACACGGGCTGAGGCCAGAAGACACACACCACGCGCAGGGCAAAGGTGACCGCAAGGATAAACAATGTGCGCCCGTAGATGCTCCACTTTTCCCAGTAACGGCCAAACACCATGCCGATGCCGTTCAGACCACCCCAGATCATGAAGTTCCATGACGCGCCGTGCCACAAGCCACCGAGCAACATGGTATCCATACGGTTGATTTCCGTGGTGATGGTCTTGCGTTTATCGGGCTTGAAGACGGCTATCAGGGCCAATATCACAGCGATGACTCCCACGCCACCGGCCACCCACCAGCTGCCTGACAGGAACACGGCGATAGCGGCAATCATGATGATGATGCAGAACGAGCCGAAAGTGGCGTTACGGTTGCCGCCGAGGGGGATATAAAGGTAGTCTTGCAACCAGCGTGACAATGAGATATGCCAGCGTTTCCAGAACTCTGCAGGGCTCTTGGCCTTGTAGGGTGAGTTGAAGTTCTTTGGCAGATAGAAGCCCATCAGCATGGCCACGCCAATGGCGATGTCGGTGTAGCCAGAGAAGTCGGCGTAGACCTGCAATGAGTAACCAAACAAGGCGGAGAGGTTCTCAAAACCCGTGTACAGCAAGGGATTGTCGAACACACGGTCGATGAAGTTCACGGCAATATAGTCACTCAAAACGATTTTCTTCACCAAACCGTTCATGATCCAAAAGACCGCGATGCCAAACTGCTTGCGCCCGAGGAAATACTTCTTGTGAAGTTGCGGGATGAACTCGTTGGCTCTCACGATGGGACCTGCCACTAATTGTGGGAAGAAACTGACGTAGAAGCCGAAGTCAAAGATGTTTCTGACGGGTTCAATGCGCTTGCGGTACACGTCCATGATATAGCTGATGGCCTGGAAGGTGTAGAATGAAATACCGACAGGAAGCAGGATAGTGTCAACGCTGAATCGGTTGGTTCCCGTGATTTCGTTGCCCACCCATGAGAAGATGTCAAACACCTTGAAATTCAGTCCGAAGAGGTTGTTGATCACATCGGTGATGAAGTAGGCATACTTGAAATAGAACAACAGTGATAGATTGACGATTACACTGAGTGCCAGGACAAAATTGCGGCTCCCGTTTTTCTTACGTGAGTGCATCCATCGACCCGCCAGATAGTTGTATAAAGTGATGAAGACCAGGATTAAAGTAAAGAGTCCGCTGGTCTTGTAGTAGAAAAACAGGCTGACAAAGAACAAGTAAGTGTTGCGAAGCAGGGACTTGTTCCTGAAGATGCATAGGATGGCGAACACGATGGCAAAGAAGGCCCAAAAATAGAACTGCGTAAAGAGCAACGGGTGCGCCTTATCGAAAGAGAAAAGGTTGCCGAGGAAATCCAATGCTATGTCGGGCAGGTTCGTCATCTTATTTGTTCTTGTTGGCTTTTACATGCTCCAAATACCGTTCAATCAATGCGTTGTAAAGCAAATCCCCCATTAGGATGTAGCCGGTTTTGGTGAAATGTATCTTGTCGCGTTGGGCTAGACCTTCTTTCTGCCATTCCTGCATCGAACGTAGCCCCCCCATGATGTCGAACTGGTCCCAAACTGCGGCGTTGTATTCTTTGGCCAAATCCATAAAGGCTTGCTCGACGACTTTGCCGTTGGGATTGACTTCGTAGATGCGCTTTTTCTTTACGCGTCTGCTTTTGTAACTGTCGTTGTTGGTGACGAATAGCAGTGCGCATTCCGGATTGACATCCAGCATGATACTGAGGAGTTCACGGTAGTTTTGCTTGAAGGTCTCAACTTCAAAGTCCTTGTCGGCAGCGTCGTTGATGCCGATGCCAAAGATGATAAGGTCGGGCTTGATCAAGGCGAGGTCGCGTTCGAAGTCCTCGCAACGCAGGTAGGAAGGCACGCTGGCCCCGTTGACGCCGATGCCGTGCACGGTGATTCCGGGACGGTCGTTTTCAAGTAGCACACCCGTTAGGGTGAAGTCACCAGGAACGGAGTCAAAAAGAATGCAAATTGAGTCGGTGTAGTCGGGGAGGAGGAAGATATAACGTGAAGTCTCTTCGTCGTAATGGCCGTGAAGAGTGTCGCCTTCGTAGCCTAAGGCTGGTGTGACATTACTGGTTTCCGAAAAGCCGAGCAAGGTCACCTTGTTGAAGTCGTAATAGGGTGGCACTTCCGAGGGGTAGCGTTCGCGGGTGACGATTTGGATGGTGGCGGTCGGGTCGGTAGTGGTGATGGCGGCGCCAGCCAGACCCATGCGCTTGTCGGTGTCGCGTTTCACGGCGTTGCGGCAGTATTGCCATTCACCAGTCGAGTGGATGACATAATGCGAGGGGTTATTGGTGTTTCCTGCTGTGAAAGGGAAAAGGAAATAGCCTCCGCCCATCAAGTCGTCACCGATATTGAGCAGGTTGTCCCGAAATTGTTGCGTGAAGGTGCCGGCTTGCACGTGAGAGCCTCCGATATGGAGGATGCTGACATTGCCTTTGCCTTCATTGATGACAGAGTCCAATTTCGTGAAAAAAAATTCCATTGACGTGCTGTCGCCAGAGGGGAAGATGAGATGGTTTCTGTTGAAATGTGTGAAAGGGTAATCTGGCAGGGGTCGTAGCCGAATGTCTGTTTGGCCAAAGAGCCCAATAGATGCGGAAAACAATCCTATAAACAAGGCTAATTTTTTCATTTTCAATTGTTTTTATAGGGTTGATAATTGGGCATCCGCATCCAATAGGGAGCGTATTGTCGGTCTTCTTTGGCATCGCGGTTGACGAAATCGATGACCTCCTTGCTTGGGACGCGCTGGCGTAGTTTGTAGAAATCGTAGTATGTAGTGAACGATTTGGCCAAATCGTCGCCGATGGCTTGGGCACCGATGAAAGTGAAATGGATATAGTCGGGGCCAGCAAGGGCGGGTTTGTGCTTCACCCATTGTGCCATCGAGCCTTCGCCACCCATCACGTGGAACATGTCCCAATAGGCGATGCGGTTGCGCATGGCCATGGCACGGAGCGAGTCGTTCAGTTCCGGTAGCCAGTGCCAAGTGCCCATCTTGCCGTTGTAGCTGCGGCCCATATCAGCTGGACCGATGAAGAGCAGCGTGGCTTGTGGGGCGACTTCCTTGAAGTAATCAATCTGACGTTCCAGTTCAGGGATGTAGGAAGCAATGCCTTTGGGTGAACTGATGCAAGGCATACGGTTGCCTCCGAACTGCAAGATGATTAACCTTGTGTTGAGCAGCTTAAACGACTGCCGCATGACATCTTTGTTGATGCGGGTGAAGATGGTGCCAGCACAGCCACGCAGGGCCACGTTGTCGACAGTGATACCTGGGGTGTCGTCGAGCAGCACGGCATATATTTCGGCGTTGCCTTTGAAATTGATTGTGCCACGACGCACTTCGTGAGGCAGAATCCAGGTGATGAGAGAGACGCTGTCGTTGGCGTTGAGCACCTTGGGCTCAAGGTTGAGGGTGTCGCAATGCAGGGAGGCGGTGAACCCTTGGCTATTTCGTCCCAAGAGTACCGACACTTTAGAAATCCGTTTGGCGTTCTCAAAGGCGCGCGAGTGGTTCGTTTGGGTGAAGGTGATGGAACCCCCGCCCAGCACTTGGCTGAATTGTGCCATCACGCCATAGCGGTTGTGCTGCGCACGGTGGTTGGAGTTGTCGCCATAAACGGCATATCGGGTGAGGTTGGAGGCGTGTTGCGACACGGAGATGGTCGACACGGGCTGCACTGCTGGAATCATATTGGGTCCCGCACCGCCGAAGAGTTCTTGCAGATTTTGGCGCAGCACCGAAGAGATGCGATCCATCTCGATTTGAGAGTCGCCATAATGCATGATACGGCAGGTGCGACCTGTTTTTTGGGCTTGCTCGAAGAGGGCGAAAAGCTTGTCGAAATAAGTATAGTCATCGTCGGGCAAGTAGATGCGGTTGGGATTGCTTTTCAGGTAGTCGCGGAAGAAGCCGAGGCTGTCGTACATCGTGGCCGAACAGGTCATCTCGAAGCTTTCATTCACCTTGTGCAGCACTTCGTCGACGTCCACCACTGTCTTGTCTTCTTGCTGGCTTTCGGCATACGAAGGGAATCGCAGGGTAAAACTTCCTATCTTTATTCCCTCAGCAGGGAAAAAATACCAACCCATGCCCAATAAGAGCATGATGGAGAAGATGAAGATAAGTGTTTTTATCGGCTTCATTTCCAATTTGTTACAAAACAGCCCAACCCCGTGTTTCTACTACACTGGAATTGGGCTGCAAAAATAAGGAATTTTTCATTTCACAGTAAGCCTCGCCCCTAAATAAGCCCTGATACCACTCAAGGGTCCCCAGACCATGGAGGCATCGAAATCTTCACTGGTGGGATTGTCGGCCGAGATGATGGGGTTCTCTTGCTTGTAGTTGGTCAGATTTTCACCGCCGACATAGACTTCCCAATACTTGCCCAACTTCTTGGTAACCTGTGCGTTCATAATGACATAGAAAGGCGAGCGTTCGATGTTCTGACCTTTGTCTACGGCGGTGGCATTGCCGCTCAAATCGGGTACGCGGCTGTCGCCGTTGAACTGTGTAGTGAAGTCGAACTGCCAAGTGCCAGGTTTGTACGACATTGTGACCAAACCCTTGTAGCGGTTGACAAAAGGCTTCTCGCGCAAAACGCTGTCGATGGTCATCTTTACGTCGTTGTAACGGAAAGCAAGTGTCAAGTCAAAGTTCTTGATGATTTCGCAGTTGGCCTCGATTTGGGCACTGTTGGAGTACGACTTGCTGTTGAGGTTATAGATGCGGACTTCATGAGCATCAGCATCGCGGTCAAGGACAATCTGGTTGACGAAATCGGTGCGGTAGAAGTCAGCTTGAATCGTGAGTTCGCGCCAGCCGATGTCGAAACATTTGCTCAAGTTGATGCCGTAGTTCCAGGCTTCTTCCATCTGCGGGGTATCCAAGAAACTGATTTGTCGGGCCGAAGCCAGCATTGTGGAGTTTTCGGCCAAAACATTGGGCGAACGATAACCCTTGCCCGCCGAGGCCCTGATGGCAAATTCATCGTGTGTCTTGAAGCGCACATGCAGACGGGGCGTGTAGAGCATTTTCTGGTAGTAGCTGTTGTAGTCGGCACGGAAGCCTGCTATCACGCTCCAGTGGTGGTCATCGTTGAAGACATATTCGGCGAAGGCTCCTGGAACGTGCTCTATGCGCAGGAAAGTGCTGTCGTTGAGCGACTCGTCGTATTTGTCGTAGGAATAACTCCCGCCCAAGGAATATTTGTGGTGGTCATTCACCAAATAGGAATCAAAGAGTAGATTGGCGTAATAGGATAGTTGATCGGCTTCATAGTCTGTCCTGCCGAAATAGACCGACTTCAAGTCGTGGTAAACAAATTGCTGTTGCAAGCCGAGACTGGTGTCGTCGCGGTTGAAAATGAAACCGGTTTTGGAGAAAGCCTCGTAACGGGTCGTGTTGATGAGGAAGTGCATGTTGTCGGAATCGCCAGCGGTATTGTGGTGCATCATTC
The DNA here is from genome assembly GCA_905234765.1 of uncultured Bacteroidales bacterium. The sequence goes on from CAJOIF010000016.1 coordinate 73,460, forward strand.
CTCCGAAACGCCGTTCGCTCATCGCTTTTGCACCCCACATGCCTTCGAACCAATCTTTGGCGTAGTTGTAGCGTAAAAATAAGTTGCCTTGTGTCACCATCGGGTCGTCCATGAAGCCGTCGTCATTGTCATCCATCCCCATGAAGTTGTGATTGGCATGACCGAGCACCATCATGCTACCGTTTTTGCCGACGTTCCAGCGTGTGTTGAAGTTGAGTTCGGTCATCGTCATCGTATTACCGTAAAGGTTGAGGAACAACTTTTCGCTTTCGCCCGCTTCGGGTCTCTTGTAATCCACATTGATTTGTCCGCTGATGGATTCATAACCATTTCTTACAGAGGAAGTTCCCTTTGATATTTGGATGCCATTCATCCAAGTGCCAGGAACATAGTTCAAACCGAAAGCTGCAGCCAAGCCACGGAAATTGGGCATGTTTTCGGCCATCATCTGGGTGTAAAGGCCACTCAAACCGAGGAGTTCGATTTGTTTCGCGCCCGTGACAGCGTCACTATAAGCCACATCCACCGAAGCGTTGGTCTCGAAACTTTCCGCGAGACTGCAACAAGCCGCGCGTCGTAAGCCCTCCGAGGTAATGCTTTCCACCGCAATGGCTTTCAAGGGGTTGAGGTAGGAAGCTTTCTGTCGGGCAGCAATTTCCACCTCGTTCAGTATGTGGGTGGTGTTGAAGACATGGTCGTAATGCATCGGCTCCCTCATGTGGTGCACCGTGTCGTTCTCGTAGCTGATGCAGCTGAACACGAGGCAACCGATGCGTTCGTGCAGCGGTATTTTGTAATGTCCGTTGGCATCGGTCACGGTGCCTTCGTTGACGATTTTCCAGTAAACGTTTACGCCTGGCAGAGGTGTCTTCTTGCCGTTGTTTTCTTCGTAAACGGTGCCTTCGATGAAGCCTTGGGCAAACGCGCCCGTTGCGAAGGTCATTAATAGTAGGGTGATTATGGTTATTTGTTTGGTTTTCATGATGTTGAATATTTAGGTTTGTAGGTCTGTCACACCGTGGCAGCCAAGAAAATTGGATTGTAAAGAAGCAGTAAATCAGAAAACCAAAGGATTAAGCTTCAGTGAGGCAAAGAATACAATCCGTTCTCGTCCTGAAAGAAATTTGGGTGTTTTTTTCGGGGAATGATTGCTGAACACCATACTTATTTGAGAGCAGAGCTCCGTCAGGTGGAGATGGGGCAGTAAGAAGGATTGTAGGCTGACAATCAAGTGTTTGTCAGGTGAAAAAACAAAATTGTCGGTAAATTGAATCTTGCTGTCGAAGTCGTCGCAGCAGCATTTCTCATTGAATTGGATGACATCATGTGGTAAAACGGCTTCTGCTTCATGTTCATGATGGTGTCCCAAGCAATGCACACATTCAGCAGCAGCATCGCCGAAACTACCAGTCATACGATGGTCTTCGGTGCAGTAATGAAACTTCACATGCCAACCCACCGAGACAAACAGCACTGCAAGTGCCATCAAAAAGGAACCGATTTGCAACGACCGTTTTTTCATCGCAAACGTTTAATAATACACAATATTCAAATCCAACCGCTTTTGTTGCAGTTGCTGTACGGTTTTGGCCCTTATCTTAGTATTATAAATCTTCAGCTGTTTCAACGAGGCAATGTTTTCGATGGGCGAAAGGCTACGCACGTCTGTGTTGTTGATGAAGAGGTTCTCTAGTTTTTGAAGCGAAGAGAGGGGCTTCAGTGATTTCACAGGTGTGCCGCCAGCGTTGAGGGTGATGAGGTTGTTCATTTTCGACAAAGGTCCCAAATCGCTGATCAGGGTGTTCTCAATGTTGAGCAATTCCAGCATCGTACTACCCTCGATAGGTTTCAGGCTATTGATGGGGTTGTTCTGTACATTAAGTTCAACCAAGTATTCCTTGTTAGCCAATGGCGCCAAGTCGTGAACGTTTTGGTTGTTGATGGTCAACCGTTCGAGCCAAATGAAATCGGAAATCGGCCACAAGGTGACAATGGGTGTCTCGGCCTTAACGTCGATTTCCCTTAAGTCAACCATTTTCTGAAGTTCAAGTGCGTTGGGTGTTTCGTTGTGACACGATACATGTTCTTTCAAAATTTCTTTCCAAGTCTCATCAAGGTCGTTCCACCAGTCCATTAATCTCTCGGTTTGGTAAATCACCGTCACTTGACGCTGGAATTCTTTCAGGGCGACGACATTCGATTGTCCGATATTTGTGCTGTCCGCAATAATGGTTTCGATATGTCTGTCGTTGGCTAGAGGGGTGAGATTGGTGATGGGCGTATGGCTGATGTCAAGGGTTCTTAGGTTGGTCATGTCGTGAAGAGCTTCAAGGTTTTCCACGTAGGTGTGGCTGATGTTGAGTGACTCCAGGTTGGCCAAGCCTTGGATGGGTTGCAGGAAATTGATTTCAGTGTGGGCGATGTTGAGATGCTTGAGATTGGTCAGGCGGCTGACGGGTATCAGGTTCTGCATATAGATGTTACCCGACAAATCGAGTTCCTGCAAATTGATGATTTGGTGCAGTTGCTCGGTAGTGGGATGGGCGTCGTCAAGTCGTATTTGTTTTGCAAACACTGCTCTCCAATAGATGGGTAGGCTGTCCCACCAACTACGCAAAGCCTCGGTGTCGTAAATAACAAGGGTGTAAGGGTTGTTCATAGTGAACGCACTGGCTTCGTTGACGCCGATTTTGGAGTGGTCGCAGTATATTTTGTTCAGGCGTTTGTGATTCTTTAGTGGAGTAAGGTCGTTGATGGCGGTGTTGCTGCAATACAATTCACGCAAGTTGTCCATCTCGCTCAATGCTGTTAGGTTGGTGATGGCCGTGCCCGAAATGTTGAGACTTTGTAGATCTTTCAGGGTGCTGACTGGATTCAAGTCGCGGACAGCGGTGTTGCTGATGTCCAAGCTCTTAAGCAAGGGCAGGTCTTGAACGATGGCGATATTGGAGATGCGCGAGCCACCTAAGTTGAGTACAGTCAGGTTGGGGCAGTTTTTCAGTCCGTTGATACGGCTGACCTGTGTGTCGGAGAGGTTGATTTTCTGCAAGTTGGGAAGGTTGTCCAGTACCGACAAGTCGTCAAGGGTGGTGCGGGCAGCCTCAAGTTCTTCAAGGGTGAGGCAGTATTTGAGTGCCGAAAGGTCTTCCACCAATGTCCCATTGGCTCGCAGGGTCTTGAGTTTATTGGCATTACGCAAAGGCGAGAGGTCGTCAACGGAGGTGCCGCTGATATCGAGCCAGGTGAGGTCGGAGAGTTCGCTCAATGGCTCCACGCTGATGATTTCAGCGATGCCCGACAGGTCGACGCGTTGTTTTTGGGTGACCAACTTCAGTTTGGCGTCGAGTTCAGCCATGTCGTTTTTGAAAATCTTGTCGCGCAATACCGTATCACCATAGGGTCCAACAACAGGATACGAAGCCATGAAATCAGATGCCGTTATCATGCCGACTGTAGTCAACGGTATGCTGTCATAGAGCTTGATGTCGCCGCCCAAACGTTTCTTCCAATTCTGGGACAGGCCATTCCACCAATTGCGGAGCACTTCTTTCTCATTGATCTTCGTGGAATAGATGCTGGCAATTTTCAGGCAGCTGTTCTGTCTGTCGAGGTTTATTTCAACGAAACGGTTTCGGATGTCGTCGATGGGCTCGTCGTTGATGGTTGTTGCGGTTAGGTGGCGTGAAAGGGTGACTTTAAAGAAAACGTTTCCATCAATGCGTTCGCTGTTGGCGATGCTCTGCACGTCGAATTGGAAGGTGGCGCGTTTGAAAAAGAAGTCAATGTCTTTCAGGTAGGCCTGCACGTCTTTATTGATGGGGGTCTTGCGGTTCACATCAAGGTCGTCTTCCACCTGTACCTTGTCGTCAATGAAGATTTTGCTCCAGCTTTCCGTAAACACGATGCTTTTTTCCTGTGCCGTGGTAGCGCTGTCGCCGATAAAATTAAGCGTTTCCTCCAAATAGGTCATCATCGCATTGATTTCGGTCTCATAACGTGCCACATCCTCTTTTGAGAGTTGTTGGGCACGGGCTCCGATGACTATGCAAAATATTATAAATAAGAATATTGCGATTCTTTTCATGGTTGATAAAATTTGATAAGACTGGTTTTGTCTTTCTCCGGAACATACATCACGTTCGACATGAGCCAACCCGAGTTGGTGCCCGATCGGTCAAACCACGACACCTCGAAATACCAGTCCTTGATTTGTAACACGTGGAATTTGACCTTATCCACATGTTGGAAAACGAGTTTCCCTTTTTTGATTTCATAGAAAAACAAGGTTAGATAGTCGGGTTGGTATTCGTTGGAGGCGTAATACTCGATGATTTCAGGGTCTTGGAAGGCCTTGTAAATGTTCATGAAGTCAAGTTCATGGCTCATGGGATGTAGGAAATGCTTTTCCCTTTCGGCCATCTCGCCTTTCGGGAAGAGCTTGTTGAACTCCGAGAAATAAATGTTGGTGATGACCCATTTTGACCCTAGACCTTCTTTTTCGACGGTAAGGAACAGGATGATTTTGACTTCTTTTCCGTAGTATTTGAAAGTGGTCGAGACTTCCGAGTACCAACGTCCGCCAAGGAATGTCATAAAAGTGGAGTCGTCTTTGGTGACATCTTCGATAAAATAACGTTGTAGCTCTGTCTGTGTGCCGTATTTCTCTTGGTCGAAGAGGATGGGCAGCGATTGGCGGCGCATCTCCGCGTTGCGGTATTTGGGATCTTTTGGATTGAGTCGATTGCCAAACTGGTCTTCCTCGTAATTGAAGCGGCGCATGAACTGTCCCATCTGTTTGGTCATGGCATACAGTTCAGTCTCGTCCATCTTAAAATCACCAATCGTCTGACCCATGACGGGCCAGACGATGGCGATGGTAAGTGCCAGAAGAATAATATTTCTAGCTATTTTCATCTGTTGGTGGTCTCCTTCACGCGCATGTCGCCGAGCAGGACGTCCCAGAACCCGATGGTACGACCTCCAATTTGGGTCTCCTTGCGGCGCACATACACGGTGATGTCTTTTTTGGTGGTGTCTTTATACACCATATTGCCTTCGTTGTCGTAGCCGCGGAAGGTCTGGAAGATGGTGATGACACCTACATAAGTGCCATCAGGTTGGCGTTGCAAGTCGCTGACGTACTCGATGTTGTACCACTCAATCTCGACGCGGTCGTAGTTGAGGCGCATCAAGTGCTCGAAGTACTTGCGGACGCGGTAGTAGGTGATTTGGTTGGAGCTCACAGAGGAAACACCGATTTCGGCGTCGCTCATGAAGAGTTCCTCGGCACGGTCGATGACGCGGTTGGCCTCGCTGAAAGGCGTTTCTTTCGAGCCGACGATTTTGATGTATTTGCTCAGGTCTCTCACCTTTTCCAAGGCGAGGCTGTCGATGGCCTGTTTGCGTTCAAAGCTCAGTTCGTCCTGTGCCATGGCACTTCCCACGATGCACAAGGCTATCACTAAAGTGGCAATGATCTTTTTCATTTCTTTATAAGTTCAAGTTCGTTGATTTTTCCGTTGCTGTTGTATTTGATTTCAAAGACCTTTTCGGTGGCCTTTTTTTGGTCTTTTACGTAATTGAGGTATTTTTCAATGGTGGTCGGACGGTCGTAGTCGTTGAAGCCTGCGTTTTGCTTGATGATAATGAGCACAGGGACATTGGCCGACTCAAACATGCCTAAGGTCTCGTTGATGGTACGGTTGGCTTGTGAGATGCTGCTGGCATGGGCAATGCTGCTGAAATTACGTTCAAGGGTGGCATTCGTCGATTGCGATTGCTCCTGTTCCTGAATGTTGCGGCGATCTTCCTCTTCCTTTTGGGCACGTTCTCTGGCCAGTTTCTTCTCCACCTGGAAAATCAGGTCGTCGACCTCAGCGTTCTGAAGATTCCATCCCTTGATGGTCTTTACGCGCGCTTCTTTCTCTTCGAGGCTCCAGAGGGTCTCGTCGTCAAGGATGGCATTCAGGTCTTTCACGGCTTGCTCCACCTTTGATTTGTATTCTGCCTCGGCGGCTTCTTTTGCAAGTTTTTTCTTGCTCTTGCAACTGGTGTTTCCTCCAAGGGTGATGAACACGGCCAAGAGGATCATTACGATGCTTGTGATTCTGGTTTTCATAGCTGTATGTGTTTTATTGTTTTTCTCTATAACTCTGAAATACTAAATAAATTGCAAAAGTACGGCTTTTTTCCGTTTCAAGGGCATCTATCGGGGTAAAATGCATGTTTTATCCCAGAGGGAACCGTTTCAAAATCTTGTAGAACGGACCAGTGGGTTGCAAAAAGCTTTGGTAATAAATGAGTTCTTTTACATCGGCATGAAGGTATGTCTTTTGCTCTATGCCGTTGTAAATCTGTTGGAAGAACTTCTTGTCAACCAAAGATTTGATGCGACAAACAGTAAGATGGGGAACGAAGTTCTGTCGGTCGCGGAGATACCCGAGGTCGTCGAAGGCGTCGAGCACATCAGCTTCGAGGTCGTAGAGTGCCTTTGGGGTGTTGTTCATGCCGAGCCACAACACGCGTGGGGTGCCGTTGCTCCCGAAAATGCCTGTGCGGTCAAAGTCGAGTGTGAAAGGCTGGTGTTTTTGGGCTACTTTTCTGCAAGCCTCATTGATGGCAGGGATGTCGAGGTCTTCGGTCTGCCCGATGAATTTCAATGTGAGGTGGATGTTGTCGGGTCTGCAATAGTTGATGTATTTTTCGTGTGGCAGATTCTTTTTCAAGCGTTCTACCAAAGCAGGGTATTCCGTTCCACTGGGAATGTGTATGGCTAAAAAGGTGCGTTTCATGACGTTTGTTTTTTCTTGATTTTGCCTTCTGTCACTACTGGAATCGTAGTTGAGCAGTTTGTCTCCAAGCAGAAACGAATGTCGTCGTAAAAACCTAAGGTGAACAAGCGTTTCAGATGGGCACAACCCGACAATGCACCCAACAGATTGGCTTTGCTATTTTGATAATAACGAGCTAGTAAAAGACCGAAATCATCTGTCTCAACTTCGGTTTGTTGCTTCAGCATTTCTATCAACATTCCAGCGCAGAGGCCGTCGTCCAAGGAGAAATGGCCTTCAGTTCCCGCGCAGACGATTATGATGTCATTGCAAGCGAAGCGTGGCAATCCAGACAAAACGCTATCTTTTTGGATTGTTTCGTCGTTCCTCCTCGCAATGACTTCAGCCACCGCCGCAACGTTCCTGAAACAGGCCAAAACGACCTCATCTGCTTCTTTTACATTATTAATCGCGTTGGTGCCGTTTGTAGTGGTGATAATGATGGTTTTGCCTTCGACTACTTTTTTCTTATACTCCAACGGTGAATTGGACAAGTCGAACCCATCGATTTTCAAGGCGTTGCGCTCGCCGCCGCGCAAAGTTGTAGCTGCGTCAGAAGTGGCAAAGAGGCTTTGTGCCTCCTCAACAGTGCTCACGGGGATAACTTCACCTGCTCCATTGTCCAAAGCCGTGGTGATGACACTGGTCGCCCGCAAAACATCGATTACAACGGTGGTTTTTCCTCCGAAATCGATGTCTTTGGCTTGCTGCGCGGTAGGGATGACGGTTACTTTCATTTGCTTGGGTCTTCTTTGACTCCCCCCAACCCCCTCAAGAGGGGGACAACTTTTACTTTTGGCTTAGTTGTCCCCCTTCTAAGGGGGCAAGGGGGATTAAAACACGCTCAAATTCCAAGTGAAATATTCAAGCCCTTCGCCGTCCGCACCAAGTCGCTGTCGATGGTGACGAGGTTGGGCTTAGAAATGGCTTCCTTGAGCGAGACGGCCACCAAGTCGGGATGATGATAAGCCACCATTTGGCCGAATTGTCCGTTGAGAACCATCTCGAAAGCCTTCACGCCAAACTCGGCAGAAAGCACACGGTCGTAGGCAATCGGTACACCACCGCGCTGCAGGTGACCGAGAGTGGTCTCGCGCATATCGTGGGTGAAGCCCGCCGCTTTCATCTCCTCGATGAAACGACGACCAATGCCGCCCAGTTTCTTGTTCTCGTAGCCGACTTCAGTGCTGATTTCATAAACCTGTTGTCCGTCTTTCGGACGTGCGCCTTCCGAGGCCACCACCACGGCGAAGCCACGGTCGTGGTTGAAGCGACGTTCAAGACGTTCCTTGACGATGTTGATATCGTAGGGGAACTCTGGCAGGAGGCACACCTCGGCACCTCCAGCAATGGCGGAATGTAAGGCAATCCAGCCAGCGTCGCGCCCCATGACTTCGAGGACGAAGACGCGGTTGTGGGAAGCCGCCGTGGTGACCAATTTGTCCACAGCCTCAGTCGCGATTTGCACAGCGGTCTGGAAGCCGAAAGTGCATTCCGTCGAGGAGAGGTCGTTGTCGATGGTCTTGGGCACGCCAATGATATTCAGGCCTTTCTCGAAGAGTTTCTGCGAGATGCGCTGCGAGCCGTCGCCGCCGATGCTGATGACCGCGTCGATGCCCATGTATTGCAGCTTGCGGAGCATTTCGTCGGAGCGATCGACGGTACTCCAAGTGCCGTCGGCATTCTTGACGGGCCAGTTGAACGGGCCGCCCTTGTTGGTGGTCTCGATGATGGTGCCGCCACGGAAGTGGATACCACGCACGGACTCGGGTGTCAGCCTGACGACCTCGGTGGGTTCCCAAAGGATACCGTTGTAAGCTTGGATGCTGCCGAGCACTTCCCACTCTTTCTCTTGGGCGGCTCTTTTGACGATGGCGCGAATCACGGCGTTGAGGCCTGGGCAGTCGCCGCCACCGGTTAGGACTAATAAACGTTTCATATTGTTTAATTATTTAAGATTCAATGATTTAAGATTTAAAACTAAGGTTGCGTGAAATTGGGTAAACAATGATTACCATTTTCGGTTTGGATTTCCAAATCACTGTTTTGGATTTTTAGGTTAGTTTGAATTTCGTAACCAGTGGTTACAGAATTAATCCTAAAGTATTTCAACCCAGTCTTCACCATAATTAATCTGTTTCAGAGTTTCTTCAACATCAAGTTTAGGTGGTTGCTTTATTTTGAACTTTACCGCATTCTTTGGAATATTTGTGTGAATGGTAAACTGTGAGCCATGAGGTTGCCATGTGAAGCGGGTTTCTCCCGTTTCAATATCAATACCAATCAAATTACCGTTTTTATTCTCTTCCCACCGATAAGAACTGGCTACATAACGATGATTCTCTTCTTCAAATAAGGTATAAGATAGTAAGTCTTCACTTCTCACAAGGATTGAAGTCCGCAAAGGATTATAATAATCTTGGGCAATGTTCACTCTCTCATTCCAAATGTTCAATACGGCGCGACCAGTTGCTTCTATGTCTTTATGAGGGTCACTTATTCCGTATGAATAGTCTGGAGAACAACGACCACTAATAAGTCGAATAGAAGCATTGGATTTATGAGGATTTTTGGACTTTACGGTTTTCATCGACCATGCCATTTTATCGAATGTTACATCTGCAATTCCAATAGGAGACTGTAAATGAGTGCCACCGATGGCCTCGGCAAAAACATTCCCCCATTCATCGCCGGGCAAATCCTTATATCCAACACACAACAGATAAACGAATTTTTTTCCAATTCTTTTAATAACCGATTCAGGAATTTCATTAATCGGATAGGGTTCGCGTGTCAGTAAACGCTTTGAATCTCTTAATTTTGGATGGTCCATATTATTGTTGTTTTAATATTGAATCAATTTTTCTAGCGATTTGACGAATCATAGGAACAGCCACACTATTGCCAGTTTGTCGACGGATTTCTCCATGCGAAACAGAAATACGGTATTTGTCAGGAAAACCTTGCAAACGAAGCAATTCTCTCGACGATGGTCGCCTTTTCCCATTGACAAGCAAATAGTTGTAACTTGCTCCTGTACGTAATGCACAAGCATAATCAAGCACCGAAACATTTCCTGCTTTATTCTCATGCCAAATCGAAGGATAGAAAATACGCTTACCTTCCGTTTGTCTCTTACGTTTCTCTATTATCCAATCTGATGCAAAAAGCGATACATCAACCATTTCGTCTGACTCCAATACTCCATCAAGCGAATAAGGCTGCTTCTTGAAGTCAAAATCAAACGCATCAATGCTTTCCTTGTCCCTAAATCCGACAATAATGACACGCTCCCTTTTTTGCGGCAATCCGAAATCAAGAGCGTTCAAAACCTGCCATTTGACATGATAACCCAATTCATCAAGAATGCGAAGTATAGTCTTGAAAGTTTGTCCATGGTCATGGGTTGTCAACTGTTTCACATTTTCCAGCAAAATGGCTCGCGGTTTGTGTTGCTCAAGTATGGTAGCCACTTCAAAAAACATTGTACCGCGCACATCCTCAAAGCCTTTCATCTTTCCCATAATGGAAAATGCTTGACAAGGAAAACCTGCTAACAGCAAGTCGAAATGCTTTGGAATGTATTTCTTCGTTGATTCTTTAGTAATGTCTCCAAAAGGCATTTCACCAAAATTGGAAAAATAGGTTTGTTGAGCGAATTTGTCCCATTCAGATGAAAACACACAGCGATAACCTAATTCATTGAAAGGCAATCGAATACCTCCAATGCCAGCAAAAAGGTCTATCAATGTGAATTGACCTTGTTTCGGATTAGGAAACGGAACATTGAAGAAATCGGAAAACAAATCATATTGAGTAGGGTTTTCAGCCGCCAAAAAAGCGTATTCCCTTGATGGCTCAAAGTCAAGGTTAGGATTGACGCTTTTCTTCCGCTCTAAAAACTCAAGAATAGCAGAAACAATCTCCTCTTTATTTCCAACTTGACCGACTTCTCCATTATGCAAGTATTGACTTAAAATCGCTAACATGTTTTCGTATGAAGTTTCTCCATAAACCTTTACACCATGTTGTTCGTCAATCTCTTCAGGGAAATCTGACAATTTAATACTTTCTATGGATTTTGTTTTTACCATTATTATCGGATAGGTAGGGCTGCCATACCATGACAGCCCTACAATTCATATTCACTTCAAATTCAGTGCAATCTGCAACTCATCCAACTGCTCTTGGGCAATCGGGGCGGGCGAGCCGCTCATCACGTCGCGGCCGGCATTGTTCTTCGGGAAGGCGATGAAGTCGCGGATGCTCTCGGCACCACCGAAGAGCGAGCAAAGACGGTCGAAGCCAAAGGCCAAACCAGCGTGAGGCGGTGCGCCAAACTCGAAGGCACCCATCAGGAAGCCAAACTGCTCCTGCGCGCTCTCGTCGGTGAAGCCGAGGGTGTGGAACATCTTGTTCTGCAAAGTGCGGTCGTGGATACGGATGGAGCCGCCACCGACCTCCACGCCGTTCATCACGATGTCGTAGGCATTGGCGCGGATGTCGCCCCACTTCGTCGGGTCGTCGAGCAAGGCCTCGTCTTCGGGCTTCGGAGCGGTGAAGGGATGGTGCTTGGCATAGAAGCGTTGCGTCTCCTCGTCCCATTCCAAGAGCGGGAAGTCGATGACCCACAAAGGCGCGTATTCGTCGGGCTTGCGAAGTCCGAGTTGGTTGCCCATCTCAAGACGCAGGGCGTTGAGTTGCGTGCGGGTCTTCATGGCCTCGCCGCAGAGGATGAGCATCAGGTCGCCGGGCTTGGCTCCGAACTTGTCAGCGATAACTTTCAGGTCTTCAGGCGTGTAGAATTTATCCACCGACGACTTGAACGTGCCATCGGTGTTGTACTTGACATACACCATGCCGCCAGCACCCACCTGCGGACGCTTCACAAACTCGGTGAGCGCGTCAAGTTGCTTGCGGGTGTATTCCGAACAACCCTCGGCGTTGATGCCAACCACTAAATCAGCGTTGTCGAACAGGCCGAAGCCCTTGCCTTTCGCCACGTCGTTGAGTTCCACAAACTTCATCCCGAAGCGGATGTCGGGCTTGTCGGAGCCGTAATATTTCATTGCGTCGTGCCAAGTCATGCGCGGGAACTTGTCAAATTCAAGGCCTTTCATTTCCTTGAAAAGGTGCTTGGCTAAGCCTTCAAAGGTGTTCAAAACGTCTTCTTGCTCCACAAACGACATCTCGCAGTCGATTTGCGTGAACTCGGGCTGACGGTCGGCGCGGAGGTCTTCATCGCGGAAGCAACGCACAATCTGGAAGTAGCGATCCATGCCGGCCACCATCAGCAGTTGCTTATATTGCTGCGGGCTTTGCGGCAGGGCGTAGAACTCGCCGGGGTTCATGCGCGAAGGCACCACAAAGTCGCGTGCACCCTCGGGCGTGCTCTTGATGAGCATCGGGGTCTCGATTTCGAGGAAATTGAGGTTGCTCAAGTAATTGCGCACCAGCATCGCCATACGGTGACGCAGTTCAAGGTTCTTGCGCACGGGGTTGCGACGGATGTCCAAATAGCGGTATTTCATGCGGAGGTCGTCGCCGCCGTCGCTCACGTCCTCGATGGTGAAGGGCGGGGTCTTGCTGCCGTTGAGCTGCTTGAACTCGCTGACTTTCAGCTCGATTTCTCCCGTCGGCATGTTCGGGTTTTTCGATTCGCGCTCGATGACGGTGCCTTTGGCCTGAATCACGAACTCGCGCCCGAAGGTGCGGGCTTGTTCGAGGAGTTTCGGGTCGCTGCTGCCATCCAAGAAGAGTTGGGTGATGCCGTAACGGTCGCGGAGGTCAATCCAAACGAGGGAGCCTTTGTCGCGGGTGCGCTGCACCCAGCCGGCCAATGTCACTTCCTTGCCACAGTCGGCAAGACGAAGTTCGCCACAGGTATGTGTTCTGTACATATGTTTCGGGTTTAAAAATTAAAAATTCAAGATTTGAGATTAAAACTTGCAAAGATACTAATTCATTTCGGAATGGTGTGCAAGTAGGTGAGTTTTTATTATTTTTGCAGCCGTGATAAAAGTGTTGAAACATATTCTAAGTGCAGTTTGCCTGCTCTTTACGGCCCTCTTGGTTTTGCGTTGTGCCAACGAAGTAGCACCTACAGGCGGTCCTAAAGACACAACGCCTCCCACCGTGGTCAAGGCAGTGCCTGAAAACAATAGCATCAACTTTGACGGAAAGCGAATTGAACTTACCTTCGACGAATACATCACCCTTGAGAACGCCCGACAGAACGTGCTGATCTCGCCGCCTTTAAGCGAAAAACCTGATTTCAAGCTGCGAAACAAGACCGTCATTGTCAAGTTCAAGGCTCCCTTGGAACCTAACACAACCTATACCATCAATTTTGGGTCGGCCATCAAAGACTTGCACGAAGGCAACCAGTTTGAGAATTATATCTATAGTTTTTCCACAGGCGACCACCTCGACACCCTCGCCATCGGAGGTAAGGTGGTGAACGCCGAGGACAAGAAACCTGTCGAAAACGTATATGTGTCCCTTTATTCATCGGATCAGGAGAATCTTGATTCTTTGCCCATGATTGCGGCACCAAACTTTATCGCCAAAACGGACAAGGAAGGTAATTTTCTTGTGTCGGGACTGGCGGACAAGACCTACTTCGTCTTCGCCCTGAAAGATGTCAACTCCAATCTGTATTTCGACTTGCCCAATGAAGAGGTGGCGTTTTTGGATACGTTGGTGCCCGCTACTTGTCTCCCAGTGGAGTCAAAAGCGCAAGCCCAGGATTCAACAAGCATAGACACCTTATTAATAAGTGACACTATCTCTGTTGCGTTGGCTGACACGTTAATCCATGATACCATTTCGTTTACGCTGACGGATTCTTTGGCGGCCATTCGTCACGATAGTCTTGCTGAGTCCCTCCACGACACTTTGCTCATCACGATGGAAGACACAATTCCGCCCAAGGTCTTCGACCCCAATGCCCTCCATCTTACACTTTATATGTTTACGGAACCCGACTCCACGCAGATGCTGTTGGAAAAGAAACTGATCGAAAAGGGCCTGTTGCGATTCGTGTTCCGCTATCCTGCCAAGGATGCTGTGGTAATGACTCCCGAGATGCTGCCCGACACCTTTAACCTGATTGCCGTCAATTCGCCTGAGTTTGACACGGTTAGATGGTTTTTCACGCCCAATGTCAAAGACAGTCTTTGGGTGCAGGTGAAATACGATACCGTTATCAACGACTCGTCGCATTATAGCCTGAAATTCAAGGACAAGAATGCTAGAAACAAAAAACAACCTGAATCTCTGAAGATTACCAATAACCTTATCGGACAAGGTGGCTTGATTGCAGGCGAGGACTTGATCCTGAAGTTTTCCGAGCCCGTCGTAGCCTACCAAATGCGCGACTCGGCCGTTTTCAAACGCGATACCGTGGTTTCCTATAATACGCTCGCTTTCGAACAAGCCGACGAGCATGGAATGCAGTACAAACTGGTGGCTGATATTGTTCCCGATGCAAAATATAGTTTTGAACTCCCTGATTCAGTGTTTTTCGGTATCCGTGGCCACGTCAACGCGAAGCTGAAAGTGGATTTCCACGTTCTTGGCGACGATGAATATGGCAACATCTATATCACCGTGGCTCCGCCCGAAGGCATGAGACAAGTGGTGGTGCAACTGACCAACGAAAGCGGGAAAATACTAAAGCAACAAACCATTACTGAACAAGAAGAAGTGATGTTTGAGCATCTTGTCCCTGCCAAGTACAAACTCCGCGCCCTTCTTGATGCCGACGGCAACGGCAAGTGGAGCACGGGTAATTTCCACCGTCGCATCCAGCCCGAGAAGGTGATTGAGTATAAAGATGTTCTCGAAATCCACGCCGGTTGGGACGTCGACCTCGAGAACATCTGGGACTTGAAATAAGGTTGTCTTTACAGGCTTTTCAACCACTTCCACTGGAAGAAAAGCATATAAAACACACCCACCGTGATGGATGCGTCTGCGAAGTTGAATATCGGACGGAAGAAGATGAAATGTCCATCGGGGCCGAAGAAGAACTCTGGCAGCCAGGTGGCGTTTTCGCGTGCTACGTCGATGATGGGGAAGTAAAGCATGTCGACCACACGACCATGCAGCCAACCGGCATAGCCGCCGCCGTCGGGGAAGAGGGTTGCGACTTGAGTGAAAGTGCTCTCGCTGAAGATTCTTCCGTAAAACAGGCTGTCAATGATGTTGCCCATCGCGCCGGCAGTGATAAGGGCAATGCCAAACAGCACCCCAAACTTGGTGTTTTTCTTTGACAATCGCACCAACACCCAAAACAAGGCAATGATGGCCACGATGCGGAAAAGGCTGAGGACGAGTTTCAATCCACCACCTCCGCCAAGCCAGCCAAAGGCCATGCCGTTGTTCTCGATGAACAGCAGCTTAAACCAACTCCCGATGACGGGAATCTCTTGTCCTATCGTCATGGTGCCCTTGATCCAGATTTTGAGAATCTGGTCGAAGAGCAGCACGAGCAAAATCACCATAAACGACCAAAACAGGCCGCGGTTGCCTTGCTTTTTCACTTTTTCTTCAGTTTAACATCCAAGCAACGGGTGGTGATGGGCACACAGCGGAGCCTTTCCTTGGGGATGAGGCGACCGGTCTCACAGCAAATGCCGTAGGTCTTATTTTCAATGCGCATCAGCGCCAATTCCAGGTTGCGGATATACTTTTCCTGACGGGCGACGAGACGGGCGTTTTCTTCTTTCTCGGCCACGGCATAGCCGTCTTCCAATACCTTGAAAGTAGGTGCCGTGTCATCGGTGCTGTGTTCTCCACCAGAGAGATTGGCTTTCAATGTATCCAAACTGGCGTGTGCCTGTTCCAATTTCTCCAGAATCAAAGCCTTGAATTCTTCAAGGTCTTCATCGGAATAGCGCACTTGGGGATCTTTCTTTTCCATGGTTGTATGTTTTATTGACTCGGGACTTCGGGACTCGGGACACGAGACCATGGTCCCGCGTCTCGTGTCTCGCAGTCTCGCGTCTATTATTTCTTTTGGATTTTCAGTTTTACATTCACGCCTTCCACCAATTCCTCGGCTTCCACGCCGTCCAAGGCATCCACTTCGGTGATGGTGGCCAAGGTCTCGTTGCAGATGTAGTCGCCGAATTGTTTCACTGCGGCATCGGTCTTTTCGTTCTTCTCAATAGTGAGCACAATGCGGTCGGTGACCTCAAAGCCACCGGTCTTGCGGAGGTTCTGCACGCGGTTCACGATTTCGCGGGCGAGGCCTTCCTGCATCAGCTCATCGGTGATGGTCATGTCAAGGGCTACGGTGAGGTCGTCCTGAGAGGTGACGGCCCAGCCGGGGATGTCTTGTGTCGAAATCAAAGCATCTTCGAGAGTCAACTCAACGTCAACGCCGTCTACATCAAGGTGAGTGCCGTTGTTCTTCTCGAATGCGTGAATTTCCTCTTGGCTCATGTTGGTGAAGTAGGCCTGGATTTGCTTCATCTGCTTGCCGTACTTCTTACCCAAGGTCTTGAAGTTGGGTTTCACGTTCTTCACCAGGATATTGTTGTCGGGTGAGAGGAACTCGATCTCCTTGATGTTGACCTCGCTCTTGATGAGGTGCGACACCTTCTCAATTTGGGCTTTCATTTCCTCGTTGGCAACGGGGATCATGATTTTCGACAAGGGCTGACGCACGCGGATGTTGGCTTTCTTACGCAGCGAGAGCACCAGCGAAGAAATCAGTTGTGCAGCTTCCATGCGCTCCTCCAAAGCCTTATCGATGAAGGATTTGTTGGCCACGGGGAAGTCTGTCAGATGGACGGACTCGGCCTTGTTGCGTCCCGTGACGTTGTTCAGGTCGCGGTAGAGCTGTTCGCTGAAGAACGGCGCGATGGGCGAGCTGAGGCGTGCCACGGTTTCGAGGCAGGTGTATAGGGTTTGATAGGCCGACAGTTTGTCGGTGTTGTCTTCGCTCTTCCAGAAACGGCGGCGCGAGAGGCGCACGTACCAGTTGCTGAGGTGGGCATCGACGAAGTCGGCGATGGCGCGACCCGCACGGGTGGGCTCATAGCTGCTGTAGGCGTTGTCGACTTCGAGAATCAGGGAGTTGAGCTCCGAGAAGATCCAACGGTCGATTTCAGGACGCTCCTTGATGTCGATGTCGGCTGCGGAGTAGTCGAACTTGTCGATATTGGCGTACAAGGCGAAGAAGGCGTAGGTGTTGTACAAGGTTCCGAAGAACTTGCGGCGCACCTCGTCCACGCCAGCCTCGTCAAACTTCAGGTTGTCCCAAGGCTGCGAGTTGGTGATCATGTACCAACGCACAGCATCGGCACCATATTTCTCAATGGCACCAAACGGGTCGACGGCATTGCCCAAGCGCTTTGACATCTTGTTACCGTTCTTGTCAAGCACCAAGCCATTGGAGATGACGTTCTTGTAGGCAACGCTGTCGAAGCACATCGTGGCGATGGCATGAAGCGTGAAGAACCAGCCACGGGTTTGGTCCACGCCCTCAGCGATGAAATCTGCCGGGAACACGTCCTTGCCCAGTTGGCCTTTCTTGCCCATATAGTGGTATTGTGCATACGGCATGGCACCGCTGTCGAACCACACGTCGATGAGGTCGGGCTCACGGAACATCTTCTTGCCGCTAGCGGAGCAGAGGATGACACCATCGATATAAGGCCTGTGCAGGTCGAACTTGGTATAGTCTTCAGAGGCGTATGGATTCTCCTTCATGAAGCCTGCCTTGATGGATTTCTCAATCTCGTTGCGCAGTTCTTCCACGCTGCCGATGCAAATCTCTTCCTTGCCGTCCTCGGTGCGCCAGATGGGCAGCGGAGTGCCCCAGTAGCGCGAACGCGAAAGGTTCCAGTCGACGAGGTTTTCCAGCCAGTTGCCGAAACG
This sequence comes from uncultured Bacteroidales bacterium, assembly GCA_905234765.1. Next base: position 91,180 of record CAJOIF010000016.1, read on the forward strand.
GCCGCTACCGGTGGCCTCGGGCTTCCAGTTGATGGTCTTGTTCAGCTCAATCATGCGGTCTTTCAAGGCCGTGGTCTTGATGAACCAGCTGTCGAGAGGATAGTAGAGCACGGGTTTGTCGGTACGCCAGCAGTGCGGGTAGTTGTGGGTATGTTTCTCGCTCTTGAAAAGCTTGCCTTGTTCTTTGAGCAGCATCACGATTTCGACATCGAGGCTCTTGTCCTTTTCAGTCTTGGTGGGGTCATAGGCGTTCTTCACGAATTGGCCTGCGTAGGGACGATAGGCTTCCACGTCCATGCAGTTCTTGACGAACTCGGGGTCGAGGTCTTCGATGCGGAAGAACTTGCCCGTGCGGTCCACCATGGGCTGCGGCTTGCCGTCCTTGTCAATCATTTGCAAGGGCGGGATGCCCGCGGCGGCGGCGACGCGCTTATCGTCGGCGCCGAAGGTGGGTGCAATGTGGACGATGCCCGTACCGTCTTCAGTGGTGACATAATCGCCAGGGATGATGCGGAAAGCGCCTTCGCCTGGATTGACCCAAGGAATCAGTTGTTCGTACTCAATGCCGACGAGGTCCTTGCCTTTGAATTCCTTCACGACCTCTGGGGCTTCCTTGAACATCGTTTCTACCAAAGCTTTAGCCATCAAGATATAGCAAGGCTCCTCGGTGTAAGGATGAACGGTCTTCAAAAGAACATAGTCGATGTTCGGGCCAACGCACAAGGCGGTGTTGCTCGGCAAGGTCCAAGGTGTGGTCGTCCAAGCAATGGCGTAGGTCGGGAGATCGTTTTCGACTTTCAACTTGAAGAGGACAACACAGGTCAAATCCTTCACGTCGCGATAGCAGCCGGGCATGTTCAGTTCGTGCGAGCTGAGACCCGTTCCGGCAGCGGGTGAGTAGGGCTGGATGGTGTAGCCTTTATAAAGCAAGCCTTTGTTGTACAAGTCTTTAAGCAGGAACCACAAGGTCTCGATATAATCGTTGGTGAAAGTGATGTAGGGGTCGTTGAGGTTGACCCAATAGCCCATCTTGCGGGTGAGGTCGTCCCACATGTCCTTGTATTTCATCACTTCCTCGCGGCAGGCGCGGTTGTAGTCGTCGACGCTGATCTTCTTGCCGATGTCTTCCTTTGTGATGCCGAGTTTCTTCTCCACGCCGAGTTCCACGGGCAGGCCGTGGGTGTCCCAGCCGGCCTTGCGGACCACGTGCTTGCCTTTCAGGGTCTGGTAGCGGCACACCACGTCCTTGATGGAGCGGGCCATCACATGGTGGATGCCGGGGGTGCCATTGGCGCTCGGCGGACCTTCGAAGAACACAAAAGCGTTGTCCTTGTCGCGGTTATCCAAACTTTTTTGGAAGGTGTCGTTTTCTTCCCAAAACCTACGGATTTCGTCGGCTGTCTCGGTGAGATTCAGCTGTTTATATTCCTTGTAGCTGTTTTTCATAATACTATGAACCTAAATTAAGGCGCAAAAGTACGAAAAAAACTTCAACTAATACAAAAAAAGGTCGGCAGCTTGCGCCTCCGACCTTTTAAGTAGCGTGTTTGTAGGTTTCCCGCTATGTGGGTTCCCTTTATTCCTCGCGGCGTTTGGCCACGAGGTAGGCGCCGCCGAGTCCGAGCAGCAGGGCGATGCCGCTGCCGAGCGGGGCGTTCTGGTCATCATCGATGCCGTGGGTGGGCAGAACGGGAAGAAGAGGACTAGTGTCGCGATTCGAATACAAGCCGCTGGTTTCGGCGTTGGTGCCGCGTTTGAAGAGGCCGCTCTGTTCGTTGGGACCCGCGATGGCCATCATGCCCAGTCCGAGGACGATTGCGATTGTTAATGCTAGTTTTTTCATGGTATGTTGTGTTTTATTTGTTTGTTTTCTGTTCTGTTCGGGTTGGGTTGGGTTGTCTTTGACTCCCCCGCCCTTCGGGGTTGGGTTGTCTTTGACTCCCCCGCCCTTCGGGCACCCCCTCAAGAGGGGGACGGGCTTAAACCCTACGTGGAAGCCCGTCCCCCTTTTAAGGGGGGTAGGGGGGATTTATCTCACCACAATCTTCTGCACTTTCACGTCGTTGCCGTTGATGAGTCGCATGACATACACGCCTGGGGCCACGTTGAGCTTCTTCTCGTAGCTGCCGCTGAAGGTCTCGCTGCTGAGGATGCGTCCTGTGATGTCCATCACTTGGATGGTGGCTTTGCCTTCGATGCCGAAGATGCTCAGGTTGCCAGCGCCGTTGATGAAGCCGAAGCTGTCGCCCTCGACGCTGCTACCCGTGGCGAACACCAGCTTAAAGCGGCTGGCATAATCCGTCGTCTGCGCGTTGAAGTTGTAGCTCGGGTTGGCCAGCAGGTCCACATCGTTGCCGGTGAGGTTATCGATGAGGTGCAGGTAGCTGAACGTGACCTCCTGGTTGGTGAAGCTCAGCGTGTAGCTGCCGTTCTTCTCAGCCTTGAAGTTGACCGGGATTTCGCCCGTCTGACCAGCATTGACTACAGCGTAGTCCTTGTTGTCCATCGGGATGTACACTTTGGCGTTGTTCTCGCGGAAGTTGAACTTCTCGAGGGTGTTGCCTTCACCGAAGCGGATGATGGCGTTGTCGGTGGCACCTTTTTCGCCACGGGTGCTGACGGCTTGGGCCAGGTTGATGTTCAGTTGGCCAGGAGCTGCAGCGGGAGCCGTTCTCGTGAACTTGAAGCTTTGGACTGTGTCCGTGGCTTGAACGAAGATACCTTCCATAGGAGCAATGGCAGCACCGGTCACAGCTTCAAAGCCGTTGCCTTCGTCGTTCATCTTGTAGTAGGCAAGAGGCGTGCCGGTTTCAGTGGCAAGGTAGGCATTGCATACGAATGGGTTGCCGATGAGGTTCATGCCTTCAAGCTCGACATTTTCGGTGTAATCCAAGGCAACCTCGCCGTTGCCATTGTAAGGCATACCAGTGAAAGTGAGTATAACATCATTCTTGTTGGCATAGAGATAACCCTTGCCGCTAACGAGGTTGAAGTTGTTAGCCTTGTAGTTGCGCCATAGTGGCCATGGGCGTGCAAAAAGCCATCATCAACAAGAAAAGTACATGTTTGTTTTTCATATTGTTTTAAGGTTTAAGTTAGTATTTGTTTCTGGCTGCAAAATTAGCAAAATAATTATTGTAAAAAGGTTGAAGACAATGAAAATGAGGATATTTTTCTTATCTTTGCCCGCGGAAACAAACCACGTTAACGTTATGAGACGCTTCTTACTCTGTTTTTTGCTTTTGGCCTCCATCACTTCCATGGCGCAATACAAGGGTCACGGCGGCCATCCCGTCCCTGGACAACCGTCCGACGCTACCCTTACCATCGTGGCAGCACGCCAACAAGCCTTTTGGCTTTTTGTCGACGATGTGTTGCAAAACGAACAGCCGGTACACTCCATCCGTATCAACGGTCTTTGGCCCGAAGTGTTTTATGTCCGCGTCGAGCTTGACAACGCAGCGCAGAACAGCGTGGGTCAGTATGTCGATTTGCGACAATCGCAGGTCTTCAGCATCGCGCAACGTGGCAACTTGTTCGGTTTGGAGGCCAGCAACGCCAGCGTTCGTCCCGAGCTGACCATGGGGCTGCGTGTCGCGCATGAGCCCATTGCTCCTCCGGCACCACGACCTTTGTCAACTGCCGAATTCGACGAGGTATGCGCCTTGATTGAGCGCGAGAGCTACGATAAGACCCGCCTCACCGTGGCCAAACAAGTGACGGAAGCCAACAGGATGACAGCCAAACAGATAGAGCAAATCACACGGCTTTTCTCCTTTGAGAGTAACAAGTTGGAGTTTGCCAAGTTCGCCTACCCTTTTTGCGTCGACCCCAACAAGTATTATTTGGTGAACGAAGCGTTCAGCTACGACAGCTCGAAACAAGAATTGAACGAATACATCAAAGGGCTGTAAGACAAAAAAAAGACCGCAATCGCGGTCTTTTTTTCTTTCCGTTTAAATACTACTTATATCAGAATCTGTAACGGATGCCGAGAGCGAAGTCGCCCCAGTGGAAGTTCGTGGCAGGAATCAGGTAGAAATACGGACGAACATCCAACGACAGTTGCAGCGGAATGGCGGAGAAATTGTACTCCATGCCTCCTTGACCAGCTAAGGCCAAACCGATGGCAGCGTCATTCACGCCCAACGCCATATCGACGCGGGCACCAGGACCTACATAAAGGCCGAAGTTTTTGGTCACATCAAAAGTGAATTGATAGATAGCGGACAAGCCGGCAAACGAGATTTCCTCAAAATTGGCCCATCCGAGGTCCAGTTCAATACGGTTGCTTCCCAACACGCGTTGGTAGGAGAGCTCAGCATTGTAACCCTGACCGCCACCCAGACGGACACCCAGATTGTTGTTTTGTGCATGGTTTTGTGCACTGGCAGCGAAGGCGAAGCCCAACACTGCAACGAGAACTAAAAATGCTTTTTTCATGATAAAAAAGGTTTTGTTATAGAAATAAGTTACTGATTATTCTTCATATACGATATGCAACAGCAGGTCGCCTACCATGCCGAGAGTCGACTTGTCGATGTGTTCGAGGTTGTCGTTCAAGGTGTGCCACACCTCGGGGAAACAGCCGTTGCTGCTGTTGGGTTGCAAGTCGATGATGTCGATGGTTGGGATGCCCGCCACTTGGTTCATGGGGATGTGGTCGTCGCTGATCATGGCACCGAGCTCGTTGCTGAAAGCATGGCGGTAGCCCAGGTCGTAGGCGCGACGCCATACCTTGTTGCTCACCCAGGCAGCATAGACTTGCGAGTAGTATTCCTTCTCGAAGTTGGGGTTGGCACCGCCTACCATGTCCAAGAGGATGCCGAAATAGGCCTTGTAACCATAGATGTGGGGATGTGCCGACCAATATTGTGAGCCCAAAGCCCAATGGTTGATGTCTTCGTCATAGTATTCGAGGGACTGCTCCTGATGAGGGCCGTAGTCTTCAAGGTCGAAAAAGACAATGTCGACACCAAGACCATCGCGCAGAGGTTGGTGGGCGAATTGTCGGGCGCATTCGATGAGGATGCCTACGCCGCTGGCACCGTCGTTGGCGCCGTCGATGGGTTTGTGGCTGTTGGCCTCGTCGGCGTCATGGTCGGCGAAGGGGCGTGAGTCCCAGTGGGCACAGAGCACGATGCGTTTCTTGGCTTCGGGGTTGAATACGCCGATGAGATTCTGTCCGTCAATGCCGCGACCATTATAAAGACGAGCCCTAAAATCCTGCACGATGACAGTGTCGGAATACCTGTTCAGTTGTTCGGTAAGCCATGCGGCACAGTCGGCATGAGCCTGCGACTCAGGCACACGTGGACCGAAACCGGTTTGACATGCCACATAGTGGTAGGCTGAATCGGCGTTGAACTGCGGCACGGCAACGGCCTTCTTCGTCGTTTTTTGGGTTTGAGGTGTCTCCTGGGGTGTTTTGTCGCCGCAAGAGGCAAGCATCAAGGCCACCGCAATGATGATGAGCGTTTTCTTCATGCTTCTTAGAATGGGCTGCAAAAATACGAAATTAATCCAAGATGAAGTATCATTCTTCTTCTTTGACGAGGTGTACGTCGCATTGTGGGAAGGGGATGGCGATGCCATTTTCGTTCAGGGTGTTGTAAATCAGTTCTTTGGCGCGGTCGATATAGCCGACACGTTCTGCTACGAGCACCTGTTGTTTCACGGCGATGGTGACAGCGCTGTCGTCCATGTCGTCCAAGGTGATGTTGACGCCACGCTTTGCATCCACGATGTCGCGCCCGAAAGCGTCCTTGCCTTGTAAGGTCTGCAAAGCTGTTCCCAGCAACTCTCGCACACGCTGGATGTCGGTGCCGTAGGCCACACCCACCGTGATTTTCACGAACTCATAGCCGTGGTTGCGGGTGAGGTTGCTGAAGTTCTTGGCGAACAGCGTGGCGTTGAGGAACGACATTTGTGCGCCGTCGACGGTCTCAATCTGAGTGCTCTGGTAGCCGATGTCGGTGACCTTGCCTCGGATGCCGTCGCAGATGATCCAGTCGCCGATGCGCAGGCGGCCCGACATCAGCTGGATGCCATAGATGAAGTTGTTGAGGGTGTCTTTCATGGCCAAGCCGATACCTGCCGAGAGACCTCCTGCTATGAGACTCAGTGAGTTAGTAGGAATGCGCAACGTTAGGACGATGATGACGATATAGGTCATCCACACCAAGACGCTGATGACGCTGTTGCCTAACGACAGGTTGATTTCGTTGTCGCGGATGGTCTTGCGATGGTGTTTTTTGAGAAAAAGCGCGTAGCGGCACTGCTGCCAGATGGCGTGTAAGGCGCGGTTGGCATAGCGGAACACGAAGAACAGGCTGACCAAGACGAGGATGCCGTGGAACGACAGCCTAAAGGTCGCGGCACCATTGTCATTGACTAACTCCACGAAGTTTTTATAGTAGATGTTGTTGTATAAGTCCTCGAAATCGAACACGTCGAGTGCCAGATGGATGCAGAAGGGGATGGACAGCAGTCCCATCACGGGAAGCACCACCTCCTTGACCAAGTCATAGAACCATGAAGCGCCGAACATCAGTGTCTCCTTGCCGTGGCCGGAGATGAAGTCGATGCGTGCACGGTAATCGTTGATGCGGTGGGTCATCCGTTTATTGCGATATTGGACAATCAGGTATAATATGGTATAGATGGTATGGATAGCGGCCAGTTGGAAGTACCACCAGACCAAGATGAGCAGCGAAGCGAAGATGTAGCCCGCAATGGCCACGCCCATGGCGGCACCCGTCGCCACCAATGATGTCCAGCCTAACAAACGGTCGCTGCGGTCCACCTTGTTGGCATTGCGCAGGCAGGCGAAAAGCTGCCAACAGAAGAAAACAATCACCACAGGCGGGAAGATGAAATTCATCAGCGTGTTAGGCATGAAGACGACACGGAATCCGATGACAGCCAAAGCCATACAGAAGGTGGGCAGATACAGCCTAACACCATATTTCAACTGGTTGGGTTTCAGTCTGATGTATAAGGCGATAAGAATGGCCGCCAACAGCCATAAGAAGGTGTCGGTGAGATGGGCAGCGATGTGGAGCAGACCGTCGCCCCCGATATTGGCATTGACGATGATGGTGATGAGGATGGCAACAAGCAGGGAGATGAAACGCCGCTGTTCTTTGTCGACACTATCCTTCAACGGCTTGAAATAACGGAAGACGGGGATGAGAAGAAGGGAAGCGATGAGCCAGAACACCATCAGTTCAATGATGAACAAGACAATGATGAAGACTTGAAGCGAGTACTCCCAACCTGTGTCGGTAGTGCGTTCAAGACGGCCTTTCCCAAACAATGACGATAGGGAGGTGAGATCGTATTTCTCATTCGCGTCGCTGGCCGCTTGGCACCAATAGCGTCCCGGACGTTTTAGGATGCTGAGCCATGGGGTCTGGCCCTCAACGAAGATGCGGTTTTGCAGCACCTGATAGTAGTCGTGTGCGTATTCGTAAGTCTCCTTCAGGCGTAGGAAAGTCTCGTAATAGTGGATGCTGTCGGCTACCACGAAGGCTTTTGTTTCAGCGTACATCTTCAGCAGCTCGCCTGAATAGAATATACATTTTTCGCGGTCGTCCTTACCTTGCTCGTTGAGGACAAAAGGTATGGAGAGAGAATCGGCCATGGCCTTGATTTCCTCTTCCAGTTCGAAATGCGTCCTGCTGAAGAAGAGCGGGCTCAGGGAGTCGTAATGGAAGAGCAGGCTGTCAGGCACACCGATGATGGTGTCGAGTTCGGGAGGGAGACGGCGCAACGACTCGATGAGACGGGCATGGCGTTCCATTTCGACATTGAGGTTCGTAACGATGCGGTCGAAGGGGCCACGGTCTTGGTTGAACTCGTTGTATTTCTGGGTGACCTTCTGCAAAGCGTAGCTCACATCGAAGGTGAAGCCTTGTTTTTGTGAATATAGCATCAGCGAGAGCTCGTCGCACTGCTTCATCACTTCGATCATCTTCTGGCGTTGTTTTTCGTAGTCCTCGGTAAGTCGGTCGCGGTTTTTGTCGATTTGTCGATGGTCGGCGTTCAGTTCGTTGCGCAACACACGAAGGGTACGGTTCAGGTTTTGGCCATAAGAGATGGCAAAGAGGGGCGCTGTTATAGCCAGGAAGGCGGCCAGGAAAAGCAGGCGTTTTTTTCTCATAGGTTTCTCATGCTGATTATGGGGGCAAAAATAGGAAAAAAGGTGGTACGTGAAAACGGGCGGAGTTATTCTTTTATCGAGGGTGTTGGGGTGTTCGGCTGAGGTGATTTGTGGGTAAGTAGTTAAGAACAAGATAAACTACATCAAACAAAAAAAAAGGTGCAACCCTTTCGGATTACACCTTTTTGATAGTTGTTTGAGAAGTACTTTACTTCACCTCCTCAAAGTCAGCGTCCGTGACAGTATCATCACCGCCGCCGTTCTGCGGGCCTTGGTTCGGGTTGCCGCCTTGGAAGCCGCCACCCATGTTGTTCGGGTCGAAGCCGCCTTGCGGGCCGCCTTGGGCACCAGCGTTCTTGTACATCTCCTCGCTGGCCTTCTGCCACATGGCGTTCATCTCGGCCATGGCAGCGTCGATGCCGGCGATGTCCTGAGCCTGGTGAGCCGTCTTCAGCTTGCCGAGGGCAGCCTCGATTTCTGCCTTCTTGTCGGCAGGCAACTTGTCGCCGTATTCCTTCAGCTGCTTCTCGGTCTGGAAGATGATGCTGTCGGCTTGGTTCAACTTGTCGATACGCTCGCGTTCCTTCTTATCGGCTTCGGCGTTGGCCTGGGCTTCGTTCTTCATACGCTCGATTTCAGCGTCGGTCAAGCCCGACGAGGCCTCGATGCGGATGCTCTGGGTCTTGCCCGTGGCCTTGTCCTTAGCACTCACGTTCAGGATGCCGTTGGAGTCGATGTCGAAGGTGACTTCGATCTGCGGGATGCCACGCGGCGCTGGCGGGATGCTGTCGAGGATGAAACGACCGATGGTCTTGTTCTGTGCAGCCATAGGACGCTCGCCTTGCAGCACATGGATTTCAACCGAAGGCTGGTTATCGGCAGCAGTCGAGAAGACCTCCGATTTGCGAGTCGGAATGGTGGTGTTGCTCTCGATGAGCTTGGTCATCACGCCACCGAGGGTCTCGATACCGAGGCTCAACGGGGTCAC
>CAJOIF010000017.1 GCA_905234765.1 uncultured Bacteroidales bacterium
TCTTTCGCATATCTCAACTCCTTCTTATAAGGATCGTAGCGTAGCATGTCCCAATCCCGATAATCCATATGACGCTTCTTTAATTGGGAGCTGACGTAATTGTTCATCATATAATCATAGGTGTAACCCGCATAGAGCTTGCCCAAATATACGGCATAGTTATATACATCTTCAAGTTCCAGTGTGTCAATGGAATAGGTATAGTCTATTTTATGCGTCCAAAACGAATAATCCGTTTTGGAATCGAATCCGTCCATGAGATTGTGTTCACAAAACAGCACGGGCTTCCAATCGCCATCATTGATCTCAAACCACGAAGCCACATTAACTGTGTTCAAAGGATGCTTATAGCTGTATTTGTCGGTGTCACTAAAAAGATAATCTTCATACTCTGTAATGCGTCCCGAAATCTCAACGCGAGAAAGCATCACCAACCAATGTGTAGAGTCAACCCACACGTTGTTAATATCTTCCGGAATATACACATTGACATCATAGGCTTTCATTGCATCAGCGTATGCGCCATACATCACATCCAAAAACAAATCCTGGCTAAAGCCTTTCAACACCTCGGAGTATTTACCCAACTGCACGTTATAATCCATCTTCACCTCCGCCTTCTCAGGGAAGTAGACCGCAGCCTGAATGTCAGTCCGCTCAGCCACATAGTGCTTGGCGAGCTTGAGATCGGTTTGACAACTGGTCAATAGTACAAGCAGCAGTCCTAATATGGTGCCGTGTTTTGTATTCTTATTCATTATTAAACAAGTCCATTTGAATACCATCACCCTGGGGCTTCACAATCTCCATGGGTACATCATCGGGATTGACCTCTATTTTCTCTTCGTTCTCGGGAGTATCAGGGGTATCCGGCCCTTCGACCCCTTCGGTAGGCTCTGGGGCATCCAAGTCTTCTATATCATCCTCATCGGGCTCGGGTTGGAAAGGTTCCAAGAACTTGAAACTCTCTATTTCCCTAGTCGACAAGCGTTTGCCCTTGGCCTTATAACTCTTGATACCGATAAACGCTTCCACATTAACCACATCATCGGGGAAGCAATTGCCTGCATCACTGATCTTATAGCTCAAGTTCAATCGCGGCAGGTCGTCTGTGCTCATGCCCAAATATTTCGCTTCTGGATGCTCACCAATGAAGGAAGCGCGACTGTTCAGCTTGGTATCTGCCTCGATAGTGAATCGCTTGAGGTACATTTTCTGCGTCTCTCCTTCGATATATACGACAGAGAAAATCTCGTCGGGGTCAAACTTACGGATTTCCACCATGTCATCGTCGAAGTGGGTGTTGAGGTCGAAGCCCGAAATCTTGAACTCGCCATTGCTGAAAATTTGCAGAATCTTGTCGTCACCCTCGAAGGCACCAAGGTACTGGCCCCGTTTGTCGGCATTGAGGCGGCGCACCGTGTCATCAAACCAGATGTCGCGGGCGTTGAGTGTAGACACACCTTCCCCTCCCTTCTTGATTTCCTTGACTTCGTACTTCGTGAGCAGGTTGCCGCGCGTGTCACGACCTTTCACAGCCAAGTCAGCAAACTTATAGTCGACGGTCTTCTGTTTCTTGTTGAACAGCACCAGTGTCACCTTGATGACCTCGGCCTCACCGTTAGGATTCGACGAGAAATAACGCACCTTCGAGCCAGGCTTACCCTGCGTGAGGTCGTAGTCCTTGTCGCGGGTAACGCCCTTCACAGCAAAACGCTTCACATAATGCGGCGCACCGTTCTTGCCATCGCGATAGACGACATTATAGGTGGTGCGGTCGTCGTTTTTGTGGAACACGTCAACGTGGATGACCTTCTGACCCACAAAGAGTTTTGGCTGCAACTTGACCACCGCATATTTGCCATCCTCGTGGAAAACAATGATGTCGTCCATATCGGAGCAGTCGCACACATATTCGTAGGCCTCCTTGTTTTTCTCGCGTTTCAGTCCTTCGCCCGTGCAGACAAAGCCCTCGTCCTTGCTGACGTACAGTTTTTCGTTGTTGGCTGCCACCGCCACTGCCGAAATATTGTCGAAATTGCGGATTTCGGTCTTGCGTTCACGACCCTCACCGTATTTCTCCTTGATGTGCAGGAAATAGTTGATGGTGTAGTCCACGATATGGTCGAGGTTATAATGTGCCTCTTCCATTTTCTTCTCAATGTCAGCCAGTTGTTCGTCAGCTTTTTTGATATCGAACCTCGAAATCTTGCGGACTGGTTTCTCGCACAACTTTTCTACATCTTCACGGGTCACTTCGCGTTTCAACAGTTTGCGATACTTGTCGAATTGACGCTCGATGCCAGTGTACATTTCATCCCAATCCGCATAGTCCTTGTTTTCCAACTCCTTATAAATGCCCTTCTCGAAGAAAATCTTCTCCAACGAAATCCAATGCCAACTGTTTTCCAGTTCCTCAATGAGAATGCGCAGCTCCCAACTGAGGAGTTCCATGGTGCGGTCAGCGCTATGACGCAAAATCTCGCTCACACCCATAAACGCTGGATGGTCGTTGACGATAACACAGGCATTGGGCGAGATGGAAACTTCACAATCCGTAAAGGCATAAAGCGCATCAATGGTCTGGTCGGGCGAGACACCTGGATTCAGGTAGATGACGATTTCGCACTGCTCGGCGGTGTTGTCGTCGATTTTCTTGATTTTGATCTTGCCCTTGTCATTGCATTTTACGATGCTCTCGATAAGGCTGCCCGTAGTGGTGCCGTATGGTATCTCACTGATGACCAACGTCTTCTTGTCTGGTTGACTGATTTTCGCACGGATGCGCACCTTGCCGCCTCGCAGACCGTCGTTGTAGTTGGTCACATCCATCATGCCACCTGTCGGGAAGTCGGGATAGAGTGTGAAAGGCTCGTCACGCAAATATGCAACCGATGCGTCAATCAGCTCATTGAAATTATGGGGCAAAAATTTGGATGCCAAGCCCACGGCAATGCCTTCGGTGCCTTGTGCCAGCAACAGCGGGAACTTCACCGGCAGCGAGACTGGCTCGGCGTTGCGATTGTCGTAGGAACGCGTCCAGTCCGTGGTCTTATGGTTGAAGACGACTTCTTTGGCGAACTTCGAGAGTCGCGCCTCAATGTAACGTGGTGCCGCTGCATCATCACCCGTGAGGATATTGCCAAAGTTACCTTGCATGTCTATCAACAGGTCCTTTTGGGCAAGTTGTACGAGAGCATCACCGATAGAGGCATCGCCGTGCGGGTGGTATTTCATCGTGTTACCCACAATATTGGCCACCTTATTGAAACGGCCGTCATCGAGTTCATCCATCGAGTGCAGGATACGGCGTTGCACAGGTTTCAGACCATCCTCGATGGCGGGCACAGCACGTTCAAGGATGACGTACGAGGCGTAGTCGAGAAACCAGTTCTCGAACATGCCTTTCAGCGGTATGACATGATACTCATCCTCTTGCTCTTGAGCCTGAGCGTCTTCCACTCCTTCCAAAGTCTCATCCATCGGCTGCTCGTCTAAGGCTTCTTTTTCGGTCTTGTCTTCAATATCCATTGCTCGGTCTTTCTTAGGTGTGCAAAAATAGGAAAAAATCCAATTGTTACTCAAAGAGAATCTTTTTAGAAAACTATTTTTCATACTTTTGCAGCACATTAGGTTGCCGCAATTTAAGAAGAAAAGCACATCAAATTCTTTTAAATATTACTGAAATTCAATTAATTAAACATTAACTATAATGAAAAACATGAGCCATTTTTCGACGAAGATGTTGCTGATGGGCGCAGCCTTCGTCATGCTTTTTGCCTCGTGCGACAAAAAAGCAGCTAGCAAGTACAAGTACGAAACCGTGAAGGGCGACCTCACCGAAGCCCGCGTCTACACGCTCGATAACGGCCTGAAGGTCTATCTGAGCGTCAACAATGAAGAGCCGCGCATCCAGACTTACATCGCCGTGCGCACTGGTTCGAAGAACGACCCTGCCGAGACCACAGGCCTCGCCCATTATCTAGAACACCTGATGTTCAAGGGCACGACGCATTTCGGCACCACCGATGCTGAAGCCGAAAAGGTTCTCCTTGACGACATCGAAGCACGCTATGAGCATTACCGCACCCTCACCGACCCCGAGGAACGCCGCATCGCCTATCACGAGATCGACTCAGTGAGCCAATTGGCCGCGCAGTATTTCATCCCCAACGAGTACGACAAACTCATGTCGACCATCGGCGCGGAAGGCACCAATGCCTACACCTCAGAAGACGTGACCTGCTACACCGAGGACATCCCCTCCAACGAAATTGAAAACTGGGCCAAAATCCAGGCCGACCGCTTCCAAAACATGGTCATCCGTGGTTTCCACACTGAGTTGGAAGCCGTCTATGAGGAATACAACATCGGCATTGCGCAGGACAGCCGCAAAGTGTGGGAAGCCCTGAGTGCCATGCTCTTCCCCAACCATCCCTATGGTACCCAGACCACCATCGGCACACAGGAACACCTGAAAAATCCGTCGATTACGAACATCAAGAACTACTTCAACAAGTGGTATCGTCCGAACAACGTAGCCATCTGTATGGCTGGCGACTTCAATCCCGATGAGGTCATCGCCATCATCGACAAGTACTTCGGTCAATGGGAACCTGGCACAGATGTCAAGCAACCTGAATTCCCCGCTTTGGCACCCATCACCAGCCCCCGCGATACGACTGTCTATGGCCTTGAAGCCGAGAACCTGATGCTCGGTTGGCGCTTCGACCGTGGCAACTCATTGCAAGTTGACACCTTAGAAATGATTGGCGCGATGCTCAACAACGGCACCGCCGGCCTCATCGACCTCGACATCAACCAACAGATGGCCATGCTCTACGCTTGGGGCGGTTCAAGCACCAACCGCGACTATTCCAGCTTCATCATGGGAGGCTCACCCCGTCCAGGACAGACCCTCGAAGAAGCCAAGGACCTTCTGCTGGCCGAAATCGAGAAACTCAAGAGCGGCAATTTCCCCGACGACCTGATGCCTTCTGTCATCAACAACATGAAACTTAACCACTATAATTCATTGGAGAGCAACATGGCCCGCGCCAATATGTTCGTCAACTCGTTTATCCTTGAAAGGCCTTGGAAACAAGATGTAGAATATCTCGACCGTATGGCGGGCATGACCAAGGAGCAAATTGTGGCTTTTGCAAACAAGCATTTCAACGACAACTATGTGGTGGTTTACAAACGCCAAGGTGCTGACGAGAACCAGAAGAAGATTGACAAACCCGCCATCACCCCTATCCCAGCCAACCGTGACTTGGTAAGCGATTTCGTGAAAGAGGTGCAAGAAACCGAAGTGCCGGCTATCCAGCCCCGTTTCGTCAACTTCCAAAAAGACCTGACCTTTGGCAACACCGAGTCCAACTTGCCTTATATCTATGTCCAAAACAAGGAGAATGGTCGTTTTATTTTGGCGTTCCGCTATGACTTTGGCGACGAGTCAGACCTCCGCTACGGAATGGCCGCCGACTACCTTGAATACTTAGGCACCGACAAGCTCAGCAACGAAGAAATCAAACAACAGTTCTACAAGCTCGCTTGCGATTACTACATCAACGTGGGTGCCCGCAATATCACTGTCACCCTCCGCGGCCTCGGTGAGAACATGCCTGAAGCCCTTGCCTTGCTTGAAAACGTGATGCAGAACGCCCAGGCCGACCCGATGGTGGCCGAGATGTGCATCCAGCAGTTGGAAAAGGCCCGCATGGATGCCAAGCTGAACCAACGCAGCAACTTCAACGCCTTGGTGCAATATGGTGTTTACGGTCCTTACAACTCCCAGCGCAACATCCTCACCATCGATCAGATGCGCCAACTTGATCCGCAAGAGCTCCTTGACCTGCTGAAGAATCTCAAGAACTACAAGCACACTGTCCTTTATTATGGCCCGATGACCGCTGAGGAAATGGCTGCCGCCGTCACCGAGAACCACAAGACTGCAGCTGAGCTGCAAGATGTTCCCGCCGGCAAACATTACGAAATGCAAGCCACACCTGAAAATGAAATCCTCATTGCCCCCTACAATGCCAAGAACATCTACTTGCGTATGATCCACAATGAGCAACGTCCGTGGAACCCCGATGAGGCCGCTGTAAAGGCTTTGTTCAACGAATACTACGGTGGTGGCATGAATACCATCGTATTCCAAGAGATGCGTGAAGCCCGTGGTTTGGCCTACAACGCGTATGCCGCCTATATGGAGCCCAGTTACCAAGACCAACCCGAGTATTTCTTCACCCACATCATCACCCAGAATGACAAGATGATGGATGCCGTCGGTCATTTCCTCGAGATCCTGAACGAAATGCCTGAAAGCGAGCAAGCCTTCGGCATCGCAAAGGAAGCCCTGACCAAGCGTCTGGCTAGTATGCGTACTACCAAGTTCGGTCTTATCAATGCTTGGCTGAACGCCCAAAATCGCGGCATTGACTACGACCTCAACGAGCGTATCTACAACGCCTTGTCCAACGTCACGTTGCAAGACATCGTGAAGTTTGAACAAGAGCAAATGGCCAACAAGGCATACCGTTATGTCATCCTCGGCGATGAGAAGGAACTCGACATGAAGGCTCTTGAAAGCCTGGGCACTGTCAAACGTCTTTCCACCGAAGAGATCTTTGGTTATTGATCTACCCCCAACGACCTAAATGAAAATGCCATCCTCGGCGCATGCTGGGGATGGCATTTTTCTATCAGTACATGAAACTAATAGGCTAAAGTGGAACTGAGAATTGTCGAATGTAATCAACAAAAACCATTAAATTGCAAATTACTTTGAAAAAATCGGGGAAAATTGTCGGGTGGAGATGGCAAAATTAAAAAAGTCGCCTCGAAAAGTGTATTTTGGTAAGTATTTTTCTTTTACCTCTTGTGGATTGAAAAAAATGCTGTACTTTTGCCACATGAAGTATAATTACTCAAACTATTGAGTAAATTTACTCAATCCATTGAGTAAAAATGTATAATATGTTTCAAAGAGTTGAATATCAAATAATAAAGAAAAGACTTGAAGAACCAAGAAGGTTTATTCAAGTGGTGATGGGACCGCGTCAGGTGGGCAAATCGACGGTGGTGAGGCAGGTTTTGGCTGATATTTCACAGCCTTATTCCATGTTTACGGCCGATGCAGTGCCGGCAGGCAATCTGTTTTGGATCAGTGAATGTTGGGAAACGGTGCGGCGAAAGATGAAGGCGGAAGGTGCCGGGGAATACATTCTCGTCATTGACGAGGTGCAGAAGATTGATTCGTGGAGCGAGGCCGTCAAAAAGGAATGGGATGCCGACACTTTCAATGATGTTAACATCAAGGTGGTGTTGCTTGGCTCGTCGCGGGTGCTGCTCGACTATGGCTTGGCCGACAGCCTGATGGGACGCTTTGAGCGCATCGTGATGCCGCATTGGTCGTATCCCGAGATGCGTGAGGCTTTTGGTTTTAGCTTGGAACAATACATTTATTTCGGTGCTTATCCAGGTGCAGCACCTTTGATTGATGACGAGAATCGATGGCTGGAATATGTCACGGGTTCCATCATTGAGGCCACCATCAACAAAGACATCTTGCAGGGTGTGAAGGTGATGAAACCAGCCTTGCTTCGGCAGGCTTTCGAACTGGCTTCTGCCTATTCGGGCATGGAATTGTCGCTGACCAAGATGATGGGTCAGTTGCAAGACGCCGGAAATGTGACCACCTTGGCGGTATATCTCGAACTTCTGGGCGAAGCGGGTTTGGTGCGTACTCTGGGCAAGTATTCCGCCGACGTCGCACGGAAACGAAACAGTGTGCCGAAGTATCAGGTTTTCAATAACGCTTTGAAAAACATCTATTGTGGGAAGCGTTTTAGCGAAGCGATTGCAGATTCGCGTTTGTGGGGAAGGTTATTCGAGTCGGCCATCGGTGCCTATATTATTAATGGTGCTACCGCAGGGCGATACAACACATACTATTGGCGCGAAAAGACGGGCCGAGAAGTGGATTATGTGTTGGAGAAAAACGGACAACTTCTTGCCATCGAGGTGAAAAGCAACACTGACGACAGCAATTCAGGTTTGGGCGAGTTTCGTAAACAATTCAAGAATGCGAAAGCCTTTATTGTAGGCGAGGGTGGCCTCAAGGCAGAGGAATTCTTGCAGATGAAGCCTGAGATGCTGTTTTAGAGGGAAATTGCAAACTGTACTTTGCAAAAATCGGGGAAAAGTGGCGGGTGGAGGTGGCAAAAAAGGTTGTGTTCTTATTCCAAGATCAATTGCTTCAAGGTGTGCTTTTTGAAAAACATGATACTGTAAACAGGCAGATAGGTAATGCCGTTTTTGATACGGATTTCCCTGTCGTTGTTCAAAACAAAGGCTTGTTGGAATCCAACTTCAGATAATCTTCCAAATAGCTCTGTATCTTTCTTTTAAGCATATAAATTACAGTTTTCCTATAAATTTTACCCTGTAAAAATACACTTTTCCTATAAATTTCGGACTATAAAAATACATTTTTCCTATAAATTTTGTCTTGTGAAAATACGGTTTTCTTATAAAACCCGTAAAAATCGGTAAAAATTGCAAACTGCACTTTGCAAAAATCGGGGAAAATTGTCGGGTGGAGGGGGGACATAAACTCGCCAAAAGAAGTCTTTAGGCGTTGGACTTGTTGAGTTTATCCCAATGGTAATTTAAGAAAGAAACAACTGTTGTTGCACCCGATAAGAGTTCATTTTGTCGGTATAAATCGAAATGGAGCTGTTTTTCAAGAGTTGGAGAATCTCATCATAATTAATGCCTAACGATTGAAGTGTTTCACTATCCATAAACAAACCCACAGTTCTTTCAATTGTCACAGGAGTGATTTTGACATCTTCACGAATTGCTTTGAATTGAAAGAAGTCGGCCACATCGTCATGCACACATGGAGCGACCATCATGACACGATATTTCAATTTGGTTTTAGACTCTTCTTCTTTTACATGACGGACAATGTTGGTGGTTTCACTATTCTGTTGTTGTTGTCGGCTAGTGATCATCGTCGGTTCAAGAATATAAGACCCAAACTTGCTATGGAAAATAATGTCGCTTTTCCCTCCAGGTGCACAATGTAAAGGCAGACCATCTTCGTCATAAATAATATTTGAAACCAAACCTTCCAATCCATATCTTTTGCCAAAACATAACGCAAGAAGATATTCTAGCCGCAATGGTTCTGGGATGTCATCCAAATCAGATTTTCTTTTGTTCCGATGAGCCAATATTAGCAGTTCTCTATTAATGAAATCATAATCATAGCGGTTGACAGCTTTTTGCAGTGAATGAGTGAAAAATATCCTATCCAATAGTTCTTCATTGTCCTCCAAAGTATTAGAAGGGTTCATAGTCATTCCAAGGACTTTTGCCTTTTCTTCTACTATCTTTCTCCGAATGAAATCGTTCGTTTCCCATGGAATGTTTTGGCATTCCATGAAAGCGTAGTATTCAGGAATAGAGCTAAATTGATGGAACTTGTAGCTTTTGAAGGCATCTATTATTGCTTCCACTTTAGCTCGATTGTATTTGGAGAAATTGATGTAAATGTAGGCAAATTGTCCATGTTTAACAAGAAGACCTGTCATTTCAAATTTACGGAACACCTCGTCGGGATAATCGCGAATAAGGCTATTATATTGGATAGGCAGTATGCCTTCGTCTCGAAGATGTTTTTGGAGTTGCAAGCGTTTTGCTTCATATCTGTTTTTCAATCTATAATTGATGATTTTCTCGGCACACGCTTGATAATCACAATCTTTCATGCTAAGAACGAAAGTGCCAAACTCATGCATTAGAATGCCTTTGGGCTGATGCCCTAACATACTCCATCTTTTGTTGACTTCATTGATGACAAACAAAGTATTAAGGAAAGGGCGAGATTGATTGAGCAGTTTAACTCTAACAGGGCTGTTGGCATGCATTCCAAGCATGACCTTTGTATAGGTCACGGTTGGATCTATTATATTGTCAATAAGATCTTTACCCAACTTGGTAATAGAAATTCTATATGTTCCTCTTCTGACCTCCTCAAACATTAAGAATCCCTGATCTTTAAGCGACCTGATTTGTGTCATTACCCTACCATGCAAACCCGTCGCTTGAGGATTGTCATCAATGGCCCTTCGGATTTCTTCGGGTGACAAGTCTATATCGTTGTTCCATTTTTCCTTAATTTCTGATGAAATGTCTGAAACCTGATAGATTCCCTTTTTGATTAGTTCATAAAGATATGCATACGAGCATTCATCATCAAAGACTTTCCCATCAAAAGGTTGAAATAAAGTCAGGAAATCTCTATTTCGTTTTGGGTTTCTTATCGTGGTGTTAATAGAAAACACCTTGAATCCTTTTCTGTTTCCGCTTCTGCCTTGGATTTCAGTCATAATTGGTAACTAATACTTCTATTGTGTCTGTTATATTGATTTTCTGATAATTGGCATTTCTATACTGCCGTTTCATAAAGTGTACATGGTAGTTCTCGGACCATTTTTTCAAGATGGCGTTTTCCTTACCGTTTGAAAGAAAAACATTTGAGAGAGCAAAAAGCTTCCCTTCCGCATTTAATCTATCCAATAAGGATAGTAAATTGTTCTCTTCTTGTACACCCCAATTGTTATTGTACGGAGCAGTTGTCACAAGATACGGTGGGTCATAATAATAAAAAGCCTTTGGCATTTCATATAGAATTTCATCCTTGAAATCTAGGGTGCTAAAATTCAAAGATTTGCCTTTTATTCCATCCAAAAAACTCTTCAGGTGACCATAAATAGATTGAGACAAGTCAACTTTCCCTACAGGCACATTGAATTCACCTTTACCATTGAAACGCAAGTAATGATTAAAACCATAAATAAGTAGCACGACCAACTTACTAACTTCATGCCTCTTATTGTAATCGTCTTTCAGCCGTTCATATCCTTCCTTATTGTATAAAGACAAACCTTCATGTTTGTATTCCACATAGGTTCCTTTGGGATGTATGCGAGAATATGTCAAACCATAGGCTTCTATTATTCGTTCCAATTCTCCAATAACAGTCTCAAAATCATTCTCATAGAAATAGCGCAACACTTCTATAATATAGGGGTTGTTGTCGTTACAATAAATAGTCTTTGCGGCTGAATTGACTCCAACTACACCACTGCCACAGAATACATCAACGAAAATACTAATATCATCAGGAAAAAGCGGAACTATTTCCTTTAGAAGTTTGTTCTTGTTTCCAGGGTAACTTATCGGATTGACAATCATAGTCTTGCGATGGCTTTTTGATAGTAGTTATTGTCAATTTCACACCCAATGAACCTCCGTTTTAGTGTCAAGCAAGCAACCGCTGTTGTCCCTGACCCCGCAAATGGATCGAAAATAATATCGTTCTCGTTCGAGTGAATCTTGATTAGCTCCGAAAACACTTGTAGGCTTTTTTGAGTTGGATGGATTCTGTTTTTCCCACCAAGTAAAACGCTAGTGCGGAAAGCAGGTCGCAAATAGGGAATATCGTCTGGCTTATTGAAAGTCCACTTCTGTTTATTACCTTTTACAGCCCAAACAGCAACCTCGAAATCCATCACATATCGACTGTTCACATTGCGCGGCATGGGATTTGACTTCTCCCATCGAATTAAGTCTTTTATTACAAAACCATTTTCGAGCAATGCCTCAACAAGATAAGAAAGGTTTTTCCAGTCGTTGAATATGATAATTGAACCGCCCGCTTTAACATAAGGTGAGCATAGATTTATCCATTCCTTTTGGTCAAAATTGTAATCCCAATTACCATAATTCATCCCTGACCTTCCCATGTTCGAAAAACCAAGTTGGTAATCACGGCTAACGCAATACGGAGGGTCAGTAAGAATCAGGTCAACTAAAACTCCTTTTGACTGAATTTCGGGCAAAAGATCTTTATAATCGCAGTTGCGAAATAGGATGTCTTCGGTTTCCAAGCATGCATCAAATATTGTCGGTCCAGAGAAACCTGATCCATCACTTAATAAATTGTCATCATCTAAAGATGACAATCCGAATTCATTATTATATTGAATATCGGAATATTTAGCTTTTTTCTTCTTTTCTGACATTGTGGTAGTTTGCAGAGTTAGGAAAATAAAATCGCAGGGTACTCCTATCGGACTCTGCGGGCTACCACACCCTTTCCCCACAATAGTTTCACCTGCGAAAACGCAGGCATCAACCATTTTCAATGGGGAAATCAAAATAGTGGTAGTGAGCAGAGTTTCCCGAATTATAGTTAATGTTATGTTTTACAATATGTAATTATCTCAATTTTGTCCTTTTAATCCTTTCTTTTTCGTTTGTAACTTGCTGCAAATATACATCTTTATTCTTATATTCATCTTTTTTTGTTTCTTGCGCCTCAAGCATTGTACCATAAGTCCATAGTCGAGAAGCACAAGGTGTGTTTGCAGAATGCGTTGAATGGGTAGGAATGAGTCTTTACCGTCCACAAGTTGTGGATGTTTTTCGTTTAAACATTCAATTCCCAGTTATCGTTTCTCCAAATCTATTATTCACATGTTGTTTCCAATTCCTCACCGCCACTTCCTTGCTCGCATTCGCATAGCAATACTCGCACAAATGCGGGCAGGTGTTGTATTCGCCAATGTCCTTGCTCACCATGCAGCCGCAGAACTGCCGCTGGCCTTTGTCGCGGTTGTCCTTTTTCTTCAGGGCGTATTGCGTTTCGCTGAGCATCATAGCATTGGCGGGAATCGGCTCCGTGCCAAACAAAGAGTTTTCCACGGTCTTAATCTCCACATCGAGGAAGTCCATCAAAGCCTTATCGTGATGCGCAAAGCGAATCATCAAGTCATCATCCACACAGCGGTTGTGTTGGATGACGTATGGCGCAAGGTCAATCTTCTCGCCACAGGTGGCCAATTGGTAGTGCCATTTCTGTTTGAGTTCCGAAAGCCTTTGGGCAAACTCTTCCATCTGGTCGGTCGTCCATTCCGTATAGTTCACATGGCTTTTCTCAAGGTTGGCTTTCACCTTTTTATATAAGGCGATGTCGGCATAGCTGAAAACGAGTTTCTCGGTGTAGCCCAAAAGTTGGTCGCCAATGTTTTCCACTTTCCTCAATAGATCATCCAAACTGATGTGGTCGGTCAGAATCAGCGGGTCAAATCGCCAAATCACACGGCCTTTGCCCAACTTGTCCACCAACCGCTTGAAGGTGTCAATGCGCTCATCCAAGGCTGGCACACCTTTTTCCATGCCTTCTTTCACATAGTCGTTCAGCGTGTATTGTATATAGCAGTCGATGTTTCTTTCCTTCAGTTCGTCCAAATGTTCAAGCAACGGCTTCGGGTTCTTCGACCAAAACACGATGAAGCGGCATTTTTCATACGAGATGAAACTCTTCACGCCATTGAATGGATTGGTCCAAGCGGAATAACCGACCTTTAGCCGATGGAAGAACCAGTCGGCATAAAAAGCGGGAATGTCCGTGCTGCGGCTTGCGGAGATGATGACAGGGGCTTGCGCCTCGGCCATCATGCCGTTATCTCGCTGGATTTGTGTCTTTTGCCATTGGGTCATATGGATGTTATATATGTTTGGATGTCAAATGCAAAATTAGGTAAAGCCATTCCATTCCGCAAGCAGAAAACCGAAATAGTTTTCAACAATGCATCATTCCAAGATGCTTTCCAAAAATCACTTCCAAAACCGCAAAACGGCAATCTCTCCCAGCAACGCCAGCAAAGCTATCAAAGCAAAAAGTTTCCACTGCGAGGACTGATGCGCCATGGCCTCCACGAGGTCAGCGGTAGCGAAATCAGAAGTGTTGAGGACAGCAGCCACGTTAAAACCTGCTTTCTTGAACCGAGGTTCAATGTCGTCGCGGTCGGCAAAAAGCATTTTGGACTCCACACGACTTTCGTTCCAGGCCGTGACGCGGTTCATAGTGTCGTTGACAAGCAGATCATAGAAGCCTGCTGCAGGCAAATTGTCATTCAGATAAAGATAAACCTTTCCATTGCGCACCTCAGAGGCGGGCATCAGCTCGAAGCTACGGTCTTCGCTGGCAAAGAGGTACTTGCTGTCACCTTCGAGGTTCATATCATTCAGCACCAACATCTTATCCATTCCGATGGTGTAAGACAACCGTCCCATCTTGCCACCCATAAAGACCATCTTGACCATCATCGGGACAAAAATGGCATTATCGGTGAAGTCACTCCAATCGGAACTGAGCGCCGTGGCCATCACAAAGGCTTGCCCCTTCCCCACTGTTGCCGACAACAAAAGCGGGTCGCCATTTTTCAAGCTCAGCAAGGAAGTAGGAATGCCATTGAATTTCCATCGAATATGCTGTTTCACCTTAGGCAGGTCAGGATGCTGCGGCATGTCGAGAATCATGTCGCGGAAGAAGGCATGCTGGACTGCCAAATCTTCGACCGAAGTGGTGTTGGTATCGACCTCAACTACAGTAAGTCCTAGTTTCTGATACAGATAACTATTGTTTTTGGAGTCATCCAGGGAAGGAAACACCATCAGGCTCGCGCCTTCAGACACGGCATCCAACAAAGTCTGCTGCAAAGTCTCATTCAGTTTGGCTGTCTCGTTGACGATGAGAAGTTGTGCCTGAGCTATCGTGCCCAAATCAAAACGCGAAGGTTCCATCAAGGTGTAACGAAACTGCTCGTCGTCCTCGAAAAGCAAGGCACAGTCAGATTCCACTGCACCCAACTCCACCACGGAGAGACAGGGCTTCACACTCAACACGAAATGGTAGCTGTCGTCAAAAGTGATGGGATGGTCAGTTAGCGAAACAGAACAGCGTTGGTCTCCGTTGTTTTCCACCACAAACTGCATCGTGAGCTCCGCCGTGCCGTTTTTCTCCAAGTCAACGGTCGTGGAAGCAGCCATGGCACCATTCATCGTGAAGTTGACAGGCAGACTTTTGACTTCCTTATCGCCTTGATTGACAACACGCACCATCAAGTCATTGGTCAAACCAACTTGTACGATGGGCGATGCCAGCCATACCGAGTCGATGTAAAGGTTGGTCTTGAACTCAGGAATCATCGGAACGACCACTACCTGCATTGCCGTGTCAGCCTTAGCTGCCGACAGATCAAATGTATTCTCCTGAAAATCTGAATAGACAAACAAGGTAGAGGTAGCGAATCCATGCTGTTTGCTCAACATTTCAAAACGGTCGATGACCTCACCCATGGGCACTGGTGCCCCATCGGGATTCATGCGGTCGAGCTGGTCAAGCATCTCCTCCTGGTTCATCGGATACTCATTCTGTATCTCAAAACTGTTTGTCATCAACAGATAACGATTGGAGGGATTGAGTTTATGTACCAAATCCCGCGCCGACTGCCTTGCGTCTTCCAACAAAGTTGTCCGCTGAGACTGCCCTTTCATGCTCATCGAATTGTCGATATAGATTCCGACAAGGCTCTCCGCCGTATTGACATTCAACTGGTTCTCAGGATGATAAGGAAAAGCGAAAGCCAGCACCAATGCCGCAATGAACAGACAGCGTAGCAACAAGGTAACAAGATACTTCAGTTTTCGCGTCTTGGCATTCTCCTGCTGGATGCTGCGCAACACAGCGGTATTGCTGAAATACACCAACTTATGCCGCCTGAAGTTGAACAGGTGGATAAGAATGGGTATCAGCAGGGCGAATAGCCCCAAAAGCATATTCGGATAAAGGAAACGCATTATTCAACACACATAAACAGGTTGAATCAATAGCCATAATACCCTCTCCTGCCGTGCTTGAACCAGCGGCGGTCTTTGGAGAAAGTCGAACATGGATCATCTGGTGCTTTCTCCAACGGGATGGCAACACCCAAGGTGACCTCCAAGCCTTGCGGCAAACGAGCCCCCGTCACTTTATAAGCGTTGACGTTGACGGCAGGTACTTTCTCCTCCTTCTCAG
The DNA here is from genome assembly GCA_905234765.1 of uncultured Bacteroidales bacterium. The sequence continues at coordinate 15,947 of CAJOIF010000017.1, forward strand.
CATCACCATAGGTATCAAGAAAACCCTGATGTGCGGTTGCGCTAAGTTTTATAAGCAAATGGCGACTCCCCATCGGGATTCTGCTGCGAATGCCTAGTCCTGCAAAGGCTCCGGCATGAATCAAACTCATGTTGGCATTACCCACATCGATGGTTTCGTCCAACTCTACAGGAGCCGTACGGTCGATGTGAATCTGTCCGCCCAGGCGATATCCCCCTTCAGCACCTATGGTGAGATACGGTTGGAGATAAGGTCTAATGGGCCAGCGCAATTCCAATGGCAGACGCAAATCCACATAATTCACGGCCATGGCGTAATGCACCTGCATACCCGAACGATGCTCGTAGCTGATGTCGGTGCCGCGTTGCAGATAGACCGCCTCGGGTGCCAATGCAAATATCCTTCCCAAAGGAATGTCGACAAAGAGACCTCCCATCGGAGTAAATAAAAGGGCTTGAGGAAGTTGTTGCAAAGCCTCGTTATTGTAGTAGTACATCCTCGGCACGTTCACGCCACCTTTGATGCCAATTGCAATGGCTTTTTCCTCTGTTTGCTTGTTTTTCGTTTGTGCCTGTGAAACACCGACAATACCAACTAATAATATAACGAATAAATACTTTTTCATTGTCTTTCAATTATTTACCATTCTTCAATTTTTGCTAATCCGTCGCCATCCTTATATATAAAGAATGAACCGCTCGAAGTTTGACTGGCTGGACTGCTAGACGAGTTTTCCGTTGACAAAGTGATAGTAGCATAACGGAAATCTGCGAGTCCCTCATCGGTCATCTTGCCTTTCATCACGATACCACGTTTCATCTTACCCAACTCACTCACCATATTCTCGATAAAGTAAACTGCAAAATCTTGACCCTCGCCACAAACGAAAACGGTGTCCGTTATCGTCTCAGTAGTCTCAAAAAGATCCATCTTTACGATACCATTGTGCTGATCGGAAAAACGAAGCCACATATTCGGTTCCGGAATCTGCAGCGGCCACATAGATACGTTGGAAGCCACGCGTGTCTTGGGCTCTACCACATAGCTCCCTTCGATTTTAGGTGGCACGGGGCCTTCCGGGATGGTCCCAAATGCATTCCAAAACTTCGACTGAAGCGAATCGGGAATGACCGATACGATGTCGTCAATATAATACTCCGTCCCAATGAGAGCGACAGTGTTTTCTTCGTTTTTCGTGCATGACATAAAAACCATACCTCCAAACACTACAAGCCAAATGGCCACTACTATTCTTTTCATCATAAATCGTTTATATTTTGGCATAACACATTTTTTAACTAATTATTGTCTACTTATTGTGTGACTATCACCTTCTTCGTAACAGTCCCTTCTTTTCCAATGACCATAAAACAAAAGACACCTATCGCATGACCCTTCATTTCATACGGCAAGATCATGAAATCTCCATTACCGAATGTACCTATCTGATCCAAAAGGTTGCCAGTCACATCGAACACTTTTATTTCTATTTGCCCAGTAAGGTTTTCAAGCGACAACGTCATCATACCGCTGTTTGGATTGGGTGCCACACTGAAACCAGGAATCCCTTGCCTCTGTTCGTCAACATCATAAAACGAGCTCACGAACCAATAGCGTTGCAGTTTGCCTTGTGGAGCGCATGGATTATATACCCTAACATCAAGCCAAACAGTATCTTCTATATGATTCAACACATACATGCGGCATCTCTTTCCCGCTGGCGAAGTCGTGGTGTCAGGTTCAAGCAACCACCTTACATTCGGGTTTTCAAATTCCCATCTGATGGAGTCCCAATGACAGGTATAAGGGTGGTCAGTTTCCCAAATGCTGAAGTCATAGCTATTAACTTGGAACTCCGTGGCAGTGACGACCCAATGGGGTGCCGTGATGTCCGCAGGCGTTATTTCCATGGGACTTGGTGTGTATTCAAGATGGAGCTGCATAGTGACAACACTATCACATTCCGAGTGGTTTTGATAGATTCTTTGATAAGTGCCTGAAACACTATAGTAATGGTTTTCAGGGTCGTATGCATCATTTGTGATGTATTCGAATCCATTGGGCATCCATGGGAAGCTATCGCATTGGACGGGCTGATCAGGCCCAGGAACCATGAACTCATTCGTCTCATAAGTATTAATTTCCAAATGAAGCACATAGGTACTGTCACAAATCTTGTCGCCAAAATAGATTGGGAAAGTCTTCTCAACATCCTGGCTTTCTGAATAGGTCAATCCTGTGATGGGCCAAAGATAGGCATCGCAAGCCCTTATTGAATCTTCGCGGTAATACTCCTCATGGAATTTGAGGTCAAGACGATGTAGTATGGGACAGCCTCCATTCGGGTCGTCAAGAACGATTTCATCATAGGTATCCTCATGATAGGTGGTTCCCGTTTTGTCCCAAGTCCACGCCGGAGTAGTCGCGTGCCCATAACATTCAAATTGATGCAGCATCGGCGGCATTTGGTATTCGCCCACCGAAAGCACTAGTTTCTCTACTCGCGGACAACCGTGAATGTCAACGGTATCGAAATAAGCGGTTTGCCCATTCTGGTCATATAGCGTTCCGTGAAAATCATATGTCTCTCCCACACAGATGCTTGGGTCGATGAGCAATGTATCGTTGGGCGGATAAACGGTCAGGTTGAGCCACACGATACTATCGCAACCGTATTGTGTATGGTCAGTATGGGAAATTTGGCAGGATTGGCTATATGGAACACCATAAAACACGTAACTCTCACCATAGCAAAGCGTGTCGTACACAAACGTCTCAGCATTGGGATGCACAACGATGGTGACGTGTACATCCTGCACACCCAAACCGTCAGTAATGTGACAATTGTATGTAGAGGTGCCAAGAGGCGGCGTGGCCACTGGATTTTGCACGTTGGGATTGCTCAATGTGTTGGCTGGTGTCCAGCTGTAGGAATAATTGCCCGAGCCACCTGACGGAACAGCATGGAGCGTAGTGGAGGCACCCTCACAAAGCTGGGTTTCATCAGCATAAGCGGTGGCCAACATGGAATTCACAGTGACTGTGCATTGGGGAGCGCCCACAAGCACAAGCTGGCAGAATGAAATATCGTCCAAGCCGAAATCGTTGCCACCTGCCACGGTGTTTTGGTTCAGAATAGTGATGGTGGCTGAGGTAGCGCTTCCACTGTACCAAAGCTCATAAAACTGCATCCATACGTTCAACTGGTTAGGTGCATTGAAAATATCGCCAATCTGAGTGCCGTTGATGCTGAATTGCAGCAACGCCACCTGATTGGGGTCGCCCACACTGACGTTACAGGCCCAGGTGGAGAAGGCATAATAGGTGTTTGGCACCACCGAAATCTGTTCAGTCCATACGTTTGTCCCAGGACTAGTAGCACCGTTGACAATCATGAAATTGCCTCCGTTGTGACCGTGGCCAGAAAAACTCTCATGATGCAGGCTAGCATCAGAATCCACGTAATAAGTGCCTTCGCCCCAAAGATTGGTGTTGTATTGATATGCTGATGTGAAACCTACGTTGCCTTGTTCAAAATCACCATTGACCACGCTTTCATCTCCAGGAGCATAACCCGAGCAGGTGTAAGTAGTTGTTACCGAAGGCGATGCCACGGTGACAGGCCCTTCGGTGGTGGAAAGTCCGGTAGCGGGCGACCATTGGTAATACATGGCTCCCGATGCGGTCAGCGTCACCGATCCGCCTGGCTCAATGGTGGCTGAAGGCGGCGAGATGGTCACTGGCTGCGCTACGGCAACACCTACCAACATGGTTAGCATTAGGGTTATTAAGGCTTTCGTCTTCATAAGCGAAATTTCTGATCGAGACTGCAAAATTATGAAAAAACATTTATCATGGGGTTACATCCTGGACGAGACGAACGGAGCATCCAGTATATCGAGGATTCTCAAACCCTGTACTGTAATTCACATTAGTAAAATAAAAACTATGTGCATGAGTATAATCAATATTGCTATGCACGTATGTAGCCGACCATAAAAAGCCATGAGACAAGACCTCACTTACCGTTCTTCCGAACCTTCTACCAGCAGCTGGCAAAAACACCACCCCATACTGTTTCAAGGTATCCCATTGAGTAGCATTTATGATGTTACTATCAAAATCTGCATCGGGGTTTACGTTGTTAAAAGAATAATATGAGGCATCCCAATCGTCAGGAAATATTATTATTCCATTTATTCCGTCAACTTGCGCTTTTATAAAAGTGTAGACTAAGTTCAATTCTTCATCCCTTGTATATATGAGAAAATCCAATTCATCGTGCGTCAGGGTTCTCCATATTCCAGGGGAATTGCCGCCATTACTAATGGCATTTACACCCCAATCGGCTTGACCTGTCTGGTCATCTAAATTATACATATTTGGATAAGTAGTATAGCCATATGCGCAATAGTCAACATAATTGGTGGTCGATGACCAAGGCTGATAACACACTGCCCCGTGATTATAACCACTTGTTCCCCATCCAAACAAATCTATCCAACCGTCATACGTCGAAGAAATCAACTCATTATTACACTTCACACCGTTTTCTTCAACAGTACCATGAACGCCATCACCTACATAATCCCACTGGTTTTCCGCAAACCTCCATGTATTCGTTGAAGCCTGATACTGCAAATTGCCTTGTGAGAAATAGACTTTCTGTGTTCGACTCACAGAAAACAAACCGTTGATTATTCCTTCAGGAACAGTATCTTGTGGTGTCGGTGGTTCAGGCGGCTCTGGCATATCAAAAACCTGTGTGTGGAAAGTCTTTTGATTCGTCTGATAAGCACTACCGCCATTGGGAAACAATTCATAATAATAGTAGTATAGCGTATCGCTCAACAAATCGTTTAGCGTAAGTTCAAAGAAAGCCTCCTGCTTTGTCATTTCGGCGGCTGCGAATTGTTGTTCCTCGGTAAGGCTGTAATGGAACACCACCTTTTGCAATTCCGCGTGATCCGTCCGTGTGTATTCCACATGGACATCCTTCATGCCCACCGTCATGATTTCGTCATTGCCATCCCCAATTTCCGGATGGACTTCTTTGCTCTTGGTACAGGCTGCTAAGGCGAGTAATGCACATGCTAATATGATTGATATCTTTTTCATTTTGCTTAATTTTAAATATTGTCAGAAGGAAGCTTATTGAGCAATATGCACCAAACGTACAGATTGACCATAATAGTGATGACCCCAAGTGCCCGGTTCAAGGCTGATATCAGAGAAATTCACAAGGTAAACTTGAATGTCACTCATGTGCGACGACGACCAATAGCGACCATAGTTAACATCAACTGTATCAGTTCCATATCGTCCGCCAGCAGCAGGCAGAAACACAGCACCAGCATTTTCCAAAACACTCCATTGAGCGATGTTGATTGTATTACTGCTACAATCAGCATCGCTTTGGTTCGTGTTATTTAAAGTGTAAGTACTCGTACTCCAGTTGTCGGGTAACAATATTACGCCTTTAACATCGTTCACAATGGCTTTGGCATAGCGGATACCTGATGACGTACTACGAGTTTCGAATAAATAAACCCACTCCTCGACAGTCAATGTTCGCCAAGAATTAGTTATATTGCCTCCATTACTAATGGAATTGTAACCCCAATCAGCTTCACCTGTCTGATCGTACAGATTGCCTGTGATTTGCCCATATGGATAGTAGTCAGACCAATCACAACTCGTACTCCATGGTTGATAGCAATTTGCACCATGATTGTAGCCGCTCGTTCCCCAGCAAAATAAATCAATCCAACCATCATATATGGATGAAATTAAAGAATTGTCACATTTAATATTATTTTCATACACAGTGCCACTCCAACTATTCCCAACATAATCCCATTGATATTCTGCAAAGCGCCAAGTATTTGTTGAAGCCTGATATTGTAGGTTCCCTTGCGAAAAATACATTTGATCAACATTGGCATTGATGGTGAACAGGCCGTTGATGGCACCTTCAGGAACGTTACCAGGAGGAGTAGGTGTGTTGTTTTTGCGTACAGGACGAATAGACTGACCGCTATAACGAAAACTAGTACCAATGCCACCTCCGTTCGGACTAAAGGAAAACATCCAAGCGGCAATTGGATAGTTTGTGTCAAGCGAACTCGACCAGTACAAGCCTTCGCTACCTTCGCCTTCGATATCATACCCAACATTTCCTGTATTGTTGCCATTATAATGACCCGCTGCTGGTAGAAATAAACTATTACAACTTGAAGTAAGAAGCAGCCCGAATATTCCGTTTTGGGTTGTCCATGTGGTATCGGTGTTATCAAAAAGCTCTTGCCATTGTTCTTTGGTTGGCATACTCCAATTCTCACCCAAATTCACTATTGCCGCATCATCTTCTGGTAACAAAACACTAAGATTATCGGTGAATCCGTTGCTACCATAAGTAGGATTATTACAGTACTTGGTTAACGAGTAGAAATCGCCATTGCAGTATTTATAGGTTCCTACAGTGAAATCGGTTTTTGGATCCGTTTCACCCCATGCAAAGTAATCGCCATATTTTTCTGGAGAATCTGCACCTATATTACATGTAGCCCAAAGTGTTCCGCTTGGCAGGCAAAGGTCAACGTATTCTTCTATCGTTCCCGTCACAAACTCCCTATCCAATCCATAAGCGGTACCTTTCTCATTGGTAGCATAAGCACGAACATGATAAATGGTATTGGCTTCCAAACCATCCATCATAGTAGTGAATGCACCCGTTCCTGTGCCTGAGGCCACATGACTATCGCTCAAAGTGGGATTGGCATTAGTACTCCAGCAAATACCGCGCTCAGTCACTTCGGCGCCGCCGTCATTGGTTACCTCACCACCGCCCTTGGCGGAATTGGCGGCGATTTCTGTCACTTCAGCGGTAACCACTGTAGGCAATGTAATCGTTGTGCCAGAGCCTTCTGTCTTGAACGTTTTTGCCGTCGTCCGCATAGAGTTGAAGCCATTATGAAACTCGTAATAATAACTATATGTAGTGTTCGCCTTCAATCCTGCGAGATCGACATACAAGGTATTTTGCACCACGAGCATCTCGGCGGTGTTCATGTCGTCTTCTTCTACGCCTTCACCATAATAGAGATAGGCTTTCTTCAAAGTGGTGATGTATTGGTAGTCGCATTGCACTGTTGCCGTAGTGGTGCCAACAGTAATCAGATCACGCTCTACATCCACATATTTCAGGTTTACCTCTGGGGTCTTCTTGCAGGAAGCTAAAGTCGCTACAAGAGCCAATATAATTATGCTTATTTTTTTCATAGTCGTTCGGTTTTAACGGTTTTCAAAACTATATCCCAAGCCAACTTTGCCTTCGAAGATACTGAAGTTGGTCGTCACGGCATCCAATGAGAGGATAAAACCTCCGAAGCGGAACATCATACCCGCCGACACATCCACACCCACAGCAGAATAACCACCATTGCGTACCCAGCGGTTGTCTAAGGTCTTCCACGACAGCGAGCGGTTGCCGAAGCCTGCGCCCAACTTTACACACATCATATCGTTCAAACGCATCACGCCACCACCCATGATGGAGAGCGCTGTATGCGCATATTCGTCCTTATAGAAAGGCAAATCTTCACCCACATAGCCTTCAGCATCGCTTGTGGCTGCTGGTGCCAAGCCAGCAAAGTTGAAGCCCGTCATCACCGAGGCGAACCAACCAAACTTTTGCACCTGTCCGAAGGTAAATCCTACAGAAGGATTATATGTATTGGTGTAGGCACCATTCAAGGTGGCGAAGGTAATCTTAGGGATGCGTTTCACCTTAGGTGTTTGTGGCGGTTCCTTTGTTATGAACTTAAAGCGAATCAAAGGATAGTCACCATAACCCAGATTGTTGAAGGCTTGCCAACGGATGGTGCGGTTCTTGCCCGCAGGAACAACTCTGTTAATATAGCCCGTTACCTTCATGGTGTCGGTATAATGTTCCCCGTCATCAATCGAAATGAGCAATCGCACCTCGGAGCGAGTTTTCAAGTCATATGTGATGGTCACCATCTTGTCCTGCTGTTGGGCACGGATGTTAGTCACATTATCCTGTTGTGCCATAATGCTTTGCACACCCATTAATAATAAGATGGCCAAAATCAATCTTCTTGTCTTCATGGCTGCGGAGTGTTTGAGGGTTCAACATCAGCAAAAGCATCGTGGATAGTGATCTCCACCGAGACGCGGCGGTAGCCTCCACCCTTCTCCTTGTTTTCCACAGCGATGCTTTGGAACGTGTTATTTGTATGCTTCATCGGCCCCACCTGAGTTTTCAGGAAATGCTCCACACCTTGAGTGCGAAGAAAAGCCAACTGGCCGTTAGTCGTCACGCCAGTTTTTTGCGTTACCGTCACATTATATGGTGCGCCATTCAGCGTGATGGGTCTGTCGGTGAAATCACCGTACTCACCATTATAGGCAAGTTTGGAACGGATAGGCGTGCCATCAGTGGCGCCAGTAATCTTCACATCGACCTTCGTGCCTTCCTTCAGATACTCGGCAAGTTCGTTTTCCATCTTGCTTTTCAAGAAGTTGCACATAAAGGTACAAGCATTGGAATTCTCTATGGCGTACTTGCCAAGAGCATAGTCGTCGGCCGCATCGGTGACGACAACCGTCTCATAAGCGACGGAGACAATGAGATCGGGATTCTTCACATCCGTCGTCACCGTAACCTTCACATTGTCCGAAATGCGGCTACCCTCGTCAAGACCAGATTTCATGGCCTCAAACTCCTCTTGCCAGTTGCGCTGACGTTCTTCGTTGTCCTTCTGGATTTGCTCCAATGTCGACTCTTTCTTAAGATACTGATAATGAAAACGTTCCGATACCATCTCGACTTCCTGCCCGAAACACACCGCGGACAGGGAGATTAGGATTGTCATTAATACAATTTTCTTCATACTATGAGTTTTACTGATTTTCTATATATCGGGGACAAAAATACACTATTTTTTCGGAAAGGCGGAAAGAAAACATTGGAAAAATCACAGAATCTCGTTTGTGGTTGATGGGAAATGCTTACTTTTGCATTTACAAAATAGTCATTCCCCATGAACTGGACCGACCTACTCTCCAACAAACGCTACGCGCAGGCACAGAAAAGCCCCGACATCCGCAGCAGCTTCCAGCGCGACTACGACCGCATCATTTTCAGCAGTCCCTTCCGCCGACTGCAAAACAAGACGCAGGTTTTCCCCCTGCCTGGCGCACAGATGGTCCACAACCGCCTGACCCACAGCCTCGAAGTGGCCAGCGTGGGGCGTTCCATCGCCTGCCGCACGGTGGAAAAACTTGCCAAAAAACACCCCGAGCTGAAGGAACGCCAGTCCGACATCGAAACCATCGTGGCATCAGCTTGTCTGGCCCACGATTTGGGCAATCCACCTTTCGGCCATTCGGGCGAGGACACCATCAGCAGCTTCTTCAAGGATGGCAAAGGCAAAGAATTGGAAGACAAGGTTTTGCCAGAACAATGGAGCGACCTCATCGCCTTTGAGGGCAACGCCAACGCCTTCCGTCAGCTGACGCACAAGTTCACGGGCCGTCGTGCAGGCGGCTTCTCGCTCACTTCCGCGACATTGGCCACCTTGCTGAAATACCCCTACCCTTCCTACAACAAAGGCAATCGCAAGAAATACAACGTGTTCTATTCCGAAATCCCTGCCTTTGAGGAAGTCGTCAACGAATGTGGGATTCCCAGGTTGGATTCGGAACACCTCGTCTATGCCCGTCATCCGTTGTCGTACATGATGGAAGCCGCTGACGACATCTGCTACCTCGTCCTCGACATGGAAGACGCCCACAAACGTGGCATCATCAGCACCGAGGCCATCGAGAGTTGCTTCCTTTCGTTCTTCGACCCCGAAAAAGACAAACAGTTCTTCGTCCATAAGGAAAAAGCCTACAGCGAAGTGAGCGACGTAAACGAACGCATGGCCTTCCTGCGCGCTATGCTCATCAACAAACTGGTGAACTGCGCCAGCGACATCTTTTGCAAGAACTACGATGCCATCATGGAAGGCAAGTTCGAGAAGAGCCTCATTTCTCACCTGCCCGATTTCGAGAAAAACGCCCTCGACCTATGCCGTGATGCCTCGGTAAAACACATCTACCGCCACTCGTCCGTGGTGAAAATCGAACTGACGGGCTTCAATGTCATCGGGACGCTGTTGGAGAACTTCACCGATGCGGTTTTGAATTCTGAAACACCGTATAACAAAAAACTGCTCTCGCTGATCCCCGAACAGTTCAAGGTGGAGACCGATGACACTTACACCAAGCTCCAGTCTGTCATCGACTTCATCTCCAACATGACCGACCTCTACGCCGTGCAACTCTACAAAGATTTGAGAGGAATCGACTGATGAGGCGGGTTCTAGCTATACTAATCATCAACCTGCTCGGTATTGATGGCTTTTCGTATCGAGTTTCGTCGTGCATAGATTCGCTTCGACCATCCGCCCATGTCATACCGACCGAGGAACGAGGGAGCGTATCTATGGACGGATGGTCTCGGAATGACATACACGACGAGGCGAGTATATCTATGCCTTCATACGCCAAAGACTCTTTAGTTAGAAGCACAAAGTCCTATCTGATAGTCGATTACAACCCAAAAGATACCGCATTTCTGAAAGAGAAATGCCGTCAGGCAGGGCTTGATATGGGCATTTCCGTATGGGCCAACCGTATTCCTACCGACAGCAAACTTGTCACACCCAGACCTTCTGAACACCTTTTAAAACAAGGCATCTTGCACCTGCAGCTGCCTATGGATGAACACCAAGACGAGTTTGCGGTCTATCATTCCGATTTGTTCGACACGCCTTCGAACATCAACGTGCTGCAAATTGAAGACGAACTGATTACTTACCGCACGATGGAGACCACAGGTAACATTCACCTTTTGTACCATTGCGTGCGCGGTGCATTCGGCACGAAAGCCAAGGCACACAGCAAAGACGCCCCTGTCTACAAACTCTGGGACACGCCCGAGCGTACGCTCCTCCCCGACCTTGAGTTGCAAGACCAGATGGCACAAGCCATAGCCCAAGAACTTGCCCAAACAGACTATTCCATTCTGATTTTCAACGACTTGAAAAGCTATTCCTACAACGAGCAAGGCGATACTGCCATTAGCCATTTTTTTGACACGATACGCAAATACAATCCCGACAAACTCTTGCAAGCCGACCTGCTCACCCCTGCTTCGTGGTATCACTTGAGCCGCGTCAACGAAAACCAGCTATGGAACGAATCCATGCGGACCAAAATGGAGGAAACGCTATCCGAGAAATTGATGTTCTATGATTTCTGCATGGTTCCTTGTATGCTTGGCAATTTTCAAATCATTCTTGCCGACAAAAACCGTAAAGCCACCACACTTGAGGAGTTGGAATGGTTCCTCTCCAAAACTGCTGCCTACAATACGGGGTTCGGTCTTGAGTTTAGCGAAAAAGCCATGCGCACTCATGGCCTGACAGAGGAGATGCTGAACACCATCCGAATTTGGGAAATGCTACGCCTGAACGGTGCTTTCAGCGAAGCGCAAAAAGAGGAACTCAAAGACCCCTACGGCAACTGGCATTTGGAGCAGGCTGACGACACCACTTATCTGCTTTATCCCCAACACATTTCGCGACGCTATTTCTACAATTTCACTGATGACTCTTGGGAATGGAATAACCCTTACCCAGGCCAATTCGCGCTGCAAATCGCCATGGAAGGCAAAGGCAGTGTCAGCGAACTGGAATTCCGCACTGAAAATGGGATTCTGCTGTTTCCCTGCACTCTCAAAGCGGGGCAATATCTATTCTATAGTTTTGATGGAACAGCACGCGTTACTGATTTGAATTATAACACTTTGGAAGAGTTCATCCCTTATGGTACGTCCTTTCTTCCCGAAGGTCTTTCTAAAGTTTTTTTCCGTTGTACTGTACAGCATGAAGGCAAAAAACAACCAGAAGTGACGGTTCGCTTCCTCACACGTGGCAAGGCCGAGACTCTACTGGAGTAAAGCCAAGGCATCAATCTTCAATTTGGGTAGTTGCTTCAATTCATATAATACGCTATCTTTGCAGCGTCAATATCAACCTCACATCATGCGAAACAAAACTTTACTCTTGATTCCTTTTCTAGTCCTGCTGATAGGCTGTCACTCGCGACCACGGACAAACCAGACAAATGCCGTAACTGTTGAAAACGACACCTGCCTTAATGTCATGAACTCCGATCTTGCGCAACTTGGCCTATCGAAAGGTGTGCATTTCATCCGCTTTAAGACCCAAGCCGACAATTGTCTTTGGTCGAACGAGTATGAATTCGATAGTTCGGGCATGTTACAGTCATTCCATAGCTTTGTGGACAACGAACCGCTATACGACTGGTACCGAGGCCAAGACGACCTCAGTATTGAAGACATACTCGAGGCCATCCAAATAGATGAACCTAACATGGAAATCGAATACTAGGAGCCCCCCCGATGATCACTTGCCAGTAAACAGTTGTTTCATCCTCATAAATAGTGATACTTGCCGACAAAAACTATCATTATTGAGGGCAAACTCATTCGATGGAACTCCATATTTTTGCAAGCTGAAAAACAAAACCACAAATGATTACCCTCGACCAACTTCATATAGGACAATCTGCTTGCATACAAGCCGTTGGTGGTGAAGGATCGCGCCGACAGCATTTCTTGGACATGGGCCTCATCCCTGACGCTATCGTCAAATTAGTGAAATTTGCACCCCTTGGCGACCCTATGGAAATCATGGTGCACGGTTATGCACTGACGCTGCGCAAGGCCGATGCCACCCTTATTACAATTGAGCCATGCAGCGACTCTATTGAGGCTGAAGGCACTGACCATCAAGATGATGACCGTCTCTACATCACTTCCCTACCCGACCACAACGCCCACCCAGGCTTGGGTGAGGAAGGCATCTACCACGACAAGACCCATGAGCACCCACTACCCAAAGGCACCAAACTGACTTTTGCTCTTGCGGGACAACAGAACTGCGGCAAGACCACTCTCTTCAACCAGTTGACAGGCTCCAACCAACATGTCGGCAACTTCCCTGGCGTCACCGTGGACAGAAAAGACGGCACCATCAAGGGACATCCCGAAACCTCCGTCACCGACCTACCTGGCATCTACTCGCTCTCGCCTTACACTTCCGAGGAGGTCGTCTCACGTGAGTTCATCATGCAGCAGAAGCCCAAGGCCATCATCAACATCGTGGATGCCAACAACATCGAGCGCAACCTTTACCTCACCATGCAACTGATGGAACTTGGTGTACCTATGGTTCTGGCTCTCAATATGATGGACGAAGTGCGCAACAACGGTGGCAGCATCCTCGTGAACGAGATGGAGCAAATCCTCGGTCTGCCCGTGGTGCCCATCGCGGCGGCCAAAAACGAAGGTGTCACAGAACTCGTCGACCACGCCATCCACGTGGCGAAATACCAAGAGGCTCCTATCCGTCAAGACTTCTGCGACAAGGACGACCACGGCGGTGCCGTACACCGTTGCCTCCACAGCATCATGCACCTCATTGAAGACCATGCACAACGCGCCGACATCCCCGTGCGTTTTGCCGCTTCCAAGCTCGTCGAAGGCGACCCCATCGTACTGGAAGCCTTGCAACTCTCTCAAAACGAGAAGGAAACGCTCGAACACCTTATCGTACAGATGGAAGAAGAACGCGGCTTGGACCGCGCCGCGGCCATGGCGGAGATGCGTTTCACCTTCATCAAACGGCTGTGCGACAAGACCGTAGTGAAGCCCAAGGAAAGCAAGGAATACCAACGCAGTCGCCGCATCGACCACATCCTGACGGGCAAGTGGACCGCTATCCCCATCTTCATCCTCGTTATGGTGGGCATCATCTACCTCTCCATCGATGCCATCGGCGCGCCTTTGCAGGATTGGCTCGACCATGGTATTTCGTGGCTCGCTGAGCAATGTGGCAACGCCTTGGTCAGCTGGAACGTCAGCCCGGCGGTGCAGTCGTTGGTGGTGGACGGCATCTTCGGCGGCGTGGGCAGTGTTTTGAGTTTCGTACCTATTATTATTCTGCTGTTCTTCTTCCTCAGTCTGTTGGAAGACAGCGGCTATATGGCCCGTGTGGCCTTCGTTAGCGACAGTTTTTTAAGAAAGCTCGGTCTCACGGGTCACAGCATCGTGCCCATGCTCATCGGCTTTGGTTGCACCGTACCCGCAGTGATGGCCACCCGCACCCTCCACTCCACCCACGACCGTTGGCGCACCATCTTGCTGACGCCATTTATGAGTTGTTCAGCTAAAATCCCGATCTACGCCTTCTTTACGAGCATGTTCTTCCCGCACCATGGCGGCGTGGTCCTGATTTGCCTTTATCTGCTAGGCATCATTGTTGGTATCATTACCGCACTGGTTACCAAATGGTTCGGCAACAAGAGCGATGTCGCACCTTTTGTGATGGAACTGCCCAATTACCGTTTGCCCGGCCTGAAAAATGTCGCCCACCTACTCTGGGACAAGACCAAAGACTTCTTACAACGCGCCTTCACGGTGATTTTCCTCGCCTCACTGGTGATTTGGTTCCTTCAAACCTTCGATTTCCACTTCAACATGGTGGAAAACGGCGAAGGTAGTATATTAGCCTGCGTCGCTGGATGGATTGCTCCCGTGTTCCGTCCTATCGGGTTGGGCGAATGGCAGATTGTCACGGCCTTAGTGAGCGGTTTCATGGCGAAAGAGAGCGTCGTTGCCACCCTTGAGGTGCTCAACGCCATGCCTTTGTTCACTACTGTCACCAGCATTTCAATGTTGGTCTTCTGTTTGCTTTACACGCCTTGTGTGGCAGCCGTGGCTTCCATCCGCCGCGAATTGGGCAGCAAATGGATGTTGTTCATCATTTTGTTCCAGTGCGTCGTCGCATGGATTTGCGCATGGTTCGCTTACCTCATCGCCAATGCCGTCATCGCATGAATCTCGCTACCGTCATAGTGCTGTTGGTCGTTGCGGTTCTCGTTGTAGTCGCTATTCACTTCTTGCGAAATGAAAAAAATCCTTGTTGTGGAAATCAAAAGAACAAATGTACAGGCTGCTCGGTGGATTGTCCGTTTAGGCAGTGATTAAAAGTTTGTGTCACCATTACTGGCGTGGTTTAATTTTTGTTCGTACTTTTGCACCTCGTTTCGTTGAAATTAACTTGAAACGACAAAATTGTAATTTTTATTGATTATCAAGAAATTAAGTTGATATGGACGCAAAATTCTCGCCAAGGGTTCGTGACATTCTGTCATTCAGCCATGAAGAAGCGAAACGCCTTGGCAACGCATACGTCGGATTGGAACATCTTTTTCTTGGCCTTTTGAAAGACGGAGGCAGTATGGCTATCAAGATTTTGGAGAACCTCAACCTCAACATAGAGGTCTTCACGAAAAAGCTCGAAGCCTCAGTCCGCACGGCCAATGCCAACCCGAACAACAATCTCGCCCTGCCACTGACCAAGCAAGCCGAGCGCGTCTTGAAGTTCACCTACATCATCGCAAAGGAATTCCATTCCGATATCGTGCGCTCCGAACATCTTATGCTGGCCATCCTGCACGAGAAGAACAATATCATATCGCAAAACCTTGAGTTTGAAGGCATTGACTATGACAACTTCAAAGCCGAGCTGATTCGTTACAGCCAAAGCATCGGCAACGAACTGCCCAGCGACGAAAAGCAAAGCAGCGATAACATTTTCGATAGTGACGAAGAGAGCGACCTCATGGACGACATTCCACCGCAACCCGAAAAGCCTAAGAAAACGCCTGCCGCGAAAAGCAAAACGCCTGTTCTCGACAACTTCGGTCGCGACCTGACCAAGGCCGCCGAGGAAAATAGACTCGATCCCATCGTGGGCCGTGAACGCGAGCTGGAGCGTATCGCACAAATCCTAAGCCGTCGCAAGAAGAACAACCCGATCTTAATAGGCGAGCCCGGCGTAGGCAAGTCAGCCATCGCAGAAGGCTTGGCCCTCCGCATTGTGCAGCACCGAGTGCCACGCACTTTGTTGGATAAGCATGTCGTCATGCTCGACCTCGGCTCTGTGGTGGCCGGCACCAAATACCGTGGCCAGTTCGAGGAACGCATCAAAGGCATTCTCAACGAGTTGACCGCCAACCGCGACATCATCCTTTTCGTGGATGAAATCCACACCCTCGTCGGTGCGGGCAATGCCAACGGCTCATTGGATGCCAGCAATATGTTCAAGCCCGCCTTGGCGCGTGGTGAGTTACAATGCATCGGTTCCACCACCCTTGACGAATACCGCCAGTACATTGAGAAGGATGGCGCTTTGGAACGTCGTTTCCAAAAGATCCTCGTCGAGCCGACCACACCCGAAGAGACCGTTGAAATCCTGAACAACATCAAACCCAGATATGAAGACCACCACCTGGTAACCTATACCCCCGAGGCCATCGAAGCCTGCGTGAAACTCACCGACCGCTACCTGACCGACCGTCACCTGCCCGACAAGGCCATCGACGCCTTGGACGAAGCCGGTGCACGTGTCCACATCAAGAATATCAACGTACCTGCCGAGATTACTGAGATCGAGAGCCGTCTGGAAGCCGTGCGCAAGGACAAGAAAGCCGCCATCGCCGAGCAGAAGTTTGAGGAAGCAGGCGTATATCGCGCCGAAGAAGTCAAACTCATCGACCGCTTGGAAAAGGCCAAGAAAGCATGGGATGACAACGCCGTCGCACACCGTCAGATTGTTACGGAGCAGAATGTTGCAGAAGTCGTGGCCATGATGACCGGTGTGCCTGTACAGCGTATCGCCAAGAACGAAGGCGACCGCTTGATGAGCATGGAGAGTGAGTTGGCCGGCACCGTCATCGGTCAAGACGAGGCCATCAAAAAAGTGACGCGTGCCATCCGCCGCAACCGAGCCGGACTGAAAGACCCGAACAAGCCTATCGGCTCGTTCATTTTCCTCGGCCCCACGGGTGTCGGTAAGACCTATCTGGCCAAGGTGTTGGCGAAGTATCTCTTTGATTCCGAGGACGCTCTGATTCGTATCGACATGAGCGAGTACATGGAGAAGTTTGCCGTGTCGCGCCTCGTAGGTGCGCCTCCTGGCTATGTGGGTTACGAGGAAGGCGGACAACTGACAGAGAAAGTGCGCCGTAAGCCCTACTCCATCATCCTGCTGGACGAAATCGAGAAGGCCCACCCCGACATTTTCAACCTCTTGCTGCAAGTGCTTGACGACGGCCTGCTGACCGACAGCCTTGGCCGCAAGGTCGACTTCAAGAACACCATCATCATCATGACCTCCAACATCGGCTCGCGTCAACTGAAAGACTTCGGCCAGGGTGTGGGATTTGGCACACAGGCCAAACTCAACGCCAAGAACGAGTACTCACAGAGCGTCATCGACAATGCCCTGAAGCGCACCTTTGCGCCCGAATTCCTCAACCGTGTTGATGATGTGGTGATGTTCAATTCGTTGGAAAAGAATGACATCCGCAAAATTATCGCGCTTGAGATTCACGATGTGTTGAAGCGCGTCGAAGAGATGGGCTACAAGGTCGAATTGACCGAGAAAGCCATGGACTTCCTCGTCGAAAAGGGGTGGGACGAGCAGTATGGTGCCCGCCCGCTGAAACGCGCCGTGCAACGCTATGTGGAAGACACCGTGGCCGAGTCCATCATCGGCATGAGCCTCCACATCGGCGACACCATCATCATCGACATGGCCGAAAATGGCGAAGAGACCGTAGCCACCGTGAAGCACCACGAAGAGAAAATTCTTGAGGAAGCTCCCGTCGCATGAACCACGATTTCAAGAAACATATTGAAAGCCAAATATTTAAGGTGATCGCCTATTCCAGCATGGAATTGGGTTACAAAAGTTATGTCATCGGCGGCTATGTGCGTGACATCCTGCTGCACCGACCCTCAAACGATATCGACGTGGTTACCGTAGGCAGTGGCATCGCTTTGGCCAAAAAGGTGGCTTCTCACCTGCCTGGGCATAAGGAAGCCAAATACTATGGGGCTTTTGGCACAGCTATGATCCACTACAAAGGTATGGAAGTGGAGTTTGTCGGGGCCAGGAAAGAATCCTACGACCGCAACAGCCGCAAGCCAGTAGTGGAAAACGGCACCCTTGAGGATGACATCAGCCGCCGCGACTTCACCATCAATGCCATGGCCATCAGCCTCAATGCAGAGGACTACGGTACCCTTGTTGACCTCTACAACGGCATGGCCGACATGAAGAAACTGACACTGCGCACCCCACTCGACCCCGACATCACTTATTCCGACGATCCTTTACGCATGATGCGGGCCGTGCGTTTCGCCTCCCAACTGAAATTTCACATCGAACCCGAGTCGTTCGAGGCCATCAAACGCAACGCCGAGCGCATCAAAATCGTCTCGATGGAACGTGTCACCGAGGAACTGAACAAAATCATCCTATCACCGAAGCCGTCCATCGGTTTCAAATTGCTTGACGAAAGTGGTCTGTTGAAGCTTATCTTCCCGCAACTGGCACTTCTCAAAGGAGTTGAAGTGATACAAGGTAAAGGACATAAAGACAATTTCTTGCATACTTTACAAGTCCTCGACCAAGTGGCTGAAAAGAGCGATGACCTGTGGCTGCGTTGGGCGGCTTTGTTGCATGATATCGCCAAGCCCCAGACCAAACGTTGGGAAGACGGCACGGGCTGGACTTTCCACGGTCACGAGTTCAAAGGCTCCAAGATGGTGCCCAAGATCTTCGCCGCGATGAAGCTGCCCTTGAACGAGAAGATGAAGTATGTGCAGAAGTTGGTGTTGTTGCACCTCCGCCCCATCGTCCTGGCTGAGGATGTCGTTACTGACAGCGCGGTAAGAAGGCTCCTGTTTGATGCTGGCGACGACATTGACGACCTTATGTTGCTCTGCCATGCTGACATCACCTCGAAGAATGAGGAAAAAATCAAGAAATACCACCACAACTTCGAGATTGTGCAGGAGAAACTGAAGGAAATCGAGGCCAAGGACCACCTGCGCAACTGGCAACCGCCTATTGACGGCAATGCCATTATGGAAACTTTCGGTATCCCCGAGGGACGCGAAGTCGGCGTCATCAAGAACGCCATCCGCGAGGCCATTTTGGACGGTGTCATCGGCAACAACTTCGAAGAGGCCTACGCTTTCATGAAAGAAGAAGGCAAGAAGTTGGGACTCAATGTGGTAAAGGAAATTCAAGAGCCGATTGTTGTTGCCAACAATGGGCCAGTACCGAATAAAGTATAAAGCCTATGGAACGTTTTACGTCACTGCGAGGAACGAAGCGGTCTAGGGAACAAGTTTATTTCTGGATTGCTTCGTCGTGCCTCATCGCAATGACGCAAAGCGACGTAGTAATTCTACCATGAAAACCTTGATAGTCATAGCAGGCCCGACTGCCTCGGGAAAAACAGCTTTTTCCATCAAGTTGGCCAAAGCCCTGAATACCGTCATCATCTCCGCCGACAGCCGTCAGTTTTACAAAGAAATGTCCATCGGAACGGCCGCACCAACACATGAAGAACTACTTCAAGTAAAACATTATTTCATACACAATATCAGTATAAAAGACAAGTACGATGTTGCGGATTATGAACGAGAGGTATTGCAGCTTTTGGACGAGTTGTTCAAGACACACGACCAGGTCATCATGACGGGTGGTTCCGGCTTATTCATTGACGCAGTGTGTAATGGCATTGACGAGATGCCCGATGTGGAACCTGAAGTCCGCCAAAAGGTAGAAACCATGCTACAAATTGGCGGTATTGATGCTTTAAGTAAGGAGCTTCAAAAATTTGATTCTGAGTATTTTTCAATCGTTGACAAGCAGAACCCAAGAAGGCTGCAACGCGCCTTAGAAGTGTGTTACCAAACAGGACAACCTTTCTCCTCCTTCCGCACGGGAACGGCCATCAAGCGTGATTTTGAAATCAAGAAGTTCGCTTTGCTCTGGGACCGTCAGGAACTCATTGAGCGCATCGACCGTCGAGTGGATATGATGATGGAACAAGGCCTGTTGGAGGAAGCCAAGTCACTTTATCCAATGCGTCAACTGAACGCGCTCAATACGGTGGGTTACAAGGAGTTGTTTTCTCACTTTGATGGAGACTACACCCTTGAAGAAGCCGTAGAACAAATCAAGATCCACACACGGCAATATGCGAAAAGGCAGATGACTTGGTTGAGACGAGACACCAGCTACCATTGGATTACACTCGATGATTTTGACACCGTGCTGAAAGGCTTCCTCAAAGAATAGCAACAAATTCGTAAAAAATACGTACTTTTGCACCCGCAATGGACAAGAAAAACACCAACCATATCAAGATAAAGAACAAACGCGCCTCGTTTGAGTATTTCCTTGTTGAGACGCTCACCGCTGGCATCGTGCTGACTGGAACCGAAATCAAATCCATCCGAGAAGGCAAGGCAAGCCTTGCGGATTCGTACTGCAGTTTCAAGGAAAACGAACTGTTTGTCATCGGGATGCATATCGCCGAATACGCACAAGGCACCTACAACAACCACGACCCCAAGCGCGACCGCAAGCTATTGCTCAACGCCCGTGAACTACGCAAACTGAAGAACAAAGTCCAGGAAAAAGGCTTTACCATCATACCCGTCACCTTGTTTATCAATGATAACGGCTTGGCAAAACTCGACATCGCGCTCGCTAGAGGCAAGCATTATTACGACAAACGCGAATCGTTGAAGACCAAGGACACCAAACGTGAGTTGGAGCGCCTTGACAGGTACTAATCCGTTGGTTTAGAAGCAGAAACCTACCCTTATTTCTATTGGGAACGAATAAGGCGTATCCCATTTCTCTCTCGGAAGGGTATTCCAACTTAAGTTGTAAAGCACCAGAATGAACACATAGCTGTTTGAACGGGTGTATTGACGATACCCTCCACCCGCAAAGACCGTGTTGAACCAAATCCCATCCGAGTTTTGATGGTTCCAACGGGCGAAGCCATACAACACCTCATCCTCGACATGGACAAACAAGCCTTTGTAAATCTGATAGTTGGTGTAAGGCGCGAAACCGATATAATGGCTGGACTGGTTACCATACTGACGGTCGAAAAGGCATTGCAGGCTATAAGTACCTCTGATGCCCACCTCCCAAGGATTGAAGATGCGATAGCCAACCTGCGGCGAGACAGATAGGCTGAGATAGTTGCCCGACATGCCACCACCGAAAATGCCGCCATAAACAAACTTCCCTTTCAAATCAGGAATGTCTTGACGCTTCTGAGCATTGGCTTGCGTACTCAGGCCGAGAAGCATCAAACAAAGTGTTGCAAGTATACCAAACCGTTTCATTTTTTTAGATTTTTCGCAAAAATACAATAAAATCCGTTGTTGACCGTATCAGATAAAAGTTTATTTTTGCTCTTCAAATCCATTCCTATGAAAAAATGGCATATTCCGATCATATTGTGCGCGTTATTATTGTTGGGACAATCTTGCCGTAAAACCAATTCCATCAGCGATGACACCAGTTTGATGCTTTCTTTCTCAGCGGATACCGTGCTGTTCGACACTGTGTTCACCACTTTGGGCTCGGCCACCCACCAGTTGAGAATCTACAACCGAAACAGCGACGACTTGAAAATCAGTTCGATACGTCTTAAGAACGGTCAGACCTCCCCTTTCCGCGTCAACCTTGACGGCGAGAACGCTACAGAGTTTTACGACAAGATCATCCCTGCCAATGACAGCCTTTTCTCGTTCTTGCGCGTCACCATCGACCCGAACGACCTCAACTCACCCTTTGTCGTGGAAGATGAACTGGTGTTCGTCACCAACGGCAACACACAAACTGTCAAATTGTTGGCATGGGGCCAAAACGCCGTTTACATCGTTGCCGACAAAGTGGTCAACATTGGTGGTGTGCCTTACCCCTACCACATCGTTGCCGACAGTCTTGACATCACCACTTGGACCAACGAACGCCCCTATGTCATCTACGGTTATGCCCTCATCAACTCGTATGGCACCTTGCAAATCGAGGAAGGCACCCGCATCTACTGCCATCAGGACGGCGGCATTTTCTCATGGAGCGACGGACAGCTTATCATCAACGGCACATTGGAGAACCCTGTTATTATCCAAGGCGACCGGTTGGAGCCGTATTACAACAACACCCCTGGCCAATGGGGACAAATCCTGCTCCTTGACGGCCGTGCCGGCGCCGACCACCGTGTGAGCCATGCCATCATCCGCAACGGCACCATCGGTCTGAACTGCCAGTCGTCGCTGAAAGAAACGGAATGCTCCTTGCTCATTGACAACACCATCATCGAAAACCAAAGCGGCTACGGCCTGTTTTCCATCATTTACCCTGTTGAGGCAAAGAATTTCGTCATCACCAACTGCGGCACCGCCAACGTATGGGCTTTGGGTGGCCAATACCGCTTTTTCCATGGCACCATAGCCAACTATTGGGATGCCTCCGAGCACAAAGACAACATCGCCATGTCGCTGCACAACTATACCACTGATGCCCAAGGCAATGTGAACGCATCCTGTCGCATCAACATGGAGATGACCAATTGCATCGTCTATGGCGGGCAAAAGGACGAGTTTCAGACCCAGTTCGTTGCTGATGCCGACACCTCTTTCCTTTGCGACCACTGCCTCTTCAAGTCGGAGAAGTTCGCTGGAGCCACGGCTGGTTTCAGTCACTGTCTCTTCAATTACGAGCCCTTCTTCGCCGACTACCGCAATAATGACATGCACATCGCCGACATCGCCTCACCCGTTATCGGGACAGGCAATCCTTTAATCGACAACGATTTGTCTTACGACTTGGATGGCAGGCCACGACTGAACACACCCGACATGGGCGCGTATCAGTATGTTCCGAGATAAGTTTCCTTAAAATGCAATAAAAATCCCCGTGGAACCAATGTCCCACGGGGATTTTACATGATAAACACATCGTTTATGCGATAATTCTTGTTCCACAAGCAGGATCACCCAGACGGGTGGCCTCTGTGATGATAGCCTCGTGACCCGTGGCTTCCACGAACAGGATGGCGGCACGTACTTTCGGTGCCATGCTTCCCTCGGTGAATTGGCCTTCGGCAAGATATTGCTTGGCTTCAGCCACGGTGATGGTATCCAAAGCCTTCTCATTCTCCTTGCGGAAATTGATGTACACCTTCGGCACGTCGGTGAGGATATAGAACTCGTCAGCCTTGATGTTGACGGCGGTCATGGCCGAAGCCAGATCCTTGTCGATTACAGCTTCCACACCACCGAGACTGCCATCGGCCTTTTCGATGACGGGAATACCACCGCCGCCCACAGTGATGACGATATTGCCTTGCTCGGCCAGCTGTTTCACCAGTTCAACGTTTTGAATAGCAATTGGTTTCGGTGAAGCCACCACCTTACGCCAGCCACGACCTTTGGGGTCTTCCTTATAAATGGCACCTGTCTCCTGAGCATACTTCTCAGCCTCTTCCTTGCTGTAGTAAGGACCGACAGGCTTAGTCGGATTCTGGAACATCGGATCGTTCTTGTCAACCACCACCTGCGTCACAAGGGTGACCACATTGCGTTTCAGGCCGTTTTTGGCAAACGTTTTGCCAAGACCCATCTCGATCATGAAACCGATGAGGCCTTGGGTCTCTGCCACACAGAAGTCGATAGGCATGCCCGGCACACCAAACTGATGGTGACCCGCCTCGTGTTGCAGCATGACGTTGCCCACTTGCGGGCCGTTGCCGTGGCCGATGACCAAATTGTAATCGTTCAAGAAAGGCAGCAGTGATTGGCAAGTCTCCGTGACATTCTCCATCTGCTCCTTGTAAGTTCCTTTTTGTCCGCCTCTCAACAGAGCGTTTCCTCCGAAGGCGATAACTGCTAATTTCTTCATATGCATGTATTTATATTTCTAACTTCAAAACATAATCCATCAGCCATCATTGCGGGCTTGACCCGCAATCTCTTACGGCTGATTGCCAATTATTTTCTCATATAAGTCACGGTATATCCCGCTTGCTCAAGGACAAGTTGCTGCTCATCCAATTTCACAATCTTCATCGAGTCGACGAAATCATGCGGATTGGTGCCAGTGTATGTGCCTTTCAGATAAATCATGTCGCCAGAGCGCTCCCAAGATTTGAACTCGGCGTAACCCATGTTGATGGGGATGACCTCACCGTTTTCGAGCAAAGTGAAACCCATTTCGGTGGTAATTCCTTCTTCCGACTGGGGTTCCACCCATGTTCCCAACAGCGAAGGATGGCTACACGAAGTGAAAAACAGCCCCATAAGTCCACATAAAGTCATGACAATCAATCGTTTGTTCATTTTATATTCCTTTTAAGTTTGGAGCGGCAAAGGTAGCAATATTTTCCTTAATTAAAACGCATTCAGGGAATTATTTTTCGCCAAACAAAAAAGGCCATCCCGTGAGATGACCTTTTTGCGAAGCTGGTGTTTCAACACCTTTATTCTTCTCTGCGTTTCTTTGCCACAGCGTAGGCCGCGCCAAGGCCGAGCAACACGGCCACGCCGCTGCCCAAGGGTGAGGTTTGGTCGGTGTCTTGACCGTGGCTACCGGGCAGCATGAGCGACTCCGTGCGAGAGCTCGTGGCGTTGTCGCATGACTCAGCACCGCGCTTGAACAAGCCGCCGTTGTTATTGTCGCCATCGGCAAAGGCTGTCATGCCCAGCCCGAGGACGATTGCGAGGGTTAATGCTGTTTTTTTCATTGTATGTTGTGTTTTTGTTTGTTTGTTATTCCGTTTTATTCTGTTCGGGTTTTGACTCCCCCGCCCTTCGGGCACCCCCTCAAGAGGGGGACGGGCTTAAACCCTATGTGGAAGCCCGTCCCCCTTTTAAGGGGGGCAGGGGGGATTAAAACTATCTCACCACCACCTTCTGCACCTTCACATCGTCTCCGTTCACCAGGCGCAGCATAT
Source organism: uncultured Bacteroidales bacterium (assembly GCA_905234765.1). The sequence goes on from CAJOIF010000017.1 coordinate 40,949, forward strand.
ACACGCCAGCGGTCTCCTTGAGGCTGACCGAGGTGCTGCCGTTGATGGTCTCGCTACTGAGTACACGGCCCGTGATGTCGATGACCTGCAGCGTGGCGTTGCCCGTGTTGCTGACGACCCATTCGCAGCCATCAAAGTAAGCGAAGGTCTCATCGTCCCCATCTGCGTTGCCGCTGTTGGCGTTGAACACCAAGCGGAAGCGGCTGACGAAGTCCGTCGTCTTGGCCTCGAAGGTATATGTAGAGACGCAAGGCATTGCGTCTCCTTCATTCGTTGCCAGCAAATCAACATCGGCACCGGTGAGGTTGTCGATGAGGTGGAGGTAGTCGATTTCAAGGCCCTTGACATCGACGGCGATGGTGTAGGTGCCGTCTTCGGCGGCCTCGAAAGCGATGGGCATCTCCTTTTCCAAGGCGGGGTCGATGCTCTGGGCATAACCCATAATGCAGGTCAATGCCAGCAAGATAATGGTAAATGTTCTCTTCATGTTATTTGTATTTTAAGGTTAATAAATTATGATCTCGACCTAATTCTTCTCACCAATCTCCCCAACTCCCCTATCCAAAGGATAACAGAAGTGCCCAAAATGATGCGCAACCAATCGCCGAAGGAAATCGGGACAACATTGAACATCTCGCCACCGAAGTTGACGATAAGGACTTGGCCGATGAAAATAATCAACAATGTGGCACCAAAGCCACGACGGACATCTTTGTCGAGAAGGCTTCTCAGCGCGGATTGGCGGGTGTGATATGCCTTGGCGTTGAAGATATTCCAAAACTGCATGAACACGAAGATGGTGAACAGTAGCGAGAGCTCATAAGGCGTAAATCCATTGCTCACATGCTTGAAATTGAACAAGTTGATGAGATAGTCAAGGAAAGAGAAATCGGCCAGACTGTTCACCGTGCAGTGCTCGAAATACTGCATGAAACCGAAAAGCACAACGACAAAAGCCATTCCCACACCGAGAATACGTCTTGCCATGCCTTTCGTGATGATGAAGGCATTGCGGCGGCGCGGTTTCTCGCCCAACACGCTTTGGTCAGGCGGCAACGAGGCCAAAGCCAATGCCGCAAAGGTATCCATTATCAGATTGATCCACAACATCTGAGTGACGGTGAGCGGCGAGGCAGTGCCCAAAACTGCACCAAGCAGCACGATGAGACAGGCCGCCACATTGATGGTCATCTGGAACAGGATAAAGCGCTGTATGTTGAGATACAATGAACGGCCCCACATCACGGCACGCGCGATGCTCTTGAACGAGTTATCCAAGATGGTGATGTCGCTGGCTTCCTTGGCCACCGAAGTGCCGTCGCCCATCGACAAGCCTATCTGGGCGCGGTTCAAGGCAGGCGCGTCGTTGGTGCCATCGCCTGTCACGGCCACCACCTCGCCCCGCTCTTGCAACAGCCTGACGAGCCGTTCCTTATCGGAAGGACGGGCCCGCGACATAATCTTCAGGTCGCCAATGCGTCCGCGCAATTCGTCGTCGGTCAACAGGTTGAATTCCTTTCCCGTAATCATCTGACGTTCAACGGCATCCTTTTCTGTCCACAACCCCACCTGACGTGCAATCTCCTTGGCCGTGCCAGGCGTGTCGCCCGTAACGATTTTGATGCCGATGCCAGCATTCAGGCAGTCCTGGATGGAGTCGGCCACGTCGTCGCGAATCGGGTCGATGATGCCCACGACACCAAGAAAACAGAGATCCTCGACCGCCAGTTTGGTGTTGTTGACAAACACACGATCCAACTCCGCTTCGGTAAGGTATTTATAGGCGAAACCCAGCGTACGCATGGCTTTGTTTTGATACTCAAGCAATTTGCTCTCCACCTCGGTTCTCACCCACTGGATGCCTGCCTCGCCTGTCGACAGTCGAGCCGTGGCGCAACGTTTCATCAGGATCTCGGGAGCACCTTTCACATAAAGGATATACTCGCCCGAAAACGCTGTCTTTACCACCGTGGCCATGTATTTGTACTTCGTAGTGAACGGCAGCTGTTTGACGATTTGTGCGCCATCGCGGATCTTGACGAAGTCCACGTTGCTATCGAAAAGCCAAAGCAACAGGGCACCTTCGGTAGGGTTGCCCACCACTTTCACTTTCTGTTTGTCGCTGTAATCAAGGAACGCAGTAGAATTAATGGCGATGTTTTCCTGCAACAGACGCGCCGTTTCCGAACCGTCTATGTGACCGCCTCTCAAGCCAAAGATATGGCAGTCGCCAAGGCTCATGCGGTTTTTCGTCAAGGTGCCGGTCTTGTCGGTACAGATCACTGTGGCGGCACCCATCGTTTCGCAGGCATGCATCTTACGCACCAAATTGTTGGATTCCAGCATCCTATGCATACTCAAAGCCAAACTCAACGTAACGCTCATCGGGAGCCCTTCGGGGACTGCCACCACTATCAAGGTCACGGCAATCATCAAGGTGTTCAGGGCATAGCGCGCGAAGTCCATCCAGTCGAGCGACATCTCGTCGATGTGCAGGAAATACATCAGCATACGCAGCACGATAATCAGGCCAGCGATGACATAACTGGCCAAAGTGATGCCGTGTCCAAGACGGTCAAGCTGCTCATTCAGAGGCGTTTTCACATTGTTGTCAATCTGCGCCCCACGGTACACCTTGCCCCATTCGGTAGCGTCGCCGACCTTCTCGACCACAAACACGCCATGTCCTTCCATCACCGTGCTGCCACGACAGACGTAATTGGAAGGATAAGTGGCGTCTTCCTTGAACTCGGCTTCGTCTACTGTCTTGCTGCACGAGGGCTCGCCCGTCAAATCCGACTCGTTGACGCGCATGGCGATAGCTTCTTTCAGCGTTCCGTCGGCAGGCACCTCGTCGCCCGTGTTCAGGATGACCGAATCGCCTACTACAACCTCCTTGCGTTCAATGCGTTGCACAAAGCCATCGCGGTAGACCGTCACCAATTGTTCGTCCTCGCTTTGATTCAAAATCTCGAACTTTTTGTTGGCGCTCAACTCGAAAAAGAAGCCCACCGTCGTAGCCAGCATCACCGCCACGAAGATGCCCAAAGGCTCAAACAAAACGTTCCAACCCTCCGCGCCAGTACACAACTGATAGACCGACACGCCTACCGACAACGCCAAGGCTATCAACAATATACGGATAATCGGGTCGCTGAATTTCTCAAAAAATTGTTTCCACAAAGAGTCCTTTTCGGGTGGTGTCAACACATTGTCGCCATATTTCTTACGGCTTTCCAGCACCTCTTTCTGCGTCAAACCGTCTCTAAAATCTCTTGACTTTCTTGCCATTTTCGCTCAGTTTTCAAATAATACAGTATTTTTGCAATGCAAAAACGCGCAAAAATACAATCTTCGTATAAACCGCATGGAGGTTGCAAGGTTGCAACCCAAAATTCAACTCCATAAACAGATGAAATTCAAGGAGAACCAAAAAACGGCGTTAGCCAAAGTGCTTTCAGACCTCGTGCAGTGCGACGGTATTGTCAACCAGGGCGAAATCGACTTCCTGCAAAGGGTTTACGAGGCTTTTGGCATCACTGCGGCCAGTCGGAAAAAAGCCACATCCATCAGCCTCTCCGATGCCGTTGTCATACTGAAGTCACTCGGAAAAAAGGAAAAAATCGCCATCCTGCGGCTGTTCCAAACCCTCTCCATGTCAGACGACGCACTTGACCCTAATGAGTCGCTGCTCATCACCGCGCTCATCCTCTCTCTCGACATCGAGCTGCCGGAAACACAAGGCATCAAGGCCCACTTCGTCTCCATCCCGAACCTTAACTTCGACACCCGAAACGCTGTGCTTTACGTCGAGGCGGAATATGACAAGGCTGTAAACCAAAGCCTTATGCGCAACTACCTCGCCATCCGACAAATGTTGGGCGACGACCGCGAACTGTTTTACCTCCCCATGGCGTTACGCGAGTTGAGCGACAAACACGCCACCTTCCGACAAGCCTTGAACTACATCGAGCCTACCCTCTCCGACGAGCAACTCGACTACATCGACAACCGACTGCCTTCCATCGACAGCGCGTTTCTCTCGAAAGAAATATTTCTCAACTACTTAAAAACCAACGGACTAAATATCAACAAACCGTCGTTTTTCTTCAAAATCGGGAAGTTGAAGCCAGGCAACCAGCAGGATTTCCTCATCCTTGAAATCGACAAAGACCCTTTGGTAACGCTTCAACACTTCTACGAACTGAACGCAAACATCGTCAACCTGCAGCCTGAAGGCTTCAGTCCGAAGGAAGAACGCTTCCTGCAACAAATGACCCAAGTGCCAAGTAACATCGGGAAAGATGCTTTGGACTACACAGGCTTTCACAAAATCCTCATCGATATTGTGTTGAAATACAACGGTTCACACGAGGTAAGTCGCCTTTATGTCACCAAACGCGGAGACCTGTTCCTCACCGACCGCAACAATACAGAGGTGAAAATGCCCGCCATCAGCAAAGCCCTGTACATCCTTTTCCTCTTCCATGAGGAAGGCATACCCCTAAACTGCTTAAGCGATTACAAGACAGAGCTTTACCGCATCTACCGTCCCATCTCCACCTACGGCGACGACGAGTTGCTCCGTCGGGCTATCGAAAACCTCACCGATTTCGTTGGTAACACGCTGAATGCCACGCTATCGCGCATTAAAAAGGCCTTCACCGACATCCTCGGCGACGCGGCTGCAAGCTACCTCATACAAGGCGAAAAAGGTGGACGAAAAATCATCCACCTTGATCGTAACCTTGTGGTCTTTGAAGACCGCCAAGCGTTTGAAGTTTAAGCGTTTTGTTCTCCCAAGAGGAAAGTCACATCAGAATTCGGGTCAATCTCGACCGCCTCCTTGCCGTAGCGCATGACAATCATCTTCTTTCCGCCCTTCAGCATCATCTTTCCGTCGGTCACCCAAAGTGCCGTGGCCTCACGTAAACCTACAACGGTAACATTTTGATTCACTGCAAGATACTCATTGATACGGTCTTGGCGTGTTTCGCCACCGTGTTTGATCATCTTGTCGATTTCAGGGTGCGGGTCGAGATAGTGCGGATTGATTTGGAACGGCACCAAATTGAGGCACTTGAACGAAGTGGGCTGCACGATGGGCATGTCGTTGGTGGTACAGAGTGTCGGACAAGCCACGTTGGAGCCGGCGCTCCAGCCCATGTAAGGCACGCCCTTCAAGGCCTGCTCACGGATGGCATCCATCAGACCATAACGATGCATCTCGGCCACCAGATGGAAGGTGTTGCCGCCACCGACCACGATACAATCGGCTTCCTTGACGGCTTTCACTTTGTCGTCGAAATGATGCACGGAGTTAAAGTTTTCAAGGCCGAATTTCTCACGGAAAACGGTCTTCACCTTGGCTTCATAAGCGTCGTAACTCTCGGGATACGCCTTCCCGCCGATGTTGACACCTGCGAAGGGGATAAAGATGATACGGCTATCCTTGGTGATATGGTTCTGCAAGCAGAAAAACTCGATTTGGCTCGAAGCCCAAGCTAAATAATTCTCGCCGAAATTGGTCGAATTGCTGATCAGTAACAGTCTCATAGCGTAAAAAGTTTAGTTGTAAACGGGGCAAATATAGTAAATTTTCGGATAACGGTTTATGAAAACGATAAAATGCGACATTGTATTGTACATTTATTCATTTGTCATTCAACAATTTGCGAAATTGGATAAAATTTTTCTCGATTTTTTGCTTGCGGGAATGAAAAAAGCTGTAATTTTGCAGCGTCAATAACGACTGGACTAGTAGCTCAATTGGATAGAGTCCCTGACTACGGATCAGGCGGTTGTGGGTTCGACTCCCGCCTAGTTCACGAAAGGTTCCGCAAAAAGAA